>LUGL01000081.1 GCA_002796835.1 Elainella saxicola E1 | reverse complement strand
ATCCCCGCAACCCCCATCATGTGGAAGGGGTTCAGCGTGAAGTTATGGAACCCTTGAATGAACAGAATGAATCGGAAAATGGCTGCCACACCAAAGCTGGGGGCAAAGAACCAGCCCGACTGTCCCAACGGGTACATCAGGAAAACGCTGACAAATACCGCAATCGGACCTGAGAAGGCCAAGGCGTTGTAAGGCCGAATGCCAACCAGACGAGCAACTTCGAACTGCCGCAGCATGAAGCCGATCAGACCAAATGCGCCATGCAGGGCAACAAAGGTCCAGAGGCCGCCGAGCTGACACCAGCGCGTGAAGTCCCACTGAGCTTCAGGTCCCCAGAGGAACAGCAAAGAGTGGCCCAAGGAGTTGCCTGGAGTAGAGACTGCAGCAGTCAGGAAGTTGCAGCCTTCGAGATAGGAGCTGGCAATGCCGTGGGTGTACCAGGAGGTGACAAAGGTGGTGCCGGTCAGCCAGCCGCCCAGTGCCAGGTAAGCACAAGGAAACAGCAGGACGCCTGACCAACCGACGAAGACGAAACGGTCGCGCTTGAGCCAGTCATCGAGGACGTCGAACCATCCTCGCTCTGCTCGCGCTCTCCCCATTGCTATGGTCATTGAATTAGATCTCCAAACAGCTATGAATTGAGCATGAGTACGCTGCACAGACCCTTTGTTTCGCGACAGAGCGCAAAATGCAATGGATCGTGAACAGTGTTTACTTTTCTTTACTATCCACTCATTATAGTGAGACTCCTCTGTTTTTTCATCCCTTGAGTTGGGAACAAAAGATTAAAAAGGGAGGGGCTGCTGCTGTGAGATTTGATGGTTGTCCTAATTCGCTGAGGCAGTTCATCTCACTTGAGGAAAATGCGAATCGCCCGATCGAGCGCATAAACCGTAACATTGATATAAGTAACCCGTTCTCGAAAAGCAAGTTCTCGAAAGCAACTACTATGTATGTCATTGACCTAACTTTTAAGAATTCACCCGTCACTGTGTCGGGCGAGTATAAAGCCGAAGAAGATGCCAAAAGTGTGTATCAGAAAGTCTCGGAAGCAATTCAATCCGGTCAGCCAAACGTGATTGAAGTTTCCTGCGAGCAACCTGTCAAGAAGGTGGTTTCGGTAGTGGTGAGCGAAATTGCGGCTGTACAGATGACAGAGAAATCAGGCACGACAACGGCATCTGGCAAACCCCCTGGATTTTTTGCAGTATCCAGTTCATCAAATAACCCCTAAATCAAATCGCTCTCTAATTAAGTTAGGACTTAGAGCGGTTTACCATTCAAGAAATCACTTATCTATAGTGCAGGTGTAGTGCGGGCATCTTGCCCGCGTTGGCGCAGCCTCTCCCGTAGGAAAAGCGAGACGCTCATCCTTTGAGCAGATATTTTGTTTGTTAGAAGTCTTCTTAAACAATGGCTGAGACAGCGATCGCCGTAAGGGATTTACAATTTCACTGGTCAACAGGCAGTCCAGTCTTACAATCCTGTAGCCTGCAGGTTCCCAAGGGTGAGTTTTGGATGTTGCTGGGTACGAACGGCAGTGGCAAATCAACCTTGCTCCGCATTTTGGCAGGGCTGTTATTCCCACAGGCGGGAGAGATGGAAATTGTGGCTCCTGTCGGCTTTGTCTTTCAGAATCCAGATCATCAGCTTGTAATGCCAACGGTTGGTGCAGATGTTGCATTTGGATTGGTCGCTGAGCAATTGCCCTATCGCCAAATCCGGCAGCGGGTTGATGAGGCATTGACTGCGGTTGGTCTGAACCACTTACAGCGACGGCCTATCTATGCCTTGAGCGGTGGACAAAAACAGCGAATTGCCATTGCTGGGGCGATCGCTCGTCATTGTGAAGTGTTGCTACTGGATGAACCAACCGCCTTACTAGATGGAGATAGTCAGCTCAGTCTGGTAGCTCAGGTGCGCCAATTGATCAAGCAGCGCGGGATGACAGCCCTTTGGGTCACCCATCGGTTAGATGAATTGGACTACTGTGATGGAGCCTTCTTGTTAGAAGCAGGACGAGTCGTTGACCAAGGTGAGCCTAGTCGGTTACGCCAGCGTTTGATGCAGCCTGCAAATTAAGCAGGTCTACCAATTTACATAACGCAATAAAAAGGCGCAATAATGAGAAGAAAGGATCGCGTCCTCATCTTGCTCATTCGGTAGGTTTAATCATGCCTGCTTCTGCTTCTCAGGCCATCCTACTGGTCGATGGTTATAACATCATTGGCGCTTGGCAGCCCTTAGTTCGGTTGCGCGATTGTGATGGTCTAGAAGCAGCTCGGCGAGAATTAACCGAAGTCTTGTTAAGTTACAGCGCCGCGCAGAATTACGACACCCATATTGTCTTTGACTCCCAATATCGCGATACGCCGGGTAGCCGTGAAACTGTAACGAGCTACCTTTCAATTTGCTATACCGATCATCGGCAAACCGCAGATAGTTATATCGAGAAAGCCTGCGCCGATTTTCGCAAAGATTCCCGCAAGTTTTCCCAGCGCTTGATTGTGGCAACCTCCGATCGGGCACAACAGCTCACGGTCACGGGTTATGGTGCGGAATGGATCTCAGCTCAGCGGTTATGGGTAGAAGTCGAGCTATCGGGCCAACAAGTGCAGCGCAAGCAGCAAGCACTTCGCAAACAACGAAGATCCTCTCAGCGTTTCTTGGCAAGTGCGTTAGATCCAGCAGCCCAAGCACGATTAACCCAACTCCGATTTGGCATTACCGACACTTCTCCCCCCAAAAAGTCCAAAAATTGAACGAAGAAAAATTCTGCCGCCTCTTGTCAAACCTCTCTTTTTCTCGCTAATATTGTATCCGCGTTCCTCAGTAGCTCAGTGGTAGAGCGGTCGGCTGTTAACCGATTGGTCGCTGGTTCGAATCCAGCCTGGGGAGTTTTTCGTAAAAGGTCAGTAAGAGGAGATGAGGCAAGAGGTCAACCTTGAACTTCAGCCTTCCGAGTTTCAGCAGTTTTGGATGCTTGATCCAGAGATTACATTTCTGAATCATGGCTCGTTTGGAGCCAGTCCAAAACCGGTATTAGAGAAGCAACAATTTTTTCGATCGCAGCTTGAACAGGAGCCGGTTCGATTTCTTGCCTTAGAGCTAGAAGGATGGCTAGATGCTGCTCGCAATGAGTTGGCAGCATTTGTCGGGACGGATGCTAGCAATTTAGCCTTTGTTGCCAATGCGACAACAGGCGTGAATACCGTTTTGCGATCGCTTTCGTTCCAACCGGGCGATGAGTTATTGACCACCAATCACGAATACAATGCGTCGCGCAATGCCTTAAACTTTGTGGCTGAAGTTTCCGGCGCAACCGTGGTCGTTGCGGAAATTCCGTTTCCCGTGGAGTCGGTTGAGGAACTAGTCAATGCTGTTTTGCACAAAGTGACCGATCGGACCAGGCTGGTTCTGCTCGATCACATTAGCAGTCAAACTGCCCTGATTTTTCCGATTCAGCAGCTTGCCCAGCAGCTAGTTGCACGCGGCGTTGAAGTGTTGATTGATGGAGCCCATGCTCCCGGTATGATTCCACTCCATCTTGATCAGCTAGGTGCAACTTATTACACGGGCAATTGCCATAAGTGGCTTTGTGCGCCTAAAGGGGCTGCTTTTCTCTATGTGCATCCCGATCGGCAAGCAACCATTCGTCCGTTAGTGATCAGCCATGGCGCAAATTCCCCTCGGCGCGATCGTTCCAGGTTTCATCTGGAATTTGATTGGGTCGGAACGACAGATCCATCTCCCTATCTCTGCATTCCNAGAGGCAATTCGGTGCTTAGGAACCATGCTGCCTGGTGGTTGGGAGGCTGTCATGCAGCGCAATCATTTGATGGCAGTCCAGATGCGGCGATGGCTATGTCAGCAGTTGCAGGTCGATCTGCTTTGCCCTGATGCCATGATTGGCTCTATGGCTGTCATTCCCTTGCCGGGAGGTGCAGCCGAACATCTCCAAAACCAGCTATTTCAGCAATTTAAGATTGAGGTTCCCGTGATTCCCTGGCAATCGCCGATCGAACAACTGGTCAGAATTTCTGTGCAACTCTACAACACCCCAACCGACTACGAGGTGCTTGCCCATGCCCTCCAGGTTTTACAGGCAGAATCTTAAGCTGGGCTATCCAAGCATGAATCTAAGCATGAAATAATACATGGGAGGATTCCCTGGACGTTGAGCATTGTCTAAATNGTGGGATGACACTGAGCCACCTTCTCTGGCAAACTAGACTGAACTTAGCAGCCCTGTTGATCAAAAAATGAGTTGACCATTCCGTCATCTCCTATCAAGGTCGTTCAATGTGGCAGAGAGCTAAGCTTTTGACTACACCTACAAAAGGATTCATTTTGAATGGTGTAGGCGCAAGTGATTTTGGGAAGACATTCCGGCACAAGACTTCTCAGCGATTGTCTCTGCTCGACTCGTTACAGGTTGCTTTAGGGCCAGCTACCAAGATTCAATCGAATCACTTCCGATGCAACAACCGTTTGACCAAACCGTCATTTGGTGCGCCTTGCCTCAACATCTGGGAGGCAATCAGGCGTGAAAATTGAACCTAATCCTCAACGGCATCTGCTGCTGTTACTGTTTTGGACATTGATTGGGCTTGGTCTACGATTCCTGAATTTGACGGAAAAACCGTTGTGGACTGATGAGTTTTCCACGATCGTTTTCAGTCTAGGCAATAGTTTCCTGGATGTTCCATTGGATCAAGTCATTTCAGGAAACGAGCTGTTGCAACCCTTGCAGCCGAATCCGGATGCCAGCATCACTACGGTTACACAGAGGTTGTTTCATGAGAGCAATCATCCTCCCCTCTACTTTCTGCTTTGCCACTTCTGGCTGAAACTCTTTTCCGTTAATGCCAGCGGTTGGGTTAACAGTTGGGCTGTGCGATCGTTACCAGCTTTGATTGGGGCCTTTTCAATTCCGCTCACCTACCTTGTTAGCTGGATTGGTTTTCGATCGCGAGTGGTTGCTCAAACAGCCACAGCCCTGATGGCGGTCTCTCCATTTGGCATTTATCTGGCTCAGGAAGCCCGTCACTACACCTTGCCGATTATTTGGATTCTGATTTCCCTCTCCTGTCTGATGCTAGCGGCCCGTTACTTGCGCGATCGAAGAATCCTACCGCTTTGGCTTTGCATCATTTGGATTGTGATTAATGGTTTGGGCATTGCAACCCACTACTTCTTCGCCTTCATGTTGGGAGCTGCGGCGATCGTGATTGCCATTTTAGGGTTGGTGCAGAGTTGGCGAGAACGGGGAATTTGGTATCCTTCCCTGCATTGGCGTCGCATTTGGATTGTTGCTGCCGGAACCGCGGCCACAGGACTAATTTGGTGGCCTGTATTGCAAAACATCCAGGAAGGAGAACTGACCCGCTGGATTTACCAGGGCGATCGATCGGGGTTAGCATGGCTTGATCCGATTGGGCAAGCGATCGCTGGTTGGATCACGATGCTGTATTTGCTGCCAATTCAGGCTGAATCTCAGGTGATTTCGATCGCTTCTGGGATTGTGCTGGTGTTATTGGTGGTGTGGACTGTGCCTAAACTCTTGCGGGGATTGCGAGTGCAGCAGCTCAACCGAGAGGCTCGTCTGGCCGTCAGCGTTTTAGCCACTTTTGCGGTTGCAGCGATCGTCCTCTTTTTTAGTGTCACCTATTTTTTTGAGGCTGACTTAACCAGCGCATTTCGCTATAACTTTGTCTATTTCCCCGCAGTAGTTCTGTTAATTGGAGCAGGCTTAGCAAGCAGTTGGGATGTTGCCCTTCAGATTGCCCAGGCTCCCTTAGCGAATGTCCCTTCTGTCCTGCTCAATCTGCTGCGGGTCAGCAACCGGAAAACGGTAGTGGTTGTTTGGCTGCTCAGTTTAATCGGAGCATTAACGGTCGTGACAAATCTGGGCTATCAAAAAACGCATCGTCCTGATCTGGTGGCAGCCGACATTCAGCAGCGATCGGACAATCCGACTCTCGTTGCCATTCCATATCGCAGCCATGGTCAAACTGGCAGACTCATGGGTATCGCTCTCGCCCTGCAACAAGATGATTTGCAACCCGATCAAGTGGGCCAAACAACCGGGCTAAACGACGGACCCTTATTTCTACTAGCACACGATACCCAAAATCCCCGTTCTGTTTTTACCACGCTACGGCGATCGCTGAATCAGCTACCTCGCCCCCTTAATCTATGGCTGATTAATTTTCATGAGGTAGAGGAACAGCCGCTGAATCAGCTTTTGAAGCAAAACCAGTGCGAAGCTGAAACGAAATCCCGATCGGTCGATGGCTACCGTTATCGGCTTTACCGCTGCACTCGATTGGCAAATTCTCGGACTGGACAAACCGATCGCACAGAAGCAGATCGGATAGAAGTTGATCGGACAGAAACTGATCGCTTAGAAGACGAGTAACCCGAATCCCAAAATTGCTGCTTAAGCTCAAAACTCAAAGCTAGCGATTTGCCCTCTGTCCCCTTCTGCTGTAGCTTTGATCATGCTGGCGAGGTACTACCAGCCTCAGGCGATCACGCAGTTCAAAGGGAGAGTATATGACGGCATCTTCAGACAAGCGGCTTCAGGGACAGGTGGCAATTGTCACAGGTGCTTCACGCGGCATTGGTCGCGCTACGGCCTTGTCTCTTGCAGCAGAAGGAGCGACAGTCATCGTCAACTATGCAAGCTCTAGCCAAGCAGCTGAGGCAGTGGTTGCTGAAATTGCAGAAATGGGAACGACTGCGATCGCCCTACAGGCCGATGTTGGGAAGGCGGAAGACGTTGAGGCCTTGTTTAATACAGTGATGGAAAAGTATGGGCGTGTTGATGTATTGGTCAACAACGCTGGTATCACCCGCGATACACTACTGCTGCGTATGAAGCAAGAAGATTGGCAGGCAGTGATCGACCTCAATTTAACGGGCGTATTTCTTTGCACCAAGGCTGCCAGCAAAATTATGTTGAAGCAGCGATCGGGCCGTATCATCAACATCACTTCCGTGGTCGGTGAGATGGGGAATCCGGGGCAAGCAAACTATAGTGCCGCTAAGGCAGGCGTGATTGGCTTTACCAAAACGGTTGCCAAAGAGTTGGCTAGCCGGGGCATCACTGTGAATGCCGTCGCGCCAGGATTCATTGCCACCGATATGACGGCGGATATCAAAGTGACTGAAGAAGTCTTGAAGGCGATTCCGCTCGGTCGTTATGGTCAACCGGAAGAAGTGGCTGGCCTCGTGCAATTTCTAGCTGCTGCGCCTGCCGCCTCCTATATCACAGGACAAGTGATCAATGTGGATGGTGGCATGGTGATGGCCTAGCAGACATCGCGTTTTAAAGCGTTAGAAAAATGAATTTGAGGGCATTGTAAATGCATCAGTAGGGCAGGACAGGCTGCCCTTTTGTTTTGAAGTCCTTTTGTTTTGAAGTCGAGTTGCGTAAAGTTCGATCGAATCGACCGACTGGATGAAGGCACCGATCGATCGAAATCGCTAAGCTAAACAGTATCAACCCCATTTCGACCTCCTAATCCAAGCCTAGAGAATTCTCTATTTTTTTGTTTAGTTTGTTCAATGATTACTGAACATTCAGAATATGATAGTATTAGAGTTAAGTAATGTTAAGAGTTCGGTAGAAGCTTTGAATCCAGAGCAGCCCTTTGAACAAATGCATTTTGTCGAAGAAGTTGGCCTGATGTTTGAGATGGTTGGGTTGCCACGCATGTCAGGACGCATCTTTGGCTGGTTGTTGATCTCGAATCCTGCTCAGCAATCCCACGCGGCACTGGCAGAAATTTTGCAAGCCAGCAAGGGCTCCATTAGCACCATGACTCGTCTTCTGATTCAAATCGGCTTAATCGAACGGGTTAGTTTACCGGGTGAGCGGCGAGATTATTTTCAGATCAAACCGCATGCCTGGTCGCAGATGACAAAACAAAGAATTGCCCAGATTGCTGCCTTTCGCCAGTTAGCCGAGAAAGGGCTGACCTTGTTGGAGGATGCTCCCCCACATCTGCAAAAGCGGCTACAAGAAATGCGAGATATCCACGCTTTTCTGGAACGGGAACTGCCTTTGTTAGATGAACGCTGGGAACTAGAACAGCGATCGCTGCACCAATCCAATCCTGAACGCTTGAGCCAAAGTTGACTGCCTTCGTTAAAGCTGGTTTTTTGATCGATCGGTTTCTTGAGAACTTCACCTGATTTCGTTGGTTCGGACTATCTCTATTGCCTTCAGTGTTACAGCGATGAATACGCAACTTCCTTTGATGGGTAAAAATCATCCCTTCAGTCCCTGGCTGATTGGTCTCATAGCTGCTGGTTTATTGGGAACTAGCGCTATCACGTATGGGGTGATTCAACGGCGATCGGCCCCAGTAGACATTTCGGCAATGACGGTTCCGGTTGAATCTCGATCGCTACGTGCTGAAATTACAGCTAGCGGCACAGTACAGCCGATTCAAACTGTCAACTTAAGCCCGAAAAATCCGGGAATTTTAGCTGAACTCTTTGTGAAGCAGGGCGATCGCGTCACCAAAGGCCAGTTAATTGGCCGCATGGAAAACGATGATGTGGAAGCGCAACGCATGCAGGCGCAAGCCAGAGTGGCCCGTGCTGAAGCAAAGCTAGCGGCTCTGCAAAATGGCAACCGTCCAGAAGACATTGCTCAAGCAGAAGCGAGAGTTGAGCAGGCTCAGGCTCGTTTAACAGAAGCTCAGGCCAGATTAAACTTAGCTACCCAAAAGGTCGATCGCAACCGTGCTTTAGCAGATGACGGTGCAATTTCCCGTGATGCCCTGGATGAGTTTTTGAATGAAGCGGATACCGCAAGAGCCACGGTTGGCCAACTGCAAGCGTCGCTGCAAGAGGCAAAACGGAATCTGCAATATTGGCAGAACGGCAGCCGTACTGAAGATATCCAAGCGGCTCAAGCTGATCTGGCAGAAGCGAGGGGAAATTTACGGGCAGTGGAGGTGCAACGAAAAGATACCTTCCTATATGCACCCTTCAGCGGCATTATCACCCAAAAATTTGCGGATGAAGGAGCCTTTGTCACGCCTACCACTTCTGCCTCGGAAGTCACCTCTGCCACTTCAACGGCGATCGTCGCAATTGCTGAAGGACTGGAAGTGTTAGCAGAAGTGCCCGAAGTCGATATTCAACAGCTGCGAGTTGGTCAATCGGTTGAAATTGTGGCAGATGCCTATCCGACCCAAACGTTTCGCGGCAAGATTCGACTGATCGCTCCTGAGGCAGTAGTTAAGCAAAATGTCACCTCCTTCCAGGTTCGAATTAGCCTGGAAACCGGTCAAGACAAATTGCTTTCGGGCATGAATACCGATGTGACATTTTTAGGCGAACAAATGGACGCAGCCGTCGTTGTGCCCACTGTAGCGATCGTCACCAAAGAGGGTAAAACAGGGGTGCTCGTTCCCGATCGTCAAAATGAGCCAGAATTTCGTCCCGTCACCTTAGGAACTGCCGTGAATAACCAAACGCAGATTCTGCAAGGTTTAAAGCCGGGAGAACGAGTATTCACCGATATTCCCAAAAATTCTGAATGGGGTAAAGCGAGACAGGAGTAACAGTCGCGTGGATATTTTTGAAAGTACCAAGATGGCAGTCAAAACACTGACTGCAAACAAGCTCAGAAGCACATTAACCATGCTGGGCATCATCATTGGGAATGCTTCTGTGATTACGATGGTCGGGGTTGGACAGGGAGCACAGCGCTATGCGTCTGAACAGTTTGAGTCACTGGGCCCAAATGTGCTGTTCATTATTCCCGGCAGTAATGAATCCCGAAATCGCACCTTTGATCTGCCTAAAACCCTGACCCTGGAGGATGCCAAAGCGATCGCCGCCCAGGTGCCAACGGTCAGCGCAGTTGCACCCCAACTCCAAACTCAGCAACCCGTTACCTACAGCAACAAGCGCACCTCATCCTTGATTGTAGGAACGACGCCTGAGTTCTTGCCCGTACGGGATTTTGAAGTCGCGCGAGGTCGGTTTTTCACTGATTTAGATGTGCAGCGCAATACTCAGGTGGTTGCTTTAGGTTCGGATGTAGCCAAGAATTTCTTTGGTGATGCTGATCCGATCGGCCAGCAAATCCGGATCAAAAATATTAGCTTCCAGGTGATTGGCGTCATGGAATCGAAGGGAGCCTTCTTGGGCAACAACCAGGATGATGCGGTTTATATTCCGCTGAGCACCATGTCCAGTCGGATTACAGGCAACACCTCTCCCTACGGCACAGAAGTCACCTTCATTTCCGTTAACGCCAGAGACGAAGCTTCCGTGAATGCCGCCGAGTTCCAGCTCAACAACCTGCTGCGGCTGCGCCACAAAATCACGACTGAAGACGACTTTACGGTTCGCACCCAGAAAGACGCGCTGGAAATTGTCGGAAACGTCACGGGTGCTTTAACCCTGATGCTAGCGGCTATTGCGGCAATTTCGCTGTTTGTCGGCGGCATCGGCATCATGAATATTATGTTGGTTTCGGTACGTGAACGCACCCATGAAATTGGGTTACGCAAAGCGATCGGTGCATCTCAACAAGATATTTTGGTGCAATTCATCATTGAAGCTGTCATTCTGTCTGCGATCGGCGGCGTGATTGGCACGGTGATCGGCACTAGCGGCATTATGCTAGTCAGCGCAGTTACTCCGCTCAAAGCTGGGGTTTCTACGACTGCGATCGCCGTTGCGGTGGGCGTTTCAGGCGGTATTGGCCTGTTCTTTGGCGTCTTCCCGGCTCGTCAAGCAGCAAAACTCGATCCGATCGTTGCTCTCAGAAGCGCCTAAACATTCTGCATTTCATATTCTGCACTCAAAACTCCACACGCACTCAAACCCTACTCCGCCATGCAGCCTGTCATTCGTCTCGAACATATCTTCAAAACCTACGGCAGCGATGAGACCGAAGTTCAGGCGCTGCAAGATGTTAATTTGATTGTTGAAACTGGCGAATATTGCGCCATTATGGGTCCGTCTGGTTCTGGAAAATCGACGGCAATGAATGTGATTGGCTGCCTCGATCGCCCCACTTCCGGCTGCTATTACCTGGATGGGGTTGACGTGGCCGGATTATCTGACGCAGAGTTGGCCCATATCCGTAATCGCAAACTGGGCTTTGTCTTCCAGCAATTTCATCTGCTGCCTCAACTTTCAGCCATGGAAAATGTGATGCTGCCCATGGTGTATGCTGGGATTCCTCAAAATGAGCGCAAAGAGCGGGCTGCGGCAGCGCTGACGCGGGTTGGACTGGCTAATCGATTGAACAATCGCCCCAATCAACTTTCTGGAGGACAGCAGCAGCGGGTTGCGATCGCCCGGGCTATTGTGAATCGTCCAGTGCTGTTGTTGGCAGATGAACCTACTGGTGCACTGGATTCCCATACGACTCAGGAGGTGCTGCAAATCTTTGCCGAATTGAATAGCAGCGGCATTACGGTGGTGATGGTCACCCATGAGCCTGATGTGGCACGACAAACGCGGCGGATCGTTTGGTTCCGCGATGGACAAGTCTTGCATGATCACCTGACGCCTGATGACCTAACGCAGATGACGATCGCAGCCTGATCAAGAATGAGAGTAAGATTTCAAAAATTTACGAGACTACATAGAACTTCAATTTGCAGGTAAAGATTCAGTAAAATTGAGCTGCTTCCACCGACTTTAGCAAGGGACTCAATTTAGACTAAATTCGACTCAACACGTTGAATAGGCTGTTATGACAGGTGCGTTCGATTGATGACAAAGAAAGTTCCTGGAGTTTTACCTCTCCGGGATGGTTGATTTATCTCTTTGTTGTGCATTCAATCACTCATCTTGTTTTGACTTGATATTCAACTGAGTCTTGCGTTGCTGGATAGACTCCATCAGATCCTGTGCCTTCTTTACCCTGAGAGTGTGAACTATGTTGTTTGATGCCCGCGAATTACCCCAAGGTCAGGTAATTTCTACGGAAGTTTGTGTGATTGGCTCTGGTCCTGCCGGAATTACGATCGCTCGGGAGTTTGTGGGGCAAAACACACAAGTTTGTTTGTTGGAAAGCGGCGGACTAGAGTTAAATCCCCAGATTCAAAGTCTAAGTGAGGCGAATACGGTGGGTGATCCGTTTCTGTCGCCTCAACTAACTCGCAATCGGCAGTTTGGCGGCAACTCTAATGCCTGGGCGATTAAGATCGGCGATGGGCGAATTGGAGTGCGATATGTACCATTAGATGCGATCGATTTCGAGAAGCGAGAGTGGTTGCCATATAGTGGTTGGCCTTTCCCAAAATCCCACCTGGATCCTTTTTATGATCAAGCCCAGGCCGTTTGTCAGTCAGGCCCCTATGATTATGGCGTTGACTTTTGGGAAAGTGAAGCAGCGCAGCGGTTGCCCCTTGATCCCGATCGCCTCGTCACGACCATGTTCCAGTTTGGTCCCCGTAGAGCTTTCTATGAAGTCTATCGAGAAGAACTTGAGCAAGCATCCAACATTCAAGTTTACGTTAACGCAACTGTTCTAGAAATTGAGGCCAATGAAACGGCTCGAACTGCCACTCGGGTTCGGGTTGGCAGCGTTCCAGGCAAAGAATTCTGGGTAGAAGCTAAGATCTTTATCCTGGCTCAAGGCGGTATGGAAAATGCCAGATTGCTGCTGCTCTCGAACAAACAGCAAAAGGTTGGCCTGGGGAACCAGAACGATCTGGTAGGTCGCTTCTTTATGGATCACCCGCTTGTGGATGGGGGCGTCTTTGTTCCTGCCGATCCGGGATTGTACGATCGAATGGCGCTTTACGACTTACGGAAAGTCAAGAATGAACCTGTATTAGGCAAGCTGAATCCGGCTCCCAGCTTAATGCAGCGCGAGAACCTGCTCAACACTTCGATCGTGCTTTTTCCCAGACCGAGCCGTCGCCAATGGGATGCGGTCTTAGCCTTCAAGGCATTGTTGGAACCCATGGCCAAGAAAACAATTCCACCTGATGCCCTGCAACTTGTGCCGAAAATTCTCATGGGCTTAGACTATGTTGCCTTTGCCAGTTTCTTGGCTGCAACCAAACACCAATCTTTGCTGCATGGTTATGGACGGGGTGGTTGGTCTGAGCTCACTAATAATCAACGGCGGTTTAAAGGGTTTGAAGTTCTATTTCAAACAGAGCAAGCGCCCGATCCCTCTAACCAGGTTCGCCTGACGGACGATCGAGATATGTTTGGCTGCCAGAAGATCGAGCTGAACTGGAAATGGGGTCAAATTAACAGCGACAGCATTGCCCACATACAGCAAATTTTGGCCGAGGAATTGCGCAACAAGGGTTTGGGAACTTATCAGATTAGCCGCAGAGCGGATGGCAGTCCTAACCTTTGCAGTCCTAGCGGTGTGGCCCATCACATCGGTACTACCCGGATGCATGATAATCCAACCGAAGGGGTGGTCGATGCTAACTGTTGTGTGCATGAGGTCTCTAACCTGTTTGTGGCCGGCAGCTCTGTTTTTCCCACAGGCGGTTATGCCAATCCGACCTTGACGATCGTTGCCCTTTCTTTGCGGCTTGCAGCCCATGTGAAGCAGGTGTTGAAAAAAGAAGCGATCGTTGAAGTCTAGGGTTTGAGGTTTGAATGCTAAATTTTGAACATGGGTACTGAGTAGAACTGGTCTCACGCTCAATACTCAACATTCAAACTTCACCCCCCAAAATTCTGATCATGGCAATGCAGTTGAAGGAGATTGTGCCGTTTGGGCGATCGTTCGATGAATATTGCCAGATGTTCAATTTGACAACCACAGACTTAGCCGGAAAGGTTATTGGTGTCGGTGATGGTCCTGCTAGTTTTAATGCGGAAGCAACAGGGCAGGGCTATCAGGTCATTTCGGTCGATCCGGTCTACCAATTTTCTGGGTCAGAAATCCAAACGCGATTTGATGCGGTAGTGGATCAGATTATCGATCAAGTCAAGAACTCGCCGGATGACTGGGTTTGGTCCTATCACTCTTCGCCGGAAAATTTGCGATCGAACCGAGTTGCTGCACTGCAAACTTTCTTGCAGGATTATGAAATCGGCAAGGCAACCGGACGATATGTGATTGGCAAGCTGCCCCAGCTCCCGTTTCCAGCCCAGCAGTTTTCCCTGGCTCTCTGTTCCCACTTGCTGTTGCTTTACTCCCAGCAATTGGACGCGGAATTTCATTTGCGATCGATCCAGGAAATGTTGCGAGTTGCCACTGAAGTGCGAATTTTCCCACTGCTGACTTTAATGCGAGAGCGATCGCCCCACCTTGAGCAAATCACTAATTTTTTCAAAGACCAGGGTTATGCTGTTTCGGTGCAGACCGTTGCCTATGAACTCCAAAAGGGCGGTAACCAAATGCTGGTGATTCGGCGTCAGTAAAACCAGATGTTCGAGCCTTGTGAAATAAAACTTGTGAAATAAAACTTGTGAAATAAAACCTGATCACACTTCAAACTGGAGAAACCTGATTTATAACTCAATCTTTTAACGTATATATAAATTCTGAAAATACAAAAATTGCAAATCAGAAATATGTTCAACATTGAATTATTCGCAGCCAAAATATTCTGATATGACTGCATTCAACTTGAATTTCAATCATTGAGTTAACTGTGCATTCTTAAACCACAATAATTCATAATTGACATCTATCTAATTGCCGGTTGACATTCTATCAAGTACTCATGCAGGGACATGAATTGAAACAGTGAGAAACGGACATTCAATCAAACAAAACTTCTTACAGGATGGACATCTTTTCCGCCTGGGTAGTTCAAGCAATTAATGCCATATGATTTAATCCACAATCCCAAGGCTATACCTTAGCAGAATGAGAATTCCGATCGCTCAGACAGAGTTTCCTGCAAGTTCATCTACAGACTCGCTACAATGAGATTGTATTGAAATATGTATCACTGTTAAGAATTGCGCTGCCTTGATTCAAACCGAAACGCTCGAACTTTTAGAATGGTCCCGTCTGTGCCAGCATCTCGCTACATTTGCTGCGACCAAGCTGGGAAAAACGGCAGCTATCCACCTGCAAATTCCGACTGCGATCGAAGTCAGCCAAACCTTGCTGACTCAAACCCGTGAAGCCTACGAAATTGAGTCACGGTTGGCAGGTGGATTGTCCTTTGAAGGCATTCAAGATATTGGTGACTCGCTGGAACGGGCAGGACTGCAAGGCATTCTGCATGGCAACGAGCTACTGGATATTGCTACCACTTTGGCGGGTGCTCGTCAGTTGCGCCGTGTGATAGATCAGCATCCAGATCTGGATGCCCTGAACACCTTGGTTTCAGACCTGCGCACCTATCCTGAGATTGAGCAAGAAATTCACCGCTGTATTGACGATCGCGGTAGAGTGACCGATCGGGCCAACCCCAAGCTAGAAGGCATTCGGCTGCAAATCCGACAGGTGCGCGATCGAATCTACGATCAGCTCCAGAAAATTCTCCAGCGTCATAGCAATGCCGTGCAGGAAAACCTGATCACGCAGCGGGGCGATCGGTTTGTGATTCCGGTCAAAGCCTCCCATAAAGACGTGATTCCCGGCATTGTGCATGATACGTCCACGAGCGGCGTAACGCTGTATGTTGAACCTCATGCGATCGTCAATCCGGGCAATCAGTTGCGGCAATTGATCCGGCAAGAACAGCGTGAAGAAGAAGAAGTACGGCGTCAACTCACTGAGCAACTCGCAGCCGTTCAAGCTGACCTGGAACGATTGCTAGTAATTGCTACTACGCTGGATCTGGCGACGGCTCGTGCCCGCTACGCCTACTGGATGCAGGCCAATCCACCTCGCTTTATCCAATTTGTGCCAGAGAACCAGCCCGTTGAACCGATCGTCCTGCGTCAGTTGCGACATCCGCTCTTGGTCTGGCAACAGCAGCATGAACAGGGCACGCCGGTTGTGCCGATCGATCTGGTAATTCAGCCGCATATTCGCGTGGTCGCGATTACTGGACCCAATACAGGTGGCAAAACGGTCACTTTAAAAACGCTAGCGTTAGCTGTCTTGATGGCAAAAGCCGGACTGTTTGTGCCTGCCAGAGAGCCTGTGGAACTGCCCTGGTTCGATCAGGTGTTGGCCGACATTGGCGATGAACAGTCGTTGCAGCAAAGCCTTTCCACGTTTTCGGGACATATTCGCCGCATTAGCCGCATTTTGGAAGCGGTTTTATCGTCATCAGTCTCATCTGCACCTGACGCAATCCCTGAAAGCGAGGAAATTCCGGCAGCAGAAGGTCCCGAAGCAGAGAGCCCAAGCTTGGAAAGCCTCGAAACAGGAAGCCCAGAGGCAACCGATCCGACGATTCACCAACCGACCCTGGCTAACGCGCTAGTTTTGCTGGATGAAGTGGGCGCAGGTACCGATCCTTCGGAGGGAAGCGCTTTGGCGATCGCCCTCTTAAACTATCTGGCCGACCATGCAGCCTTGACCATTGCAACTACGCACTTTGGCGAACTGAAGGCGCTGAAATATCAAGATGAACGGTTTGAAAACGCCTCGGTGGAATTTGACGATGTTTCCCTTTCACCAACTTACCGCCTGCTTTGGGGGATTCCAGGTCGCTCTAACGCGCTGACGATCGCTCGCCGTTTGGGACTGCATCCAGAAGTGGTCGATCGGGCGCAGCAGCAGGTGGGTATTGGGGCCGTGCAGGAAGTGAATCAGGTGATTGCCGGATTGGAAGCGCAGCGTCGTCTCCAGGAAGAAAAAGCTCAGGCTGCCAATCAGCTTGTGCAGCAGGCCGAGCGATTACACCAAGAAGTGGCTCGCAAAGCCGATCTGCTGAAACAGCGTGAACGAGAACTGCAGCAGCAACAAGAACAAACGGTGCAGCAGGCGATCCAGCAGGCCAAGTCTGAAATTGCTCAGGTGATCCGACGCTTGCAGCAGGGCACGCCCACGGCCCAGGATGCGCAGCAGGCCACCGAAGCGCTGAATCAAATTGCTACACAACGCTTACCGTCACGCCAAAAGCCTGCCAAACCTAAACCTGGTTTCCGACCGCAAGTGGGCGATCGCGTCCGGATTCCTCGATTAGGTCAAACGGCAGAAGTGCTGACTAATCCCGACGAAGATGGTGAACTGACGGTGCGATTTGGCCTGATGAAGATGACGATTTCGCTAACCGATGTGGAATCGCTGCAAGGAGAAAAAGCCGAGTTGCCGCCCAAACCTCCTTCAACTCCGGCACCTCCACCTCCTCCAGCCCCAGCTCCAGCTGTTCGTACTTCTCGCAATACGATCGATATTCGTGGTAGCCGCGTAGCCGATGCTGAAGTTGTGCTGGAACGCAAAATTGCAGAAGCCGATCAAGGTCCGGTCTGGATTATTCACGGACATGGTACGGGTAAACTGCGACAGGGCGTACAGGAATTTCTGAAGCAGCATCCGCAGGTCGATCGGTTTAAGTTCGCTGAACAGGCTGATGGTGGATCGGGTGTGACGGTAGCCTATATCCGTTGAGCGATGCCAACTTTCTGACTCAGGTTGCACCCTTATATAATGAATATGAGATCAGCGTAACGTTTTGTAAATTAGGCCCTGTTGCCGATCAGGAGTGAAACCATGAGCCAGCTCAGTCTTGGACAAATTTCCAGCCAGTTAGAAAGTGCCGACTCTAAAGATCGGATGTTGGCATTGGCGGCATTACGCGATGTTTCCCCTGAAGATGCGGTGCCTTTGATTAAAAAAGTGCTGGATGACGAAAATCTGCAAGTCCGATCGATGGCGATTTTTGCGCTGGGACTTAAACCTACCGCTGATAACTATCCCATCCTGATCAAGTTACTAGAGACCGATCCAGATTATGGCATTCGGGCAGATGCCGCAGGAGCACTCGGCTATTTAGAAGATGTACGAGCATTTGAACCCCTGTCCCGTGCTTTCTATGAAGATACAGACTGGTTGGTGCGGTTTAGCGCTGCCGTTTCGCTGGGCAATCTCAAAGATCCTAGAGCGCACGATGTTTTGATCAAAGCACTCGACAGCGAAGAGGTGATTCTGCATCAGGCCGCCATTGCTGCACTGGGTGAAATTCAAGATTTAGAAGCGATCGATCAGATTCTCCGGTTTGCCCAATCGTCCGACTGGTTGGTGCGGCAGCGCTTAGCCGAAGCCTTAGGCAACTTGCCCAGTCCCAAGAGCATTTCAGCTTTACAATACTTGGCAAAAGATAGTCACCCTAACGTCGCAGCCGCTGCCAAAGTTGCGTTACAACACCTGAACGATCGAGCCAGTCGGACCAATCCACCGAGTGACAATTCATAGTGGCATTTGAGAAGATCTCTACCGAATGCTTCGCCTTGGCCCTATGACGTTCGATTCTCACTATCCATCTGGCTTAACTGATCTCAAAAAAACTCACAACACATCAACTATTTGTAAGGGCGAATCGCGATTCGCCCCTACTGGTAATGACACTAATGCTGAATATGATGCGATCGTGATTGGCTCTGGCATCGGCGGCTTAGTCACTGCAACTCAGCTTGCGACAAAAGGGGTAAAGGTGCTGGTGCTGGAGCGCTATCTGATTCCGGGCGGCAGTGCAGGCTCTTTTGAGCGATCGGGCTATCGGTTTGATGTGGGAGCCTCGATGATCTTTGGGCTAGGTTCTCAGGGGACTACGAACCTGCTGACCAGAGCGCTTCAGGCTGTTCATGTTGAGCTGGAAAGCATTCCGGACCCGGTACAAATTCACTACCATTTGCCAAATGGCCTTGATCTGCAAGTGCATCGGGACTATGAGCAATTTTTGCAGTCGCTGATCCAGCTTTTTCCCCATGAGGCAAAGGGCATTCGCCAGTTTTACGATGAATGTTGGCGGGTATTCAACTGCCTGAATGCGATCGAACTTCTCTCCCTGGAAGAACCTCGATATGTGGCGCGCGTTTTCTGGCAGAATCCGATCGCCTGTCTGAAATTAGCCCAGTATCTCCCCAAAAATGTGGCTAACATTGCCCGTCGCTACATCCGCGATCCGGCTTTGCTGCAATTCATCGATCTGGAATGCTACTGCTGGTCCGTGGTGCCCGCCGATCGAACTCCCATGATCAACGCGGGCATGGTGTTTAGCGATCGGCATTATGGCGGCGTTAACTATCCCAAGGGCGGTGTGGGTCAAATTGCTCAGAAGCTGGCTGAAGGACTGGAAAAAGCAGGCGGTGAGATTCGCTATCGGTCCCGCGTTACGGAAATTTTGTGCGATCGAGGTCGGGCGATCGGTGTACGGCTGGCTTCTGGACAGGTTTATCAGGCAAAACGGATCGTTTCCAATGCAACACGCTGGGACACATTCGGACAGCTATTACCCCAGGTGGCACTACCTCGATTTGAGCAGAAGTGGCAACAGCGCTATCAAAAATCACCCAGCTTTGTCAGTTTGCATCTGGGGGTTCGTGCTGACGTTCTGCCACCCGACACTGACTGTCACCATATTTTGCTGGAAGATTGGGCCAAGATGGAATCCGCCCATGGCACACTTTTTATCTCAATTCCGACCCTGCTAGATCCAGACTTAGCGCCACCTAACCACCACATTATTCATGCCTTCACTCCCAGCTGGATGGAGGATTGGCGATCGCTCTCTCCTGGCAATTACGCTGCTCAAAAGACCCTGATTGCCACGCAGATGATTCAGCGACTAGAGGCGATTTTTCCGGGTTTATCAGGCGCGATCGAGCATCAAGAAGTCGGGACGCCCCGCACCCATCGCCGCTTTCTAGGTCGGACTGAAGGTACCTATGGTCCAATTCCCAACCGCAAACTCTGGGGACTGTTAGGCATGCCGTTTAATCGCACGGTGATTCCCAACCTTTACTGCGTGGGAGACAGCACTTTTCCAGGACAGGGATTGAATGCCGTCGCGTTTTCGGGCTTTGCTTGTGCGCATCGGATTGCGATCGATCTGGGCCTGAACTCAAGAAAATTTTGATTTTCGGGGATGATTTGTATCTTGAGAGTCATTTTTCAGTCGGAATGAAGATGCTATCTTGAGGCTGGAATAATGGCAGGCTGGAATGGCGGCAATTTCACTGGCTTCAACCGCCCTTAACTCAAATGGCTCCATCAAAGACTCATAGCAGCCTAATTGGAAGAAATCCTTGAGAGATAAAGGATTGTTTCTCAGGCCATGGCAAATTGATTGGAACTGGAACTCGAATCTGCCCGATCGAAATCTATGCAATCTATTCAGAAGTCTGAATGGATGGTTTCAAGGACGGCAGAGACGATCGGCTTATCCTAAATTGTTTAACCTGTCTAGAATGGCTGCTCTAGGAACCTGTCAGTGTTTCGATTCTCTATTTTGATTCAGATTGATTTCTATGAAAAGATTACGTTTTTTCATCACGGCCCTATTTTCAGCATTACTGACCATTGTTTTGGTGACAGCCTGTAATTCTGGAAATAGTAGCAGCGGCGGTCCACAAACCCTTACCATGGCGACTTCTGCCGATTACCCGCCCTATGAATACATTGATTCAGCCAGCGGTAATCAAGAAGTGATTGGATTCGACGTGGATATTGCTAAATACGTTACAGAAAAATTGGGATACGGTCTCAAAATCGACAACCTCGACTTTAACGGATTGATTCCATCACTTCAATCTAAGCGGGCTGATTTTGTCATGGCAGGGATGACGCCGACTGCTGAGCGGAAGCAGAACGTCGATTTCTCTCAAATTTACTACGATGCCAAGAATACGATCGTCGCTAAGAAAGAAAGCAACTTAACCACCGAAGCCAGCTTGAACGGCAAAAATGTTGGAGTTCAGCTCAGCTCGATTCAAGAGAAGGCCGCTAAAGAGATCAAAGGAGCCAACGTCAAATCGCTGAACCGCATTAGCGAGATGATTCAGGAGCTGAAGGTGGGTCGAGTTGATGCATTGATTATGGAAGACACGGTTGCTAAAGGCTTTGTGTCATCTAATCCAGACCTGGAATTTAATGTGATTCCGAATAAAGGTGAATCTGGTTCTGCTATTGCCTTTCCAAAGGGATCGGAACTGGTGGCTAAATTTGACCCCATCTTAGCGGAGATGAAAAGCAACGGCAAGATGGACGAACTGATCAACAAATGGTTTGGTGAAAATTCGCCTGCTCCGAAGTCAAGCTGAGTCTATTCCAATTGATTTGGAGTTGAGAAGCAGCCAAACTTCTTGCATTTGTAATGCGGAGAGCCAGTCTAATGGATTGGCTCTTTTAGCTACTCTTTCGACTTCCCTGTTTGTACTAAACTGTTTTGGTGTCGATCGCGATCGGCAAAACTGCTCGTCAAGAATCATTTCATCCAATTAATGTCAATCCAGTGGTGTAGAGAAGTGGTTACGCATGATGTCTGATCTCATCAACTTTGATTTCATTCACAGTAGATATTTATTCAGTATGCTGCCATACACATTGGCTGCGCTAGATCTCGATTTTTCAAAAATTGCTGATAATATCCCTTTTATTTTGTGGGGTGTTCCAGTCACCCTATCCTTTTCAATTGCCTCTGTACTTTGTGGCTTTCCGTTAGCAATCTTGCTAGCTATTTTCAAAATTTCTGGAATTAAGCCGTTGCGCTGGTTCGCTGATTTTTACACCTCTCTGTTTCGGGGTACCCCTTTGCTTTTGCAACTCTCGCTGATCTACTTCGCGACGCCCCAGTTGATTGGTTACTCTATTCCTCCCTTTCAAGCAGCAGTGCTCGCTTTTTCCCTCAACTCTGCGGCCTACAGTTCGGAAACCATTCGAGGCGGAATTCTAGCGGTGGATAAGGGACAGCGCGAAGCCGCAATGACGCTGGGGGTTTCTTATCCGCTGATGATGTGGGATTTAATTTTACCCCAGGCGTTTAAAAATATTCTGCCTGCCCTCGTCAATGAAACCATTGCGCTGCTGAAAGATTCTTCACTAGTTTCTACAATTGGGGCATTAGACCTCATGCGGCGAGGCACCGTTGTAGCTTCTGAGAAATATGTTTACTTCGAGCCATTAATTGTCGTCGGCTTTGTGTATTACGTTCTGGTGATGAGTTTGACTTGGGCTGCTCAGCGTTTTGAAAGGAGGATGCGGAGAAGTGATTAAAACTGAGTTTTTGTGCAAATCATTTGGCAAGCTGGATGTTCTCAAAGATATTTCCACTGAGATCCAGAAAGGGGAAGTGGTTGCCATCATTGGCCCTTCGGGAGGCGGTAAATCCACTTTTCTGCGCTGTTTAAACCTGCTGGAATTCCCAACGCGCGGTAGAGTCTATATCGACAACGTGGATATCACCACTAAGAATATCGACATCAAAAAAGTGCGGCAGAACATGGGCATGGTGTTTCAGCATTTCAACCTGTTCCCCCATAAAACTGTGCTGCAAAACGTCACCTATGGACCAATCAAAGTCAAAAAAATGTCGAAGGCCGAAGCCGATAAATTAGGGCTCGACCTTTTAGCGAAAGTGGGGCTGGCCGAGAAATCAGACGCTTATCCTTCCCGATTGTCAGGTGGTCAAAAACAGCGGGTGGCGATCGCCCGTGCTCTAGCCATGCAGCCCGAAATCATGCTGTTTGATGAACCAACTTCAGCCCTAGACCCAGAGATGGTGAAAGAAGTGCTGGAGGTAATGAAAGGATTAGCCAATAGCGGCATGACGATGGCGATCGTCACGCATGAAATGGGCTTTGCTCGCGAAGTTGCCAACCGAATTTTGTTTCTGGAAGGAGGTCGCCTTGCCGAAGATGCTCCGCCTGATGTGTTCTTCACTAATCCCAAAAGCGATCGGGCCTGCCAATTCCTGGAGAAAGTGCTGTAAGGCAATGTAGATGGGAAAGTGAAGTAAAAACCTTTCAACGTACGGGCGGGTTTAGCAGACCAATCTGCACCTTGCAATGGGTTTGACAGTAAAACCCGTCCTTACCAAATATCGAACTTAATCGCTTAATAATGTTCAAACAAATCGCCCTGGCTTAAGCCATAAGCTTGTTGAGCTTGGTTGATCGCGTTCTGAGTTTCTGAGTCGTACACACCGGTCATTTCAACTGGATCAAAGCCACGCAACTGCAAGAGTCGCTGTAACTGCATGACGCTAAACCGATCGGCTTCATTCGGGATAGGTTGATTGGCTGGCGTTGCCGACTGAGCAAAAGACGGGTTGCTAGCGGGAATCGAAGGGGCGATCGCAGGGACCTGAACCGTGGCATTGGTGGGCTGAGTCACGGGTTGTGTGGGTTGAACAACAGGCTGAATGGTGCTAGCTGGTGGAACGGCGATCGCCGTACTTGCCGGTTGGTTGGTCTGTCCAAAGGCGGGTTGGCTAGCAGGTTGAGTTGTAGCTGGTGGAACCGTTACCGCAGCAGTTTGAGTTGCAGCCGGAGTTACTGTAGCCGGAGTCACGGAACTGAGGGCTGTATTCACCTGAGGTCCAGCAATGCCGTCAGCAGTTAACCCTTGGGCCTGCTGAAAGGCAATTAGTGCAGACTGGGTTTGAGAACCAAAACTGCCGCTAATGGGACCATCGTAATAACCGAGTGCTTGCAGCTGAGTTTGTAATGTACTCACTTCCGAACCCACATCTCCCAATTGCAGGAAACCATCATCAGGTGTTGCAGTAGCTGTATAGGCTGGTGTTGTGGTAGCAGCCTGACCCTCAGGTGTCGTCGCTGCTGCACTGGTAGCTGAGGTGGAACTGGTCTGAGATGAGGTTTGGTAAAGTGCTGCTTGCGTAGCGGGTCCAACAATGCCGTCCATCGCAAGTCCATGAGTGCGCTGGAAATTCATTACGGCAGCCTGGGTCTGCTCATCAAACACGCCCGTCGCAGAACCCGTGTAATATCCCAATTGCGACAATTGTTGCTGTAAAGCCGACACATCTGCTCCGTCAGCACTGGGCTGAAGATAGGGAGAACCTGATTCCGCTGGGATGTTTGCAGCAGGGCCGGCCTGATAAAGGGCATTGCTGGTTGCAGCTCCTACGATGCCATCGGCTGTCAGCCCGTTGGACTGCTGGAATTGAGTCACTGCCGCTTGAGTTGCCGGATCGAAATAGCCCGTGACTGGACCGCTGTAATAGCCTAAGTCAGCTAAACGACGCTGTAATGCAGCCACTTCTCCACTTTGATCGCTGGGTTGAAGCATGCCCGAGTTCGCCGATTCTGGGCCGGGGTAAGGTTGGGCCTGAACTGGAGCGGTGATGCCAAGCATCAACATCGACAGCAACAACCAAAGTTTGGGCTGTGCTGAAGTTCGGGAAGCCAAATGAACCATCGAATCAATCATTGCTGCAAAACCTCCTTGGATGGATTACCTTGCTCGGCAACTCCAAGCGATCATCAGAGGAGTTGCTACGAATAGCGTTAAAAATAGAGAAGATTATTTTTTCACTCTATATGTAGCGTATTTCTACGATTTTGGATCAGATCAACAACGCTGGCAACAAATTCTAAGCATTTTTCAGACTAATAAACCCGCAAAATTGCTGAATTAGAAGTATCTTTTGTAGTAGCAAAAGCAACAAACTCATGACTAATAGGAGTGAATTGTCTTACGTGCCAACAAAGTGCTTTGCCGATGCAAGGATTCTAGCGGCCTTTTCCCAGATCGGCATCAATGATCATGCCGATGCCTCAGGCAACCAACAATAGTCACTCTGCTCGGCAGAAATTGTAATACCGAATCTGTGATACCGATCGAGAATTTGCCAACCAGATGCCAGAATCAAGACTGAATTGTACTCGAATTGATCGTAAGCAGTATTGTTTATGAACTCGATTGATTAATGCCTCGTGAATGTGTCGATCGCTGAAATATCTTTTATCTATCAGTCATGGGTGGAGCAGCGAGATCGGCAGCAGAATCACGATGACCGGAGTGATAACGCTGTGGCAAGGAATGAGTAAGTTACATGATTTGCCCGAAGGAGTGCACCTCGCGGCTAAAACTTAAGCTGCATCACACTTCAGCAATTTTGTGTCATGGGTAACGTTCACAAGTGGATGGGTTGAGCTCCGTGTAAATCCGTCATCCTCCTAGCGACCTATCACAGATGGCTTCATCAAACGTAATAATTAGAATGGCTACTCGCTCTCTCTCTGGATGCCATCATGCTGTCTTCCCCTCTTGTTTGGCTGTCTGCTGCCCCACGACAGGTTTTCCTCTTTCTAACTGCCGGATTACTGCTGACCACAGGCTGCACTGGCTTACCTGAAGGAGAAGCCCAACCCGCCTCGCAATCGGCCAGAGACGCAGATACGCCTGCTGTGGAAACGGCGATCGCTCAGACGGGCAGTCTGGAAATCCCGATTGAATATACAGGCACAACGGCTCCCGTGCGGGTGGTTTCGCTACGTGCCCAAACCGAGGGACGGCTGCTGCAACTCAACGCTGATGTGGGAGATGCGATCGCCAGAGGTCAGGTGCTGGGCCAGGTGGACAGTCGGCTTCTGTTAGCTGTCGTGGAGCAGGCCAGGGCAGAATTAGCGGCTTTAGAGTCAGAAGTGGCTCAGGCTGAAGCAGAAGTGAGTGATGCCAGGGCACAAGTCGAGCAGGCCAGAGTAGAACTACAGCAAGCTCAAGCCGATGCAGCCCGATTGCAGTCTTTGTCTGGAGAGGGAGCCATCACCACCCAAGCCGCAGAACAGGCGGTTACGGCAGCTCGCACAGCAGAACAGACGTTGCGATCGGCTCAGGAGCAGGTACGGACTCGGCAACAGGCAGTAATTGCCGCTCAACGACGAGTGACAGCTCAGCAGGCGACCTTATCGGAAGTGCAGGCGAGAGAAGCATTCGCATCACTCACAGCTCCAATTACAGGTTCAGTTCTGGCGAAGACCGTAGAACCAGGGGACTTGCTGCAACCAGGCGACGAGGTTTTACAACTTGGGGATTTTAGTGTGATCAAAGTCGTTGTACAGGTGTCTGAACTGCAATTGGGATCGCTGCAATTGGGGCAAACGGCCCAGGTGCGACTCGATGCTTTTCCAAATCAGCGTTTGAATGGCCAAATCAGCCGCATTTCCCCAGCCGCCGATCCAACCGCTCGCTTGATTCCGATCGAAATTACCATGCCTAATGCAGGGGGACGCATTAGCAGTGGCCTTTTGGCCAGAGTCCAGTTCGCAAATGTGCAGAGCGATCTAATTATTGTGCCAGAGCAAGCCCTGTCTGGCTCAGAACAGAAGTCCGAATTATTTGTGCTGCAAGGAACCGGGGAACAGGCAAAAGTCGCTGCCCGCCCTGTGCAGATCGGCGAAAAACGTAATGGCCAGGTTGAAATTCGATCGGGCTTAAAAGCCGGAGAGACTTTTGTGGTTCGCAGCAGCAAACCCTTAGAAGACGGTCAACCTGTCCGACTCAGCATCCTATCAGAACAATCCCCCGCTCCGTAAACCCTATCCTGTCCAAGGCATCCCCTGCTCCTCCGCACCCCTGCTCACTCACTCAAGGTTCTCCTCGCATGACGAACGGACATCGACCTGAAGCGAATCCCGGCCTGAGTCTCAGTACGATCGCCATCCGAAAACATATTGCCACTTTGATGCTGGCTGTGATGGTGATTGTGTTAAGCCTGTTTTTTCTGACCCGCTTGCCAGTTGATCTGCTGCCTTCGATTACCTATCCCCGCATTGGCGTACGACTGGACGCTCCTGGAATTTCACCCGAAGTGGCGATCGATGAAATTACTAGACCCCTAGAAGAAGCACTGGCAGCCACCGAAGGGGTTGAGCAGGTCTATTCTCAAACGCGAGAAGGACAGGTGAATATTGACCTTTACTTCCGTCCCGGCGGCAATATCGATCAGGCGTTGAATGATGCGACAGCAGCCGTGAACCGGGCTCGCAATCAGTTGCCGGATGTGGTAGACCAACCTCGCCTCTTCAAAGTCGATCCATCTCAATTGCCGGTTTACGAATTTGCCTTAACCTCTTCCTCGCTTCAAGGGGTGGATCTGCGCGTGTTTGCCGATGAGGAATTGGCACGAGAATTAAATGTGGTATCCGGTGTGGCCAGTGTCGATGTCTCTGGCGGGGTGCAAGAAGAAGTTCAGATCAATATCGATCTGAATCGTCTGCAAGCCCTTGGCGTTGGCCTCACGGATGTGCTGAACGAATTAGATGAACGGAACCAGGATGTTTCGGGCGGACGCTTAGAAGGCAGTCAAACTGAAGCCTTAACTCGAACAGTGGGCCGTTTTCGCTCCGCTGACGAAATCCGCAACCTCTCCTTTGAAGTCAATCGTCCCGATCCAGCCTCAGCTCAAAACTCATCACTCAGTGCTCAAAATCCATCGCCCCGCGTTTATTTGCGCGACTTTGCTGAAGTAATCGATGGCACCGAAGATCAACGGGTCTTTGTGACGCTCAATGGTCAACCTGCTGTTAAAGTCAGTATTCAAAAGCAGCCGGATGCCAATACGATCGCCGTGGTGGATGCGGTGAAGCAACGATTGACGGAGTTACAGGCAAGCGGTCAGTTTCCAGCAGATCTGCAAATTACTGCCACGCTGGATGAGTCTCAATTTATTCGCAATTCGATTTCGAATGTCACCTGGTCAGGATTAGTAGGTGCACTGCTAGCTGCGATCGCAGTTTTATTCTTCCTGGGTTCACTAAGACAGACGCTGATCATTGTCTTGGCAATTCCTCTGGCGACATTGGTGGCAATTTTACTCATGGGTCTATGGGGATTATCGCTGAATGTCTTCAGTCTGGGCGGCTTAGCATTGGGGGTCGGCATTGTGGTCGATAACTCGATCGTCATGCTGGAGAGTATTGTGCTGGGAGTACGCAACGAAAGTTCAGAAAGCAGTCTGGATGGCCATTCTTCCTCAGTGATTCGACAAGCCGAGCAGGCCAGTCAGCAGCTTGAGTCGGCGTTGCTGGCTTCGACGACAACAAATCTGGTTGCAGTGGTGCCGTTTCTACTGGTGGGAGGATTCTTCTCGCTATTATTCAATCAATTGATCCTAACCATTAGCTTCGCCGTTGCAGCATCGTTGATCGTTTCATTAACGATCGTGCCAATGCTGACTTCCAGAGTTCTGACAATTCGACGATCGAGCGGTATTGCCAACCTGGAGCCACTGAGACGGTTTCGAGAACGAGTGGCTGCCATGACGATCGGTTACGGTCAAGCCTTGGCCTGGATTTTGCGTCATCGTCTCTGGGTGATCGCAGGGGTGATTGCGCTGCTAGTCGGCAGCAGTAGCTGGATGATCGGACAAATTCCCCAGGAGATCTTGCCGCAGATTAATACGGGACAAGCCCGGTTATTTGCTCAGTTTCCGCCTGGTACGCCTGTCGAAGATAACCGTAAGGTCATGCAAGCCGTAGATGATTTGTTACGCCAGCAGCCCGAAACAGAATATGTGTTCACGACGGCAGGTGGCTCGCTGTTTGGCAACAGCACTAGCGAAAATCCCTTGCGAGGTTCCAGCACGATCACCCTGAAATCAGGAACAGAGGTTGCTCAGTTTGTGGAGCGTATGAATCGATCGCTCAATCAGTTGAATTTAGTTGATACAAGATTACGCATTACACCTGAGTCAGTACGTGGCTTGATTTTGAATAATTCGCCTGTTCGAGGGGGTGAAATTGATCTAACGTTACAGGGAGCGAATGAAGCAACATTGCAGCAATCCGGAAAGCAAGTTTTAGCTGCGTTAGATGCACAGGCTCGGCTGGCCCGCTACCGTCCTGACGCTGATGCCCAGCAACCCGAAGTGCAAATTCAACCGGATTGGGAGCGTCTGGCAGCTCTTGGATTAACGGCTCGCCAAATTGGTCAGACGGTGCAAACGGCGATCGAAGGTAGTATTCCAACCGAGCTACAGCGCGATGAACGTCTGGTGGATATTCGGGTGCAGCTCAACCAGTCAGCAATCCAAAACATCGATCAGCTTCGCCAAATTCCATTATTCACCGCCAATAATCAGCTCGTGCGATTGGGGGATGTTGCCACGATCGAGCTAGCCGAAGCTCCGGGCCAAATTCAGCGCATTAACCAGCGGCAGGTGTTTTTGATCGCAGGCAGCTTATCGGAAGGCGCAAGTTTGGGAGATGCATTGGCAGAGTTAGAAACCATTGTGGGGAATGTAGATTTGCCGGAAGATGTCTCCTTGCTGCCAAGCGCGAGTGGAGAAACCAACCGCCAGATTCAGTCTTCGCTGGTCGTTCTAGGTGGATTGGCCGCATTTCTAGTCTTTGTGGTGATGGCAGTACAATATAATTCTCTCATCGATCCACTCGTGATTCTGCTAACTGTTCCGCTAGCGTTGGCGGGTGGCATTTTCGGTCTGTTTGTCACTAAGACGGCGATCGGTGCAACGGTTCTGGTTGGAGCAGTTTTGCTGGTAGGGATTGTTGTCAACAATGCCATCATTATGGTGGAGCTGGCTAACCAGATTTATGCAACCGAGGAGATCGATCGTCACACTGCCATTTTGCGAGCTGCTCCCGAACGGCTCCAACCCATCTTGATGACGACAATTACAACGGTGCTGGGGATGTTTCCGCTGGCATTAGGCATTGGTCAGGGATCGGAATTTTTGCAGCCTCTGGGTGTAGTCGTGTTTGCCGGACTGGCAGTCGCAACCGTTCTGACGCTGGTGATCATTCCCTGCTTCTATACGCTGGCTCATGATTTACTGGAGCGTCATCGCAGTGGCAACCCGTACGTTTCTCTAAAGCGATATCGCACCAAAGTTGAGAACCGTAAATAGCAGACGAATAGGGACAGGTCTGCGCCTGGTTGATCGATCGGTTTCAAAAGCAACTTCTACTATAATCTATTAAGATTCAGGCAAGAAAATTGCACTAGGATTGAGTACTCTATCAAATTGCGCTGATTTAAACCTAGTGCAGAGTCACAGCTTGATTTTAGGGTTACCAAATGTTGAAAAGCTTATAGAATGGAGTCTTTAGAGATCGCCAACCCTAATTTTCAGTCTCGACACAGCACTAGATCAAGATTAGAATTTCTAACTCTCAATCTAGAATTATAGTTCATTTTCAGCCATCGGGGTAGCGGTGGACATAAATGCAGAGTTTGACAGTTCCATTCCTTGTTGCTCTGGTGAGAATCCTTGTGGAAAACGTGTTGGTTCAATTGTTATCTTGCCGTCTGGATATGCTATTTCTAATTTACGGTCATTATATTTAGCTCCTTTCAGAATGGCCCCAGCCAAAATAGTTGCTGATAAGTCAACACCTCGCAAATCAGCACCGACCAAATATGCGTAGCTTAAGTCAGCTTCCTGTAAGTAAGCGCCAGTGAGATTAGCTCCCTCTAATTTTGCCTTCTGCAACTTGGCATTATTCAGAATTGCCCCTGTCAAATTTGCATTGGTCAACTTTGCAGATTGTAAATCCGCGTTTAATAGCTCAATTCCAGGCAGGTCTGCTTTAGTCAATGTTGCATACTTTAAATCAGCACCTGTAAGAGGAATTGGTCTTTCAAATGAAGTTTCATTTAACTTCGCATCACTTAATTCAATCAAACCAGGCTTACAACTACCCTTAACAATTGATAGTGTTTTATCATCAAAGTCGCATCCACCACCAATTAAATTAGCCCCATACAAGAATTTCAGTATTTGCCCTCTCCGTTCACCATCAAGTTGACGTGTCGCATTCAGTGTAATAGCTTTTGCTATTGCTTTACGAGTCGGATCATTATCTAATCCTTTCTCCATCAGCGATGTCATCTTATCAAGATAATTTGCCATAATCTCGTGGCGTTGATTATCCAGAGAAATATCTGATTGTCGTACACTTAATTGGTAAAGCAAAAGAGGAATAGCAATTGATGCTCCTAGCTTTAAAATGTCAATAAACGTTTGATCGTATAGACCAAGCCATTTCCAGAGTTGATAGAGCATGTTTTTTTTGATTGGCTTTGATCCCTCCGATGAAGCCTCAGGCAATTCTTCTTCAACTTCCAGAATCTGCCCTGTCTTATCAAGACTTTCTTTCAAATTCTCGCGCGAAAGCTGAGCAGCCCATTCATTTTCCATAAATTATGTTTAGCCTTGATATTGAAGTGAATTAAAGATATGAATCCCGATGTTTACATCGGCAATTATTCCGCTGTGCACCCAAAAGGGTTCGAGCCAAAGAACTACAGCGGTTGCCACTCAAATAAGCCACACGACCTACCATTCTGAGAAACTCTGACTAACGCTTTCCTGTGGCTTACCAATTCGAAAATCGCTGTAAATCCAACAACAGAAGACACTTGCTTTAGGTATTCCATCACCTGCAAGGTTCCAAATATTTATCTATCCTTGGAGGACAAAAATTTATTGGTAGTAAACTACTAAGGACAGCTAGCTACCAACTCAGCGGTTAGTCAACTTAATCGTTCCTTTGCCAAGTAGAATCAGGCATGCAGATATATGGTCCTATTACTGTTCCTGGTGAGTACATCTTTCCCTGATATTCACAATCAGCCTTAGCAGGAGCCGCAACAAAAGCTTGAGAGCCGATCGCAACCAACGTACTCAAAATTAGTAGCGAACCCAAGTGCTTGCTGGTTTTAACAGATTCGATTTTTGTAGACGTAGACATAGTGACTTAATCCTTGAATTGATTCAGGGATGAGATTGCAAGACCTGGTTTTGAATCGGGTAACGTCGTCTGGTAGCGCTGAGGCGCGAAGTAATCCTAATGTATCAATATACAGGTGGAATTACTGGTATTCCGAATATATCTGGTTGCAGGTTGAAAAAAAGTGAATTTCCTGTTAACCTGCCTGCGCGGATGCTGAACGATCGATATATTTAGCCTGCTTACTTCCATAACTTGCGATCGCCCTAGCTAGACCATTGCCAACTCACAGTTAATTCGGGTTAGAAAATTCAAGCTAGAATAGCAATTAAGAAAAGTAAAGAAAGATAAAAACTAAGAACTATGGTGTTATTTGGTTTTGGCAAGAAGCTGTCGTTGCCATCGCCCGAAGAAGCGTTGCCCGGACGATCGGAACAAATGCCCGTGCCCGATCGCCACTTTGTCAATGGTCATCCGCTCAAGCCCCCCTTTCCGGCAGGGATGGAAACCGCGATATTTGGCTTAGGCTGCTTTTGGGGCGCAGAGCGTAAGTTTTGGCAGCAGGAAGGGGTTTACTCCACTGCGGTAGGCTATGCGGCTGGCGTGACGCCTAACCCGACCTATCGAGAAGTCTGTTCGGGCATGACGGGCCACAATGAAGTCGTGCTGGTAGTCTATGATCCCAGCGTGGTGAGCTATGAGACCCTGCTGAAGATCTTCTGGGAGAGCCATGATCCGACCCAAGGCATGCGGCAAGGCAACGATGTCGGTACCCAATATCGATCGGGCATCTATACCTACTCAGATGCACAACGTCAAGCTGCGGAAGCGTCGCGGGATATGTACCAGCAGTTGTTGCAGAAAGCAGGCTATGGCAAAATCACCACCGAAATCCTAGATGCGCCAGAGTTTTATTACGCAGAAGACTACCATCAGCAATATTTAGCGAAGAATCCAGGTGGCTATTGTGGGTTAGGTGGCACTAAGGTTTGCTTCCCCGATGCCATCAAACTACCTGAATCTGCGTCTTAGGTACAGCAAAGGGCAGCAAGCAAGCTATTTCAGCACGGCTCAACTGCCCTTCACAGGTGATTTGAATTGTCTAGGAAATCGACGGCAATCGTCTCAAATTAGCGCCTCTACGAGTTTTCAGGGCTGGGCGGGCGACGTTTAATGGGTTTTGAGATGGGTTGACGAGGGGTTGATGGAGGTTGTGAGGACCGATCGTCTCCACTTCTCTCACCTCTATCCCGATAGGGCCGTCCGCCTTGAGCAGGTCCACCCTCTTGATCTTGCCAACGTTTGCGAGGAGGTCCACTCGGTCCACCAGGTCCGCCAGGTCCACGACGAGGTCCGCCAGGTCCACGACCACCAGGTCCGCCAGGTCCACGACGAGGTCCGCCAGGTCCACGACGAGGTCCACCTGCACCGCCCTGCCGCTTCTGAGGGGGCACCATGCCAATCTGGGTTGCCTCTTTGACTACGAGGTCATTGTTCTCGCGCTGAACCTGGAAATCCCAGAAGTAGCCGACTCCCTTACCAGATAAAGTTCCTTTCAAAGCCACCTTAAACGCTTTAGCTTGAGTAGAACCCTGCTTAGGGGCACGGCGAATTTTAATCAACAATCGCTCTTCTTCTTCAGATTGGAAAACCACTTCACCTCTGACAGAGAAGTAGCGATCGTCCAGATCTTCGGGGGTAGCAAGTGGTTCTGCCATTGGTGCTTCTGAGGCAGCCGCTGTGGAACTTGCCTCTATGCTTGCCTCTACATCGGTAGGGCTTTCTTCCACATCATCCGCTTCTTCCGTTTCATCCGCTTCTTCCTCGTCGGTTTCAAGGTCTTCCGCATCATCATCATTGGCGGAACGGTTGAGTTTATCGGGTTCCCAAACTCCCACAATTTGCATGTGGAGGTCGAGCTCTTTGTCTCTTGTGCGAGGATAAACAACCCAGAGGTGGGGTTCGGCTAAGTCAATATGTTTCTTGACTAAGCTCATAACGCGACCGAGTAAAACCGCGTCGATCTGCACCCCATCTTCGGTCAGGATCAACCCGCGCGTGAACTGCTCTTCAGAGGGCATGTATCTACCGCGCACTAGCCCGATCGCCCGATATTGCATCGGTTCACTTGCAGGCGGAATGGGCTGATTCCGAGGAGCAACTTTGGCCGCAGGCAGATTGTCCGGCGGTGGATCAGCAGGCGATTGAGGAGGTTTGGCAATAGAACTCTCAGCGTTAGAGGCCGCAGTAGATGCAGGAGGTTCTGGGGCAGGAGGCTTCGTGGTCGGCGAAGTCTCTTCAGATTCAGTAGAGCCTGAGGATGTCATACGAGTGGGAGGAGTCATTAGCACTGAATTTGCAGTTTGATCGGTCATGGTTTCCGCTGGTGAGGAAGGTTCGAGGGCTGAATCCGCTTGAGCTTCTGTCTGCGAGTGAGAAGACGAAGCCGATTTGGACGATCGAGGCAATTGGTTGGGGGCTGAACTCATAGGACCTCCTTGACAGCGGCAAAGTGTCCGCTTACCGTTAAGCGCTACAGCAGATGGATAACACACTACAGTCTAGTGTGAATTTAACACTAGGTTAGCACCCACGTTAAATCTACTCCGCCGAGAATAGCGTCGTCGAGGGCTGAGTTTCTAGATCATCGACCTATCCATTCTGTTTATACAACCTCAACCATTTTCGTCAGGGAGTCCGATGAAGATTTCTTGCAAGATTTACTTTTTCTCTATAAAAATTACCCAGATTTAAGCGATCGCCAAGGGTAACTGACCGGTTTTCTAGAAATTTGGAGATTCCGCAGCAAAACTGAGAATTGCGATAAAGTAGGCGATCAAAGATCGCCAAATTTAGGTAAAACAGATTTGGTGAACCTGATAGTCGAATTTGGAAGCTGCTTGTGTCTAATAGTAAGCGGAATCGCTGGTTGACAATACTTGTAATGGCGGTGGGCGTCCTGGCATTCGTCGGATTCTCGATCGTACTGCCGTTTAGTGGAGCCTTTCAGCAAGGGCAGCGATCGACAAGTTCTGCCACACCATCCCCCAGTCCTAGCGGATCGCCTGCGGATCTGGAAGCCCAGGCCAAGGGCTATGAGTTGGTTTTGCAGCGGGAGCCAGAGAACCAAACGGCACTACGTGGTCTTGTTGAAACTCGCATTAAGCAAGGCAAGATTGAGGCCGTGCTGGATCCGATTCAAAAACTAGCAGACCTTAATCCTGATCAGCCTGACTATACAATTTTGTTAGCTCAAACCAAGCAGCGATTGGGCGATCGAGAAGCCGCAGCTGAACTCTATCGTGGCATTTTGGCGAAGGCTCCAGGCAACATGAATGCGCTGAAGGGTTTATCTGATTTGATGATTGAACAACAGCGTCCTGAAGCTGCCGTTGGCCTGCTGCAAGACACGATTAAAACAGCAGATGAAGCCAATAAAGTGCAACCCGGTTCGATCGATGTTGCTTCAGTCCAGCTTCTATTAGGGGAAGTCTATGCGCGCCAGCAGCGGTTTGATGAAGCTTTAGCCGTTTATGACCAGGCCAGCCAAGCGAATAAAGAAGATTTTCGACCCATTTTAGGAAAAGCTCTGCTGTTGCGAACTCAGGGTAAAAATGACGAAGCCAAGTCTCTATTTGCTTCAGCAGCAGCGCTTGCTCCCGCCCAATTCAAAGACCAAATCAATAAGATCGCAGAAGCTACACCGACTCCAAGCCCTTCCCCAAGCAATAGTCCAGCTGCTAGCCCAGCTCCAGAAGCTCCTGCTCCAGCCGCTTCTCCAGAGGCATCTCCTGCCCCTGAAACACAACCTTGAGCAGTGTGTTCGGGGCAGGAGAGAAATTGCTGTGTGAGAAACTATTATTCTTCGCCGAGATAAGCTTTTCGGACCGTTTCGTTGACCTGGAGATCTTTAGCATCGCCAGCTAAAACAATCTCCCCTGTTTGCAATACGTAACCTCGGTTCGCAACAGTTAGCGCCATGCGTGCATTTTGCTCAACCAGCAGGATCGTCATGCCCTCAGCACTAATTTCCTGGATGATCGAGAAAATTTGGCTGACTAACATGGGCGCTAACCCCATACTGGGTTCATCCAGCAGCAGCAAGCGAGGACGCGCCATCAACGCTCGACCGATCGCCAACATTTGCTGTTCACCGCCGCTTAAGGTGCCACCTTTTTGCGTCATCCGTTCCCGCAGGCGAGGAAACCGATCGAACACCTGATCCATGTCTGCCTTAATCACTGCTGGCTTATCGCGTCGCTGAAAGGCTCCCATTTCCAGATTTTCTAGCACCGTCATACGAGGAAAAATCATCCGGCCTTCTGGGCTTTGGGCAATGCCAAGCCGGACAATCTCTTCGGTGGGAACTGTTTGCAAATCACGGCCTTCAAACAGGATCCGCCCTTGCCGGGGACGCAATAGACCCTGAATCGTTCGGAGTGTTGTGCTTTTACCAGCGCCATTGCTGCCGATCAGCGTCACCACCTCGCCCGCTTCGACATGTAGCGAGATCCCTTTTAGGGCCTGAATATTGCCGTAATAAGTCGAAACATCAATCAATTCCAGCATAGTCTTCTAGCCCTCATCATTGCTCCGTTCGCCAGAAACGGAATGCGGCAGTTCACCTCGATGGTTTTGGTCTGCAGCCGATACCTGGTCCGTCTCATCGTCTTTCCCTAAATAGGCTTCAATTACGCGTGGATCAGCTCGGACTTCATCCGGTGTCCCTTCGGCAATTTTGGTGCCATATTCCATCACGCTGACACGATCGGAAATGCCCATCACTACTTTCATGTCATGTTCAATCAGCAGCACCGTCAGATCGAGTTCATCGCGAATTCGATAAATAAAGCGAGTCAGGTCTGCTGTTTCGTTGGGGTTCATACCTGCCGTTGGCTCATCTAGCAGCAGCAATTTGGGGTTAGAGGCCAAGGCTCGAGCAATTTCTAACCGTCGCTGATCGCCATAGGGCAGGTTCTTAGCAAACTCATTGGCTCTAGCGGTCCCCAGTCCCACATACTCCAACATGCTGAGGGCAGCTCGCTTGGCATCGGCCTCTTCCTGCCGCACTGCAGACGATCGCAACAGCGTTCCTACCAGGTTGGTTTGCAAGCGGCAATGGCGACCCACCAGCACATTCTCCAGCACTGTCATATTGTTGAACAACCGGATATTCTGGAAGGTGCGGACAATGCCTAACTCTGTGAGCCGGTGCGGCAACTTGCCGGTGATTTCTCGGCCCTCAAAGGACAGCCTGCCGGATGTAGGGACATAGAGTCCCGTCAGCATATTGAAAAAGGTGGTTTTGCCCGCTCCATTCGGACCGATCAGGCTAGCGATCATGCCCGGTTCTAATCTCAAATCAACCGCATTCACCGCCACGAGGCCACCAAATCGCATGGTGAGCTGCTCTGCTTGTAATAGGGACATTAGGCACTCCTTACATCTGCAAGCGACTCGTTCGCAACCGAATTTTCTGAGTGCAATTCAGCCTTGCGCCGTTCATTTGGCACCAATCCTTCTGGACGCACAATCATCATTACTACCAGCACCAGGCCAAAGAGAAACAGGCGCATCTGGATCGGATCGAAGCTGATCGCCAGAAAGTCTCGCAGGGCAGGGTTTGCCACATTTGGCAAGATTGTGGTGTTCAGCAACCCTTTCAGCACTTGGGCTAGCTGGGGCAAATAGAGGCGATCGGCAGCCATGATGATAATGCAGCCCAGCAGTACGCCCGTCATGTTGCCTAGCCCACCGAGAATCACCATACAAAGAATGATGACTGACACTGAGAAATCAAACACGCTAGGGAAAATGGCCGTGATGTAGGAGCCGTAAAACGCCCCCGCAAATCCAGAGAAGGTGGCACCCATCGCAAAGGCTAGCAGCTTAACGTTGACTCGATTAATGCCCATGGCGCTTGCGGCCAACTCATCCTCCCGGATTGCAGTCCAGGCACGTCCCAGGCGAGAGTTGCGAAGGCGGTTGATCATGAACATCGAGAAGAGCACCAGGAAGAGGACCAGGTAGTACCAGGGCAGATAGTTTGTGGAGCTAAAGGTGCCAATAATCGGCAAAGAGGGCCGTCCGATCGGATTAATCCCCGCTTCGCCGTTTGTTAGGTTAAACGGCTGATCGCATCCCACCAGGCAAATGGCTAACTCTGGCTTATTGAGGATAGTAGCCACGAGACTGGAAATCGGTTCGACAATTTTGATCTCGGTCAAGTTACGGAAGACAATTGGCACAATCTCCCCAAATCCCAGCGTTACGATTGCCAGATAGTCACCGCGTAAAGGCAAGGTGGGCGCACCCAGAATAATGCCTGCGATCGCTGCAACTGCTGCCGCAATCCAGATCACGATCCAGAAGTTCCATTCGATGCCTAGGTGGGGTGACGACAGCATACCTGTGGTGTAAGCGCCGATCGCGAAGAAAGCAGCATAACCCAAGTCCAGCAAGCCTGCATAGCCTACCGGAATATTCAGCCCCAAGGCCAGCATTGCGAAAATCTGGATTTGAATCACGGTCGCGATCCAGCCTGTTTTAGCAATCTGATCGACAAAGGGGAAGATGAGCAGAATGAAGGCGAGGGTGAACCAGGTGGCCTGTTTGTGGCGGGGATTCGCTAACCCCTGAATTGCCCCCATTAGCGTAGCTGAGGCGGTTGCCAGGACAATACTGACGATCGCATAAAGCAAACTCTGACCCAATGGCACGCTCGATTGTCCAATCAGGGGCCGCAAGATCAGGCCATATGCCAGATTCGCGATCGCTGTCCAGATTCCTAGAGCAAGGCCATTCACCGCACCAATGCGGGCTCCCACTTGAGGATTCGGCACAAACTGATCCTGAGTCTTGAGGTAGCCTGTCGCCGTGCCCAACAGCCAACCCATAACGCCACCGCTCCAACCGCCGAATAACAGGACCGTAAAGGCTGAAACAGCGCCCAGAACTAGGTTCGCTCGAAGTGCTTTGAGTATAATCTGCATGATGATTTCTCTCCTACACTTTCTCCTGAAGATTTTCACCCAGCAAGCCACTTGGGCGAAAGACAAGAATCAAGACCAGCACGGCAAATACCCAAGCGTCGGTCCAGCGACTGGAGAGGTACTGATCGCTCAAGGCCGAGAGTAACCCAATGAGTACGCCGCCCAGCATCGCTCCGGTGATGTTACCAATGCCACCCAACACGGCTGCGGTAAAGGCTCGCAACCCTGCGGTGAAGCCCATGGTGAAAACGATCGTATTGTTGTAAAGCCCGACCAGCAACCCTGCGGCCCCGGCCAGCGCTCCGCCAATCAAGAAAGTCAATACGATAATTTGATCGACATTGATGCCAACAATTTTGGCGGCATCCCGGTTCTGAGCGACAGCACGCATAGCTTTACCGGCGGGAGTTCGCTGCACAAACAGATTGAGTCCGATCATGAGTCCGGCTGCAACCACCAGCACGACAAGGTCTTTGACCGTAAAGTCAATTTTGGTTTGAATGCCGAGCGCCTGAAAGATATCCGTACGGGGGAGCAAATCTGGAAAACTCTTGGGTGCTGCTGCCGTATTGCCCATAATGGGGATGAACGATCGCAACCCACCCCAAAATAGACCCAAGTTCTGAAAGATAAAGGAAACCCCGATCGCTGAAATTAAAGGCGCTAATCGAGGTGCATTGCGCAGAGGACGATAGGCATAGCGTTCGGTTAACACATTCAGTCCGGCACAGAGGCCAGCGGACACCAATAATGCGGCGAGCATGGGGATGATCGCGCTGATGAAGGGTGCACCATCTTGCATGCCAAAAGCGCCCATTACAGTGAGGGCAGCAAAGCCGCCCAGCATGTAGAGATCGCCGTGAGCAAAGTTAATCAGTTCAATGATGCCATAAACCAGCGTATATCCTAGAGCGATAATGGCAATGATAGCACCGTTGATCAAACCAACTAGAAGCTGGGTAACTAATAGCGAAGGACTTTGAGCGATTGCTTGAACAATCCGAGGAATGTCTAGGCCAGCAGTTGGACCTAGAAGGAAGATGAAATAGATGACAACAATATAGAGAACAGTCTTTTGCCAGGGTTTCATGGGCGATCGGCAAGATTTCGGTGGATAGAAGGATTGCTAAAACTTCGGATCATTTTTTTGCGAACCAACAATTGTTGTAAAAAGGCACTTCTATTCGTCTAGAACATAAGCCATTTAACTCGTGGGCATTAAATAAAGACTATAGGGCATTTCCATTCATTCCGAGAGGTCTTTCATCAATTGCAACGATTGACATTTATCCATGAGGTATCAACTCGAACTTAAGGCCAGTCTAGGAGGCAAGGGCATTTGTCCCTGTACCTTGGAATACAAAAAGAATGAGCGAACACGATGAGTGCCCGCTCCGAAGTCTTAATTACAACATTGGAATTAACAAATTATTTGGCATCTAGGGTTTCTGCAAACTCCCACTTGCCATCTTTCACAACACTACCGGACATTTTGGTACTAGTTGTGTCACCGTTTTCGTCAAAACTCCAGTTCCCCAGCAATCCAGGAAAATCTTTCGTTTCCAGAACCGCTTGACGAACTGCATCGCGATCGTCCTTACACACTTCGTTGATGGCAGCTAATACGACCTTGGCTGCTTCATAGCCATAGGCTGCGTAAGGTTCAGGCTCAGAATTGAATTTCGCTTTGTATGCGTCGTACCATTCTTTACCTTTGCCAGTTAACTCTTTAGGCGGAATACCACCAAAGGTTGCATAAACACCTTCTGCATCCTTACCTGCTGCATCGACTAGAGCTTGCTCGTTGATACCGTCAGGTCCCATGAACTTCACCTCGGTCATGCCCACGTTTCGCATGTCTTTGATCAACTGACCTGCATTGTTTTGAGTAATACCACCAAAATAGATCAAGTCAGGACCCAAATCTTTGATTTTGTTCATCAAAGCGCGATAATCACTGGCTTTGGGGTTGATACCTTCATGACCCAAAACTTCAATTCCTAGCTCTTTCGCAGTTTTATCATAAACATCTGCAATCCCCTTACCATAAAGCTCCTGGTCATCTAGGATATAGACTTTCTGAGCTCCCAGGGATTTGGTCCAGTTTGCAGCCGCTGCACCTTGCAAGTCATCTGCAGGCACGACCCGAGCATAGTTGCGCTTACCGTTGGGATAGTAAGTATTGGGTTCGTTCTTCTCGCCTTTACCGGGCTTGGTTAACCCAGGATAGGTGTTAGCCGGACTGACCATAATCAAATCCCCCTGGTTGAAGATGGGGATAGCTAGCTTTGCAGCCCCTGAGTTAAATGTTCCGATCACAGCGACAATTTTAGGATCGGCCACAATTTTGTTGGAATTCGATGTGACCTGAGCCGGATCCCATTTTCCTGCTGCAGCCGTTGCGTCGTCATAGGTTTGAAAGCCAACTTTCACTTTGCCATCACAAACCGTCGAATCCACTTCATCGAGCGCCAGCTGAATACTATTTACAATTGTCTGAGTTTGCCCCAAAGAACTACCAGTCATTGGCAAGCTAGAAGCGATAATCACATCTCCATCTGTTGAAATGGCTGGAGCTGAAGCAACAGAGGGGCTCGCTTCTGGACTAGCTGCCGGACTTTCAGAAGTTGTCGTTGTCGTTGTTGTGGTGCCACAACCGACACAAAGGCTAAGTAGCCCTAACATCACAACCGAGCGTTTGAATGCGGCGTTCATCGGCGAAATACCTTGCTTAAAAACTGTGTATTTGAACTTTTTTGGCTACTTACTTTTATCACAACTGTGTCACCCAGAAAAGTCGTGAATTTTGCTTAATTTATATTGATTTTTACAACAGAACGATAAGTTTTTCGAGCGAGTGCAATGATGGCCCGATCGCAAATCAATCCATTTCCAGCTAAATAAGCATCAACAAAGTCTGGATTGTATCCCTGAGCGATTGCAAGAATCTTGCTGAATGGGGGTTCAATCCGCTGCTTTAGCCTCTGTTAGAACGGTTAGCCGATCCGCTGCAAAACACCGTCGTGCCGTAGATCGGAGCAGGTCATGCTGCTAGTGCAGAACAAAACGGTGGTCATTTCAGCAACGAGAATTTCAACCAGGGTCTGGAGTGCTGCTTCAGATTCTGCAGCAGCCTGCAAAAAGGGCAGGGCTAATCCAGCCAGATCGGCTCCTAGGGCGATCGCTTTAGCCGCATCCAGGCCATTGCGTAAGCCACCCGAAGCAATCAGCGGCATTGTGGGCGCAACCTGACGCACTGCGGTAATACAGTCTGCTGTGGGAATCCCCCAATTAGCAAATGTTTGTCCTAACCGGCGTTGGAGCGGATCGGCTGCCCGTTCACTTTCCACTCTTGCCCAGGAAGTGCCACCAGCTCCGGCCACATCGATCGCGCTCACCCCTGCTTCGATTAAGCGTTGAGCCATAATTCCAGAAATGCCGTTACCCACTTCCTTGGCGATCACGGGAACGGGAAGTTGCTGGCACAGCTTTGAGATTTTATCGAGGAGGCCATGAAAATTGGTGTCGCCTCTCGTTTGAACCGCTTCTTGTAAAGGATTGAGGTGTAGCACCAAGGCATCCGCTTCTAGGAGATCGACGGCATGCTGGCATTCGGCAAGACCATAATCATAGTTAAGTTGTACCGCTCCCAAATTCGCGAACAGAAGAATATCGGGTGCAATCGATCGCACGCTAAATGTAGCAGCCACCTGGGGATTTTCAATCGCAACTCGTTGAGAGCCAACACCCATGGCCAACCCATATTGCTGAGCCACAGCCGCCAGTCGAAAGTTGATCAGTCTGGCTAACTCAGTGCCGCCCGTCATGGAGGAGATTAACAGCGGTGCGCCCAGCGTTTTACCGAAAAAATGGCTGGTGAGATCAATGTCTCGGCGATCGAGTTCAGGTAGACAGCAATGGGTGAAACGGTAGCGCTCTAAACCCGTTGTTTGCTGAAATTGCACATCTTCTTCTAAACAAACTCGCAGATGATCGGCTTTGCGGGTTTGGGTTGCAGCAGCCTGTGGCACAGCAGGATTATTCTCTGTGCGATCAGAAACAGGGGTTTCAGGAACGACTGAACTAGAAAGGGAATGAGAGGATAAATTCACAGCGTTTGCAATCTAAAAGCAGAATCCCAACCTAAGCTAGTTTGCCATGGGCTGGGATCTTGCAAAACGCCAATATCATAAAGCTCAACAGAGCCTGACTATCGAAATCCTAGTATAAATATCGAACCAGAAATGACGATTTTCTAGAAAATTAAAGCGGACAAACCCTGACTTAAGGATTGAAATTGGTCAGCAGACTGAATGGGTCAGAAGGTCAGGGATGTCCTTTGTGCAAAGCCAAACATGATTTGACTCGATAGAGGGGCAATAAGTCCGTTCAATGTTAATAGTTCACATGTTGACAGTGAATTCCTGCCACAGATTAAGACCGCACCTCATATTTATGGGCATAGGTCTTTAACAGACTGCTCACCTGAGTCACGACTTCATCATTGGTATTTTTGCCAAGCACTTGTCGATCAGGGAAGAATTCAGGCTGGTCAATGTTGCGAGCGATCGCTTCATTCACTTGCGCTTCAATCAGGGCTTGCAGCTCATCTTTCGCTCGACTCCGCTGGTATTCAGCCCCTTCTTCGGTGGTGGCATAGAGGGGGGGGAGACGATTTAGGGCATAGGCGGCAATATCGCCAAGGTCAAGCGTGCAGTCGCTGGTTGCTTCAATTTCTGCCACCCGAGCGATGGCTTCTGTGAGAACCAACTCTTCCATGACGTTGATGAATTGTTTACGGGGTACTGCCACGACTTCACCCGTTAACAGTGCTCCCATCAAGCGATCGAGGGCCATGTACTCTTCAATCGATAGTTCCGAAGCCGTATCACAAATTCGCCCAACTTCCGCTTCCATCGCTGGTGTCAGGTAGCCATCTTGAAGGGCTTGCTCAACAATTTTCTCAATGCTCATAGGAATATAAGAATGATCTAGGTTAGTGCGGTGCGCCTCAAACTTCCTGTTCTAGTGTGCCCCAGAAAATTAAAAACCAATGAGTTTATGGAACAGAATTTATCTTGCTGTAATTTTGTGACGAAGCCTCGGTAATTTTGCGGTGAAAAGATCCTGACGTATCGCTGTTTGGGTTGAAAAGTGACTGTGGCTATTCATCATTTGGTGCTTTATTCAAAGCCTGTCTCTCGCCAGGGTACGGGATCTACGGATAAACCATCGACATAGAGTCCCCAATGCAAATGCGGACCAGTCGCAATCCCGGTTGAACCAACCGCACCAATTTGCTGACCTGCTTGCACAAAATCTCCTTCTTTCACATCAATGCGGCTCAAGTGCAAAAAGATGCTCAACACCCCCTGCCCGTGATCGATGCCGATCGTATTGCCATGCAGCTCAAACCCTTCTGATACCCGGCCTACTAGAGCAATTCGGCCTGCGGCAGGCGCAATCACTGGCGAACCCTCTGCTCCCGCATAATCGACGCCACGATGGTAATAGTCGTTAGCGAATTCGCCGTTGTAGTAGCGTTGAACACCGTAAATTGTGGAGACTTCACCTTGGTTGGGACGGAGGAAAGGACCATTCCAAAATTTTTCTGGCGTGACGAGCGCCTTAAACGCATCAATCTTATTGAATTCATAGTCCGTGCCTTCAGGTCCTCCGCCTTCCCCTAGCCAAATGCTTTGAGTTGGAAAACTGCGGCTGCGAAGGACGATCGGCAAAGATTGGGTTTGTCCTTCTGCATTGACCTGCAACGTCAAAGTGCCAGCCGTATCCAAAGGTGTGGTTGGCAGCAGTGCTCGGAAACGATTATTACCCAAATTAAACGTGGGATAGGTTTTCTGCCGCATCGTAACGGTCGGATTTTCACCGGCTGCTGCTTGAACGATCACAGAGATGGTGTCACCGAGCGCAGGACTGGTGGGTTGCACCTGGACTTGAAACGCCTGGGCCGGATTGGACAGCAGCAAAATGAGACCAATCGTGCCTGCGAAACAACTGAACCAAAGGCGTTTAATCCCCCAAATTGGCCAAATTGGATAGTTTCGCTGCAAAAAGTGACGACTGCGATCGATTAATTTAGCGGAAAGCAGATGAGAAATTGCCATAAACCAAAGTGATCCGAAACAACCGATCAGAAAGCAACTGCCCTGATAGATTACACCCTTTGTTCGAAGATTGGACTCTTTGAGGATTGGACTGTCTGAAGATTTGACGAGTTGATCACAATCGACCCCAATCCCTCACCGATTGGTCAAAAAACTTCGGTATGCTGAAGATTAAAATACATTAAAAATTGTTGCTCATTGGCTTGAGTCAACATTCCATCCAGCTGCAAAATCCCAGTTTTCGATCGTTGATAAGGTTCAAAACCCCGTGCAAGAAGACTTTAGACTGATTGTTGATCTTGTGGTGGTGCTTGCTGCGGCTGCCGGAGGCGGCTTGTTAGCAGCCCTGTTACGCCAGCCCGTGTTGTTAGGTTACTTAGTGGGTGGGGCGATCGTTGGTCCCGCCGGATTGGGGCTTGTCAAAGAGTTAATTCAGGTCGAGACCCTGGCTCAATTTGGGGCAGCCTTTTTGCTCTTTGCCCTCGGTGTTGAATTCTCTTTCGCAGAACTGAAAAAAGTTCAGGGTATTAGCTTAGGTGGTGGCGGATTACAGATCTTATCCACGATCGCCATTACGGCATTAGTCTCGATCGGCGTGGGTTGGGTCACTTCTCCGACTCAAGGCATTTTCCTGGGGGCGATTTTGTCGTTGTCTTCCACCGCAGTGGTTCTGAAGTGCTTGATGGAACGCAACGAGACTGAAACTCCGCATGGACGTGTGATGTTGGGGATTCTAGTCGTACAGGATTTGGCGCTTGGGTTGATGTTGGCGGTGTTGCCTGCATTAGATAGCCCTTCCAACGAGATCGGCATTGCGGTTGGGATGGCGCTGCTGAAAACGGGGTTGCTGGCGATTGGAGCGATCGTGGCTGGTATTTGGCTGATTCCTCCCTTGCTCCGACTCTTAGCTCGCACTGAAAGCCGCGAATTGTTCTTGTTAGGGGTTGTGGCACTCTGTTTAGGGATTGCCCTACTGACAGAATGGCTGGGTTTGTCGATCGAAATGGGGGCTTTCATCGCAGGCTTGATGATTTCTGAGGTCGAGTATTCTGATCAAACCCTGACCTATGTAGAGCCAATCCGCGATATCTTTGCGAGTCTGTTTTTCGCCGCAGTGGGGATGTTGATCGATCCCATGTTCATCTGGAATAACCTGGAGCTGATTCTGGGCCTGGTGGCGCTGGTCTTTGTCGGCAAATTTTTGATTGTGACGCCCTTAGTGCGTGCATTTCGCTATTCGCTAAAAACCTCGCTGACGGTGGGATTGGGTTTAGCCCAAATCGGGGAATTTTCGTTTGTCTTGGCCAGTAAAGGACAGGTGCTGGGGCTAGTATCGCGCCGAGTCTATTTACTGATTCTGGGAACGACCGCCGTAACGCTGGTGATTACGCCTTTTGTGCTGCGCTTGATTCCCCAACTCTTTGCCTGGGCCGATGGTATACCCTGGCTTAAGCAACTGCTCGATGGGTCGGAAGAGCCGATCGAAATCCCAGAGAATTTGCCTTCTCAAGGGCATATTGTGGTTTGTGGCTATGGCCGAGTGGGACGGAACATTGTGCAGTTGCTGCAATCCTATCAGCAGCCGGTGGTGGTGATTGATCAGTCAGAGCAGCGGATTCAGCAGTTGCGTGAACTCAACATTCCCTATGTCTATGGCAACGCAGCTAGTTTACATGTGCTAGAAGCCGCAGGTGTCGATCAGGCCAGAGGATTGGCGATCGCCCTATCGGATCCGATGAGTACCAGACTTTGCCTCAAACGGGCTTTGGAACTAGAGCCAGAACTGGATGCTGTGGTGCGGGCGACGCAGGATAAGGATCTAGAGTTGCTCTATCAGTTGGGGGCTAGAGAAGTGGTGCAGCCCGAATTTGAGGTCAGCATCGAACTTTCGGCCCATTTGCTGACAGGATTGGGTGTGCCGCTGCCTGTGATATACCGCGAAGTTCAACAAATCCGCAGCTCTCGCTATTTAGATTTCCGTCCAGAACGCCTGCCGGAACAGGTTTCGCGCGAACTGAAAGTGGCAGCTCAAGATATGAACAGCAAGTGGTATACGCTGCCTGGTGATTCCCCATTAGCAGGCATGACCCTGGAAGAAACCGATCTACGGCGCTTAACGGGTGTGAGCTTGATGGCGATCCAGCGATCGGATGGGGAAGAAATTGATTACCCGAATGCTTCAACAAGGCTGGCAGCAGGCGATCGGCTATTGATTGTGGGCGAAACCGATGAAATCGCGGCCTTTAGTGAGCTGGCCAAGGGAGAAGCGGCGGTTCCAGGTGGAAATACCTCCTGTCAATGGCTGTTAGTGCCAGATCACAGTCCGGTTGTGGACAAAACGCTGGCAGAGCTGCATATCCGACGCCAATTTGGTATTTTGATTCAGGCCATTCGGCGAGAAGGGAAATTCATCAACTTCCCGAACGGCAGTAGCGACTTGCAATCGGGCGATCGTCTGCTGCTTTGTGGCAATTTCCATGCCTTAAATCAAGCCAGCAATTGGATTGCCCCATCGAAGACGCCTGTTTTACAAATTCCGTTTGCCGCCCCAATGAGTGAACCCCTGCCAGAAGAAGTCTTGTAACTAAATCAGCCCAAATCAAAAATCATTCGGGGGTGAACTTCTGTTATCGAAAACAAGGGCTTAGAATACCCCCATGATGAATTGGGATGGGTGATATGCGCTGGGAATTTGGAAGACGGAGCCAAAACGTTGAAGATCGTCGAGGCTCGCGAGTGTCTGGGCCTGTGGTGGGTGGCGGTATTGGGGCGATTGTGCTGGCCGTGATTGTAGCATTATTGGGCGGCGATCCAACGGCAACTTTGCAGCAAGCATCCCAGTCTGACAGTGGCTACAACGATCCCCAGCGGGCCCATGCTCCTGAAGAAGAGCGGCTTGCCGACTTTTCTACGGCTGTCTTAGCGCAAACGGAAGATGTTTGGACCCAATTGTTCCGTGAGCAGGGGTTGAAGTATCGGGAGCCAACGCTGGTCTTATTTTCTGGACAAGTGCGATCGGCCTGTGGAGCAGCTGAAGCAGCCATGGGGCCATTTTATTGTCCGCTAGATGAAAAGGTTTATCTGGACCTGGACTTTTACAAAGAAATGAAATACAACTTGCAGGCCCCAGGAGACTTTGCTCAAGCCTATGTGATCGCCCATGAAGTCGGACATCATGTTCAAAAACAGTTGGGCATTTCCGATCAAGTGCAGAGTATGCAGCGGAAGGTCAGCAAAACTCAGGCCAATCAGCTTTCTGTCATGTTAGAGCTACAGGCAGACTGCTTTGCAGGGGTGTGGGCAAACCAGGCAGAACAGGCTCAGCAGATCTTAGAGCAAGGAGATGTTGAAGAAGCACTCAACGCGGCTACCCAAATTGGGGACGATCGCCTCCAGGCCAGAAGCCAGGGCTATATTGTGCCCGATGCGTTCACGCATGGTTCTGCGGCACAGCGCGTTCGCTGGTTTAAGCGTGGCTTGAAAACAGGCGATCCCGATCAATGCGATACCTTTAATGCTTCCAGCCTATAGGCGCAGTTAATAAAACACGAAAAGTCTCAAGCCATGAAAAAAGGGGCACATTTCTGCACCCCTCTACAATGAACAGACTACTGATAGGTAAACGAAAAAATTACATTAGACCAAGCTGAGACAGAATGCCTTGACCCGTAAGCAGTTCGGTAGCCAGACCAATCACAAATCCCAACATGGCCAGACGACCGTTCCAGGTTTCAGCAAACTGAGTGAAGCCGAACTTTGTGGTTTGATTTTCCATGACTGCTAACCTCTAATCGATATCAACCTTGTTGTTACTAAACTTAACATAACTTTGTTAAGAAATGCAACGCTTATGGTAAATGGAGATTTTCAAGTTTTCCTGGGTTATCGATAGATAAAACATGATTGAACTGAAGAGCTGAACTTTAAGGAAAACCCAGCCAACCAGTACCTTGAAATCGCAGCGATCGAACGCGATCGGGATGCAGGATTTCCAGCAAAATTTCCAGAGACTCTACCAGGCGTGGACCCGGACGATTGAAATACTGGTTGCCGTCGGTTATGTAAACTTTGCTCATCTGAACGGCCTTGAGGCTTTGCCATTGCGGATGCTGGGCCAGTAGTTCGGCATCTTGACGGGTGCGTTGCAAATCGAAGCCACAGGGCATCAGCACTATCACATCTGGGTTTGCAGCCAGTAACTTCTCCCACGTGAGCCAGGGGGAATGTTGGCCGATCGCGCCAAACAGCGAAATGCCGCCTGCCATCTCCACCAATTCTGGAATCCAGTTGCCTGCTGCCATCAAGGGCTCGGCCCATTCAATGCAAGCCACCGTTGGCCAATCGGTCTTCTCTAATCCTTGAGTCGCCGCAACACAAGCTGCAACCCGCTGTTGTAACGCAGCAATAGGAGCCGCAACCCGTAACACCTGGGCCACTCGCTCAATGTCCGCCCACACTTCAGCCAATGTATTGGGTTGGAGGGAAATAATCTGCGGTTGAACGTGAGTCAACTCAGCTACCGCCTGCTCCACATCACTCAAACTCACCGCACAAACTTCACATTGCGCCTGCGTCAGGATATGCGTGGGCCGCAATTGCTCCAGCACTTCTGTTTTAACGCGATAAACGCTAAGGGCCGATTGCAGCAAATCTGTAACCCGATCGTGAATTTCGCCGCTCGTCCCAGCGGGATTGAATTTGGGTTCTGTACAGATAGGCAGCGCTTGGGCTTTCGGTGGGTAATCACATTCGTGCGATCGACCCACCAGGCAATCGGTCAGGCCCAAACAGGCCACAATTTCGGTTGCGCTGGGAATCAGAGACACAATTCTCAAATCATCATGGGCCATGGCTCAACCTGCTGTTTGGGACTGTCTTCAACGCTTCCCGATGATCTTGACCAACCCTACGAGGCAAACACTTCTGGAACAAAGCTGCCATGTAGGCCGTATGGAACATGATGTTTTAAGCGTAGTTTAGCGATCGGCTGACTCAAATCTTGCGCATCCAAAATCACTAGCTCCGATCGCTCCAATTCAGCATTGAAGATCAGCAGCAGCAACCAGCCGTCATCTTCAGCCGCGTCGGGATCGGACGATCGGGGCACAAAAACTGGTTCACCGGAAAATCCGCGTGGTGCCGCACTCCAGAGTTGACGCTCTCCTGTTTCCAAGTCGAGTTTGATGACTCCTTGCAATGGCGCGTTACCAGTAGGATTGTGGGCTGCACCCAGATAGACATAGCGATAGGGCTGACCCACATGGCGAGGATGCAGCGTGGGAAACTCACAGCAGCGAGATTCAAGCAGCTGTCGCTCAATCGTCTGGGTTTTAAGATTCAGCCTTGTTCGCCAAAGTTGGCCTGGATCGAGCTTTTCAAACCGCACTTCTCGATAGTCATCTCCGGCATCGATCGCAGGCAGAGAAGCATAGGCAATCGAATCGATCACCAGCTCATCCCCCTGTTCAAAGGCATTGGCGTGATGAAACACGAAGCCAGAATCGACCGGGATCGTCTGCACTGGGTCTTTACCATTGCGCGGAATCAAGATGATTTGAGTCGGCTGATCCAGTTTGGCCTGCAAACATTGGCCGGCTCCCTTAAAACCCAGAAGAAAAGGAATTGGGTTAAAGGCGATCGGCGCTTGGAAAAAGATGCAGTAGTGGGGCGTGATCGCAAAATCATGCATGAAGGCAAAGCCCGGTACAGAATGGGCATGTTGCCGTAGCAGTTTGCCAGAAGGGGCAAATTCGTAAATGGTAATCGTGGTTGAGAGGCCGGGTTTGATAGCAAAGTTAACCAGGCAGGGTTCACCTTCGTCTAGATCACTAGCTGGATCAATGCGAGGATGGGCTGCAAAAGCATCGCCCGGTTGCAGCACGCCTTCTAAGTAATCCAGGCCGATCGTCTCCAGGGTTTCAGGATGCAGCCGATGAGGTTCTGCAGCTTCCCAGAGCGCCAATAATTTCTCGCCCCAATAGATAATGTGAGTATTGGCAATGTTTTTTCGCCGCAGGTCAAATGCGTTTGCCAACCAGCCACCCGGTTTTTGCGTGCCAAACACGCCCCGATAGAGAATACGACCCGCCTGTTGCTCTTCTAAGAAGGCTTGAGTCCGCACAAAGCGATTGCGATAATGAGCCCGACCGTTGCTGAAATGAATTGCCGAAATCATGCCATCGCCATCAAATGGATGATGGACGCGCTGACCGTTGATATCTAGCAGACCAGGACCATTGCGAAACAGTGTGCCATTGAGCTCAGATGGGATAGTGCCTTCGATGTCTTCAATCCAATAATCATATTCTTCGGTAAGGGATCGATAACCTTTTTGCCAGTCCTGCATTTGATAGGACTGAGTTGCAATTTGGTCTGGATTTAACAAAGCCGCACGCTCGCCAAGCTGAAAACCTTGCATGGTGAATTCTCAAAAAACAACCGGAATCAAAATGTGAATGTAAAAATCGATCGCACAAAAGAAGATGGGTAGATCGGTAATCAAGATGACTTCAAATCCTTTTCACCAACACATCCACGCATCCACCTTCTCATGACTACCGCAGTTCAGGAACGGGCTCTTGATTGGCCGCAACGGTCTTTGCCGCAACAGTTGCAGTCGCCATTTCTGGTTCTACTTTCAGCGCAGAAGAAGATGGGAGCACTGCCGATGTTTGAATGCCCAACCGATCGCTCTCCTCAGCACTGGGTAACCAGTTCAGGAACGGTAAGGGTAACAGCGTGCTCAAGTTGGTAATCAGGACCAATAACCACAGCTGAGTGAAATTGGTGTCTGTAATGCCAAGCATATGCATCAGCAATGCACCCAGACCATAGGAAACCAGGCCCGCCAGATTCTTTACCGACATTAACAAAGCAAACAGAGTCGCTTCGACCCCCGGAGGACAGAGACGAGCAGCGAGAACCAAAACCGGCATATGAGCAATCTGCCCCATAACCGTCAGGATGAGGCTATCTCCCAAGCTAAACCAGTGGTCGTCAATGCCGATCGCTCGGTTGGCATGGGTGACAAGTAACAGCATGGTCATGCCAAGAATTGCCGAAATCACCGTGCTCCAACCAAAAATGGTGCGAAAGGGCATCGCTCGAAAGAAACGCTGGAACATCCAAACCCCAACGAGAGAAGCAATGCTAGTGACTAGCCGCACTCTGCCCAGGAATTCGGGTTGAAAGCCTAATTCGTTTGTGGTGAAGAAAAAGAAAGCAGTATCAGCAGTAGGAGTTGCCTGCCAGAGAAACAGGAAGGCCGTTGGCAGCCAGATGGACTTTTGGGTGATGGCACCTTTGAGCTGCTTCACCTGCTGCACGATGATTGCCCATTCAGTGGGCTGCTCAACTTTCGATTCGGTAATCCCCCAGGCCACCAGTGAAATCAGTAACGGGAAGGTTGCCGTAATAGCGAAAACGGTACGATTGCTGAAATGCTCTAGCAAGAAACCGCTGAGGTAGGCGGTAATCAACCCTCCTAACGCCGAAGCTCCCCAACAAAGCGACTGAAGCGATCCAGTGGACTGATGGGATTCTTGATGGACTCGTTCTACGACTAGAGAATCGGCAATAACATCACTGAAGGCAATCGAAAGAGAGCTGAGAGCGATCGCTGCCGTTGCGGCCCAAGCACTATGAACCACCGTTGCCAAGAGTAACCAGGCCAGCATTCCCAGCAAACCCGCCAGAATCAAATAGGGACGGCGACGATAGCCCAAAATAGGCAGCCCATCTGAGATAAAGCCGAACAACGGTTTGATCATCCAGGGCAAAGCCGCTAGACCGATAAAGGCAGAGACTTGAGCCGGACCCAAAGCCAATTCATCCTTCAGAAAAAAGCTAATTGCTAGCTGTGCTAGACCAAGAATGCCTTGCACAAAGTACACCAGTAGAATCGCCATCAACTCTGGACTGGGTTCATGGCCCAATAGTACTTTCGAAGTCAAGATATGCTTGGCTTTGCTGAAACCGGGAAGAGAACTGATCACTAGACCCGAAATATTAAGAAACATCAACTGCCTTCTATGATAGCTGTATCGCCAGATCTGTCGAGTTTGGCTACCGGCTGGGTAAGGCAGGATCTTCTTGACAACGCGACAGGGGCAATTGTTCGCCGCTGTCAATGCTGGTAATTTTCCTGGCGCTCAGATTAGTAGTTACATCTAGACAGACGCAGGCATAACCATAGTGCCCGTTGGTTTCAACATATTCGCCGCTGCTCAGATCGGGGATGTTTTCCATGCCATTGGCCTGATACCCGCCCTGAAAAGAGATCCCCCATTCACCGTCTCTATCCGTCAACCACCAGTTCGCAGGCGTCGGATTATCCAACCAGCCACACCGGGTTTCGATCGCGCCTAAGCTTGGTTTGGCAACCCAGAGAGAAAGACAGAATAACAAACCTGTGAAAAACAGAATCCAATTTTTCTGCATGATTCGCTTTAGATAAAATCACTAGCGTTGGTGGTGATTGCGCTAGCGTCGGTATTTTTCACGAGAGCCAGCTCTTGGCCTTTCCAGGAAATCGTAGTATCCGATCCGACTTGTGTAATGGTCAGCGATCGAGCCGTAATGCCTTCATCCAGCGAAAAAACATCTATATCGTCTTGAAAATCGGTAATCGTGGTTCTACCCGATTTGACGGCCAGAAAGAAAGTATCTGCACCTGCTCCACCCGTCACCTGGTCATTGCCATTGCCAGCATCCAAGAAATCGTCGCCATCGCCGCCATTCAGGATATCGTTGTCTTGATTGCCATTCAGGGTGTCGTTGCCTTTGTCACCTGATAGGCGATCGTTCCCTTTAGCGCCGGTTAATGTATCATCTCCAGCCCGACCGTTAATCTGGTCATTTCCTGCTTTACCGTTGATACTATCGTCACCACCAGTCCCATTCAGTTTGTCATTGCCGGATGTGCCGTTGATGGTTTCGCCCGGTCGCGAAATCGGTTTGAAGTCATCTGGATAGCTCACGTCTTCAGCATTAATGCCCAGCAGCGTCGCAATTTCGACGCCCTGCCAGCGGATGATCGTGTTTCCGCCATCATCCTGGAAACGCAACTTAGCAGGACTCAGACCCGATGTCAATCCTAAGAAATCAACCCCATCTTCGAAGTCAGTAATGATCGTAGAACCTTGTTTCGATCGCAACACGAAAGTATCTTGGCCAGCATCCCCGGTCAGCGTATCGTTACCATTTCCGCCGTCCAAAATATCCTGATTCAGACCACCAGACAAAACATCATTGCCATTATCACCTTGCAGAGAGTCGTTGCCATTCCCTCCTTCTAAAGCATCATTGCCACCGCTCCCTTGTAGCGTGTCATCTCCCCGCAATCCGAGAATGCGTTCATCACTGCTCGTTCCTATGAGGTCATCCGCATTTTTAGTGCCGCGAATCACTTCCTTGAAGGTGGTGTTGGTGGCACGAATGTTTAGATCCCCACTGCTGTTCTCGCTTTGCCAGGTAATAACATATTCGGAGCTGGGGGTGAGGCCGATCGCCGGGAAGGTTTGGTCATCTTCGCTGTTCTGATTCACCCGAAACTCGCCGCCGTCTTGAGAACCATCCTCCAGAAAACTCTGCCCGAAGATGCCGTAGCCATCCCCATCCCCATTCTCTGAAGCCCAGACAATCGTAAAATTGCCCGCTGCATCGATCGCGACCGAAGGATCGATCTGATCGCCCTGAGTCGTGTCGTTCACTAAAATTTCTGAAGTGGTTGGGCTGCCGGTTGCGTTATAGCGTCTGGCATATACCCCATAGCCATCCTTGTCTTTACCATCCTGACTATCACTTTGCCATGTCACGACAAAGTTACCGTTTTCGTCGATCGCTACAGCTGGATTAATCTGCTCGCCTTCCGTAGTGGTGTTGACCTGAAATTCAAGGCCGACCGGACTCCCGGCGCTGCTATATCGCTGCCCAAAAATGCCTGGACCTGAGCCATCTTGTAGCTGGCTGACCCAAATCGCGACGAACTCGCCCTGGCTGTTCATGGCAACTACAGGCGCAGACTGATCGTTTTGAGTGGTCGTGTTAATCCGAAACTCCTGACCAACTAACGCCCCTGTGGTATCAAACCGCTGTCCAAAAATTCCTGTGCCGTCAGTATCTTGACCGTTTGTACTGCTGTTTTGGAAGTCGCTTTCATAAACCACAACAAAGTTACCAACCCCATCCATTGCCACATCAGAGTTGGTTTGGTCTCCTTCTGTGCTGAGATTGGCTTGAAATTGAGGCCCTAGCACTTGGCCGCTACTGTTAAACCGCTGACCATAGATATCTTGACCGCTGTATCCGGCTCCATCGTTTGTCCAGGTGATGATGAAGTTGCCGTTGTTATCCATGCCGATCGCTGGATCTATCTGGTCACCCGTGGTGAGGGTATTGACCTGAAATTCGCTGCTCAATGGATTTGCATTGCTGTCATAGGCACGGGCAAAAATGCCGTATCCGTCTCCATCTTGACCATTGCTCTGCCAGGTAATGACGAAGTTGCCGAGCGGGTCGATCGCAATGTCTGGCTGTTCCTGGTTGCCACTGACATAGGTATTGACGTTGAAATCGGAGTTAGGATTGCTGCCCATAGTCTTCGTTAAGTGCAAGATGCAGGACAATGATATCTACCAGATTTAGAGTTGAACCTGTTTGTTAAGTAATTTTGACTCTAAATATAGTTAATGAATACAGCATGCCCATTTAATAAGGTCTCAGTTTCAAGATTCAGGGACGATCGATGCCTGTCGAGGCTCGCTGGCAAGCTGTTTTCATCACAAGAATTCTGGAAATCCCATTGAAACCACAAAACTTCTGTTAGCCCCTGACTAAACTTGGGCTGGAATGTTATAAGTTAAGTGAGATTTCTTAACACAGTAAAAACCTAGCGTTTTTAACGGAGAGGACGATCCGTGGCAGTCGAAACGATTGAACAGCGTTCAACATCAACAGTCCGCAAACTTGCTCCCCGCTATCGGGTTCTGCTGCACAACGACGATTTCAACTCGATGGAATATGTTGTGCAGGTTCTGGTCAAAACAGTGCCCAGTCTGACGATCCCGCAGGCGGTTAGCATCATGATGGAAGCCCATACTAACGGGATTGCACTGGTCATCACCTGTGCGCAAGAGCATGCTGAGTTTTATTGTGAAACGCTAAAAAACCACAGTTTAACCAGCACAATCGAGCCAGACGAGTAGCAGAATCACCGAATCTATATCCTCGGTTTCAGAAATCCTCTTCTCTGGCTACATCCAACATCTTGAAGATCTCACTGACCCAAATTGCAGAATGGCCAGCACCATTTCGAATCCTGACATTTTTGTTACTGTTGGGACTCATTTGGCTGCCCTTTGCAGTACCGATCGCCCAACTCAGTTCTGATCCCAATCAAACTACGATCTGGGCAATGTCTTTGCTGCTAATCGAATTTCTGCTGCTCATGTACTGGTGGGGACGGCGGATTTACGGCGATCGCCGCATCTTTCAGACCTATGGGTTGCAGTTGAATCGGCAAAGTGGCCGCGAAGCATTACGGGGGTTTGGATGGGGGGTAGGCAGTATTTTGCTGATGTTTCTGCTGCAAAGCTTATGTGGCTGGCAGGCTTGGCAGGTTCCTACCCTCAACCTCTTCAGGATTGCGCTTGAAGGCTTGTTGGTGGCCTGGGGGGTTGGCTTTGCTGAAGAACTTGTGTTTCGGGGCTGGATTTTAGAAGAATTGCAGCGAGATTACCGTCCCCTGCTGGCGCTGTGTGTGAACAGCCTTTTTTTTNGCAGGGCTACATTTCATCAAGCCTTGGTCAGAGGTAATTCGCACCTTTCCGCAGTTTCCCGGCCTGGTACTGCTGGGTTTGATCTTAGTGTGGATGAAATGGTCCACTCAGCAACAGCGACGAACGAGCACAAGGCTGACCACTCAATCTGGACGATTAGGGTTGCCGATCGGGTTTCATGCTGGTCTGGTTTGGGGCTATTACCTGCTGAAAGTTGGAGAACTGGTCAAGGTGAGCGATCGGGTTCCGGCCTGGGTGCCTGGAATTGACGGTAATCCCTTAGCAGGCGTAGTGGGACTTCTGTTTTTAAGCGGTATAGCAACTTATTGGCATAAGCAAGCCAAACAATTTGCGTGAGTGAGTGACTGCTAAGATCGCAGAACCAGGACTCAAAACAGACCACTCAAGGATTAGTCCGATTATTGCAATCTGCGTAGTGGGCTAGTCCAATTTCAACGACCTCTGCTATCGTACCCACAGAGTCAGTTAGCACAATTGACTGCAACCCTGAACCATTGCTTTACCGCTGCTGAATTAAAACCTATGGCAAACCGCTCTAGCTCCTACTCTTTGCCGCCTGCTGTGCAACGTGTGGCCACTGCCTTTCGGCTAGTGGGTTGGATTAGTTTTTGGTCACAGCTTGTGCTAGGTGTGATTTCTGGCGTTGTCCTGATTTTTGCGGCAGGCAGCATTGGTGCAGCATCCACAACACCCACCGTTGTGCCTGGGGTTCCCGGGGCTGTTGCGCCCAGTGGTGGTGTGAACCCTGGAACAGGTGCAGGTTTGACGTTAGCAGTTTTGGGATTGCTGACTTTGTTTGCAGGCGCTTATTGGGCCTTTCGCTACACTCGCCTTTCCCGTCAGCTCAAAACATCAGATTCTCAGGAGCGTCCTAAACGCGGAGATGCCCTCTGGACACTGCGGATTGGTCTGCTGATCAACTTGGTTGGCATGTTGTTGACGATTTTGGGAGCGCAGGCGATCGTCGGTTCTTTAGTCGCGAAATCGTTTGCCCAAGGGGTCGGAATTTTTACAGGCAACTTCCAGCGCTTTATCAATCCCCTTGATATTTTTCTGGTGCAGGCAAATACAAATACTATCCTGGCCCACTTCATTGGCTTAATTGCCACGCTGTGGATTTTGCGATCGGTAAATCGGCAGTAATTCAAGTCATGTCAATTGGATTGAAAGCATGTAGGAGAACTGCTTCTGCATGCATTTTTTAAATTGTGCTTAGTCCAGTTGCAGGTAGGTTTCTGCAAATAAAAACCCGCCTGAAGCGGGTAAGAAAAAGTGATGGGTAAAACCGGCGTTTGATTTAGGTATTTCTGGCAACTAAGCCCCAGATAAAGATAAATGCCATTGCCCCCAGAATTGCCACAATGATACCAGGAATGCTCAGTGCCGCTCCTGTGAGAGCGAACTTCCCAGTTTGAATCAGCGTTAGCAATGTTCCTCCGACGAATGCACCGATAATTCCCAGCAGCGTCGTTGCAAAAATGCCGCCACCCTGAGTGCCCGGATAAATCGCTTTTGCGATCGCCCCTGCAATAAATCCTAAAACGATCCAAGCAATCACATTGATCATGACCTTATCTCCATCTGTTGTTTTTTTTACATTACGAAGCACATCATGAGCAGCATTCCCTGAGTCATCCATCACAAAGATAGAAGGCAATGAATCCACAAGGCATATGCTTAACAGCTCTTGGTTGTTTCCAACAAAGTCAGCTGTTTCCAATACAGTCAGCTGTTCTCAACAAAATTGATGACACATAGCGACGTTCAGGACTCTACAGGAAAGAATGGTGTAAAACATGGGTAAAGTTAGATACAGAAAATCATAATTCAAACCGCTAAAAAGTAAGAGACTAAAATCTAAATTTTTATTGATGTATTTTCATGTTTTAAAAGAATGCAATAGAAGAGTGCTGACGAATGAAAAAATGTAAATAAAAATAAAGATATTTGGATTGCCATCAAGGAGTATGTTAACCCAGGTCTGCTGCATTCCCTTCCGCCAAGTTGCGCAGAAACGTTCGGAGGGTTGGCATAAAACCCTTATGAGCTCTCCAAAGATCGATCGAACTTAAGCCATCTTGCGCTCATCAAAATTCAATTGCTCTCGATACCTTGTAGGTATCAGACGTGTCGTGCAATCTTTCAATACCTGATTGACACAACTTGAAGCGATAGTAGGTGGGAATAGACACTGTGAAAGACTTGTGGCAAATTGACTTTTATCATGGCTGGTGCATTGAAATCGTTGTGTCTGAGCAACTGTGCCAAGCAGTTTGTTATGCTCCGAATCGGCAATGCTTGGTAGTACCCGGCCAGTACTGTTGCAATGCCGATGCTTTACAGGCTGCAAAACAGCACATTGATTATCAGGCTGCTTGTCACCTCCTGCTTGCAACTCTGCGTGACTTCTACGAAGCAGGTTGTCTAGAGTTGGATGAGTGGCATGCCCTACAAAATTGCTTAATGTCACGGAGCTGAGCAAAGCAGAAATAGCAGAGCGAAGCAGAAAACAGTTTCCCTAAAGGCCCTTACTGCAGAATTGTTTTTGAGACAATCCGAGTTTTCTTGCGATCGGCCTCCGAGAGTTCTTCGCCATCTTGCAATCGGGTTGCGTTGTCTTGCAGTACTGTCGCTGCACCATAGTCACCCATTTGCAGTGCAGTTTTTGCTGCAGATTGCAGCATAGTTGCAGCCCCAACGCGATCGCCCTGCAGCAGTTTTGCCTCGGCAATTTGTGTCTGCCGATATTTTGCTAAAGCCAGCACATGCTGCTGTACAGGCAGATTCACCGCAGGTTGATATTGCTTCAGCACATTCGTTGTTACGGTCAGCAATTCAGAGAGGCTCTCCGTTTTTCCGCACACCGGATCGTCATAACGCACCTGAATGCGGGCGATCGGCTGTTCTCCTTCGGGTAATTGGTTGATGTAAAGATTGGCCAAGACCACTCGCGGCACGTCCACCATCAAGTCACCCAGCCGCACTGCATACTGTTGACCTTCCCCAACCGCTGTCAGTTCAATCGTTTCTGGGACAACCTGGGCGATCGGTTTCAGTTCTGCCAATCGAACTTGAGGCATCAGCGACAGTAAGAGATGGGCATTGGTCAACCCGACAGACTGGATGCGGCTGAACAAACGATTAAATTCACTGGTGGCTTCTTCAGGGCGCTGGATATAGGACAAGGCTCCCCCGGCGGCATCGGCAATTTGTTCCAAAACATCTTGATTCCAGTGGTCCCCAAAGCCCAAGGTGCTTAAAGTGAGGTTATAGCTTGCGGCAAGCTGAGCCAGTTTCAAGCAGCGTTCATTACTGCCATGTTCATTCTCACCGTCGGTGAGCAGAAAAGCCTGAGAAATGCTGGCTTGCTTCCCTTTCGCTAATTCTTCAATGCCGAGCCGCATCCCTTCATCGATTGCCGTGCCGCCGCTGGCCCTCAGTTTGTTAATTTCAACTTTGATATTGGCTGGATTCTCAATCACCTGACTGGGCACCAAAACTTTCGCCTTGTGGTCAAACACGATAATCGAGAGACGATCGCCCGGTGAGAGGTTGTCTACAATACCAAGCGCTGCCTGTTTCACGGTTTCAAGCGGGCGTCCATTCATCGAGCCGCTGTGATCCAAAATCAAGCAGAGGTTGAGGGGGGCTGTTCGTCCATCCAAATCAGGAATAGCAGACAAGGAAATTGCTAATTGCCGTTGACTCGCTGTTTGAGCAGCATCTAGGTTGATATCGTTCAGGGCAGCTTCTAAACCAACTTTCATAGGGACAGACTCCTAAGGCAGCGAAATCAGAGTAGGCAATCAATCAGTAATCAACCAGGGCAGCAATCAACTAGGGCAGCAGTCAACCAGAGAACTAAACCTTAAATCGGATAGGAAGTTGGGCCAGCAATATGACAGATCAACAACTTCAATTCCAATCTTTCGGATTACGGAAGATTCGGATATCCCTACTTCTACCAGAAGTCGCCCGCTTTAATTCACTCTAGCTTCGATCCTTGAATCATGAAATCAAAAAACGATCGCCTCAAGTCACGAAAGCGATCGTCAGGCTGATAATATAAAGTTTCCTTTTTGGGTTTCTTTGAGATGGCTATCGTTCCACACCAAAGTCACCTCAAGTCTAGCCAATCCATTCCAATCGCTGGATGCAAACTCAAAGTCATTGACGAACTCGCCACCCCAATTGGCATTAAAGCGGTAAACGATAAAGCAGCAAACGATCAACCGTTCTGCCTGAACGACGCGACAGAGTTCTTGCGTTGTCGTTTGGAAAATTTGATCCAAATCAAACGACTGCCGAATCTTGACAGTGGCCTGAAGCAGGATTTGTTAGCGATCGCCTAGCCGTTTTAATTCAGTTTTGCGTTACTGAAGTTGCTGTTCGAGCTTTATCGTCAGCATACTTAAATGCACCCATTTTCGCGATCGCTACACCACAACTACAAAGTAGACCTCTTGCAAATTAACCTAAACAGTCTGGTTGAGACCGCTCGTAATTGTACAAAGCAGCAATCAGATTGCATCGTAACCCAAAGCGTCTGCGACGGTTGCGATAGCGCTCAGCCAAAATTCTGAAAATCTTTAAGTTTCGATTGACATGCTCAATCACCACCCGTTCACGAGCGAGTTGACGATTGGCTGCTTTATCTAGTCGGCTGAGTTGTCCACCTCTCGGTTTCTTTTTTGGGATGCGGCTGTTGGTATGTAGCTTCTGGATACCCTGATAACCCTTATCTTGCAAACTCTCTAACTGGGGATGAAAGTGTACCCTTGAGGCTTGAAATAGCTTGAAGTCATGCTGTCTCCCTTTGCCAAAGTAGGTGCAGATGATTCTACCGGTTGCTTGTTCAATCACCAGTTGGCACTTGAGACTGTGACATTTCTGCTTGCCGGA
>LUGL01000220.1 GCA_002796835.1 Elainella saxicola E1 | reverse complement strand
CAGTTGGCATGGAGTGCAGTGACTCCCTTAGTGGCAGCAAGAGAGAATGAAAGGGGGTGCTTGTTTGAGCAACAAGTGCAACTGAGCAGTGGCTTACAAATCCGACGGATTGTGATTGAACTGAAGCAGGCAACTCGTCATGGTGATAAACAAGTTTCTGKGTTGACGAATTTACCGATAGCGTTGGCAGATGCATCAACAGTTGCCGATTTGTATCTGAAACGTTGGCGAATTGAGAATATGTTTCAAACTATCACCGACACATTTCACTGCGAATTGAATACGCTTGGTTATCCACGGGCTGCCCTGTTTGTGTTTTGCGTTGCCTTGGTGGCTTTTAACATTCTGGCAACGGTGAGAGCGGTTCTCCAGCAAGTGCATGGTGCAGCAGTGATTGAAGAGCAGTTGTCGAATTACTATGTGGTGGAAGACATCCAAGCCACCTGGCGAGGATTGGAGATTGCCATACTAGCCCAAGATTGGCAGGTGTTTAGGGCAATAGATAGTGTGGCATTTGCCCTGTGTTTACGGCAATGGGCAGAACGGGTCAATCTGCAACGGTTTCGTAAATCCAAACGAGGACAAAAGAAACCGACGACCAAGAAGCCGTTTGACCCAAAACATCCCCATGTCGCAACTGCTCGATTGCTCAATCCAGAATAGTACAAATATTCACCTTAACAGGGGTAGTCTTGAGAGAGCATTTCGCAGGAATTTCAATCGGCTATCTCGAATTCTGGGTGGATACGCATTTGATGAAGACCAACTATGGCTAGAGCAAATGCAGCAAAAGGGGAAAAACTTTCTCATTCCTGATTTACCAGCAAATTTTTTAAGGCAATTGTTCAGTAAAGACAGTATTCTCAAATCCTGGGCTAATCTTCCCTATGTGATCACTTTCTTAATTACGATCGCACTTCTGAACTTTTAGAACTACGCCAGCTTTGCTGCACATAATTTTGATAGGGATTCACTATAAATCTGCGCGAGAAAAAAGGTGAAAGCACATAATCCAACCCTCAAACCCAATGCCCTTACCAACAAAAAAGTTAAATACCGCCCCTAAGTAGCCAAGCAAAAATAAACAGAGCTATGTAAAGATGGGAATGAAGCTCAAGATTCCTGTATTTGAGTATGTCATCTCCCCCTCTACGAGTGTTTCTGACCCCTGAACAAGACCGGACCTTGTTTGAGTTAAGAACGGCAACCCGTGTGCCGCAACGCACTAAAGACCGAGCGGAAGTGTTGCGCCTGAGCCATCGAGGCTGGAAAGTAGACAAAATTGCGGCATACTTGGACTGGAGCATTCCAACGGTCCGTGAAGCCATCCATCGCTGGCAACAGCAAGGATTAGGTGGGTTATGGGATGCACCCCGTGCTGGTCGTCGTCCCAAGTGGCAGGAAGCCGATTTTGCTCAGCTAGAAGCAACCTTAGAACAAGACCCTAAAACCTACAGCAGTGCTCAGTTGGCAGAGCAGTTAGCAACGCAACGCCAGGTGCAATTGAGTCGTTATCAGGTGCAGCGCATCCTCAAAAAAAGGGCTTTGTCTGGAAACGAACTCGCATCAGTCATTGACAGTTGCAAGACCCGGTTGCCCGAACGAACAAACAAGCTGACCTGTCCACCTTGCAACAAGCAGCAGCAGAGGGGCATCTCAAGCTGAAGTACCTCGATGAATCTGGGTTTGATTGTTGGAGTGGGGTGAGTTACAGTTGGTTTCGTCTGGGGCAGCAAAAGCGGCAGGAGCAAACCCCAAGGCGAGGCAGACGGGTCAATATCATTGGCATTTTAGAGCCGGGTCAGCAGATGGAGTACGGCTTAGTGGTCGGCAGTATGACCAGTGCTCGTTATATCAAGCTGATGGACTGGCAAGCCACTCAAGCAGCCCGATGGTTGCAACGCACCGGCATGATTACGGTCATTGCACAAGATAATGCTCCCATTCATACGAGCCGTGCAGTCAGAGACAGGATTGCCATCTGGCAGTCCCAAGGATTGTATCTGTTTCATTTTCCCAAGTATTGCTCAGAGATGAACGAGATTGAGTGTG
>LUGL01000080.1 GCA_002796835.1 Elainella saxicola E1 | reverse complement strand
ATAGTTGTAAGGAAACTGTGAAAACCGCCAATTCAAATCTGAAGTGCAACATCACCTGATTGCTCCCAGAATACCTCATGAGGAGTGCGATAGTCTAACGATTTTCTCGGTCGATGATTAATCAACTCCACCACCTCATCCACCTGCTGTTGCTTGACAATCTTAAAGTTCGTTCCTTTCGGGAAAAACTGTCGAATTAATCCGTTGGTATGTTCATTCAATCCACGTTCCCACGAGTGGTAGGGATTGGCAAAATAACATTGCACTCCAAGCTCTTTTGCTAGCTGTTGATGCGCACTAAATTCCTTACCATTGTCAAAAGTAAAGGTGCGTCGTTTGTCAGCAGGAATCTCGTTGAATGCCTCAATGCTGACTTGGTTCATCTGCGCTGCTGTGCGGTTTTTCATTAGTCGGGCTACCAGAAACTTTGACGCTTTGTCTACATGGGTTGCAATTGCGCCAAGATGATTGCATCCAACGATCGTATCTCCTTCCCAATTTCCAATCTGTCTCTTCTCTTCGGCGATACTCGGTCGCATCTCAATCCCAACTCGATTGGCAATCAATCCTCGTTTACTGCGTTGAGTTCTCCGTTTCTGCCGTCGAATGTGTGACTGCCGCAAATATTGAGCATAAGCTCCCATGCCTTCGTAGTTGTGGTAAATCATCTGGTAGATGGTTTCATGACTCACCGTTGGTTGTTCCTCCCGTTTGAGCCGTCCAGCAATTTGTTCAGGACTGTGATACTGTTTGAGACTGATTTTGACTTGGCTCACAGTGGCTAGAGAAATCTGCTCAAACTGGGTTTTCGCACCCTGCCGTCTTGTTTGCATCTGGTGTTGAGCCGTATCTGGTAGGTAAATCCCTTCAACAGTCTGGTTGCGTTGCAGTTCTCGACAGATCGTGCTGGCTGAGCGTCCCAGATGTCGAGCAATCGATCGCATAGAGAGTTGCTTTTGCTGCAATTGATAGAGCTCCAAACGCTCATCTGCGCTAAGGTGGGTGTAGCTCATGAGGGTTGCTCCTGCGGTTGTGGTAAACATCAGGTTACCCTCTTGAGCCCCTCTGTGGAAGCTTTTTAGAGGTGTTGCACTTCAGATTTGAATTGGCGAACCAAAAAACAGGATGGCTGCCAAGGAGGAAGCGAACAGATCATTTAAATCTGTGTTTAAGTGCTCTCAAATCTGCGTTTAGTTGCTAGAGTCAAGATGTGAAGAACCCTGTAACTCGCCTAGAGGATTGCCAGTCTCTACTGGTCGGTCAAACTAATGGTACCCTGGCTCACTTTGTAGACCGGAGTGAGCGGCTTTTCCATAACTAGATGAATCGATATCTGGCAGAAGAGAAAATCAATCTCAATAATGTAACAGAACGTTGCTAGCTAAGTTATTGAAACGAGTAAAGGCGATTTAGTGTTTTATGAAAATTCTGATCGTAGAAGACGATCGGGCGATCGCACGAACTTTACAAATCTTGTTCTCCAACTACAACTACACAGTCGATCTGGCAGAAGATGGTGAAACAGGGTTGGAGATGGCAGAAGCGTTTGCCTATGACCTGATTTTGCTCGATATCTTGCTGCCCAAGTTGGATGGGGTGAGTCTGTGTCAGCAATTGCGCACCCATGGATTGCAGAGTCCTGTTTTGCTGTTGACGGGACAGGCCGGAGCAGAACAAAAAGCGATCGCTCTCAATGCCGGAGCAGATGACTATGTGGTGAAGCCCTTTGATGCTGGGGAATTGGTTGCACGGGTGCAGGCTCTCTTGCGGCGAGGGAAATTGAGCAGTCAGCCAATCTTAAGCTGGGGGCCTCTCTGCCTGGATCCGGATAGCCGCAAAGTCACCTATGATACTCATCTGCTGACATTGACCCCGAAGGAATACGCCATTCTGGAGCTATTTCTGCGCCATCCTCAGACCGTGTTTAGTGCTGCAGCTATGCTGGACCATGGTTGGCCTGCCACAGAATCTCCTGGGGAAGAAGCGGTGCGGGTTCACATCAAGGAGCTGCGGCAGAAACTTACAGGAGTCGGTGCCCCCAAAGATTTAATTAAAACCGTTTATCGGGTGGGCTATCAGCTAAATCCCTTATATGCAACTCGCCAGACTGCCTTAGATGAATCGCAACTCACGCCCGCTCAAATTGCCGATCTCCAAGCGGTGAATGAGCAATTGCGGACAGCCTTGGAACAATTGCAAGCAACCCAAACCAAACTGCAGCAGAAAAATCAGGAATTACAGGCTGCTCGCGATCAACTCGAACAACGAGTCACCGATCGCACCACAGAACTACGACTCCTCTACGATCAAGCTCCCTGCGGCTATCATTCGTTGGATGCTGAAGGGCATATTGTGCAGATTAATGAAACAGAACTCAGGATGTGCGGCTACGCGCGGGAAGAAATGCTGGGTCGAAAAATTACCAGTTTTTTAACCTCGGAGGGGCTGCAAACCTTTCAGGAAAACTATCCCAAATTTCTCCAGCAAGGTTGGGTGAATGATTTGGAGTTCACAATCATCTGCAAAGATGGTTCCAGACTTCCGGTCAGCATCAGTGCAACGGCGATTAAAGATGAGGCAGGCAACTTCCTGATGAGTCGATCGATTATGGTAGACATCAGCGATCGCGTGTACATCGAAGCTGAACGTAAACAAACCGAAGCATCCCTACGCGAGAGCGAAGCCCTGCATCACACGCTGTTCAACTCGATTGATGAGGGCGTCTGCCTGTTCGAGCGGCTACCCCTGCGTCCAGATGGGCTGCGCGACTACCGCTACCTCGCCATGAACCCAACCATGCAGGCAATGTTTGGCATTCCTGATTTAAGCGGCCAGTCGATCCGCGACAATTTCCCCGACGAGGTCGAGGATTGGTATGACGACTACGATCGCGTGCTGGAGACCGGAGAAGCGATCCGGTTTGAGCGTGAAACTGAACCTCAAGGAATGGTGCTGGAGATGTTCATCACCCGGGTCGAGGACGAATCAGGGCTGCGACTGCTTGCTGTCATGCAAAACGTAACCGATCGCAAGCGCCGCGAAGCCAATGCTGCTTTCCTGGCCGAAATGACCGAAGCATTCTCGCGTCTTGTGACTGCTGATGAAATTATGGGTGCAGTCGGTGCAAGAGTGGGCGCTTACCTCAACATCTCTAACTGCCTCCTCGCTGAAATTAACGAAGAGCAGGATGAAGCGATCATTGAAGACACCTGGCATACTTCAGATACACCCGACGTAACAGGGGTTTATCGGCTCTCCGACTTTATCACTGAAGAACTCCAACAGACAGCAAGGTCTGGAGAAACCATTGTCATCCGCAATACGCAAACCGATCCACGCACAGATAGCGATCGCTATGCTGCACTCAAGATCCATGCTTTTGTCACCGTCCCTTTTCATCACGAAGGCGAGTTGAAATATGTATTTACGGTGAATGATGCGGTTGCCCGTGATTGGCGGGAAGACGAAATTGAGTTGATCGTCGAGGTGACAAACCGCACGTTTCCGCGTCTCGAACGGGCCTATGCTGAAGCGGAGCTGCGAAAAAAAGAGGAGCTGCTGCGGTTAGCCCTGACTAGTGCTGAGGCAGGCAGTTGGGAGTGGGATCTGACCACGGGGCAATTCAACTGGTCTGAAGAAAACTTCCGCTTGTATGGGCTGAACCCGGCAGACGGAGAACCCAGTTATGACGAGTGGTTGGGAAGCTTGGTACACCCAGATGACCGGGAGCGGGTGCAGGCCTATACGGAACAGGTGCTAGAGCAACCGTTATTCACGATCAATCTAGAATTTCGCGTTCTGCATCTGCAAAAAGGGGTGCGCTGGCTGTTGGGTCTGGGGCAGTTGATCTGCAACGAGCAAGGCAACCCAATCCGGTTAAACGGCATCAACCTGGATATTAGCGATCGCAAACGCACCGAAGCGATGACCGCCGCCGATCTGCGCGATACTCAACTCTTGCATAGCATGAGTACCCGACTCACGGCGGAAACCGAAATTCAAGTGCTGTATGACGAGATTTTGGCAACGGCGATCGCCCTGATGCACTCTGACATGGGCAGTCTGCAAATCCTGGATCGATCGCGAAATGAACTGTACCTGCAAAGCTGTCGAGGATTTCATCCAGATGCCATCGCCTTTTGGCAAAGGGTTAGCGTGGGCATAGGCAGCATTTGCAGCATGTCTTTAGAAAGCGGTGAGCGGGTGATCGTCCCGGATCTTGAGACCTGTGATGCTCTGGCAGGTACAGCATCTCTGGATTACTATCGTCTTTGCGGCATCCGAGCGGTGCAGTCCTCACCCTTGATCAGCCGTTCTGGTCAATTGATCGGCATGTTCTCGACCCATTGGGGCAACCCCTATCAACCGAGCGATCGCGAACTGCGGTTTCTCGACTTGCTGGGGCGTCAAGCTGCCGATCTGATTGAGCAACGACAAGCCGAACTCGCTTTACAGGAAAGTGAACAACGGTTGAGTTTGTTTGTGCGATACGCCCCTGTCAACGTCGCCATGTTTGACCGCGACATGAATTACATTGCCGTCAGCCAGCGCTGGGTGGATACCTATCAACTGGGGTCGATTGAGGCAGTCCTGGGACGTTCTCACTATGATTTGCTGTCTATTCCCGATCGCTGGCGACAGGCCCATCAACAGGGGTTAGCCGGTATCAGCGAGCGATGCGAAGAAGACCAATTCATCTTGCTCGATGGCACACAACAATGGTTGAGATGGGAAGTTCAGCCCTGGCAGACGGCAACAGGAGAGGTGGGTGGCATTCTGATCTTTGTGGAGGATATCACCGAGCGCAAGCAAGCGGACCTGACCTTGCAGCGGCAGCTCACACAAGAACAACTGATTGCAGAAATTTCCCAGGAGATTCGGCAATCGCTCGATCTGAACAGGGTGTTATCCCGAACCGTCAAGCGATTCAGAGAGTTACTTGCTGCCGATCGCGTCATCATCTTTCGCTTCCGTCCCGATTGGCAGGGGGATGTGATTATGGAGTCGGTGGGAGCCGAGTGGACTCCTATCCTATCCACGACTATCTTTGACCCTTGCTTCCGCGATCGCTATATTGAACCCTATCGGCAAGGACGGGTGTCAACCCTGCCGGATATTGATGCAGCAGGCCTGGAACCCTGCTATGTTGACCTGCTGCAACAATTTCAGGTTAAGTCCAACCTGGTCGTTCCGCTCTTGCAGGAGGAAACGCTTTGGGGCTTGCTGATCGTCCATCAATGTTCTGCGCCGCGACAATGGCAACCGGCTGAAATTGACCTGCTGCAACAATTAGCAATCCACGCCGACATCGCCATTCAACAGTCGGAACTGTACCAGCGCACCCAGGATGAACTGGCCGAGCGAGAACGGATGCAAACGGTTCTGGAGGAAAGTGAACAACGGTTTCGCACCCTCAGTGAATCAGCTCCGATCGGCATTTGCCAAGCCAATGCAGATGGCATTTGTCTGTATACCAACACTCGCTGGCAGGAAATGTCTGGCCTCAGTGATGCAAACTGTTTGGGAGACGGCTGGTTACAAACCATTCATCCAGCAGATCGAGCCGCAATCTGGACGGCATGGGAGGCTTACATCCAGGGGAGCAGCGATTGCCTGCCAGAATTTCGACTGTTGACGCCTGAGGGCAGAATCCGCTGGGTATCCGCCCGAGTCGCAACGATTCGATCGGAACAGGGTGACATTCTGGGCTATGTCACGACGAATGAGGATATTACTGAACGTAAGCAGGCTGAAGAGGCACTTCTGGCCAGTGAACAGCGGCTCCAAAGCATTTTAAATCATTCTCCAGCAGTGATTTACCTAATCGATTCTCAAAACAGATATCTACTGGTGAATCGCAGGTGCGCCGAATTACTTTCCACAACGCCAGATGATTTGATTGGCAAGAGTCTCCATGAAGTTTGGCCCGCCACCATTGCCGCTGCGTTTATTGCCAACAATCAACAGGTCCTGACCACACAGCAACTGCTGCAAACTGAAGAAACAGCGCCTCATGCTGATGGACTGCACACCTACCTCACCGTTAAGTTTCCCCTCTGTGACGCAGAAGGTATTCCCTATGCTGTGTGCGGCATCTCGACCGACATCACCGACAAAAAGCACCTGGAGGCCCAGTTTCATCAAGCCCAACGCCTGGAGAGTTTGGGAACCCTGGCCAGCGGCATTGCCCATGATCTCAACAATGTGCTGACTCCGATCTTGACCATTGCTCAGCTGTTGCATTTGAAGAAATCGATTCCGGATGTGCAATCGCAGGAAATGCTGCAGGTGTTAGAAGAGAGTGCCAGACGCGGGGCCGACCTGGTAAAACAAATTCTTACCTTTACTCGAGGATCTGAGGGAAAACNTCATCTTGGTGCAGGTTGCCGATCTGTTAACAGAAATGGTCAGCCTGGTTGAAAAAACATTTCCAAAATCCATCACGATCCGAGCAATATTGCCAACCCATCCTTCTGCTCTGGTTCAAGTCGATGCCACCCAACTGCATCAGGTGTTAATGAATCTTTGCGTCAATGCCCGCGATGCGATGCCCGATGGCGGGACGCTCTCTTTATCGGTGGAAGAGATAGAGATCAATGAAATTTTTGCTCACATGAACCTGGATGCCCGGGTGGGCCGTTACGTGTTGATCACCATTGCCGATACAGGCACAGGCATTGCTCCAGAAGTGCGCGATCGCATTTTTGACCCCTTTTTTACCACCAAACCGTTCAGTCAAGGCACAGGATTAGGATTGTCTACCGTGTTAGGCATCGTCAGAAGCTTTGGTGGCTTTGTGGAAGTCGAGAGCCAGCTAGGAGTTGGGAGCCAGTTTAAGATCTACCTACCTGCTCTAAAAATAGCAGTTTCACAGCGGCAGGATGACGCCACACTGCCCCAGGGACAGGGAGAATTGATTTTGGTTGTGGATGATGAAGAGGCCATTCTTATGTCTACGCAGGCAATCCTGGAAACCTATGGCTATCAAGTGTTGATGGCCTCAAATGGGATAGATGCGATCGCCTGCTATGCCCAACACCGGCATCAAATAAACGTTGTCTTGATAGATATGATGATGCCTGAACTAGATGGGTCAACGACCATTCGAGTGTTGCGAGACATGAATCCGCAGGTGAAAGTGATTGCCACCAGTGGACTAGCAGGCCAGTATCGCCAAAGCTTGCAAGCACTTGGAATCACAACAATATTGACTAAACCATTCACCACGACGGAACTCTTAAAAACTCTTTAAAGAACATGATCTAGTATTACAGTTGTAGATAGATTGGATTGAGAATGTCTGGTTGTAGGTAGAGCAATGCTAGATATCACGAACTTATTCTCGACAGGTCCTGAGCTGGAAACCCTTGCTGAGTGGAGTAACCTCCTCAAATCCTTTCAGCAGCGTTTAGGCGCTTACTTTGCTCGTTCTGAGGCTCGTCAAGCTGCATTTAACTACATTCAAGCGCTGTTGAGCCCAGTAGAACGAGAAAATGGGTGGCAGGTTGCAGAGCAAGTCGGGGATGCAAACCCTTATCGAGTACAACATCTTATGGGGAGACGGAAATCACTCTGACCAGGGAGACGACTATGCATTGGGCGACAGTCTTGATGTCTACTAACATATCGCATCGCTCCTATCAGATCCACCGAGTTCTGAGGAAAGGCTTACAGTCAAAGTAAGGAGAGAATCTGCCAACGTTGGGAGACGACCTGATGTTTACCACAACCGCAGGAGCAACCCTCATGAGCTACACCCACCTTAGCGCAGATGAGCGTTTGGAGCTATATCAATTGCAGCAAAAGCAACTCTCTATGCGATCGATTGCTCGACATCTGGGACGCTCAGTCAGCACGGTCTGCCGAGAACTGCAACGCAACCAGACCGTTGAGGGGATCTACCTGCCGGATACGGCTCAACACCAGATGGAAACAAGACGGCAAGGTGCAAAAAACCAGTTTGAGCAGATTTCTCTAGCCACTGTGAGCCAAGTCAAAATCAGCCTCAAACAGTATCACAGTCCCGAACAAATTGCTGGACGACTCAAACGAGAGGAACAACCAACGGTGAGTCATGAAACCATCTACCAGATGATTTACCACAACTACGAAGGTATGGGAGCTTATGCTCAATATTTGCGGCAGTCTCACATTCGACGGCAGAAACGAAAATCTCAACGCAGTAAACGAGGATTGATTGCTAATCGAGTTGGGATTGAGATGCGACCGAGTATTGCCGAAGAGAAGAGCCAGATTGGAAATTGGGAAGGAGATACGATCGTTGGATGCAATCATCTTGGCGCAATTGCAACCCATGTAGACAAAGCGTCAAAGTTTCTGGTAGCCCGACTGATGAAAAACCGCACAGCAGTGCAGATGAACCAAGTCAGCATTGAGGCCTTCAATGAGATTCCTGCTGACAAACGACGCACCTTTACCTTTGACAATGGTAAGGAATTTAGGAGCTTTACAAATTTAAGTTGTATAACCGCCAACATTCTAATTCTTGCCCGATGTCTCTTCTGGATAGAAAGTTGCTCAAGTTATTTCTGTAAGGATCCTTAGTGCTCATCAACAGCTAGCAAAAGTGCTGGGGGTGGAATGTTATTTTGCCAATCCCTACCCCTCGTGGAAACGTGGATTGAATGAACATACCAACGGATTAATTCGACAGTTTTTCCTAAAAGGAACGAACTTTAAGATTATCAAGCAACAGCAGGTTGATGAGGTGGTGGAGTTGATCAATCATCGACCGAGGAAATCGTTAGACTATCGCACTCCTCATGACCTCATGAGGTATTCTGGGGACAATCAGGTGATGTTGTACTTCAGATTTGAATTGGCGTTTCATTAAAAAGGACTCTTGTTCAACTGCTTAAGCAGATTAGGGTTCTTTGTACTAATGGCTTCTTTGAAGCCATAAAAATTAGTTATGAAAAGGCTATTTAGTCACTTTAACCCAGAATTCAATTGAGGAGTACGGGCGGTATTACTCTATGTTGGATTAATAGCAAGCCTTTCAGTCCTTGCTCCACCAATTTGGAATTTAATGTCAATTAATACTTGTAAATGGAACTTTTGGACAATAATAGCTTGTTGAGGGGAAGATAGCATACAATTGCCAACTATAGAATCAGCCTTTGCGCGATCGCTCTAGACAATAACTGATTGTCGAATAGGTCACTTTATGTTTTTTGTCCCATTTTGCCGCATCCCGGTTCTCCTTTCAGCAGCAAGGGACGTTCCAAGGCGATCGCCAGATTTACGGCTTCCACCAATTTTGCACTGGGCAAGTATGGATAGAGCCGATGTCCTGTTTTGGGGTCGATTTCCCCTGGTTTTGGCTGCTTACTGCCTGTATATTTCATCGGCTTGCCCCCTAAAGTGTTAGCCATTTTTCTGACTCCTCGTACCAGTCATATCCACAGCGATCGCAAATGGCATCCAGGGCTAGCTCTGGTATACCTCCGTCACTCTGCTCCAAAATAGCTTTTACTACAGTAGACGGTTTATGAGTCAGGTCATTCGGAAGCTCAGAATAAGCATCCCGAATCCAGTCCTTGAGATCGCGATCGCAAAAATCAACCAACTTCGGCGATCGAATAGGAATGTGAGCCGCCCAAGAGTCGTCTATTTTTTCGGCGAATGGGATGCTCCATTTTTCCGCATTCCCCTCGTAATCCACCATGAGCAGTAGTAGCTTGTGAGGGTTCTCTTGAGACTGCAATTCCTTTGCCTGCTTTGCCAGCGGTAGCCAAAATTGCTGTACTAGCACCTGAAAGTCTTGCTCCGGCAAACAGTTAACTTCGTGAAAAATCAGCAAGACATGTTGAGTCTTCCACCAGCGACACACCCCTGCGACGATCGCTTCCGGTAGACACTCATCGTTTCGCAACCCCAATTCTCGACCCAACTCACTCCACAGGGCTGTGATGCCCGTTCTCCTCGCTCTTCTGTTCAGGTGAATTTTTACCACCTGTCCTGTCAGCGAATTGGGTACATACTGAGCTACCAGACGATTGAGTAACCACCGTTGCCCATAATCCGGCATACCGTGAATCAAGAAACCTGCGATTGATTCTCGCTCTAGCAACTCTAGAAATAAGGACGCATGATCTTTATAGCCCAACCTCCACAATGTTCGCTGTAGCTGCTTACTGTCAATCGCCTTCCACAATCCATACAATGCTTCGATCGAGATTGCTAGCCCACTGAGTCCCTCGCCTTGCCGATGGCTGATAATTCCTAAAACACAACCGCTTCTCAAGTCGAGAATCGGAGAACCGCTGTATCCTGGCTGTAAAGAATAGTTATCGTTGATTCGTAGATCCCACGCCCAAATTCGCTGACCTAGCAATCTCGACTGCAATCCAACTTGCTCCCCTAAACTCCCTTGTAGCGGTCGAATCAGATGAGTACTATTTTGTAGTCGTTGAAATCCAGCTGTTCTGAAAGGCTTATCTTTCTCTCCCAAAATATTTAAGGGAAGCGGAGCCTTGGTGCCTAATCCTTCAACCCTGACAACCGCTAAATCAATTCCCTCACTCTCACCTGAAACCACAACCTTGGCAGGAATATCTTCTACCCTGACCTGCTCAGTACCGCCCACATCTTTTATTACATGGGCACAGGTCACGACATAAGCTGAGCTTCTACACCGACGAACAACAAAGCCCGTACCGAAGCTCTTGCTGGTGCGATCGCTACTGGTAATTAATACAACTGAGTTTTGAAGATCCAACGACATTGGGCACTAAATTTTGGGCTTAAGCACAAGTTTAACGGTCAAATTTGCTCCTGCCTTTGATTTAGCAATGTAAATATTTCCTTCTGCCTCAAAACTCAAGCCAACCTGAACCTCTGCTGCCTCAATGTCCATATCTTGGTTCACTTCGCTCCACACTTCTTTGATTGGACGGCAAACCTTAAGTAGCAGCGGCTTAACCCTGTCCAAGGTCTTGTCCACTGTTTCATTGATTCGATCAGCAGCGCCACCCGAAATCGGTTGCACCTGGTCAGGCGGTACCTCCACCTCGACCAAAGTTCCGTCCTCAAACTGAATTAATTTAGTAGCCATCAATACCAATTTCCCCGATGCCAGATTATCGTCTAAACCGATTTTAATCAGGATTCTGGCAGTCCGGTAGCTAGAGCCTTTGGTCAAGATCCGAATCAGTGCTTTCAATTGAAGCACCATGTATGAGTTTGCAATGGCTTAAAGTGTTGTGCCACATCAAGAATCCTTAATAGGTGGCGCACTTCTAGGTTTGCGGTAGAGAAAATTAGTCCATTCTGTAGGATCAGAGTCCTTTCTACTTTGATTAGTCCATACCTTGATACGTTCTAGTGCCAAGCTCCTTTCTGCGATTTCGCTGACTTCTTCTAAACCGTAGTAGTAAAAACGTCTACCTGTCACAACCTCACTCAATTTTTCATCTCCGTTCTTCATCTTTAATGAAAAATAGATGATGCCACCAGGTTTAACTGCGCTAAAGAGGTTGAAAATAGCTTCTTTTAATTGTGGATAGGGCAAATGAATTAGTGAGGCGCAAGCCCAAACAGCGTCAAACGTAGCTGTCTATTTTCCCCGAGGTGAAAGTTGTTCAAAAGTATGCTAAGTTTCAGAGCAATTGCTCTTAAGTTGCTCGGTCAAAGCTGTGATGCCTGATGAATCTAGCACTATTCTAGCAAGGCTAAGCGATGAGATTAATCGCCTGACAAAGCGCGTGGCAGAGCTAGAGCAGCGTAATCAAGAACTGGAAACCGAAAACAAACATCTGAAAGACCTTTTGCATCGGCAGGGTGCATCCAAGGACGCAAAAGCACCTCAGTTCAAAGAGAACTATAGCGTTGACCAACAAAAAGGCAAAGGGAAACGGGGACGCCAATCAACGGGACGACGGGCGCAAGATGAAAAGCTTGACTTCGTAAGCTACGACGTTGATATTTATCCAGAGGGTGTGGGG
>LUGL01000079.1 GCA_002796835.1 Elainella saxicola E1 | reverse complement strand
AAACCCCGGTCAGCCAGGAAGCAAACCTCAACACCCGGTGGGACCAGACGAGTTGCCCGTTTGAGCATTGCCTGATACACCTCAAAGCGCACCGAGCTACTGCCGTGCCGAATCACCCGCCATACCAGTGGAATTGCCCGTCCACGATATTGCACCGACAGTCGAATTAGGCAGTACTCGTCCCACAGCATCGAAGTGTCTTCAATTAGCGTGATTTGAGCTTCTCCCCATCTGGCTAATGCTTGAGCAATCAACGCACTGTAAAGCTTTTGAACATTAATGCGAGGATTATGCAACCAACGGCTAAATCGACGTTGATGGGATTGAGCAAACACGGCACGCGTGCGGATGTAGACTCGCCACTTGGTTAAGTTGATGCATTCGCTCATGACTAAGCCGATCACCATCCAGATTAAAGTGTGAAGATGCCGTTGGTCTGCCCAGGGGATAGATTGACCCAGAAGAGTTTGCAGTTGATGATATAAGCGGGAGGTTTGCATCGTTTAACTGTGAGTGTGGTAACTATACAGTAAACTCAAAACGCCCTTCTACCAAGGGCTGCACCTCCCTCCTCTTCAAGTTTTGTCAGTCAATCAGGTTACTCCCTTTATCAATGAGTTGATCGATGGATTCGCTAATCCCATCTCCAAAAGAGTTGACATCAATCTGATCGCTCAAAGATGTCAAGATGCTCGCATTGATGGAGACACTTCTGAATTTCTAGATGAGCTGCTGCTGAAACTTTCAGAGGCTTACCGCACTGTTGAATTACCTTACCTTATTACCTTATGTCAGAGATAGAAACTCTTCTAAGTCTATCTAGAACCGTCCGAGCTTTTCTGCACGTTAAAAATGTGGAAGTTAGAGTCAAGCCAATAGATTCTAATGTCTATCGATATGAAATCGCTTTTTCTACACAGACCTCTCCCAGTACCTACAGCTATATCTACCACGGGGAAAGTATCGAAGAAGCGATTGCAGCGGTAGAAGATTTCATTAAAAATACTCCTAATGATTTTAATGAAGTATTAATCCGATTGAAAAAGTTAGAAGCTGAATGTATTAGCTTGAGGCAATTATTAACAAAGGTTGGTTACTTAGAAAATGAGTGAAGAGGAAGAGAATAGAATATTAGACCAGGCTTATTATTGGAGCACCCAGGCTCAGAAGTACGCAGGCATGGGTGCTTTTAGTTTGTTTAACCAGTGCTGGTCTTACTACACCAGACGAATGTCTTTAGTTGCTAGAGCCGATGAAGTACTACATTAGAACCCTCGATCAGATTAATCTGTTGATCGACGAACTGGCTTTTCCTAAGAGGAGTGCAGCGGGATCTATTCCTAATTATGCGAGAGACTTAGGGGCGGCATTTATTTTAGCTAATAAGTATAAGATTGGGCTGGTTCCTCAAAGTGAGGGTGAAGGAGTCCGGTGGTTAGGATGTGACTTAGAGAGTGTCTTCTATCGAGGAGACTGTATTCAGCTAAATCCTAAGACAAATAATAATGGAGAGGAGTGTACTTATTCCACTCACTCTCCTGCGTTATCTATCTGTTTGGCTGTTTTGCTCACTCTTAATTTAGAATTCGAAATAGAGGAGTCCCTAGTCGGTTAGCCTTGAATCAAATCTACTTTAAGATTGATGGGCTGACTGCTGTTTTCAATATCGGATCGTCCCACTACCCTTAATGACTGATTCAGTTGACTAAGGGTAATCTCGTTACTCAAACCAATATAGTAAATCAGCGGAGAAGATTCTATAAACCGATGAGGACCACTCCCGGTCATTGAAGAAACCTCTAAAGGGATTTCTCCAGATTTGGAGACCTGATTAATTACGAACCATCCGGAAGTAAAAGGATTGAATATGAAGGATGCATCGATATCCAAATCATAGTCAATTCTCTCTGCCAAGGGATGGTTCGTGATTAAAGATCTATTCGGGATGGTCGTTGGAGGGCTATTTAGAAAATAAATCCTTACTGGGAAGTAGGGCATGCCTGGAAGCGTAGGATCCTTCTGCCCATCTCTTAGGGTAAAGAGAATTGTATTTATATTTTTACTAATTTCTCCTAGGGGCTTTTCTTCCTTTAATGAAGGTCCGATCGATATCTTCTTACTGGAGGTAATTGCGTAGGCATTCACCACAAGAAGGATTGTGGTGCTTTCTCCTCCATAGGTTTTGTATTCCAAATAATAGAACTGTCCTGGTGTTGACTGCAGGACGAGGGTTCTATCTAGAATAGAGTGTCCAAAGACTCCTTCGTGATTATTCACTCGATAGAGGAGTCGCCCTTCTATGTCATAAACAGAGTAGGGTTCTTCAAAAATGATCGAACTAAATTCTGTATAGCTATTCTCGTATAGTTGAAAGGTTAGGGTGGTTGGAGAGATTACGACCACTCTTCCTGGATGGGTTAGCAGTTTAGCTAGAAGATAATCCATTTCGTAGCTATACATGATTTTATCTTCTAGTAATTTTAAGAAGTTACTAGAAGATCCAAAACTTGCCGAAATTTGAGGCAGTTCAAATTCTAGTTTATTAATAATTTCTTCTAGCATTCTAGATGTTTTGACTCGTTAGTCTGAAGATGCTGTTATGAGTAAGCGTGGTTCCTGATCCTAAGATGAGAGGCGCTCCTTCCAGGGGCTCTACTTTAATTAGGGTGCCCTGAGTATCTCCTCTATTATTTCCATTGGCGTTAGTCATATCGGTGACGTTAGCGCCTCGCGCATAACAGATATGGGTGGCCTCTGGAAAGTTTCCTTCGATCGAAGCTTCAAACGTAGAAGTTAGATTGTAATAGGTTTGATAGAGATTACTGGAAGGATTTAAGGTGGCTGCTACTAAAGCTCTCTTATACCCGTTTAGAACTGCTATTTCTGCTTCTACGGCTTCTAGCATCGTTAGTCCTTTTCGAGCTTCGAGTTGGAGGGTCGTAGGGGTATCCGTTACACCCAGACTTGGTATTCTAATCAGGAAGGCGACCAGGCCAGCTCGTACATATTCGTTAATTAGGTTTTCTCTGAATTCTTGAGTATACGTCTCTATCATGTTTAGAATCCCTGGATGATTAATTCTTCTGGAATAGTATTTTGAATATTTTGTAGTTTAATAGTTCCAGAACCCTCTAATAGAGTGGGTTGTGGACTGCCTACTTTACTTAATATAAGAGTTCTTTCGATTACTTCCTGGGCAAGCAGATTGGGCGGGCTTTCTAGAAGAAAGGAAGTGCCGTCTTCTCTCTCATAGAGATAGAAGTTTACGTATTGCGTGTAAAGGGGAGAAGTCGTATATCCGGTGAATTTTCCCAAATAATGTTCATTTGATTCTGCTGGATAGCTGCCAATTAAATAACGCAAACACTCATCCCGTTCAAGCTCTCCTAGTCTGGGGTGACCTAAAGAGAAATCTAGGTTGATCGGCCTTAGCGTAGAAACATAAATATTGGAAGTCGCACCATATAGTCCCAGATTATCAAAGTATTCGTAGATCACTCTTCCATTCTTCTGAACGGCTATTCTATTTGTAGAATAGAATCCAGGTAAGAATGGATGGACGGTATCTACTGAATTAATACTGTAGAAGTCCGGCCAGTTATTAATTCCTGCATTAACGAGATAAATAGAGTCTGGATAAGCTGAGGGGTATTTCTCTCCCCATTGCAGAAGCTTAGGTAGCTTTTGATTTTCTGCTAAAAGATTCGTGGAAGAATCACTGATGAACACATAGAGGAATTTATAGTAGCTGATGTCTATGGCGGTTCCCATTGGTTGGGCAAACTCATAGACGTTAAATCGATGCAGCCGCTTGGTGCCCGTGTAAATATAGTTCTCGTGAATCACTTTATTTAAAGCATCTTCACTACTAATCACGGGAACTTGAAAACTGTCCAGCAAGTTAGATTCTACTTTAGGGTAGTTTGGAAACTTTTTCTGCTGCTCTCTAACCTTTAAAACATACTCAGAGTAAGCCGGACTATTTGGATGGTGAAGCTTTCCTAATAACTGTTGATTGATTAGGTCGTCTGCGATCTGCTTACTCTCTACTGCGTAGTTATATACCATAATTACTTATCATCATTACTATGACTTGGACCGCTAGATAGGATTTCTCCCAGGCTCATGCCCCCATCGATCCCCTCTCCGCTTCGTTTAAGGGTTTCTGCCGTCCCAGAAGGGGTTGATGCTCTTGGGTAGGGAAGCTCTGAACTGAGTTTATTTGTTCCATTCATTAAGGTAGATAACTGTTCGTTATTGACATCTACCACCTTGGTTTCTCCAGAAGGAAGCTCTAAAGTGACCTGTCTGATTTCTCCGGATCTCCTTCCGATACTGGTAATTTGAGATCCGGCTGGAACATTTTCATAGGCTTCTTTGAGCACATTTCCGGAGCCGCCTTGATATTCTAAAATTGCCTGAGTGCTTGGGGCCTGAATCCTAGTCCCTATTTCAGTTCCCTTAGCGGCTGGAAGTAATCTATTATCTGGAACGAGCTCTCTAGCTGGAGTCGTTTCACCAGCGGCTGGAAGCCAGTGACTATCTGGAACAGGATCTGCTACGAAGCCTCCAGTCTCCCCTACTGCAGGCAAGAATCTGTTATCGGGAAGGGCAGGACTCGGCGGCTTGGTGAACCATCGATTGATATACTCTGGGCTTCTACCTTGAGCAATCGGAACATTAAGTCGATCATAGGCTTGACCCGCTTTATTCATCAATTGGTTAGTGGCTTGAGCGACTCTAGAGTTTGTCACTCTAGTTGTGAGATTTCTAGTCGCTTCCATGGCAGGTGAATTCGATAGTTTTTCTGCAGCCGCGCCGATGGCATTAGTCACTGTACCCGATCCTGGAACTTTGGAAAGAGCCTTTCCTGCTGTTCTAGAGACGGAACCTGCCGCACCTTTTAATAGCGGTTCTCCAAATTTAGTCGCAACACCGCCTAGAGTGGTAGCTCCTGCCGATAGCCCAAATTCTGTGATTCCGTCCTGGGTCGTGAAGTCTGAAATATCTTCTTCTCTCCCCCAGGGGGTGAAGCTCGCTCCAATCCCCACAGAAGCACATAAAGCGCCAGCTCCGACTAAGGCCCCGGCTCCAATTCCTGCGGTTCCTCCTGTAATCAGGGCACCCAGGACTACGCCACCCGCGCACCCAAGGGCTCCCATGATCGATCGACCGACATCATCTGAAGAAATCTTATCTGAGGCAGATCTTCGATCAAGTGCTTTATTAATCTGATCCTGGTCTCCAGTGATTTCTTTGATAGCCTCATCCTTTGCCAGGAGGTAATGGTTGACCCCATCTGAGAGAACTTGATATAGGACCTCATCATCCCCTAGTTGATAGATTCGATGCTTTGATCCTGGGGTCTGCATCAGTTCTGCAAGTCTTCTATTTGCCTGAACGTTAGGATTAGTGCTAGCTAAGGAGCCTGGAATATTAGTTGCTCCAGAGCTCTTTAGCTTGTCTTGGTATTCTTTAACTTTGGAACTGAGCTGATTGGTCAGGTTGATCGGAGTCTTACTTGCCAATCCAAAATCGGTTAACTCTAGCTGGAGGGTATACCAAGTGCGATCACTTCTGGCGTGATAGACTTCTATATTTTTTACAAGGGCTTTGAATTTAGGATTACCATTACCCGCTCTAAGGGTTTCATCGCTACCAGTTCCAATGGGAAGGGAGCCGTTCTTGGCTAAGTTAATTTCTACAGTAAGTTCTTTACCCTGCTTAATGGCAAATTGATAAAACTGCTGGAAGTTTTTGTAAGAGTCTAGCTGCTGAGAAATTCGTTTTAGACCTTCTTGAGTATCCAGACCAGCCACTCCGTAGCTATCAAATAAAGTAGAATTCCCTAAAGCTTGCTTGGAGGTCTTTCCTTTACCAGCCTCATCTTCCAATAGGGAATATCCATCGGCACCCGTAAAGCAGCCGACCATGGTGCAAATACAGCCATCGATCCCTAGATGTTGATAAGCGGGTTGAAAGCCTGGAATCTTGTGCTTGGCTAAATTCGGAATCAGTTTAAAGTTAAGGCCGGGAGTTGAGTTCGGCACGTCCGTATTACCCTGAGCTGAAAAGGCTGAGCTCATTGCAGGCAGGAGCGTTAAGTAGTAACTCTCATCTTTTTTGTAATAGTCATCCTTTGCTGGGTAGGAAGGAGAAGCTGCAAAGCTAAATTTGACGCCCCACTTCTCTGCTTGAACTTGAGTCTCCTTAGAATCTGCTCCCTTTTTAGTAGGGTCATTCTTCCCTGGAGACCCTTTGCTACTTGCCGTGTCTGTCTTAACTTTTTTATTGGCTAGAGTGGCCCCCTCCTTAATATCAGACTTGATAGAGTTAGTGGCACCCTTCAAATTATTTCGATCTTGAATCTGGTTTAACTGACTTACATTTCTAGAGGTGTCGGCATTTAGCTTATTGGTTAGACCGCTTCGAACTGCGTCACTTTTTAACTTCTTGAGCTTATCCACCTTAGCTTGAATATCTGCGACTGCTTTGATCTGTTCGGGGGACGATAGATTCTGTTCGAACTTTTTAGTGGCTGCTACAAGATTGGAGTATGCGGTTACTAAGTTTGCATACTGAGTCTTATCCTCAGCGGACTCTAGTTGATTAAGTTGCAGCGCACTGTTACTAACCAAAAGTTCTGCTTCTTGCTGAGCTTGGGAAGCATAGTTTTTGATATTACTTTGAGCTGCAGCTAAACTCTTATTGAGATCTTCCTTCGTTCTGCTCATATTAAATCCCTAAGTTATAAAGAGTGATAATTAGTTCTTTTAGGGTTTCTGCTTCAAAGAAATTAAAGTGAGCAAACTTAACCTGCAAAGATCTAGTAGAGACCTCTTCTACGTCGATAAAGTCATAGACTCTAGAAGAGCCGGTGTCGTAGAGAGGACTATCCGAAGCTTGTAGATAGGCTTTAATTTTTAGTTCTGGAAACACAATACTTTCTAAGTACTTAAACTGTAGCTGACTTACTTCTAATAATTCCTCATCTGGAAAGTTAAGTAGGTCTATTTGTTGAAGGAGGATCGCCAGCCCTACTTTTTTGGAATATTCTAAATTTGGAAATCTTTTGCTGATCTCCTTTAACTTAGTCTCCACTTTTGGACCAGAAAGGGCAAGTTCCACATTTGGGAACTCGTTGGGAATTCTATTTAAGAAGGATTCTAATAGGGGAGTCATTATACTTTAAAAAGTTTAGCTGTTTGTATTGAATCTAGATATTGGGGCCTATGTGTAGGCGATTTTAATTAAATAGTTTGGAGAATTTAATGTCAAATAGTACGAGAGTTTACGAATCCAGGACCTACAACGTTGTAGAAGTTTCACCGATCTTAAGAAGCACTGCTAAAAAAGGCAACGATAAGTTCTGGCAGATGTATGTTCTTGGTTTGAATGACGCCGTCTTTACTCAGACGGAATACTGGTCCACCACTAATGACGGATCAGAATCTGAAAGAATCGCTTCGACCCCTAAGGAGATCAAAGGAAAAAATATTGGAAAGTCCAATGAGACTTCTCCCTTGGAGCAAGCTAAGTCTGAACTTGTCTCTATGGTTAAGAAGCAAAAAGATAAAGGTTACGTTGAGGAAGGAGAAGAATCTAAAAATTTACTTCTCCCCATGCTCGCTCATGAATTTGGAAAGCGGAAGAAAGCTTTGAGTTTCCCATGCTTGGCTCAGCCTAAACTTGATGGAGTTAGAGCTTTATTCAATCGCTCCATTGGTTTCTGGTCTAGACAGGGTAAACTTTTTATTCCTGAGACGGTGAGTCATTTGGTTTTTGAAACCAACGATCTCATTTTTGATGGAGAGTTGATTCTTCCCCCACCCTATACTTTTCAGCAAACGGTGAGTGCGGTGAAAAAATATGACCCCATTCTTTCTCCGCTGCTAGAGTACTGGGTGTATGATGTCGTCGATGATTCGATGGATTTTGTTTCCAGGAAGATGACGATCGAAACTTACCTGAGTGGTGACTCTATTTCTGAGGGAGTTAAAAGAGTACCAACCATCATCATTTCAGAAGAATCTTTTCTACCCGATGCTCACTCAAAAAATATCGAAGGTGGTTTCGAAGGGACGATGCTTCGGAATTTGAAAGGAGCTTACCTGGTTGGTCATCGATCTGAAAATCTTTTAAAGCTCAAAGATTTTGTGGATGATGAATTTGAAATTGTAGATGTGATCGATGGGGTGGCGAAAGAACAAGGCTGCGCTATCTTCATTTGTAAGACAGCCGATGGGAAAACTTTCAACGTCCGACCGAAGGGAACCGTTGAGCAGCGCCAGGAAATGTTCAACAGAAAGAGTGAATTGATTGGATCATTTGTTACAGTCCGCTATCAAAATCTTTCTGACGAGGGCGTCCCCCGTTTCCCAGTTGGAATTACCCTGCGTGACTATGAGTAGAAATAATTTGCAGAAAAGGAGATCTCCTTTTCTCATTGGGCTTCTGATTAATCTGATCAGGGATGCCCGTATTCGTTCAGGAGGTACTTAAATTATTGTGAGTTTAAGAAATCAATGAAATTTCCTAGAACCTATCACCTACCCTGGAGTCCGGGGGCTACTAGTGATGACAAGATTCTTTCTCAAGCAGAAATAGAAGGCTTTCTAAATACACCGCTGGTGATCACCGAAAAGTTAGATGGTGAAAACCAATGCTGGACCGATATGACCTGGCATCTGAGAAGCGAGAGTTCTAATACGGGCGGCATTCTAAGAAGCAAATCAAAAGCGAAATGGGCAGAGATCAGATACCTAATTCCTGCTCATGAATTCTGGTTTATTGAGGACATTTCGAATCAGCATAGTATTGAGTATCAGGATCACTCTCACGAGTTTTATATCATCGCTATCTGGAATCAGAAAGAAGGTTTGTTCGAATCATACGATCGTGCTTGCCAAGCTGCTGAAACTGTTGGTTTAGGCGTGGTTCCTTTGATCGGAAAAGCCTCTTTTTCCAGTCTAGATGCGCTTAAGATTTATACCAATACTGAAGCAATTCAGCCTTCAAGATTGGGTGGAGAAAGAGAGGGGCTCGTCTGTAGAATTGACCAGTCGCTTCCTGGATGGTCTTCTTATTCAGCCAAATGGGTAAGAGCAAATCACGTCACGACCGACACCCATTGGACCAGAAACCTTTTAAGCAAATCATAAATACTATCAAAGGTGGCAGTAATTAAAATTCTGCTTCTGGTTTCATTCAGTTAGTGCGCTGAAAGGAAAATTTTCCTGTTGGAGAAGCTACCGGTGAACTCATCGTTCCAGTGATGTCATCGTCGGAACAAGTGCCGGACCATTCCTGATTCCAGGTATCTCTTTTCATCGTGAACTGAGAGTCATCGATCGTTCCATAGACGGGTAGCCCATCTCCAAAGGTACCGCTCCATTTATTTCCAGAAACTGTTTTTACCTGCAAAAGATAACGCCAAACAACGGTTGGATTATCCGACCAAGTGTGGATGTTGAAGAGCACTGAACCAGGGTAAATCAAAGCTCGGCAACCGTGGACCCGCTCTGGACTTGGGGAAACATTAGGAGAGGGAAGAGGCGTTTCAAGCTCCTGAACTGAGCTAGTTCCTTCTTTAATAGGTGGAGGGGTTATTGGAAAGGAGGTTGGATAAAAGACCAGCCAAACCACCGACCCTAAGCCTATTACATTGATCACAACTGTAGCTATAACTGGGTTCTTCCCGTTAACCGAAGATTGATTCGTATCTGGTTGGGAAAGTCTCAGATGCTGCGGGACTGTTAAGGAATACTCCGATGACTCCTGTATCATCTCTAATGATCCCAGAGCATCTCTTGCATTACTAAAGCGCCGCGCCATATCTGGAGCGGTTAGTTTTTCCAGCCATTTCACTCGATTCGCGGAAAGCTTGGTCTTGTCGGCAAATTGGATACAGAGCTGTTTTTGCGGGAGATGGGCAGGAGAAACGCCGGTTGCCAAGTGAATTAAAGTTGCCCCCAGCGCATAGAGGTCAGAAGAAGGAACCGTTCTTCCTCCAAACTGTTCGATTGGGGCATAGCCATAGGTGCCCACAACAGTAAAAGTAACTCCTTCCGTAGCAGCCTTATCTTGTACCGCCCCAAAGTCAATCAGATAAACGTGCTGGTCTTCTCCCCAAATCAAATTGCTGGGCTTAATGTCGCGGTGAAACACGGGTGGATGAAGTTCATGCAGGTAGATCAGAATCTCTAGTACTTCCGTTGCAATCTGGTCAAGTTGTTCTTGAGAAAATCGATGGCCTTGATTGAGTAGGTCTTTGAGTGTGGTGCCAGCAATAAACTCCTGCACCATCACAAAGTAGAAGACATGATCCTCAATCGAAAAGAAGTCTTGATAATGGGGAATGTGGGGGTGTTGCAGATGCTGAAGTACTTTTGCCTCTCGCTCAAATAATTTAATCGGCTCCCAGTTGGACTGTTCAGCAAACGCCATGACTTTGACGATGACGGGAACCGGGGGAGTATGGTGTAGATCGACCGCCTGCCAGGTTTGACGACCCAGAACCTGTCCTAAGAGTTGAATCAGCTGATAGCGATCATGCAGAATTTGTTGAGCTTGCAGCATAGGAAGCAGGTGCCTAAAGTATAGGCAACAGATATGAAGAGAAGCTGTCCTCTGCTAGTATTCCCAATTCCCCTGAGCTTTACCTTTCGATCGATTACTGTAAAAACTGTTTAAACAATAGTTCGGACAGTTTTTGGAGAGAAAAAACAAACTGCTAGACAAAAAGCTACCTCCGTATTTGGAGCATCTCAAAGCTATCCGCCTCGATTTGCCAGCAGGATTGAAGTATTTGAGTGTCGATGGCTTTTACAACAAGAAGAAGTTTGTCGATGGCGTAATTGAGTTAGACTTACAGATCATTAGCAAACTCCGAAGTGAGAGAGATCCATTCCCTCTATGTTTGTCTCGATTTGCTTAGTGGCTCTATTGACTGAAGATCTGGAATTTACGGTAGAGGACAGTTTAGTCAGCTAAGCCGCTAGTGTTCTAGATATGTGAGTCTCGCCATGGGGTGGAGATTAAAGACGAGATTGAACAATGTTAAAAATTCCAGTAGTCCTAGAACTTGTTCATTGCCTCACCTGAGTTCAAGCTCAATCTCCTATTCTACTTGGCTTTCAACCGCCTCTAGTTTTAATCAAGCAGCTGAAACCTTTGTTGCTACAGTATTACTGAAGAAGAAGCAACCATGCTTATCCAATCGGATAAAGCGAGAGATCTTAAATGGACTCTATACAAGTAAGAAGTTGACAAGCTGGTTGACTATTGAAAGAATCGGTGCTGCGACTTCGCCAATGCTATTAGCTGCATCTTTCAAACCTTTAATACTAAGTTCATACCATTCTCGCCGTGGTTCAGAGCTTGTTGTTTCCTTCACTAAAGTTTCAGCATCTCTCGCCATTTTTTCTGCTACTTTAACTTGCACTTGTGGTACTACTTTGTTAAGTTCATTAATCTCCTTGAGCAGTTGCTCAAGGAGGGATTTAACTTCATTTTCTAAGGAATCTGATTTTGCCAACGCGTTAAAACTATTCTCAATTGTATCTGCGATAACAATGGGTGCTGATATAGACACATTTCCAGTGTTTCCGCTAATTTCGATTACTTTTTCTTTGCTCATAACAAAATTAAGACCGCTTGATGCTTGTTGAACAATGACTTGACTTACTGTACCTTCAAATACTATTCCTTTACTCCAGTTGCTTGATTCACTTAAGAGGCTCCTTTTCTCTTCTGGCGATAATTTCTTATCAATTTCATCGATCACCTCTAGCAGAGCATATCTTATTCTCTTCTTTTCTCTCCTTGCAGATTCGTCACTAATAACTCCTCTACGCTCATCATCAATGATTTGCCTCAAAGCAGCCTTATGACCAATTATTTCATTACGAAAACATGAAGAATTCTGCTCTGTAACCTCAAGCAAAAGCTGACTGGCTGCCTCCATATCATTTTCTTGAATCAATTCTCTAATTAGCTCAAAAATTTCACGCAATTATGAACTCCATTCTTAGAGGTGCAAAAGACTTTTGTCATTCTGAAATCGATGTACTCTACATAGGTAGCGAAAGATTACGAACTAGAAGTTTTTTTAGGAAAGGGAAAAGAAAGATTATAAAGATTAGAGAGAATGACAAAGACGATGAAACAATCTCGTCTGGATCAAAATGACGAGAACCTATGGCTATAGAAAGGACATGAATCACTATAGAAAGGACAATAAGATCTATAGGCAAAAAAGGAGTATATTTTTTAGAGCGAGATAAAAGTATTATTATATGTACAAAAAGGAGAGTCGCTATTACAATTAGTGAAATTATAAGATTTGTATTTTCATCAGATTTAGGTAATGTATTTTTAATCATGCCAAGAGTTGTTGCATCTATAATTGCCAAGAAAATTGCATAGAGAGCACTCCAAGGCAGAATATACATCTTGCTATATCTTGCAATTAAAGGAAGAACTGCAAGAGATAAAAACGTTACTTGAACAGAGCGATGCAAATGAAATGGTAAATAGTAGTTATAATTATTGAAAGTAGTTCTAGTTACAAAATCTTGAATTCCAGAACATATTTCACCTGCCTTATCTCTTACCTCTTCCTTAAATTCGTCATCAGATAAAATTTGCTCTTTAATATTTAAAAAACTTTTTTCTGTTCTTTCTGCGCAATTAGTACTTTCGTTTATTTTCAAGTTATATGCTGTCTTGTAAATTGCAGTAGAAGTAACAGTTATTGATGGTGATAGCATCATGATTACACAAAGGAAATAGAGAGAAATTTCATAAATACTTCTTCTGAAAGAATTCCCTCTGTTACCATACTCTTTCTCAAGATTAAATATAGATAACTTAAATATCCAAAAAGAAAAAGCAGCTAGTTCAGCAACTGCAAAAAAGATCATAATGTACGTGGTCAATTCATCTAATTGATCAGGCTGAATTAACATTAAAGTCAATGCTATCAATGCCAAATTAATCAGCATACAGTAGTAAAAAACATAATGAAATCTAGTGCTCCATAACCATGGATAATTGAGTAGTAGCGTTTTATCGATCTTTGTCAAAAAGCCTGGATTCACCAGATATTGAAATAATTTTCTTGTATTCATGGATCAGATTAATCTAGATTAAATAGGCGTCGAGTAGATTTACTAATATCTCTAAAATAAAAAATCTCAACATTCTGCTCTGAGAAAACCTTAAGCAGTTCGTTCCCAGAAACGGTTCTAGACGTGTCAATAATGTAGTGATTGTGTAGTGCTGTGCTAATCTGAGTATAATTTACCGACTCCAGTAGAGCCATTAATTCCCCCTTAGATAGATCGCATGAAATCTCAAAGCTATTTTCTGTTCTATCTTCACCAAACTCTCTTAGATCGCCATTGTATAGAACGGAACCCTTCTTCAAGAAGATAACATTGTCAGTAATAGTCTCAACTTCGTGCAAATGCTGTGAACTTAAAATAATAGATTTCCTGTTTTCTATAGAATCAGCAATATCTCTTAAGTCTTCTAAAAAAGTCATTTGAGTATTGATGTCTAGATTCGCCAGAGGCTCATCTAGAATAAGAATTTTAGGGTTCCAGACAAGTGCTCTAGCTAAGGCAAATCTCATTTTAAATCCGCCAGATATTTCATCCCATGTTGAATTTCTATGGGTATCTAAACCTAGCCGACTAATAACATAATCAACTTCAAACTCATTTTGGTCGCCTTTAATTCCATGAATTGCAGCAGAAAAATGTAAATTGTCTACTAATAAGCCAGACCATCTTGGCAGTTCTTGAGGGATATATGCAATCTGCTGTTTGATTCCGTAATAGTCCTTGATTTTACTCTTTTCCTTTGATAAGGCAGGATACTTTAAATCTCCCTCTGTTTCTTTCAGCTCACCAGCAATGATCTTTAATAACGTCGTTTTACCATTGCCGTTTTCTCCAATCAGCGATGTAATTTCACCATATTTCAAGCACAGCTCACTTAGCGATAAAGAGAAGTTAATCGATTGAGTTTTATATGCTTGTTTTATATGTCTTCCTATAAATACTAAGTTAGAGTAATCAAGAGCTGAAGTCGAACCCGAAAAATCTTCGGTTCTCTTCTTAAATTGGTTCTTCTTCTGCCCCCATCTATCCCTGTCTTTACTCTTATACTCATCAGCAGGAATTTCTTGTTTCTTCGTAGAAGGTGAGTTGAGAGATTGAACAGAGAAAGCCAAATCACTAACACTCGTTACTAATAGCTCTTCTACTTTATTGCTTCCTTTCGTGCTTGGGAGTATACGCGCCCCTCCTCCCATAGATTCTGTATATTCATCAAGTATCTGATCGATCAAGTCTGTGATCCTATGAACTAATCTTGATAGATCACTTGAGGAAACTTCAAAGCGTCGCTGCCTCTCCCTCCATTCATTAAAAGATCGTCGAATGTCGAGTGCTTCTCCTCTTCTATTCTTATAGCGCCCAAAATTGGTTGCAAAATCCATCAATTTTTTCGTGGCTAAGTCAAGCTGATTATCTGCTACAAGAGTCAAAATTTCTTGAGCAATAAAATTTGGATTCTCTGGATTTCGTGCTTCAGCAGCATACATAACTTGATCTTAGATGCTTGCTATTAGAGTAAAATTCAGCAATCTGACATCATTCTTTAGAGATCGCCAACTTGATCCCGGAAGGGAATTCGAAAAGCTTATATGAGTACACAATTTGATAGTATAGTCTTATCAGGTTGAGCACTTTACAGCTCTTAGAAAGAGTGGCTTGAGAATTTATTCTTAGCATACATGTAGAACTGCTGCCCGATTTTATAATACTTACTAAATAT
>LUGL01000078.1 GCA_002796835.1 Elainella saxicola E1 | reverse complement strand
ATCATTTACTTTGGGAACCATAATGAACGTGGTATCTTCAAAGATTTTCTCAGGGGCAGGATAAAAAAAATCATTGAATGAGTAATTTGCATCCCACCATAAAGCCGTTCCCTTCGGAGATGGCAATCCAAGTGCGAAAGGAAATGGATTCGCATAACCCATTGAGAAAATTCTGCTATTGTTAGATGCATACTTACGTAGTAAATACAGACCGTCGTTAATTCTATACGGTAAATCTTTTGCTTTCCAATATACGGTTACAGCATCGGATGATGCTGGAATTACAAAATCATTAAGTGAAGGAGATTGAAGACGTTGAGAAACTTCAGTGTGAGCTAATCTGTTTTTTTGCCAAGCAAATGAATACATGGTACTTGTAATGTCTTTTGTGAAAATAACTCCGCCAAGTAAAGGAATCAGTAGAAAAATGATCAGCAGATAGAAAACATTTGTAGTTTGTTCTATATGCTTTTTTGATATTTCTGCTTCTCTACGGAAATATTCAAATATAATTATCCCTTCAACGAAAAAAAGTGGTATTTCTTGGCCGTTTTGAGCGTTTCCAGCGCAAATTAACAGGCCAGAGAATGTTAGAAAAACGCTAACGATCAAAATTCTATTTTTCTGATGGGGAAGATTAATTGGCAAAATTGCAAGAAAGAAAAAGATTGAGTAGATATAAAAGAGATTGTTTAAAGCACTCTCCTTAAGCTTGAACCATCGTCCTGAGGCGGATTGAGCATAACCTGAAAAAGCGATGTCTTTGAGATAATCAGAAAAATTTATGCCGGATGCAAAGCATATTACAATAAGACAGAAAATCAACGCACTTGTCAACGAGATAAGCCAAATTTTTGAGCGTTTAAACAACAAAGCGCAAATAAAAACGCTGGCAATAGCAAAACAAAAATAAGTAATTTTGCAAAAAAGAAGCAATGCCAAAAGTACGCCGCTGGAAACGCCACCTAGAAGATCAAAACGCTTTGCGTGTTTAAATCCAATAGATTGTCGTCTAGAAACAAACAACTCGAGAATTAGTATTGCATACAAAGCAAATCCCTGCCTGTTGTAAAGCATAGCATAGGTGGTCCATTGAGCATCAAAACCCAAGGCTCTTGGAGATGTCAGGAGGCTTCCGATAAATAGAACGTATAAAAAAGCTACAGCTGAAGATAAGCGATCCCGAGCAATTAACCAGGCCCAGGGCACCAAAGTAACAAGTGCTAGTACATTGCCATATGTAATCGCTGCAGCTGATGGCTGAGAAATTTTCATTCCAAAAGCAATGAGCAGATATGTGAGGAAACCTATAGGATTGTAGTAATCAGTATGAGGAACTTGGTCATTGATAATTCTCCAACCACCATCTAGTAGGATCATTACATCCCAAGGTATAGCATTAATAGGTGGTGTGCCCATATTGATCAATAAAATTGATAGGCTAATGATAGATATTATTAGAATAATAGTAAATATCTTATAACTTTGATCTGATTCAGTTGTAAATAGTTGGACAACTGAGTTAGAAAATGATTTTGAGACATTTATTTTTTTCATTTGGCTTTTATAAATACGAAGCATTCTGTCTTCCCAGGTTTCATTGGCAGAATGAAACTTCCACCTAATGAAAAATTTCGTTTCTTGAAAAAATCAATTACAAACCGTTTAGGCATCATACAGGGATAATGTTGATAACCCCATCCTGAAGCCCACCATTTGTGCAATGTCTCATCATCCATACAATCTTCAGTAACAACATCGAAAACAACTTTTCCTCTCTCTCGAACAACTCTTGTCATTTCACCCAAATAGCTGCATATTACAAGAGTGGGCTGTCCTGATAAAACTTTGTGAGCTTGAATAAGATCAATTGAATTTGAAGGAGTTTTAGCAAGAGAAGTTCCATCTGCTGGTTGGGCTATAACGTTATACTTCTGAACTAACCAAGCTTCCCAGTCCTTGGCTGTTTCATAAATTTCACAATAATCAGGCTGACTGATTTGAATAACCTTCTCTAAGTACCGACCTGTGCCAGGACCAATTTCGCAAAATCGCTCAATGCGATCATCGAATACTCCCAACTCTTTCATATGAATTAGGGTTTTCTGTGTAGTTCCTTTTACATTGGTATAGCTATCAATGTAATCACCAACCGAAAGTCCTGCCTCAGTGGCAGCTTTAAGTGTCGATTGAAACGGAATATAATTTCTGTAGTCTTTATAAGGTTCATACCGAACTAATTTAAATCTAGCAATACCTACTATCGAATCAATACTCTTGCGAAACAGTTCCTTAAGTTTTTGGTTCGTTGTTTGGAGTTGAGACATATTCTAAATGCTCCTGAGATATAAAATAGCATCACCTTCAAAGGGCGGAATAAAGGTACGATATCCTCCACTAGTAACAGCCAGTCCATTCATGACCAGACCATTGCTTGGGTTAAACCATTCGACTGCGAGATTTCCATTTGTACTAGCAAGATCCACCTTAATTGCGCCACCAGAGGGTGAATATATCAGATACTCTGCACCAGAGGTAGAAAGATTAGCTAAACAATAGCCTGTGGAAGCTAGATCAGGACGAGGAGCTGAAGCTAGCAGGTTTATGCGGTTAGCATATGTGAGAGCAAATCCTAGGTTGCGACGTGTCTTGACCCAAGGTTCATAGTTTAATGGATCATTTGGCATGGGAGCTGCTATAAATGTAGATCCATCATAGTAGTCCATAAACAGAGGATTCTCTCCTCGAGTCAAACTTTTCCATACCCATTGATGATCACCACAAACTCCACAAAGATGGTCTGTGTCGCCTACAACAACTTTTTTACCTTCTGCAACTGGCCGCTCATTCACATCTCCATTAGGTGAAATCCAATCAGCAGGACTATCTAGAAGATTTAAATTATTTCCATCTGGATACTCAGATGTCATACCAACCGGATGCTGTTTTGCTTTAGTTGCTTCGTACTGTTTGATCAACTTAACAATCTGATATTGCCACTTATAAGATCCAAGCGGGCTTTCATTGCTAACCTCGTAAAGCACATTATCAAGATCGTTTACTGTGTCAATTACTTTCTTCACATATGCTTCTTGAATTGCCAATACTGCCGGAATCTGCAAAGTATGGGTTTCTTCACCTCGCTCATTATTATTTGGATCTCCGTCAATCCCATTCACGTTATTGTCTCTGTGGAAGGGATGTCCATGCCATGGATTTCCAGGCGTTATCGTTAATGGAGAATCAGATAGTTTTTTGTCTTCAATGCACCAGCCATTAAAAAGCATGATAGAAACATAAATGCCACGTTTTTGGGCATCGATTACTCGCTGGCGTAACCTATCAAAGTAGGATTGATTGAGTTTAGTTAAATCATATTTAGGCTTACTATCCAATGCGTTTCCTGGACCAGTTCTTTCGAAAGGCATTGGAGAAAACCAATATTCCTTAGTAGTCTCAGTGATCCACTTTCCATTCTCAGACGTCCACAAACGGAAAAAATTATGATTATTCTGAATCAGAAAATCCAAATATTTCTCATAATCGAATGGAGGAGGAGGATCTGTAAACCCATTATCTTGAAAGTTTGCCCATGTGTGTGCCCCAGTCAAGTAGACTGCTTTCCCATCCTTGTTTGTAAAATAACGTGGGTTGGTGGAACTGACCTGAAGCGGACCATTCGTTGTGGAAATTCTAAGTGTAGATAAGGGAAAACCCTGTATATCTTTCCCCATCGTAACACTTGTACTTGGTTTCAAGCTCCATGTGAATGAATTGATTGAGTGCTGAACAACCCTTGAAAGCTCAGCTGCTTTTTTGGGAATTCGAGGAGCCTTTTGAATCACTACTGGAAGACACAAAAATATAATCGTTGCTCCAAGCACTAGAAGAAATTTTAACCATTGTCTTTTTAGCATTGATGCCCCACTAGCTAAAACACTATTTTTCGACAATAAAATGCCTCAGCATATCGATCGGGCGCATTCGATTCAACCCCTCGAAGCCTCATAATAGATAGAAATGTATCTTCTGTGAACCAGTGGTTATCGGTTTGAGTTCCGAAATGCTCAAAAAGATTAGTTATCTTCTTGCGGTAATTAGATTCATTTAAGTGAACAAAAACATTTGGAGAACCCAAGTCACCATCATATTTTGGAATTTCATACTCCCAGATCAAGTGATCCCGAAATGTATTCCAGGTTAAGTCAGAAACTAATTTATGGTCTTGATGGCGATCATGCCGATAATGCGTCAGAACTAAATCGGGAGAAACCATTTGCTTGAGTTCCTCAAAATACTCTTTGATCTCTATACCGATATGAGGGAAAAACCCGTCTCGGAACCCTTTCACAATCACCTTTTTCTGATTAGCATTTTCTAGAAAGCTGTAGGCACTCTTATAAGCCTCTTCCTCTCGCTGATCGCTAGCGCCTAAAACGACCCAATATACTGTGAGGTCTGGATATAGATCGAGCAGTTTTAGAAGAGTGCCTCCACACCCAATCTCAATATCATCACTATGAGCTCCAAAACATAAAACTTGATGTAATGGTTCTTTCTTATTGCAAAAAGCTAGATTTAACATGCTGAGTCACCTAAGTTATTAAGTAAAAAAGCTCTAGAAGAATGTATAACTCCTAGGTTGCATCTACCTTCGGTTGATATAAAAGAACACCACTTCTTTCACTGTCATCGTCATAGGCAGCAATTAGTTTATCTGTAAGACGAGTCAGGTCACTGCTACGTAGAAAATCTCGTAGTGTTGTCCCTGTGCATTCAGAATCAATGTTTGGAGCAGCTGTTCGATTTTCCAAATCGTCTAGATTTACTGTCCGAAAATCTATGCTAAAGCGAGTGCGACCAGAGGTATTAGGAATAGTAGAGTGCATTTGAGCACCAGAAAACAGTAATAGCCCTCCAACTGGAGTAATTACCCGCAATTCTGGTTCAAGATCTATTTGCTCTTCTGCATGAGGTTGTTTGCGGGTATCTTTATGAATGTGATTCGCTGCATTGCCTCTTGATTGAGCGTTCCATTGGTAGTAATTATAGTCACGAGAGCCATTTTTAATGGGTTGCTTCCAGTACTTCAAGTGAAAGGCCATAGCATTCTCAGGGTCGATTTCGTAAAGGGGCAACCACCAGTTGATTTGAGATTGTGGTGCAGAATACCAAGTATCTCGATGAGGATGAAACGCATAACCAATTCCGGAGGTTAAATAACCATCTGAGGTTACTGTTCGTAGACGAGGCACATCAAAGTAAGTTTTTTCTAAGTTACAGTTAAGTTCTTGTAAAATTCCTCGGATGCATTCTTTCGAATGAGGATGATGGATAAATTTTGGCTTCAGCTCTGCCAAAATTGTAACGTACTCTTCAACCTCTAGACTGTATTGAGCCATTTCAGGGTTGCACGAACCAAAAGCTTCGGAGATTAAATCGCGAGCATGTTGACATAAAGCTAGTGAACTAGGGGTTGGTGAGAAAACGTGAAAATCTCCCTTGTAAAGGGCTTGACGGCGACTAGTATCAGATACAGAGGAATCAAAATAAATCGTACTCATCTTTAAAGACTCTGTAAATTACCTCTAGAGAAGTTTGAATGGACAATGGCTCTTGAACAACAGACTCAAACTCAACTCACACTCTATAACATCGTAATCTTTTTGGTTTCAGAACTGCTGAGTTCTGAAAAGCGATGTTTGTTTTCATGCATTGAGATAGATTCCCACAAGGCCCATTTTTTTTCTCCCTTAGCATACATTTCATCAAACATTAGTTTTTCCTTTAATGTGTCCATACACGCCCAGAAACCTGGATTGCGATATGCTAATAGCTCTTTCTCTGCAATTAATCGTTGGAATGGTTCAACAACTAGTTCTTCTCCAGCATGAATGTAGTTAAAAATTTCTTTTTTGAAGATAAAGAAGCCGCCATTAATCCATAAATCAATTTCTTGAACAGATAGAATATTTTTGACAACTGTATCTTCATCTAGAGAGACTACATGGAAGGATTGCGAAGGTTGTACTGCTAGAAAACTGGCAATTTTGTTCTGCCTGTAAAAATGCTCAAGGTACTGATCGAGATTTAGATCCGTTAACCCATCTGCGTAATTTGCCATAAACACTTCTTCATCTTTCAAATATGGCTGTACAGCCATCAGCCGCTGCCCAATGTTTGTATTTGTACCAGTATCAATAAATGAAATAGTCCAGTCTTCAATATCGCTGTTGTATAGATGGACTGTCCTTCCACCGTTAGATAAAGTGAAGTCATTAGATAGGCATTCATTGTAATTCAAAAAATAGTTCTTAATAACATCACCTTTGTAACCAAGACAAAGGATAAAATCTTTATGCCCAAAATGAGCGTAATACCGCATAAGATGCCAGATGATAGGTCGATAGCCAATGTCCACCATGGGCTTTGGAATAGTATCTGAGTATTCTCTCAAACGAGTCCCTAGACCACCACAAAATAATACAACTTTCATGCTAGTACCTCAAAATCATCTTTAGTTGAATTTCCGAAAAACAGGTTTGACTGGTTGTCCAACCAAATATTTTTCAATGCCTTCCTCTAAAGCTTTACGATAAATAGGTAGGACTTCAGCGATCGCATCAACAGTATAATCAATATCATCGTTTGTATGAGAGTAGCTGACAACTAAAGAAGGCATGATCAAACCTCTCTTAATCGTTTCCTGTAAAAAGAGGGTTCGGAATGCCTGAGAGCGTTGCTGCTGTTGGTCTCGCGTTATATAGATTAAATTACAGGCTTTACCCGCCAGACTAAAATATCCTTCAAGTTGATTAGCTCTGATGGCTTGATCAATCCCCTGAATTAATCGCTTTCCTTGTTGATAAAGGTGCTTTACAACATCTTCTTGCTCATAAATATCCATAGTTGCAATAGCAGCTGCCAGCGAATGACTTTCAGCGCCATGCGTAGTTGATAGTAGAAAGACTCTGTCTTTACTGTGGTACAAACCACCAAGTTCCATAATTTCTCGCTTTCCTGCCAAGGCAGCGACCGAAAAACCATTGCCCATTGCTTTGCCAAACGTAGAAAGATCTGGAACAACGTTGTAGACTCCTTGTGCACCTCTCAAATCCCAACGAAATCCTGTAATCATTTCATCAAGAATGAACAGAGTTCCATTGGTACAACAGAGTTGCTGGACATCTTGCAGAAAGCTGGACAAAGGTGGTTCAATAGTCTCTGGTTCCATGAAAAGGCAGGCAATTTGTCCTGGATTTTGTTCAAATAATGCCTGAACGCTTGACAAGTTATTATACTGAAACCTGACTGTGAAGCTCTTAACTGCCTCAGGAATTCCGGCTGACATTGCTGTGCTACCAATAAACCAATCATCTGTCGAAAAGAAAGGATGATCTGCACAAATTGCAACTTTATCTCGACCAGTGTAGGCACGGGCTAGCTTAACAGCAGCAGTGGTAACATCCGAGCCGTTCTTAGCGAACTTTACCATGTCAGCTCCTTTGATTAAATCAAGGAACTTTTCAGCACACTCAACTTCTAAAGTTGAAGGGCGAGTGAAATTGATGCCTTGCTGCATCTGTTTATAAGCTGCTTCAACTACTGGTTCATACGCATGTCCCAGAGTGACTGCCCGTAATCCCATGCCATATTCAATGTATTCGTTGCCATCTACATCCCAGACATGACAGCCTTTACCTCTGACTAAGAAACCAGGAGCCAACTCTGGATACTGGTCATCTCCTTTGGCATAAGTATGAGCTCCACCCGGGATCAATTGGTGGCTCTTCTGTTGTAATATTTTAGATTTTTCAAAGTTTGTAATAGTTGTCGCTGCAGTTCCTATCGACATTGAGCTTGAAACCTCTTATACAGGAAATTGGCTGTGTCAGAATTCTTCAGAATTTGCTTGGGTGTATCTACTTACAATTTCTTTAATAAACCACTTTTAAACAAAGTATTTGCCGCCTTGTTAATGACGGCAAATTCTAAGCCTGATCTCTCAGTAATATCTAACAGGTTATAATCACCATCAGACAAGTTAAGCACCCATAACATTGCCATTTCATCAGCTTTAGTCAGTTTTTGACCACCTAAATTGCCATAAAGTCCTCTCCTCCCTAATTGTGGTTCACATTTAGGGCTTGTACTCAGATATTTAAAGTTATGCTCTAAGACATCTACTACAGCAGCATAAACTACAAGTGACTGGGCCAAAGCATTTGAATTAACAAATTTCAAATCATCAGCCGAAGTATGATATTCTGGATATTGGCCAAAGGGTGTTCTGGTTAGGCGGCCAACAGGTAAGTTAAAACCAGGAGAGCAATATTGACGCTCATCATAACCATAAGGAGAAAATTCTTCAATCTGGTAATTTTCGCTGATGTTATTTAGAACATAAGCCACCACTTTATCGATTTCAGCATTACTACGGCGGCTCTTCTTATAAGTCATTTTGCCAGGATCTCCGACACCTGATATCACGAGGCCATGCTTAACTCGATGAATCTTGTCCTCATTCAAGCAGAGCCATGTGATTGAGCCAATTGTCCCAGGAATAAACAAGAATCTGTATGAGTAGTATCTTGGCTGCGAGCTAAGATGCTTTGCCAAGAAGGTCGCTAGAGCAATTCCCGAAAGATTATCGTTGCAAAGAGATGGATGGCAGATATGACAGGAAAACAAAACCTCCTCGTCAGTTTTTCCAGGTAAATAATACTCCCCATAGGTGAGATATCCGTTTTCCAGTGAAGAATCAATGCAGACTTCGTATTCCCCTTCTACGAGCTTACATAAACTGTTATGAGCCAAACAAAAACCCCAACTCTCTTTATAGTATGAGGTACGATAGGGAATCCAATCTGGATATTCTGGTATCGAGAAAAGGTGCTCTTTCAACTCACTAAAAGACATCCTCTGATGCACTGGAATACTGTAATTTAATACGTGAAGATTAGATTGCTTGAAATCAATAACTCTTTCTCCAGTAGGGGCTAAAACATAAGCATCGCGAATATTCCACTCCTTCGGCACCGTCCAATCAAATACTGGTGTACCTGATGGAACCTCATGCACTTCGATGGGAATAAGCTGCTGCAGGATATGAAGCGTCTTCCGTACACCATCGCCAGTTATACTGCGACAAATAGGATACAGCTCAGAGATCAAACGATGCATTTCTTCACCTAATTGAACCGTATCATCTGCTTTCAAAGAAGTGGTCATATTACCATCCTACTAGAGACAAAATGCAGTTCAGGAGCACACTTCCACTTCAGGAATTGGGATAATAAACTTTCCACCCCACTGATCAACAAAGCTCATCTGCTTTACAATCTCATCTTTAAAGTTCCAAGGAAGAATCAGCACGTAATCAGGTTTAGTTTCCTGGATTTTGTCAGGATGATAAATAGGAATATGCGTTCCTGGCAAGAACTTTCCTTGTTTGTAAGGATTACGATCGACAGTATACTCAAGGAAGTCAGTACGGATCCCACAATAATTCAGCAATGTATTACCTTTACCTGGGGCTCCATAGCCAACTACAGTCTTCCCCTGCCGTTTTACCTTGATTAAAAAATCTAATAATTTGCGTTTAGTTTCTCGAACCTGCTCCTCAAAATTTGTATACCGTTCAATTGATGTAAAGCCTTCTGCTTCTTCGCGTTGCTTCAATTCAATGACGTGATTGCTAACTTGCTTTGTTGAGTCTTCTTGGTGACAAGCGTAAATCCTCAGTGAACCGCCATGTGTTGGCAACTCTTCGACATCAAAGAGCTTCATACCAAAAGCGGCAAAGATTTTCTCAAGTGTCGTAAAAGTGTGATAGCAAAAATGCTCATGATAGATGGTGTCAAACTGATTAAATTTCATGAGCGTCAATAAATGCTGAATTTCTCCTGTCGCAATACCTTGAGGTTTTAGCAAAAGTTTGATTCCAGCAACGAAATCATTTAAATCAGGAACATGCGCTAAGACATTATTAGCAACAACAAGATCTGCTTGCTTACCTTGCTGAACCAATTTGTAGGCACAATCTTGACCAAAAAATTCATCAACGGTTGGAATTCCTTTATCAACTGCAACCTTCGCAATATTTTTTGCGGGTTCAATACCTAAACTAGGGATACCCCTTTCTACAAAGTATTGCAAGAGATAACCGTCGTTACTTGCAAGCTCAACAACTTGACTTTGATAATTAAGCCCAAACCGTTCCGTTACCAAGTCAACGTAAGATTTTGCATGTTCTAACCAGCTACTTGAGAAAGAAGAGAAATAAGCGTATTCAGTAAAAATGTTGTCCGGGCTGACATACTCTTGCAGTTGAACCAGGAAGCAATTGTCACAAACATAAACGTGAAGAGGATAAAATGCCTCTACCTGATTTAACTGCTCTGCACTAACATAGCTTTCACAAAGGGGCGACATGCCCAAGTCAACAAACGTATGGGAAAGAGGAGTATGGCAAAAACGGCAACTTGCAGTAGTAGATGAAACGGGGCTAGATTGCTTGATATGTTCTCCCTTTAGCTCCATTCAACACCTCAGTAAAACGATTTAACTGTTAATAAGGAAAAGCAAGTAGGCAAGATCCATAAGTGGCTACAATCCACACTATTATTTAGTATAAATATGGTTTTAATAAAGATCAAAAAGAAAGGTTTACGCTATCTTTTTGATCTTTATTAGATTCAAGATTACTGCAACTTTCTCGTGAAACCCATAAAGATTGCCTTAATATAATGTGCAATAAAATACAATTCAGGCAGCACACTCTGAAAAGCATCTTGACGCACTTCTGACAATTGAAACAAGGCTTCAACTTTCTCACAGGGATCGTGAAGGTAGAATTGTCGAAAATAGGATAGAAGGTTCTCAGTTTCGTCATCTAATTGAAGTTGCTGCACCCCTTATAGACTATCTTTTAGCCATACTCCCATTGCCCGACAGACCTGACACATATGCCCAACAACGACGATTCGGAAGGATCAGATTCAGCCTTCTAACTTGCTGTAACATGTTGAGCAGAAATTTAGCATTAGGAAACTTAACGTAACACAACCTTTAATTAATAGGCGATATAAGGAAGGCTTGATTTGATTTATGCATAGCTTACCTACTTCAGTACATAATAACTTCAGTACTCAGAAATACGATCGTAAGCTTTTGTCAAAGCTGAAGCTCTTGAAAGCTAACAACAAGATGCAACAGCACTGTTTGAGATGATGTATATTTTAACGACAAAGAATTTAAAAAGAAAATGCTTGCATAGATCAAGTCTTTGCGACAGCACACTTAGATCTACATGTTTCAATATATACAGTTTTCCCCCCTGAGTGCATAGCATTGAGGCGACATCAATGTATGTGGCTGCAGTATGAAAACGTAGGGAGGTTTCCTACTTATTTCAAGCCTGAGCAAGTCTTTAATATGTCGTTACTGTAGACTTACTAAAATTTAATAACCGCGATAGAATATAGTCAGGCAGTAGTCCAACTGTACTGTCTTGGGGTAGAATGATCGAATTATGGCAATTATTTCCTCGAAGCCACAACCCCCATCCGATCCCAGTGCAGAGCAGGACAAGTCCGATCGTCCCGTTCACAAGTCCCCTCAGGGATCGGCTTCAGCTGCTAAGCCTGCATCTCATCCAGGTCCAAAAGACGCTGCCCAGTCGGATAATACGTTGTTGCAGCCTGCTGCGAATGCTGAAGAAACTAGTAAGCAGGAAGAGTCGATTCGGCCTCAGCGCTTATCTGACTATGTGGGGCAAAAAGCGCTCAAGGAAGTTTTAGATATCGCCATCCGGGCAGCGCAATCGCGGCAAGAAATCCTCGATCACCTGCTGCTTTATGGACCACCGGGCCTTGGCAAAACAACCATGGCGCTGATTCTGGCCGCCGAGATGAACGTGAACTGCAAAATTACGACTGCCCCAGCCCTGGAGCGTCCGCGTGATATTGCTGGTCTGCTAGTGGGCTTACAAAAGGGTGATATTCTCTTTATCGATGAAATTCACCGCTTGCCGCGCGTCACGGAAGAGATCCTCTACCCTGCGATGGAAGATTTTCGGCTGGATATTACGATCGGCAAAGGGCAGAATGCTAAGACCCGCAGTTTGCCGTTGAATCGCTTCACGTTGGTGGGCGCAACCACAAAAGTCGGAGCCTTAACTTCTCCCTTGCGCGATCGGTTTGGTCTGGTGCAACGTCTCCGGTTTTATGAGCTAGATGAGCTGACCCAAATTGTGCTACGGACTGCGGAAATTCTGGCTACCCCCATTACCGAAGCTGGAGCTGCCGAAATTGCTCGCCGTGCCAGAGGCACCCCTCGGATTGCCAACCGGCTGACGCGCCGTGTACGGGATTATGTAGAAGTGAAAGCCACCGGCACTCAAATTACTGATTCACTCGCTGCGGAAGCTCTAGAACTATTTAATGTAGATCCCTGTGGCCTCGATTGGACCGATCGCCGCTTGCTCACTGTGATGATCGAAAATTTTGCTGGTCGTCCCGTTGGGCTGGATACCTTGGCTGCTGCCACAGGAGAAGATGCTCAGACGATCGAAGAAGTCTATGAGCCTTACCTGCTGCAAATTGGCTATCTGCAACGCACCCCCAGAGGCCGTATTCCCACCCCTGCTGCCTGGAGGCACTTAGGCTATCAACCGCCCGAAACCCAATTGGCACTGATCTAAAAGTAGAAAAACCGTTGCGATCGGCTATTTTCCAATCTCACCCCGCTCCCCTTCACCTCTGTCACCCCCTCCTCACCTTCCCATCTGAGGCTATAGCTGGCATGATCGAAGCATGAAGAAGTTACTGTTTGCCCTGCTGCTGACGATCGCTCTTTGGTTGGGAGCCGTTCCCGTCCAGTTTTCTTATGCCGATGAACCAGAGTCGATCGAGACCCTGCGTCTTCAAGCCTTTGATGCCACAAATCGAGGTGACTTTTCGACTGCCGAAAGTCTTTGGACCAAGCTGCTCGATCGGTTACCGAATGAAGCGGCGATCTGGAGTAATCGTGGTAATGCGAGAGTCAGCCAGAACAAGCTAGATGATGCGATTACCGACTATGAACGGGCGATCGACCTGGCACCTGATGCCCCNTGATCCCTACCTGAATCGAGGAGCCGCCTTAGAAGGAATGGGCCGCTGGCAAGAAGCGATCGACGATTACAATCATGTCTTGGAGCTGGATCCCAATGATGCCGCAGCCTACAACAACCGTGGCAATGCAGAAGCGGGTTTGAGAGAATGGGAAAAGGCCACAGCAGATTACCAAAAGGCAGCCGATTTAGCGCCTGACTTTGCTTTTGCTCGTGCTAACTATGCTCTTGCCCTCTATCAAACAGGCCAGACTGAGGAGGCGATCCGCACGATGAAAAATTTGGTGCGTAAATATCCCCAGTTTGCTGATATGCGAGCCGCCTTAAGTGCAGCCCTGTGGGTGAGGGGCGATCGAGGAGAAGCTGAAAGCAATTGGGTTGCTGCGGTTGGATTAGATAAGCGCTACAAAGATTTGGAATGGGTGGCTAAAACCCGCCGTTGGTCTCCTGCCATGGTGACTGCATTGGAGAAGTTTCTTAAGTTGCAGTGAGGGGCGATCGAAGGGAATAGGATGCTCCGGTTGGCATATTAAAATCGATCAAGTTGGGATGGTTCTATGCAGTTGCCAGAAATCGCCGCTCAAACGCCCACTAATCTGTATGAAACTGACTTCTATGCCTGGACTCAAGAACAGGCTGAATTGATCCGTACTGGTCAGTGGGAAAAGATTGATCGATCGAATTTAATTGAGGAAATCGAATCGTTGGGAAGACAGCAGCGGCAAGAATTGCGGAATCGACTCAGTCTATTAATTGGACATCTATTGAAGGAGTATGACTAAAATTTGATGTAGCTATTCTGCAAAAGCGAAGCCGTAGCGATTAATCTTTGACCAAAATTGTTGCCATCGTCCTTGACTGTAACTCAAGGTTCGCAAACTCAAAACAATCCCTGCTCCATGTTCTTTCCATTTCATACCAGAACCACACAGACGTGCTTTGACAATGATTTTACATCCCGCTTCGGTAACTCCTGAGCCAATGGGTAAATGAGCGGCAATCGCCTCGGCATAGTGCATCTGATGGTGGTGATTGCGAAAGTAAGTGATAGCATCTTGTAATCCCTTTTGCACTGATTGACTCACCCGCTTCGGCACGATAGTTTCCATTTCTGCCAACAGTCGTTGGGCTGCACCAACCTCGTGCTTCAGCAGATGACAATGCTCATCCATCCAGTTTTTTTGATGTTTAGGATTGCGGGGATGGAT
>LUGL01000077.1 GCA_002796835.1 Elainella saxicola E1 | reverse complement strand
AATCCCTGTCATTTCTCCTAAACGAGTGTACAGATAACAGCACAACAGCATCAGGCTCCAAGGCATCAACTCTACAAAACGGTTGTAGCTCACCAAGTTGGGAAAGGCTCCTCGCCAGTGCGGCAACACTTGCARGGTATAGAAATCCTTGAAGGTGCGGTAGCCAGAGCCATGAAAGGCGATGACAATCGTCATCACTTCGCTGAGGTGCAGTCTGGAGCGACTGCGTTTCTCTCCTAGCATCGAGGGCAGCTGGATTTGTTGCTGCCAAAGTCGTTCAAACTCTTGGTAGAAGTCATCTACATCGCAAAAGATTTGGGTCACATCCAGGTGCGATACGATCGGTTTCATCGCTGAGGCTTTATGTACTTCATTTCCAGTCTCAGCTTTCCTTTGGCCTTTTGTCACTCCGTCGAACTCACGTTAACCTGGGTCTCAATAAATTTGTAGCCAGCAGCGGTAGCAAAACCAAAGAGTAAGGGGAGAAAGGAAGCAACAACAGGCGATCTACTTGCTCCTACCAGCCAGCCAACAAACAAACCAATTGATATTGGAAGTAGACCAAAAGGTAAAATCCACCGGATGAGGTGAGGCTGAAGCAGCTTTCGCATTTCCGTTTTATCTCCAAACTTGATGCCAAGGGCTAAAAATGCTACATGGCTATATGGCAAAGCATAAATCTAGATTAAAGTTTGGATTCTGTGAAATATATAAATTTTTCATCTTCAGCCTTACCCTGGTAGGGGTGATTGGCTCATCAGTTTGAGCGGCAGGCTTTAGGTGGTGGCGGCCCTAACCTATTCAGACGGGTGTATCCCTTCTCCCTCATTTAGACTGGTGTCAATTCAAAGCCAACAACGGTTTACGGTCGCCCATGAGTTGGAGCACTACCTCTTACACAACAGGAGAAACTACACGTAGCTCGGTAGGCAAAAGTGAAGATGAGAAGGCAAATTTGTTTGCGGCAAAATTGCTGATGCCAACCAGTTTTATTTAGCAGAACTTGGGCGGAGCCGAGGGGTTGGACCTAAAAGGTGATATATGAGGGCGCTGATTGGGCAGAAATACAGTGGGAGCCCCAAGCAATGGCTTTTCGACTGGCTTACCTCGGTTATCTCCAGTGTGCTAGTAGACTGCCTGCAAATTTCAACTGACAAAATAAAACTCTGATGAAATTCTCAATAATCGTCCCCGTTTTCCTTTATAAATCGGGAACCTATAAACATGGCCTACTCCAAAGGGGATTGATTTATCGCGGATGAAAAATGTTGCCGGAAGTACCCTTGATGCAATCCTTGCACTTCAACTGTCCGTGGCATGGGCAGGGGAAGGACTATGTGAGCCGAAACGCTTGGATTGGTGGCGCACAGACTTAATTGACCCTGCTGGAGGCGGCTACCTCTTTCAAGAGCTACTTCCAAAAACTTATGAATGGGCATCACTTGAGGCAGTACGGAGCGTCGCGATCGCTCAGGATAAACAAATGCGGCAAAGCATGGCACAGCCGGATCAGGTTCGTACACTATTCTTCTGGGGCTTTGCAGTTGATGAACAGTTGAGCGATCGCTTACTTGAGCACAAAAGAAGTGGGCACTCTCCCGCTAAGGTACTTCCCTTGCCTCTCGACTTAGAGTCGCAGTTTACAAAGGCCAGCTTTGAAGAGGCAATGCGCATCCCGAATCAACTAGCTGATTTTCACGTTGTTCCAGGGGGACGCGAAATCAAGAGCCAGATACCAGAAGCTTTAGAGTTAATTGCTAGAAATCTTACTGCTGCACTGCTTCCCTTGACGGACAAGTATCCGTTGCCGTTCTACCGTCTGGGGAGGGCATAAATTTATGCCTCATTCATCGAGCCCAGTCTCTGTTCCAGACCCAGCAACCAAACTTCTTTGGGGTAAAGAAGTTTCACAATTTCATACGCGAATTTTGCGTGTTTCACTTGCTGTCGAGGAGAGCCGCGCCTACTGGGAACACTTAAGCCTGGACACACCAAAGGGAAAACGGGCAACTGTTGCCTTTGAGGAACGTTGGTTTGGCAACAAGAGTATGGATCGGGTGCGTCGGTTGTTGTCTGAATTCAGTCATCGCTATGATGCCTACCCAGTGGCACTGGATGTGCTGATGCTGTGGCAACCGAGTGATGCACTGACGCGGCAAAACATCTGCCATTGGCACATGCAGCTTGCTGACCCGATATATCGTGCTTTCGCAGGTGTTTTTTTAGAGCAGCGACGTTTTCAATCAAATGCTGGAATTGACCGCGACGGGGTCTCTCGTTGGGTAAGCCAGCAATTAAAGGCAGAGTGGTCGAGTGCCACGATTCAGCGCATGGCAACCGGGTTGATTGCCTCAGCGACGGATGCTGGCTTGTGTTCAGAGAATGCTGGCACACGCAGTTTGAAATATCCCAAAGTGACGGATGAGGCACTTGCCTACTGGCTTTATTTGCTGCGGGGACTGTCCTTTGAGGGGACCATTCTGGACAATCCTTATCTGGCGTCGGTGGGGTTGAGTGAGGGATTCCTAGAGCATCGTCTACGGCGGCTGCCAGGACTGTCATTCAGCCGCATGAATGATTTGCATGAGTTTAACTGGCAGTATCCCGATATGAAGTCATGGGCAATTCAGGAATTAGGGTTGCTCTGGAAAGACGTGGGGAGGGCTGAAGCATGACAGAAACCCTGTTTGAGAATGCGTCTCTCGATTCTGCAATCCAAGCACTTCGTTCAGATTTGCTGGATGAAGGAGGTCCCCGAATTAGTACGATGCGGAACTACCGGTTTGCAATTTTGCCCTACGACCCGCGTGAGGAATTTAAGCTGCGGCAGCGAATCCGCAACTTGACAGACGAACTGAAAGCGCAGGGTTGGAATGTGCAGGCAATCTCATTGCATCAACTTCTGCTCAACCGATTGAAAGCTGAGGAGCCACGAGTTCTCGATAGCCTGATTCGCACCGAGCAACGCTTTTATACAAAAGACCCCGATCGAGCACTGAATTATCTTAAAGACAAGGTTGCTCTCTATATCGAAGGTCCTGATGGCATTGCCCAAGATGTGATTCGTATTGTGGATGAGTTTGCTACGACCCATGCAGGCGATGTCAATAAAACCCTGGTCCTGCTGTGCCGTGCCGGAGCGTTGTACCCCTTCTTCCGCTCCTCGGCATTGCTGAAGCATATTGATGGAAAAACTCGCAACTTGCCTGTGGTGTTACTCTACCCCGGTGAACGGCATGACTTAAAAGCATTGTCGTTCATGGGAGAACTGGCTTCGGATCGTGACTACCGCCCACGCATTTACTCGTAATGTTGAGTCCCTACTGAACCTGCCATGCTAATCAAAGAGATTTTTGCTGCTGATGTCACGCGAAATATTGCTCCAGTGGTCTACTTTCACGAGCAAGACCCGGCAAAGGTACAGGAGGAGGTCTCAGAGTACATTATTACGGGTGGCTATCCCGAAGGCGACCCTCGCTACAACCGGGGCAAAGCCGGAATCCACGAGCAGTTTGTCAAATTGCTCAATGCCTTAGCAGAAGAGCTTCAGCGATCGCCCGGTGCCGATCTTCCAGCTTCCTGGATTTCTGGGTTCTATGGTTCGGGTAAATCCAGCTTTGCCAAGCTTTTAGGGCTTGCCCTTGATGGTCTGCAATTACCGGATGGACGTGAACTGGCAGAGGCTTTGCTGGCTCGTGATGATTCACCTAAAACGACTGATTTTCGAGAATCATGGCAACGGTTACGGGGTCTGATTGATCCGCTCGCTGTCGTATTTGACATTGGTGCAGTGGCACGAGATGACGAGCAGATTCACTCAGCAGTCAAGCGAGAAATTCAGCGGCGGTTAGGGTACTGCTCCATTAGTCATTTTGTTGCCGACTATGAGTTGAGTTTGGAACTAGATGGCAAGTGGGATACATTTCTGACATGTGCTGAAGAAACTTTAGGCCAGCCTTGGGAACTAGCAAAGCGCGATCGGCTTGCGGAAGAAGCCTTCTCAGAAGTCATGCATGTGATGAACCCTAGCCGTTATGTGGATCCCATGAGTTGGTTCGATAGCCGGGGAGGGACGCGGACTGGGATTGGCACCTCGGTTGCTGAAACAACCAAAGATATCATTGCCATGCTCAACCAGCGGGCAGCGGGCAAAACGCTGTTTATTGTGGTGGATGAGGTCAGCCAGTACATCTATCAGAACACGAACCGGATGCTGGCACTTCAGTCGTTTGTGTCTGATTTGGGGCAAAAGTTGAAGGGGCGGGTCTGGCTGTTGGCAACAGGACAGCAGAAGCTGGAAGACAGTGACGATGAGAGCAATATCGGCAAGCTAAAGGATCGATTTCCGCCCAAACTGCGGGTTCACTTGGCTCCAACCAATATTCGGGATGTGGTGCATAAGCGGCTTTTGAAAAAAGCACCTGCCAAAGAAGCCGAATTGCGATCGCTCTTCACTCAGCATCGGAGTAGCCTCAAGCTCTACGGTTACAAATGTGAGTCCATCACAGAGGAAGATTTCCTGGAAACCTACCCCATGTTGCCGGGATATGTGGATTTGCTAATGCAAATTACGACTAGCCTTCGCACTCGTTCCAGTCGAGCAAAGGGGGATGACCATGCGATTCGCGGTCTGCTGCAATTATTGGGAGAACTTTTTCGAGAGCAACGATTGGGTGAACAGTCGGTTGGAGCGCTGATCACGCTAGAGCATATTTATGAGGTTCAGCAGTCTGCTCTAGATGCGGATGTGCAGAATACGTTGGCACGGTTATTTAACCATGAAGAAGTCGTGAGCGATCGCGATGCAATTCGTTCAGCGAAAGCGGTTGCATTATTGGAGCTGATTCAAGAACAGGAACCCACGACGGCTGAACTAGTGAGCAAGTGTCTCTATGAATGTCTGGGCAATGGCAATCAAGAGCCAGCAATATCAGCCGCTCTGGAAAAACTGCGGAATCTCAATCTCCTGTCTTACTCTGAGAAATTGGGCTACAAAATTCAGAGTTCGGCTGGGCAGGAATGGCAACGGGAGCGCGATAGTTATAGTGTCATTCCGGATGCGATCAGTCTGATCGTGACTGAGAAGCTGAGGGAGTTATTGGGGAGTGTTGAGCGACCGGGATACAAGGGCAATACCTTCCGGTGGGCAGCCTACTACAGCGATGGCCGACAGCGGCAGGATGAGCGACTGCAATCGTCGAATGAACTGGCTGTCATCACGATAGACTTCCGGAATTTAGGCACTCAGGAAGAGCGCAGTTCAACGGTGTGGGTGCCCCAAAGCGACACAGGTTCTTTGCGCGATCGCCTCGTCTGGGTGGTGGGCAAACCCGATCGTCTGCCTGGATTAGTGAGAGAACTGGCCCGATCGCGGCACATGCTGACCAAATATGCCAATCGCTCCCAATCCCTTACACGGGAAAAACAACGCCTCGTATTTGATGAGCAGAACCGCTGTGACAACTTGGAAAGCCAGGTCAAAGACGCTGTAGCTCAAGCGTTTATGGATGGGGAAATTTATTTCCGGGGCCGATCGTTCGACAAGTTTCAGTTTGGAAATTCGTTTGCAACCGTTCTCAAGCGGATTGGGGAAAGCGTTCTGCCGGAACTTTACAACCATTTTGTTGATGTTCCAATAACTCCCACGGAACTTAAACAACTGCTGCAAAAGACGCTTTCGGGTCCTTCTAGTAAGTTCATGGTGGATGGGTTGGGCATCTTGGAGCTGGATGCTGGGAAATACAGCCCGACCTGTAGCGGCCAGGTGCCTTCCCGAATTGAGCAATATGTGGTTGAGCAAAACGGGATTGTGGGAAATGTGCTGCTGAGCCATTTCGGAGGACCGCCCTTTGGCTATTCAGCAGATGTGTTGAGGGCTTGTCTAGCTGGGTTGTTGCGGGCAAAGAAGATTCGCATTCGTCCGGAGTCGGGTAAGGAAATTACTTCGATTCAAGACCCAGATGTGGAGAACCTGTTTACCCGCGATCGCGACATTCGACGGGCAGAAATTTTGCCCAAAGGAGAAGGCGGACTGACGGCACGGGATAAAGTTGCCATCTGTCAGTTCTTCCGAGAATCACCGCTAAATATCGACCTGGATCGGGAAGAGGAAGCGATCGCGGATGCAGTCTTCAACCATTTTCCCAATCAAGTTCGACGGTTGCAAGAACTGGAGCAACGTTATAACCAATTGCCAAATCGTCCTGAACTACCAGAGAAAATTAAGAAGTTGCGGGAGGTAATCGAGAAATGTATGCGATCGCGGCAGATTGAAGATACGGTGCTGGCCGTGAAAAAACACCTGGACACCCTGCGGGATGGCATTCAGGAGTTGGGGATGTCGTTGACGGATTTAACCGATGAAGCCGTAACAGCCGTTTCGAGAGCAGTGGCAGTGCACGATCGCCAGATTGCTCAACTGAAGCAAACGGGGCAAACGGCAGAGGTTGCAGCAGCAATCACAGCCGTTGAGGAACAATTGGCCCTTGATCGTCCCTGGCGAGATATTGCCAGCTTGGAACCGCATTTACAGGCGATCGAGCAGCATTATAAAACGGTGCGTCTGGGCTTGATTGAGCGGCAGGAACAGCAGGCGGAAACGATTCGCCAACGCCTGAAGCAGCGGCAGGGCTTCTTTAAGCTGAGTGAGGACAAAGCTGACCTGGTTTTGAGCTATGTCCGGAAGGCAGCTTATGACACGACGCAGGACATGTTCAGCCCTAGCCTGCTAGAGTTACGGGATTCTGTGGTGTTGCGGCTTCAGGAGGCAGAACAGGATGCCAACCTGACCTTAGACAGTGCGATCTCTTCTGTCACGGATGAACAGGTAATCCAGTTGCCGTTGAATCTGAATGGTCGAGAGGTGAGAACGCCAGAGGAGGTCAAGGCATTGGTAACGCAGTTGGAGGAGCGTTTATTGAGCCAACTGGAAGGGAAGTCGAATGTTTGTGTGCGCCTCGTTTATGAGTGGAAGAAGTATAGCGAGTTGTCTTGAAGTCCTATACCAGAGCTTTTTTGACAATTCTGAGCCAAATTATCAGCTAGTGGCTGAAGGGAGCGCAGGGCAACCACCGATTATTTATGATCAAGAGACTTGGAGTCTCATTACTAGGAGGGAAGATGACGGAAAACGAGATTCAATCAAAGCACCAAAAAATTCGGGCTGGGGTGAAAGCAGCGATCGCCCAGGCGATTGAACGACATCGTAAGTTAGGAGAGTCGATTGCCGTTTGGAAGGATGGCAACGTTGTTATTTTGGCAGCCGATCAAATTCCTCTTATTCAAATTGAAGATCGTTATTAGGAGCGTCATGATGACTAAACCCATTGAGACTAATATTACGTCAGAACGAATTGATTATCTACGACAGCAAGAATCTCTATACGAACAGGCTAAACCTGACCTGTTGAGGCAATATGACGGGGAGTTTATTGCGTTTGAAGATGGCACTGTGCTGGATCACGATCGCAACGAACAGGCTTTGTTACAGCGGGTATATCAACAGCAGGGCTACCGGGATTTGTTGATTAAGCAAGTCCTCCTGCATGAGCCACACTTTTCTGTCGGTGGCGTTTTTACGGGACCTCAGGAGAATTAACTGGATGCTGCATTATCCCTATGCCAGCTTAGGCGGAGGTTTACCGCCTGCTCCAATTCTGCCTGTTACGATTACTCCTCCTGATTGGGTAGCGAATACTGGACAGTATGACTTGGAAGCGTTTTTGGATACTGGATCAGACTGCACATTGATTCCGTTGGAAGTTCTCGCTACTCTGCAACTCAGAATTGTCGAAACGGATGTGCCAATTGCAGGAGTTGGTGGTGGACAGGTCAAAGGAATTGCCTGCTATTTGAATGTGAAACTGGGTGAATTCGTGTTCAAAGCAATTCGAGCCTATGGCTGTCCGGGAGAACAACTGAGTCAACGGGTGCTGATTGGGCGGGATGTGCTCAATCAATGCTGTGTGGAGTTCGACGGTCCCAATTCCCAGACCATTATTAAGTCAGCCATTGCCTAAATCTATGTCTCAACTGACCCCTGAAGCCAAAGCCAAGCTTTCATCAACGATCCGTAGTTTGCGCGATCGCCTCCTTACCGATATCCACAATGCGGTGGAGAGCGCCTATCGGTTGTCGTTATCCATTGCCAAGGCGGGGTTGGCAGAGGAACCGCAGGTCAAGCGGCAGCGGCTGGAGCAGTGGTTGGATGAGCAGGTTAGGGCAGAGGTTAAAGGGAATAATTTAGACCAAGGTGCGATCCGCGATCGCCATTTGCGAACGGCTGAGAAGCTGGCAGCAGCAACGTTGTTAAACCGTCTGGTGGTGATCAAGCAGATGGAGGCGATCGGGGCGATTAAGCCGATGATTGTGACAGGCGGATGGCAAAGCCGGGGCTATCGGGAGTTCCGGGATTTTGCGCCCGATTTGTGCCGAGATGAAACAGAGGGCTTTGGGACGCTGCTGCAACTGCTTTACGATGAACTGTCGTTAGAGATGCCGGGGCTATTTGGAAGGGTCCGGTTGTCTGAGTTGTTTCCGGTTCCGGCCAGTACGCTGCGGGTTGTGATTGAGGCGTTGAATGATCCGGCGTTGCAGGATGCCTGGTTGGATGATACGACGCTGGGCTGGGTGTATCAGTATTGGAATGACCCGGAACGGGAAGAACTGGATGTCAAGCTGAATGCGGGGGGCAAGGTGGAACCCCACGAGGTTGCCAGCAAAACCCAGATGTTCACCGAACGCTACATGGTGGAGTGGTTGCTGCACAACAGTTTGGGACAGATGTGGTTGGCGATCTGTCAGGCGCAGGGTTGGACACCGGAAGTCAGGGCGGATGGAACGCTCGATCGCCTGGAGGAACGGCGCAAAGGTTGGAGGGAAAAGCGGGAGAAGGGTGAGGTTGCCCTGGATGAGTTAATGCCGATCGAGACGGAGGCGGAGGAGCGTTGGAAATATTGGGTTCCTCAACCGTTGACGGAAGCAGCGATCGCCCATGCGCCCAAGAGTATCCGAGAGGTGAAAATTCTTGACCCGGCTTGTGGATCAGGACATTTTTTGGTGATTGCCTTTGGGCTGTTGTTTGCGCTGTATCAGGAGGAGTCGCGACACCGGGGAGAGGACTGGAGCGACCAGGAGATTGTGGAGTCGATTCTGACAAACAATCTGTTTGGGGTGGATATTGATGCGCGGGCGGTGCAAATTGCGGCGGCAGCATTGTTTTTGAAAGCAAAGTCGCTGTGTCGGGATGCGGAAATTAAGCAAGTGAATTTAGTCGCCTCAGATTTGAATCTGTCTGCATTACCAGAGGATGATCCGGCGTTGGCGGAGTTGCGGCGGGAAGTGCGAGAGGCGACGGGCATTCCGGAGGAGTTGACGAATCAGATTGTGCAGGCGTTGAAAGGGGCAGACCAGTGGGGAAGCCTGCTGAAGATTGATCGCGAAGTAGAAAAGGCGATCGCCCAATATGAACAAAGCCTTGCCCGTCCGGTTCAACTTGAATTAACTTCACCCCCAACTCCCACCCCCTCCTTACCAGTGGAAAGGGGACAAGGAATTCGGGCTGCTATTCTTCTCGCGAAACTTGAAACGTTCCTAGCTCGTTGTACCCGTGGTGATGATTTAGGTTTACGTCTGCGAGGGGAGCAGTTAACGGCAGGAGTCCGATTTATTCGGTTGATTCGAGAGAATGCTTATAACGTAGTGCTTGCTAATCCGCCATATCAGGGTGCTGCCAAAATGGAGGATGCAAAGTTTTTAGTTAAACATTATCCAAAAGGTAAATCTGACTTATTTTCAGCCTTCTTAGAGCGGTCGCTTCAATTGTTAAAGGAAGGTGGTTTATCCGCAATGATCACAATGCGGAATTGGATGTTTATCCAACAATTCACTGATTTACGGGAGTGGCTGTTAGATAAGAATGATCTGCGTGCCTTAGGAGATCTCTCATGGGGAGGCTTCTCAGCGATGAAAGACAATCCAGTAACAATGAGCATTTTTCAAAAGTCTGCTCCCGGTGGAGATTCTACAGTTGCCATTGCTCCAACCAATTTAGATGAACGAGTTCGTTCCGCAGAAGAAATCCGAAAGAAAGTAGCAGGATTATTAGCTGGAACACAACGATTTGAGTTTAAGAGCGATCGCTTTGCTGTAATTAAGGAGAAGCCGATCGTTTATTGGTGGGATGATGAGTTTCTCGATCGGTATGCCGCAACTCCAAAAATGGAAGATAAAAGCGCAGTTCGTGGTGGAATGCATACATCCAATAATCCTCGCTATGTCCGTAAGCCCTGGGAATTAGAAGGTCATTGGTCTATAAAGAACGAATTTAGTAAAGTCAATGAACCTAGCATCAAGTGGTCACCCTACATCATGGGGGCAGCAACTAATCAATGGATTGCCCCATTGGACAATTTTCTTTTGTGGATTAATTGTGGAATCCAGTCACGTGTTGGGCATCAGCATTTTGGTTCAAAGGGTGGAGGAAATGGAACCCCTAGCCGTCAGTATTACTTCACTAAAGGAGTAGCCTATAAATCAATTGGAAGTACATTCTCTGCCAGAGCTCACCGCTATCCAAGCATAATTTATTCCGAAGGCTCATCCGTTTTCCCAGAAGATATCCCTGGTATTACTTGCTTACTCAATAGTGCTTTAGCTAGTCGAGTCATGGCAGCACTTAACCCAACAATCCACTTTCAGGTTGGTGATGTAAACCGTCTTCCCCTCTTCCCCATTGAATCTGCCGAAGAAATCTTCGCCCAACTTGACGCTGCTTTCACCAAACATGAAGCAGCCCGCGAAACCTCCGTCGAATTCAAACAACCGGGAGCCTCCTGCTGGAACTACGCTCAACAGTGGGCACAGCAAGCCGTAGACCGTGAACCCGGTAAACCTTTACCCAATTGGAACCCTGTTTATGATCAGCCGCCTGCGGTGAATTGGGTTTCCTATGCGATCGGTGTTGCACTGGGACGATTTGGCGCAAACGGCGAAGGAATTCTTACCCAAGCGACCGAATCTGCGTTACCCAACGGCATTTTGTATCTCTCTGCCTATGCGGGCGATCGCCCCGACTCCAAAGACAGCCTCAATCATCCTGCCGCCCAACCTATCAAAGATGCCTGGAGTGAGTATGGCAGCCAAATTGCCAAAAATAAATCTCTACGCGACTGGCTCCGCCTCAACTTCTTCAAAGACGTGCATGTGGGGATGTACGAACAACGCCCCATCTACTTCCCCCTCTCCTCCAAAAACCGCAACTTCGTCGCCTACATCAGCATTCATCGCTGGACGGACAATACCCTGAAAGATCTCCTCGCCGAATATCTTATGGATGAACTGCGCGAACTAGAAGGCGAAGCGGCTGATTTGCTAGAGAGTCAGGGGAAGGGCGATCGGAAGCAACAAGCTCAAGCAGAAGAACGACGGGCAACCGTTCAAGCGGGTATGACTAAAATTTGATGTAGCTATTCTGCAAAAGCGAAGCCGTAGCGATTAATCTTTGACCAAAATTGTTGCCATCGTCCTTGACTGTAACTCAAGGTTCGCAAACTCAAAACAATCCCTGCTCCATGTTCTTTCCATTTCATACCAGAACCACACAGACGTGCTTTGACAATGATTTTACATCCCGCTTCGGTAACTCCTGAGCCAATGGGTAAATGAGCGGCAATCGCCTCGGCATAGTGCATCTGATGGTGGTGATTGCGAAAGTAAGTGATAGCATCTTGTAATCCYTTTTGCACTGATTGACTCACCCGCTTCGGCACGATAGTTTCCATTTCTGCCAACAGTCGTTGGGCTGCACCAACCTCGTGCTTC
>LUGL01000219.1 GCA_002796835.1 Elainella saxicola E1 | reverse complement strand
ATTTCAGGAGTATGGGAGGATGAACACTCCTCTCAACCTGGTTGTGATTAGCGATGGGGCTAAAGCTATCCGCTTGAGACTCGGGGAGATATTTGCAGGACCCGTGACCCTAATTCTCGATTGGTATCACTTGAGCAAAAAGCTACGAGAGTTGATGTCGATGATTGCTCGCAACAAAACAGAACGCTCAACCCATTTACGGGAGTTGTTTAGACAACTTTGGCATGGCCAAGTGCAAACCGCACTGGAGTATTTGCAGACCCAGGTGCAACCCAGACATGCCCAGAAGTGGGCAGAATTGATGGGATATCTCGAAAAGCATCGTTGCGAAATTATTGATTATGACCGGCGCAAACAAATAGGCAAGACGATTGGCAGTGGACGGATGGAACGGGGAGTAGACCAGGTGATTGGGCATCGTCAGAAGAAGAAGGGGACCAGTTGGCGTCCCAAAGGGAGTAAAGCCTTGGCAATCCTGAAAATTTTAGAACTCAATGACCGATGGCAACAAACTTGGTTCCCAGCGCAAGTGCAATAAATATCAATGGAAAATTTACAGGAGGAATTTATTTCTTGTCAAGAATTCCAACATGGAGGAATAACACAATTCATAAATGTGATTTCTTTCCCATATTATCTTATCATCAAATTGGTTGCAGAATAGGCAGACGAGGATAAAGGTAACGCAAAAATTAACTTTGCTGCCGAGATATTCCTACTCTATGAGTGTAGTTTTAAATCGATCGGCTTGCAAATCTATGAATGTAAATTCGATCACAAATGTTCAAGTTAAGATTTTTTGAAAAGTATTATAAAAGAAGGATTGTAAATATTCTAAGACTTGCCTTTTAAAGGCTGGTATGGAAAGATATTTTTGCGAAATTGGTGAATTTGAGTCAGCAGGTGATATTCGGTAATGGGTTAATGTCGATCGAGAGAAAGCCAATATTTGTTTGATTTCCGCTACTGTTGGCTCATTCAATCTCTACGGGTCGATTCCTCGCCGCTCTGCGGCGTAAAATGTAGGGATGAGCGAGTACATCCATAAACGACATAACGTTACGGTTTTGCTTTACCATCTCGTGTTTCCAGCAAAGTATCGACGGGCTGTGTTCGATGAACAGGTGGACGCAGTGTTGAGAGAAGTGTGTCTCGAAATCGAGAAGCGTTATGAGGTGAAGTTTGTCGAAATTGGGGTGGACAAAGACCATGTGCATTTTTTGGTGCAGTCAGTGCCGACTTACAGTGTGACGAAACTGGTCACGATGATTAAAAGTCTCACAGCCCGAGAAGTGTTCAAACGTTGCCCTCAAGTAAAGCAGCAGTTATGGGGTGGAGAGTTTTGGAGTGATGGTTACTTTGCGAGTACAGTCGGCAAACACGGAGACGAAAGTATGATTGCCCAGTACGTCAAGAACCAAGGCAATGACTATCT
>LUGL01000009.1 GCA_002796835.1 Elainella saxicola E1 | reverse complement strand
ACAACATTCTGATGCACCCCTTCCACATGCTGGGCGTTGCGGGTGTGTTCGGTGGTTCACTGTTCTCCGCGATGCATGGTTCCTTGGTGACCTCTTCGCTGGTGCGTGAGACAACCGAGGTTGAGTCTCAGAACTATGGTTACAAGTTTGGCCAAGAAGAAGAGACGTACAACATCGTTGCGGCTCATGGCTACTTCGGACGGTTAATCTTCCAATATGCGAGCTTCAACAACAGCCGAGCATTGCACTTCTTCTTGGGAGCATGGCCAGTAGTGGGCATCTGGTTCACGGCGTTGGGTATCAGCACGATGGCGTTCAACCTGAACGGGTTCAACTTCAACCAGTCGATCATTGATTCGCAAGGGCGAGTGGTGAACACCTGGGCAGACATTTTGAACCGTGCGAACCTGGGCATGGAAGTGATGCACGAGCGGAATGCACACAACTTCCCCTTGGATTTGGCAGCAGGTGAAGCGACTCCGGTTGCCCTGACCGCTCCCCAAATCAACGGTTAATTCTCAGCAATGAGATAAGTAAGAGCGTCTCCTTCGGGGGGNCGCTTTTTGCATGTGATATCTTTCTACTTGACTCGTTAGCAACTCAGCAAGCATTGCTAGATTTTGCGCTGCCAGCGTTTGAGCACAGTTAAGAAATCGTTCATCTGCCCCATTCTCAGCAAAAATTGCCGATCGGGCTATCAACGAAATAGTCAAAAGAACAACGCGAAAACCGCAATATGAATCCTTTTAGTTGAATTCCACGATCGGGATAGTCTTTTAGATCAGTCCAGGAGTGAGCGTATCCAAGATGTTCCATTTCTCTGGCGAATGCACGATGTGAACCACGACCAGGATCGACAATCACAACATCAACTTGGTCACTTGAGTGATGATCAATAAACGCAGAAAGTAACGCAATATGTTGATGTTCATAGAGCAGATCGCTGCCAATGATCAGATCAAACTGCCCTAAGTTCAGGTTAGCGGTGTTCCAATCCCCGGTTTCAAAGCAGATTGGGGCTAAAGCATTGAGGAGCGTATTTTCCAGCAGAAAAGATTTAGCGAGAGGATGGTAATCACTTGCGGTAATATTTCCACCCAATTGTTTAACAACAATACTCGGCAGACCCAAACCACAGCCAATTTCGAGAATCCGTTTTCCTTGCAGGGATTCCCCAAGCATAACTCTAGCCAGAATTTTACTCATCGGCCAAGTTTGGCCAAAGAGTGACCACATGGCTGAGGAGATTCCAAGTTGGAGAGCTGCTCCGTCTGGATCTGAAAACTGTTGGAGATTCAGTAAACTGCGAATTGTATAATCTACATCGCCAATGCGAATCGTCTCAAACTTGACTTCGTAGTGATGTTTTAAGATGAGAAAGCCTCTAGATAGGGTTGGGTGAGATTAATTTCCATCTTAAGCTGTCAAAATCAGAAGGTTGATTGTTCGCTGCGATCGTAACAACTTCACAATCCCATACTCAAGTTTAGACAAGGCTCTGGTTGCTTCATTGCGATTTGTTGCAAGAGTGACATGGATGTGGAAGAGGAACGCAATTTAGCCGATGGTTCATGAGTCACGATTGGTCTGATTTTGTCTGAGAAACTTTCAGGGATTTTCAGGAAAAGTCTCAGGATAAACTCAGCAATAGGTTACACAATTACCTGCGGAGAAGCTAAATGGCAACTTAGCAATAGTAAAGCTTCCAGTCTGAACTCGTGAGAGGTAACCTAATAATGCTTGAGGAACTGAGGCAAATTAAGAATCCGATCGCTCGCATGGCCGTAGCAGCGACAACGGTTGGTTCAATTGTGACTTTTGGAGCAGCAGTTGCGATCGGAGTCACCAATCCGAAATCAGAATCTGCTCAGAAATCTGCGGTCTATGCTGCTCTGCTGGGGATAGGTGGCGGAGCATTAGTCGGCCTATTAAGTGGCCAAGCCAGTCAGGACGAAACTGCTCAATCTCAAGTGGAGCGAACAGCAATTGAGACTTCTATTTGGCAGGATTGGCGAAATTTTGTTGTAGTCCGTAAAGTCAAAGAAAGCGAAGAGATTACCTCTTTTTACCTCAAGCCTCAAGATGGAGGCCAGATTCCTCGCTTCCAACCGGGTCAATTTCTGACAGTTCGGCTTAACATTCCCGATCAGCCTAAACCGATTATTCGTACCTATTCACTTTCAGATTATACAAGCGACTACTATCGTCTATCCATTAAACGAGAACCCACGCCCAAAGGATTAGAAGTTCCACCAGGGGTTGCATCCAATTTTATGCATGATGTGGTGCAGGAAGGCTCAGTGATTGCAGCGAAGCCACCCAGCGGCAAATTCTTCATTGATGTCCAAAAATCTTTGCCTGCGGTACTGATCAGTAATGGGGTTGGCATCACACCTATGATCAGTATGGCAAAAGCCTGTAGCCAGTTGAATCCCGATCGCCCGATCTGGTTTGTACATGGCGCGCGCGATGCGACCTTTCATGCCTTCCGCGAAGAAGTGTTAACTCTGGCTCAACAGAATCCTAACTTACGCGTTCATTTTTGCTATAGCCGGCCTCGACCAGCAGATCAAGCTTATTACCACAGTTCAGGCTATGTTGATACAGCTCTGATTCAGCAACAGATTGCGCCAGAATTAGAAAAACAATGTGGCTCAATAGAGGCTGAATATTTTCTATGTGGTTCTCCACCATTTTTACAGTCTTTGCGAGAGGGCTTGCAGGGATGGGGCATTCCTGACCATCGAATTCGATTTGAATCGTTTGGTGGGAAGAAGGTCGCGATCGAAAGTACATCAAACTCGCAAGAGCAAAACGGTAAATCGAGCGAATCGGAGATTATTTTTGAGAAGTCAGGACAAGCATTCACCTGGCAGCCTGAAGATGGAACGATTTTAGAGTTTGCAGAAGCGCATGATTTAGATCCAGCCTATAGCTGCCGTCAAGGCATCTGCCTGACCTGTATGTGTCGATTGAAAGCAGGCGAAGTTGAATATGAAACCCCACCGATCGGTACACCAGAGGAAGGATCCGTTTTAATTTGCATCGCTAAACCTAAAACCGCTAAAGTCGTGCTTGATCTCTGATGGAACTAATGGAGAGCGATCCATTTCCGCTCTCTATCCCTAGCTTAACAAGCTTACTGCATGATTCAAGTGCTACTTGTCACTCTTGCCGCATCAAATAGGATCTAATTTGATTATGAACGCAGAGGATGTTGCAAAAACGATTCAATTGATCATTGCTCCAGTTGTTCTGGTTACTGCCTGTGCAATTATCCAGGGAGGTGTTTTAGGAAGATTTGTCTATGTGGGGCAGCGAATTCGGGCGCTTGCCAATGAGAGACTAGAACTGCTGCATCAGGGCAAAACAGATGATGGCTTTTCTATAGAACGTTTACAAGAGATCGATCGACAGATTCCATTACTCAAACAGCGTCATCGATTACTACAACGAAGTGGATTATTAATTTACACAGCGGTCATAATTTTTCTCACAAGTATGTTTGCGATCGCTTTATCTGTGGCTTCAAACGTGAGTGCGATCGCGACGATTGCGCTGCTCTGTTTTATGGGTGGAACCTGTCTGTTGCTGATCGCTGTCATTCTGGCAAGCCAGGAAATTCGCTTGTCTCATCAGGCAATTTGCTATGAAGTCAATCGCATCGCCTCTTTAACAGAATTCTTCTAGTCGATGAATCGGTGCATACCCCTTGGTATTAACCGAGTAGTAAGCACGAATGGTTTGTGTTAGAGGGGAAGAAGATAAAGAGGGGCCGGTTTTTTGTGACAATTTGCTTTAGAAATTTACAAGTAGATAAAAAATCCTGCATGATTGCGGTAGCGAGTTCGTTGCAGGGGTTAGTTGCGTGCTACTCAAAACGGTTTTCTTAGCGCTTTTCTCAGGAATCTTCGGTTTTTTGCTGTGTTTTGGTGGCTACCGATTTTTTACGATCATGCTCCCTGTCTGGGCTTTCTTTGGAGGATTGTGGTTAGGAGCCAAAGCAGTATTTGTGCTTTTGGGAGGCGGATTTTTAGGTACGGCAACTGGCTTAACGGTAGGGTTGGTGATCGGTGTCCTTCTCGCCATTTTTTCCTGGCAATTCTATGTGTTTGGACTTTCCCTCGTGGGGGCGATCATCGGTGCTTGGCTGGGTTCGGGCCTCATGTCCCATTTGGGGTTTGAAACTGGGGTCCTACATGCCCTCATCGCGTTGGGTTGTGCGATCGTTCTTGGTTTTTTGACCTATCTGCGCAATTGGCAGGACGAACTGATTACAGGCTTGTCCGCCATTGGGGGAGCCAATGCAATTGTATTAGCATTATTGTTGCTGTTAGGTCGGGTTTCCGTCGCTGGCTTACAAGGGGCTGGTACTGCAATCAGTCCAATTCTGCATGACTCTCCGGCATGGCTGTTTCTCTGGTTAGGGTTAACGATCGCTGGAATCATCTATCAACGTCGCGTCTTCCGAGAAGTAACTTTTACCAACCAAGAGTTCTTCAAATATTGGAGCTAGATAGGAGCTAGGAATCACTATGTTTTACTTTGACTCATCTTATTTTCTCTTAGTTGCAATTCCCACCTTGCTTATTTCAGCATTTGCACAAATGTATCTAAAAAGTACGTTTGCCAAATGGAGCCGTGTTCCAAATACCGAAAGAATGACCGGCATGGATGTGGCGAAGGTGCTTTTCTCCCGGACTTCCCTAAACCCAATTCCTTTAGAACGGGTAAGCGGCAGCTTGACAGATCATTATGATCCCAGTGCGAATGTTGTCCGTTTGTCTGATCCAATTGCAACCCAACCTTCGATCGCCGCAATGGCCGTAACAGCCCACGAGTTAGGGCATGTTCAGCAGTATCAAACAGGCTCAGGATTAATCGCCCTGCGCAGTGCGTTGCTGCCCGCTCTGCAATTTACGCCTACCATCTCCTATATCGCTTTTATGATAGGGATTTTGCTCAACCTCACTGGTTTAATTTGGGTAGGTATTTTCTTCTTTGGCTTTATGGTATTGTTCACGGTGCTGACGCTCCCGGTTGAGTTTGATGCTAGCCGTCGTGGCTTACTCTTGCTTAAGCAAGCTGGACTGACTGACACGAACGAAGAAGTCGCTGGAGCCAGAGCAGTGTTGACTGCGGCAGCGCTGACCTATGTCGGGGCGGCAATTACATCGGTTTTGCAATTGCTCTATTACATTAACTTGGCCCAACGCAGCAATCGCTAATGATATTTTGGCTGTACGAACATGCAACTCTGGAGAACCAAGACCTTGAACCAACCGCTTTCTCTTCTGTCGGCTTCCCTCTTACTGGCATCGATGGTGCTGCCGCCTGTAGCAGTGGCTCAAACCGAACCCAGTGGTGATTGGCTAGATGGGACAACCAACTGGAATCGACCAGGAGCCTCAATTCCACAAGCCCCGAAACCGGATGGCGGTAGTAACTTATCAAACTGCCCGATCGACCAACGTGCAGCAGCCGTTCCTGAAGATGCCTTGGTTGAAGCAGCAGGCTGGACCCTGATGGGATCGGTTCAAATTTATGGAGCAACCACTCTGATTACTGGTATGACTGACGCCGATGGTATGTGCCGTCCCTTAAATTATCAAGTGTTTGTCTTTACCAATGGTCAATTTACGGGCACTCTTTCGCCAATTCCCATGGACTCCCGTACAGATGGCAGCATTGGAAATTATGATCTCTATCGTGAAGGGTATATTAGCGCTACATTTGCCCGCTATGTTCCAGAAGATCCCCTTTGCTGTCCTTCCAGGCAAAGCCGAGTTTTTTATCAAGTCGAGATGCAGAACAATCGCCCAGTGCTCGTACCTCGCCTACCTGCCGATACCACTTCAAATAGTCAATAGACCGATCGTTCAGCGGCTATTCTGAACTTACTGAAGGGATTTTCGGTCTACAACTACTGTATCTACCATCGTTTCTTTTGGCAGCTGTTGACCAGCCAATGCTTCGACGGCATAATGCACCCCCAGATAACCTTGCTCTGCGGCTTGTTGATCGATGCTGACCGCTAAAGCACCCGTTCGAATGGCTTGCTTCGCTTCGTCCAGGGCGTCAAATCCTGCAACCAATACATCAGATCGATTTGTTTCAGACAAATACTTTAAAGTACCTAGCGCCATCATGTCATTGGCACAGAAGACTGCTCCGATCTGAGGATTCGATGNTGAATAATTTTTTGGTGACATAATAGGCTTCGTCGATCTTCCAATTGGCCGTTTCTGTTGCAACAACGGTAATGTTTGGATTTTCCTTGAAAGCCCGTAGTGCCCCATGTTTTCGATCGATCGCATTTTGAGCAGTACGAATCCCCTCCAGGAGGACCGCCTGGGTGGGTGCTTTAATTTGATTGCTAATATGCTGGGCAGAGCGATAGGCTCCTTGCTCATTATTCACGCTGATAAACGGCACTGGCTTGAGTCCGAGCTGGGCCGATCGGGTAGGATTGAGGCGGTTATCAATGTTGATGATCACAATTCCAGCATCTTGGGCTTTTTTCAAAATGGGAATCAGTTCGGTTGAATCTCCTGGAGCAACAACGATCGCTTTAATTTTGCTTTGAATTAAATCTTCAATGATGCCGATCTGCTGCTCGATCGAAGTTTCTTGGGCCGCCGTTTTGACAATCAAATTAATTTTTAGTTCACTCTCTGCCCGTCGCGCCCCTTTTTCCATTTCTACAAAAAATGGATTCGTTAATGTTTTCATCACTAAAGCAATCGTTGCCACCTCTTTTTGCTCAGGCTTCACTGGACTGGGAGTGGGTTGATTGTTAGTGACCAACGGCAGAGATTGTTCGATCGAAGCTGCTCCACAACTCACCAGGTTCAATCCCACAAGAAATAGCAAAGCAAGGCGCTGCAAATTGCCAGCTACAGGGACTTTCTCTCTAGCAGCTTGGGGAGAATGATAATGAGATTTCCGACAGAGTTTATATTGAGAGTAATAATTCCGTTGTTTCATGATAAATAGATTCAACAAGCATCAACAGAGGATTCAAGAGAAAGCTTTAATAGATATCAATATGTTCCACTAGTTTGGATTGGCCACTTCGATCTCATCTCAAAAAACGCTGAGTTAGATTGACAATTTTATCTACCTGAAAGTTATAATTCCAATCTGTGAGCGCTTGAGCAAGGGGGGCATACCCCTCAGGAATTTGTTGAATCAATTGGGAAATTCGTTGATTGAATCCGGTCGTCGCAGCTGTATGAAGTTGATTGACCCATTCCACAGGCATATTCGACAAATGAGATAACAACAGATCTGAGGTTGAGGCATCCCTTCTCTGAGGCTTTTGAGGAGAAGATTCGACTTGATAAATATATTGCACCCCTAGATGCTCGGCCAATTTTGCTAACAGGAGTTTTCGCTGAATAGGCTTGCGAAGAAAGTCATCGCAGCCTGCGGCTATGACAGCAATCCTCGTTTCTTCAAATGCATTGGCTGTTAAAGCGATAATGGCAGTGGGCTCATTAGAGCTAGGATTAGAAAGCTCTATGGATGATGGCTGTTCTGTAAATTCTGGAGAGGATGCTTGTGCCGTAGATTGCATCAATTTCTCTTTCGATCGAATCAACTTAGTGGCTTCATACCCATCCAGCACAGGCATACGCAGATCCATTAAGATCAGATGAGGCTGCCAAGCTTCCCATAGTGCGACTCCCGCTTGTCCGTCTTGAGCAGTGCGAACCTCAAATCCTAACGGAGTGAGGAGCTTGACCAGCAGTTGGTTATTTTCCTGGTAATCATCGACAATTAGGATGCGGTAGTGGGGTTGATTCGGAGCAAGCGCGATCGCACGATAATTTTCCGAAGTTACCGCAATTTCAGTTCGATCGGCAGGATCAACCCAGATATCGAATCGAAAGATGCTGCCTTGCCCAACTTTAGTTTGTACTGTAATTTCCCCACCCATCAGATTCACAAACTTACGACTAATCGCTAACCCTAACCCTGTTCCTTCCTGGAGTTTTTGGCCGGTACGAGTTTGCATAAAGGGACGAAATAGATGTTGGACTTCTTCTGGCGCAATACCGGGGCCTGTATCTTCCACTCCAAAGTAAAGATGCAGTGGTGCAGGATGAGAGGATTGATCTTCACTTGGTTTGAGGTTGACTGCCGAGTCCATTTGAGCCCGCAGAACCACATGTCCAACTTGAGTAAATTTAACAGCATTCCCCAGCAGATTCAGCAGAATTTGTCGTAGTTTACCCTCATCTGCCAGGATGTATTGGGGTAAATTGGGCGCACGTTCAGCGAGTAAAGTAATATCTTTCCCTGTAGCTTTAGGACGCAGCATTTCCTCTAAACTATCCAGCAATTGATACAGATTAAAGCTTTTTCGATTCAGGGTAATTTGTCCCGCTTCAATTTTGGACATTTCCAGGACATCGTTGATTAGAGCCAGCAAGTGCTGTCCACTGTGGTTGATGATTGACAAATAGTCCTGATATTCCAGGCTTAAGGATCGATCGCTACTCATCACTTCACTAAAGCCCAAGATGGCGTTGAGTGGCGTTCGCAGTTCATGGCTAATATTTGCCAAAAATTCACTTTTGGCCCGACTGGCTGCCTCTGCAGCATCCTTTGCCTTTTCTAAATCTGTAGACTGCTGCTGAGTCTGGGCGAGCAGTTCTGCTTGCTGTAGGGCAATGCCAAGCTGGCTACTAATGTGAATCACCAGATTAATTTCAGCTTTTTCCCAATTTCGAGGCGTTGCATCTTGATAGCTGGCTAATAGGCCCCAAAGCTGGTTACTTCGAAAAATGGGGACGATTAAATACCCGCCAATCGGCGAGGTTTCTAATGTCCGGTCCCTGTCAGAAGCCGTCTCACTCCTGTCGAGGTCGGACACACAAACATACCGCGGGTAGTAAACACATCTGGGATGGTTAAGTACTTCTTCAGTGATGTCAGAAGGTTGACTGTTTTGACACCAAGTTTCAATCGTGGAACGATCGCTCAAGCAAAGATCTTGAAGGGATTGGGGAACGTGATTGGATATTTGGTTGTGATTGCGCTTGTTTTCAGCACTTGATTCAATGATTAATGCTGTCTCTGTAGATCCATCAAGCCGAAAAATGATGACTCGATCACACTTCAAAAGCTGCTGGAGTTCTGCTGTTGTGGTGTTGAAGATTTGGGCCAAATCAAGGGTTTGCCGCATCCGTTCGACCACCTTAAGCGTCCCTCGTTCTCGCTCAGCCCCTTCTCGCAATGCTGCTTCTGCCCGTTGTTTGGCGCTCAAGCTTTCTAAAAAAGCATTAAACCAGGTGCTCAGTTCGCCGATTTCATCCTGCCCCCTTACGGGTAGAGGAGTTTGCCAATCCAATGAGCCTTCTTGAAATTGCTCAAATCGTTGGGTAATTTGGCGAATCGGAACCACAATTCTGGCAGAAACAATCCAGGCTGCTAGCAGAATAATCGGCAATGAAATTAACAGGACGAGCGAGGTCGTTGTGCCGATCGGTACAGTGGGAGCCATCAGAGTATCCATCGGAATCAGGCTGATGACAACCCAATTGCTCAAAGATGAGCGAACATAAGTAACCAGCATTTTTTGATTGTCGATCGTCTTGAGCAAGGTGCCTCGATCGGCAGTCAGCAAGTCTACTAATTCCTGGTTGACAGAAGCACCAACCAGCCGCTGATCAGGATGGTAAATCAGCCGATTTTGAGCATCCAGCACAACTAAGTAGCCACCTCTACCCAAATTGACCTGTTGGAAATGCTGGTGTAGATAGTCTGCACTGTAATTCACTAATAGCAGCGCGACAGGATCAGGGTGTAGAGTATTGGGATTGGTAACCGTCAATAATTTAGCTGCCGTCACCACTTTTCGAAAACTTGAATTGGCATTAACGTTATCTTCAATACCTGCCCAGAAAATATGCTGCCTGTTCTGCAAAGACTGAACTAAAATGCGATTTCTAACCGAGTTGCGCAACTCAGAAATATTGAGCGTGTCACCAACGTGATAGTGAACACCATTCATCGTAAAAATATCAATTGAAACCAGTCCTTTGAGGTTAGTGTATCCATTGAGAATATAGCCAATGCGCGCTTTGGTTGCAAGACTTGTATAAGTATCTGTCGTCGATTCACTGCCAAGTACTTTAATAATTTCATCTACGTTAGAGACACTGGCAATCAGGCTCTCAATCTGTTGAAGTTGCAATTCAAGATAGTCTTTTTGATTATTAACTAGTTCATTCGTATAGTTAATCGATTCCTCTTGCAGTGTTCTTCGTGCGACTTGATAGGAAGAGACTCCGACTAAGAGTAAAGGCAGAATGCTTGTCAGCAATAAAAAAACGATAAACTTCTGAGTGAGGTGAAGCTGAAACCGCATCGCTTGTTTGTTGATCTAGAGCTTTGGATAGATTCTTTCAATGTCTCCAGTTCATGTCTTCAATCAATGTGAAGCATAGGAGAATTTTGGAGCGAGAAACTGTGATGTACAGTGTTTAGACAACGAAAATGGTTTACATTCCTAAACATGGCAAGGCATTTGGTCCACCAATTTTTCAGCCAGTGATAGGGGGGACTCAGTCACAAAAAGTAGATGCAGAAAAAAGGCCTTACCTGACAATTCATAACCTTTAATTTGTGTTTTGTGGCGATTTGTTAGAAATTATTAACTACTCCGCCAAATCGCATCAGCGACTCTGCATACCTCTCGCATTTCTGCCACATCATGCACCCGCAAAATATCTGCTTTTCCTGCGATCGCCGCACAGCAGGTTGCTGCGGTACCAAACACTCGTTGCTGGGGGTCAGGCTGGTTTAAAAGATGGCCAATAAAGCTCTTGCGCGAAGTGCCGACGAGGAGCGGAAAGCCGAGGCTACGGAGTCTAGGTAACTGCTGCAAAATTTCTAGATTTTGGGCAAAGGTTTTGGCAAATCCAATGCCCGGATCCAGAATGATTCGATCGGCAGAAATTCCAGCAGCGATGGCCGCTTCACTGCGTTGGGCCAGAAATTCATAGATTTCCCCAATCAAATCGGCATAATTCGTCAATTGTTGCATCGTCTTGGGGGTACCGCGTAAATGCATCAGCACAATCGGCACTTTGAGTTCCGCCACAGTGGACAGCATGTCCGGATCAAAGGTGGCTCCTGAAATGTCATTGACCAGATCCGCCCCTGCTGCGATCGCCGCTTTGGCAACTACTGCTTTTGTAGTATCGACTGAAATGGGAATCTCTGAGCAGGACCCTGCTGTCTCCGCCGCACTCCGGAGAGCCTGAATCACAGGCACCACTCTCTGAATTTCCTCGGTCAGCGGCACTTCTTCTGCCTGGGGGCGAGTTGATTGACCACCAATATCCAAAATATCCGCTCCCAACTGCACCAGATGTTGGGCATGCGCAATCGCTGTTTCGGGCCGATCGAACTGTCCGCCGTCACTAAAGCTGTCTGGTGTCACGTTCAAAATACCCATGAGATAGGTACGTTGACCCCATTCGAATAATCGACCTCGTAAAGATAGAGAGTGGTTCATGGGTGAAGGTTGAGAATTGAATTGGTCGGGTGAGCCTCTCACTCGCGGATTAGCTCATATAAGCAACCTATGCGATCGCACTCTAACAAAATACCCATGAGATAGGTGCGCTAACCTCATTGAAATGATCGATCTTGTAAAGAGAGGGAATTCAACTGGCAAACCTCAAAACTCTACTGACTTTGCTATAAGATCAAGCTCGACTGATCTGCCGATCGCCTGAAGATTTGTTATGACTGCCAGACTTTCTCGTATACCAGGATTGCGCCGCCTTAGCCAGTCCCCTCGTCTTTCAATGCAAATGATGGGGGTGGGCATTGTGCTAACGCTGCTGTTTGTGCTGGCGGCACTGCTGGCTCCGCTGTTGCAGTCTTGGGGCTGGTTGCAAAATCCGCTAGAAGGCTTATCCAATCCAATCCATGAACCTCCTTCTCTGGCCCATTGGTTTGGGACAACGCGGCAGGGCTATGATGTCTTCTCACGCACGCTATTTGGCAGTCAGGCGGCTTTGCAGGTGGTCGTGTTAGCAACTCTGCTCAGTCTGGTGATTGGTGTACCCCTCGGCCTAGTCAGCGGCTATTTAGGGGGACGCCTCGATCGCATTTTGTTGTTCCTGATGGATACGATCTACACCTTGCCGGGACTGCTGCTGTCGGTGACCTTGGCGTTTGTCGTGGGACGGGGCATTTGGAATGCGGCGATCGCACTTAGCATTGCCTATGTGCCGCAATATTATCGCGTGGTGCGTAACCATACCGTCAGTGTGAAAACAGAGCTGTTTGTGGAAGCAGCCCGATCGATGGGAGCTTCGACCTGGCGGGTGCTGACACGCTATTTATTTTTTAATGTGATTCAAAGCGTGCCCGTACTGTTTACGCTAAATGCGGCAGATGCAGTGCTGACATTAGGCGGCCTGGGATTTTTGGGGCTGGGCCTCCCGGAAGAAACGCCCGAATGGGGCCACGACTTGCAGCAGGCGCTTGATGCTTTGCCTACCGGAATTTGGTGGACTGCTCTATTCCCCGGTCTGGCCCTGACGCTGCTGGTGGTCGGCCTTTCGCTGATTGGGGAAGGTCTGAACGAATTGATTAATCCGCTATCGCGGCAGGAGTAGTCAGGTTTGGCCCAAATGGGTTTCAGTGATCAGCATATGGTTAGGTTGAGATTTGACCCGATCGATCCAAGCCAGGATGCCAGGAAATCCGCTCAGGTCAAAACCGCCTTCATCCGCAACATGGGTATAGGCATAGAGAGCAATGTCGGCAATGGTGTAGCGATCGCCCACTAGAAAAGGATGATCAGCCAGACGCTTTTCCATTACGACTAAAGCCGCGTAGCCCGGTTCTCGTTTTTGTTCAATCACGTCTCGCATCTGATCGCCCTTGCCTGCATAGTGCAGCAGAAATCGGGAGGTCGCAATATAGGGTTCATGGCTATACTGCTCAAAAAACAGCCACTGCATGACATAGGCGCTTTCTAGCTTGTCTGTAGGTAAGAAAGGAGTGCCTTCACTCAGGTAAATCAAAATCGCGTTGGATTCGGACAGAGTGATTCCTGGTTCTAGTTCCAAAACGGGGATGCGTCCGTTCGGGTTGATTGCTAAAAACTCCGGAGTGCGAGTTTCGCGTTGCAGAATATCCTTTTCAACATATTCATAGGGAAGACCAAGCTGAGTCAGCAGCAGCCTGACTTTGTAACCGTTGCCAGAAGGGCGGTAATCGTAGAGTTTATACATCGATCGCGCTTTAATTTAGTGCTATTTCTCCTTTTTGCCGCTGTCTTTCTTCTTTTCACTCTTAGCAGGTTTGGCAGGCTCATCTAAAGCGCCATTGATCAGACCATTCAGGCCATAAACCTGCCGACTGCCGACAAACGCGACCAGCGTTACTTCTCGTTCATCTCCGGGTTCAAATCGGACGGCTGTTCCTGCTGGAATATCGAGCCGCATGCCGCGTGCCTGAGTCCGATCGAACGAAAGAGCTGCATTCACCTCAAAAAAGTGGAAATGGGAGCCGACCTGGATGGGACGATCGCCCGTATTGGCAACCTGAAGCGTGACTGTGGGTCGGCCTGCATTCAATTCAATATCACCTGCTTCGGTCAAAATTTCACCTGGAATCATGGGTTCTTCCCCTGGAAATAACGGAACGATTCGACAATCATTTGTGGCTTTCAGTATACATAGCAGAATTTTAGAGATTTGGCCGATCGCGTCAGGAAATCCTCAGGTCTGTGTGCCGATGCTGCCACCAAAGCTGTAACCAGAGCACTGCCGGGATGAGATAGAGATAGAAAGCATAGGGAATGAACTGCCAGTTGGTCATCAGCACCGTGGCCGGCACTAAGCCTGCGATATTCCAGGGAATCAGCGGAGCCAAAACAACGGCAGTATTTTCCAGATCGAGGGCAAATTGTTCTGGAGCGGCATTGGCATAACGGCCCCGCATCAATTGTTCGCTGAGCAAAATCGCGATCGTTTGACTACAGCCAAAAGCAGCGGCAGCAAGGCTAACTAATGTGGTGCAAAGAAACAAACTGGGGCGAGATTTAATTTGCCGCAAAAATCGCTCGATGATTTGAAAAGAGTCAGTTCCGGCTAAAATGCCAGCGATCGCCGTTGAAATCACCACAATACCGCAAACTTTGAGCATGGCCAACATACCACCTCCCAGCAAAATTGCCTGAATTGGCGTTTCCTCAGCAAGTTGAAAACCAAGCAGCGCAAACTGCAATACCTGCCCCAACCCATAGTGTTGATAGTACAGAGCAATGATGATCGCTGCTCCAATACTGAGCAACATCGATCGCTTAGCCTCGACCCGCAGTAAAGCCAGGACCAGGAGCAAAAAGGCAGGCAATAAAACAATCAGGTTTAAATCAAAAAAGTGGATCAGTTCAAGCGGCAAGACTGAATTCGTGGTTTTCAACGGATAGCGTAACGAAAATCCCCAGTAGACCAGACAGGCAATGATAAACGGCCAAATGCCTGTTTTTACCATATTCTTCAAATTCCGGTACAGGTCTGTATGGGTCAGTGTGGCAATCAGGTGGGCGCTAGAAGACATGGGAGAACACCGATCGCCCAAATAGGCTCCTGCAATCACTGCACCTGCAAGAACATGGGAATTGACATCGCTCCCCTTAGCCATGATCATCAGCGCTAATCCGATCGTGCCTGCTGCCCCAAATGAAGTGCCAATGAGTGAAGAAACAAAACCGGTCAATAAGAATGATGCAAGAATAAACCAGTTTGGATGAATGAGTTGGATGCCGTAGTAGACGATCGCCGGAACGGTCCCAGCCGCCATCCAGGTTGAGGTGACTGCACCAATCAGCAACAAAATGGCAAAGACCGGAAAAGCTTTTTGGCTGCTTTGAATCCCAAGTTTCAATAGGGTCCGGACGGAGAATCCTCTGTGCAGGAGGACTAGGCTAATAATTCCGAGGGTGCCAAGCAGCGGATAAGCAATGAATACCCCTCGAAATACGCTGAGCAGCAGCAGCACGAAGCAGACAATGAGAGCAAAAAATAAATCCATGAGAGAAGGCAGCCAAACTCGGATGAACCTGCTCTTGCAGTAAAAAGCGGCGAAAAACCGTTATCAAACAAACCGAAAACTAGGCTACCACGGTCAAATTGCAGGCAACCTAGTCTTTCGTTCAGTTGATCGATTGAATTTAACTCTCGGCGATAACATCCCTGCTAGGGGCGATCGTCAAGATTTGAACAAACATCCTGAAGCCGACAAATCAGGCCTTATTGCTCTCATAGCAAAATGAGGAAGCCAAACTCCAAAAAATTAATTTGGAAGGTGTCTGTGTTGATGACAAGACCAAGGCAGTTTTTACAGGCTGATTTTCCAGACTAATCCCAATTGACGCGGCTGTTTTCTCGCTTTTTCAGGGAAGCAATCATTTGTTGCCTGACTGCTGTGGCCCAACTGTCAAAATTGAAAGAACGTTCTGCACCATTGAGCCAATTTTCAATTGCGCTTTGACGTTTTTCGTCCCCTTGAGTCTGATTGCTAACCATAGTTTTAAAAGCGATTCAACGTAATACAACCAGTTTGCCTTAGATCTCACGTGATAAATCTATCCCTAAGGCACATTTTGCAATTCTTAAATGCACCTTTATAAACATAAAATGCAAGAAATGCATCGTCCTAATTGATGTTGCATCAAAGGGAGAACTCGTCAGGGTTTCAAGCTTTCGCGCTTTATGAAGTGAAAAGTCATGCCTGTGTTAAGACAAACAACTTTAAAGCCACGATCGTTTTTTTACTCTCGTAGCCCTTCATGAGCTGTAACCAACGTTTTTTTGAGCTTAATCTTCTGCATTTGGAGCAGAAGGCTTCGATCGAGGAGCAGTCGTTGTTGGTAGCTCAAAGGTTGATCGATTAGAGGACGCACCGGGCTGCGAACCTGGTTGATTAGGCGGCTGATCCAGTCCAGGCTGACTCAAACCAGACCTGCCAGAATTAGTTCCAGAATTAGGTAATGAGCTGTCAGGCAGCGGATTCAGTTGAAATGGATCAGTTGGAGAAGTCTTGGGTGAAGTAGAGTTGGGGGCTCCAGGTAACGTCGATGGGAAAAGCGGTTCGTTGGAACGATTGCCAGTTGGAGCTTCTGGGAAAGGAGAATTACTGCCTGATTCACCTGGTAAGGTCGCCAATGCAACCCGATCGCCCCCTGCAGCCCGCAATAGATCGAGCACCTGCACGACATCGTTATAACTTGCCGAGCGAGAGGCATAAAGTACCGTTAGTCCTTCTGGATTTTGCTGCCGGAAGTTGACGATCGCCTGCTGAAGCTGTTCTTTTGAAACAGGCAGCTTTTCCACATAGGGTTGCCCAACTGGATCCACACTAACAATCAGCATTTGCCGCATTTGCGTGGTGCCGCTGCCTGCTCTCGGCAAATCCACATTGATGGCAGCCTGACGAGTCACAGTCACAGCCGCCAGAATAAAAAAGGTGAGGATGCAGAAAATGACATCAATCAGTGGGACAACTTCAATTCGAACATCAGGTTCGGTGGATTCCAAATTCAGCTTCATGGCAGTTCTCTAGATGGAAAGGCAGGATTGTTTCTTCTGGATGATTCAACTCAAAGCTTTAAGAGGGGTACTGCTCAAAATCAGTTACTTGATTTCTGGGTCTGGGGGAATAAATTCAGAACGATCTGGTGCAGTTAGCCGTTTTCGAGACCAGCCTTTACGATAAAGTAGTTCCAATTCATTGCCAGCTTGCCGGAATAGCTTGGCTTGGCTCCCCACAAAACTCTGAAATAAACGGTAAAACGCTAAAGCCGTAATGGCTACGATCATCCCAGTTGCCGTACTGATCAAGGCTTCAGAAATCCCCAAGGTCACGCCAGAAGTTGCATCGGTGCCAATATCTGCGATCTTCACATCTTTAAGCGATCGAATTAAACCCAGTACTGTTCCCAGCAGTCCGAGCAAGGGAGCCAGCGCGATCGTCGATTCGAGGACTTTATCTCCCCGACGCATCGTCGAGATTTCTTCATCGGCAGTCGCCTGAAGCGCCAGTTGGAACACTTCTGGATCAGGATCTTCTAATTCCAGAGCTGAGTAGAGGAACCGTCCGATCGGCTGATTAGAGGACTTACGGGCTATTTCAGTTGCAGCATCCCAGTCGCGTCGAGCGGCTTCGATCACCCGACCGGCGATTTCGCGTTCATGGGTCAGAATTTTCGACCAGAACCAGGCTCGCTCGATAATGGTGCTTAGGGCTAAGAATGACAGAAACAGCAATGGAATCATTGCAGGACCGCCACTGACAAATAGCTCAGTAATACTCACTGCTCGCTTGACCTCCTTCAAAACGGCTGCTTTGTCCAGTTCGGGAATGCAGACTGCTAAAGCTTCTCAATTCTAGAGAGTTTCTAACAATTTTTGACAATTTCCTTTCCATCAACAAATCACTATATCGAATCGACTGAAACTCCGGCAAAAGGATTCTCGATCGCACGACGACTCCTGCCAAATTTCTCCCCCAATCTCTAAGGGAGGAGAAAAATCTGACTTCAGATCAAAAGGAGCAACTTTCGCCCGGTCTAGTCCGAACGGTTTACTGCTTGCTGGCGGTCATTTCTGCATAGGCAGCATAGACTCCCTGCACGTTGTACCAATTCAGGAAAATCCGGGCAATCTCCAGGGCAAGCTGGTTTTTTTGACGATCGATCAGCCATTGCAACAGAGGAGCCATGCGGCGTTCGTTCAACCAGCCCCCTAAGGACAAAACACCCCAGAGGAGGCGATGAATCCAGGTCATTTGAATCATCATCTGCACATCCCAGGTAGGGTGCTTTTGATAGAACAATACCCCCATACGTCCGCGCTGAATTTCCTTGTCGATCAAGTTAGGCAACTGATCCAATGAGAAAGGCGGATGCCAGTGATAGCCTTTGGCTTCTGGACATTTGATTAGCTTTAAGCCAAGCCCTTTCAAGCGCACCCCTAGCTCCAGGTCTTCCCAACCGTAGAGTTGAAAGCGCGTGTCAAACAGACCCGCCTGCTCTAACCAATGACGAGCGATCGCGACATTGCCTGTAGCAAAATAGGCGGCTGAGAAGTCAGTCAGTTTATAAGGTTCAGATGTGGGCTGCTCGAAATTGCAGGTGTTGATGACGCTGCCATAAGTAAATAGACGATCGTGCCCCAACTGTTGCTGACCTTGCTGCAGGGCATTAGCGTGGGACTGCAAAAAATCTGCCAAAACCACTAAATCGCTGTCGATAAAAACGATCCAATCGCCTGTGGCTTTTGCTACTCCTAAATTTCTGGCGGCAGCAGGTCCCTGATGATCTTGCTCAAAGTAGCGGACATGGGGCAGATGGGTTTGCTGCAACCAGGCAACCGTCTGATCAGTTGAGCCATCATCCACCACAATCACTTCATAACCTGCGATCGGCTCAGCAATCCGCTGATGCTCCAAGGCGGCTAAGCACTTTTGCAAAATCGGCAGTCGATTATAGGTTGGAATTACAACACTCAGAAACACATCTTTCCTCACTGCACCATCCAAATCCTAGCGTTTTCTGGATTCTTCCAAGAGATCTTCTAAATCTGTACAGTGCCTGACAGGAAAAGCACCAGATTTGATTGGATAATGAAGGCTTTGTTCTTGACGGTCATGGTGAATTGACAGGCATCGTTACTTGGCCGTCGTCATAGTCGTCACGAAATTAGTTCGGATTCGCCAACGAGGAGGGAGATCAGAAGATGAAAGCACAGGACTTTAAAGGGCAAACGATCGCCTTCGCCGGATCTGGGGGGCTAGATAGCTGCACAATTACCCGTTGGCTGGCAGACCAGGGAGTGAATGTCGTTTGTTTTACGGCAGATCTAGGCCAGCCGGATGAAGAAGATGTGTCCGCCATTCGCGATCGGATGTTGCAGGCTGGTGCAAAGGATTTTGTGCTACTCCCGACTCGGGAAGCGATCGCTGATATTGGGGTGCAGATCATTCAGGCCCAGGCTTGTTATGAAGGCCGCTACTGGAACACAACTGGCATTGCCCGATGCGTGTTGACCAAAGCCATGATCGAGGCCATGCAAGAACGGGGGTTAACTATCTTAAGCCATGGGGCAACGGGACGAGGAAACGATCAGGTGCGGTTTCAGCTGATTACTAATATGTTGGCACCAGAATTTCAAATCTATGCCCCCTGGCGGGACGAGACGTTTTTGGCTCGCTTTCCAGGTCGTAGCGAAATGATCGATTTTTGTCAGGAACATGGTCTGACGGTTTCTGCCACAAAAGAGAAGCCTTACTCGACCGATGCGAATTTGCTCGGCCTTACCCATGAATCTGGCATGTTGGAAGCACTGACGACTCCAGCTCATTTTGTGAAGCCAATCATGGGTTGCTACCCGAGCGAAGCACCCGATGAGACCCCAAAATTCACCGTACGATTTGAGCAGGGTCGTCCGATCGCCATCAACGGTCAGTCGGTTGATAATTTGGCAGCTTTGACTCAGGCTAATGCGATCGGCGGTCAATACGGGATTGGGATTGGCACGCATTTGGTTGAAAACCGATTTGTCGGCATTAAGTCACGCGGTGTTTACGAAAGTCCAGGTGTGGAGCTACTGGGCACTTGCTATGCCTTTTTGTTGCAGCTTGTGCTCGATCGTCGCGCACGCGAATTTTACGACCAGCTTTCCTTGCTGATCGCCAAGCAGATTTATCAGGGTTACTGGTTCGACGTGGCCTCTCAAATGGCATTGGGAGCGATTCACCAGACGGCTGAGTTGGCTACCGGGACGATCACAGTTGCACTCTATAAAGGCAACATTTCCTTTGTCAGTGCTGAGGATGTGCCGCACTCGATCTACTCGGAAGAGAATGCTTCGATGGAAGGGGTGGGCGAATATAACCACTCTGACTCAGAGGGTCTGCTGCGAGTTTATGGCGTAAGTGCCCGCGCTCTGGCAACCAGTGGCCAAATCAAGCTTTAGACTCAAGGACGAGGTTCAAGATTCAGGCAAAAATTGAGGCAAAAGCAGTCCGAAATGGGTAGGTATTTTGGCGTATCTAAGTAAACAATGGACCTGCGGTATGGTGGAAGTATGGGACTGAGCAAAGTTGCTGGTTCAAACCTCATACCGCTCTGGTTCGCTACCCCACGATTTCGAGACTGCTGAATTTGCTGGCGCATGTCACGTTCTTCACTGTTGCCCAAGATTCTGGCTATTTTGCTCACTTTCACCGTCTTCTACGCGGTGATGATTTTGCTTCTGCGGGCGATCGGCCTAGAAAATGCCCATCAGTTTATTCAACAAGCGGGTGGATGGGCACCTTTTGTCTTTGTGATGCTCTGCGCCTTGAGTTTGGTCATTGCGCCCCTCAGCGGCAGTTCCATCTTTATTGTGGGCGGCACCCTATTTGATAAGGAACAAGCGTTGCTCCTGGGCTTCATTGCTTCAATTCTGGGGTGCAGCATCAACTTCTGGATGTCACGCAAAATGGGACGTGGCATGGTTGCCCATCTGATTGGCAAGAATCATCTCGAAAAACTCGATCGATTCACTAAGCGGTTAGAAGGTCATCGCGGCATTTTTTATCTGACGCTGATGATGCCTTTAGCCCAGGACATGATCAGCTATGCGGCTGGTCTCACCCCGCTTTCTTACAGTCGCTTTGCGATCGCGCTGATTCTAAGCACGGTTCCACTGGTAACGACCTATGTTTACCTGGGCAGCAGCTTGCTTGAAGCGTTAATTTAGGAGAAATTCGATCGCAGGTTTATTCTTGCGGCTCGACGCGATCGGGCGTAAATTTACGGTGCTCCCACCAATAGGAGAAGCCAATCCAAGCAGCCAATAAGCCCAACACAACAAAGGCCGATTGAGCTACCCAGTGAACCAACTGATCTAAAGGCACTAATCGCCCAGCAAAATAGGCCACACTGACTGTCACAGAGGCCCAAATGCTGGCTCCCAGAAAATTGCAAAACAAAAACTGGAGGTAAGGCATACGAGCGGTGCCTGCTAGCGGACCTGCAAAGATGCGTAGGAGGGCAATGAAGCGGCCCAGAATCACGGCTTTGGCGGCGTTCTCAGCAAATCGATCGCGCACGTCAATCAACTGTTCTTCCTTGAGGCGAAAAAGACGACCCACTCTGGTGAGCAACGACCACCCACCCAGATAACCAATCCAGTAGCCGAAATTATCGCCAATAATTGCGCCAGCTAAAGCGCTGCCTAAAACCCACCAGTAATCTAACTCACCGCTACCAGCCAGAAAACCGCCTGCCAAGGTAATGGTTTCACCTGGAATTGGAATGCCGGTATTTTCTAGCAAAATGCCACCAAACACCGCCCAATAGCCGTATTGATGCGCGATTTCCTGAATCGTTTCCAGCGGGATCAGCTCAAGGGACATGCAATACAGCCTTTACAAAGTTTTGTGAACATCTCTCATGATCTTGGCGCACACTCGGCAACGGTGTCAATGTACCTCGCGGCAGCTTTCCTGGAGAGATTGTGGAATTTTGGCATCTTGCATCTCTGCCTGGATATATATGCTCAAGCGTACGCGCTCAAAATAGGTCTCGATCAGCATTCATCTCAGACCAAGACCTACATACTATATATCCCTATTCTCGCAGTCCATGAAGCTTTTGTGTGTTAACTAAGCATTCCCTAAGGTTGGAATTGGACCTGCATTGCCGCCCATTCTGGGAAAACTGGGCAAATCTAATTGATTGGATTGACGATTGCGGACTGCTAGGCGGTAACTGACACTCTTCAGCTCTGCATGAAGTTGGCGGTTTTCTCGTTGAATCATGGCAACTTTTTCACGCACGGTTGCCATCCGCTGCTCAAATTTTTCGTGATACACCCGTGGCAACTCTTGAACCACTTGCTCTAGCATTTGAGCCCGATCGCTCATTTCCTGCATGGACTGCCGCAACTGCTGCACTTCGACATCTCGTTCCGTAATTTGGGCCTGATAGAACGTCACCTGTTCTTCAACGCCTTGTAACTGGTCCTGCAGCGATCGCATTTCGGCTTGCTGACGTTCGGATAGCTCTGGATTAGGGCTGGCGTTCGCATTGCCTTTAACTAACCGAAATAGCTCTTGAGACAATTGCTGCACGAGCTGATCGCGCATGGTTAGCTCTTCCCGCAGACGAGCGACTTCTGCTTGAAGTTCAGGGAGGGTGGAAATTTCTGTTTGGCTTGTCACGGTACTGCTCCAATCAGGTTGGCTTCCTAGTGGCGAGAGGCAGAAGTCTGCCAAATGTCTCACCAAATTGCTGTAGCAGCTAATGTACCACCTGCAATCGGAATTGACACCTGATTTGGCCCTTCTTTATAAATCGCCTACAGCGAAAATTGTTGGGTGCGAGGTCGGCACATGCTGTTCGTGACTAGAGTGACACTTTTTGGCTCTAAGTCAATGCCTTTTAACGATTTGTTATGAAAAAGCAGATGGGGACGATCGTCCATAACCTATAAAAATATCCCCTAACCCAGAAACAGGTAGGGGAATATGCAACAAACTTGCAATGCAGCGAGCCGACTTACTCTTCGTCAGCGCTAGCTGCTGCGGTTACTTCTGGTTTAATGGTCAGGTAGCGAATTACTTCATCGCTTAATCGCATGCTTTTCTCCAGCGCAGCCACTGCTGTACCGGGCGCAGCATAATTCATCTGAACATATACGCCTTCGCGGTGTCGGTTAATTTCATATGCCAAGCGACGTTTGCCACGGTGTTGAGTATCAATCTCTCCCGCACCCTGTTCCCGCAGCAACCCTTGATATTTATCGATCGCCTGATCAACCAGCTCATCGTTCAGATCAGGGCGTAAAATATACATCGTTTCATACTGTGCCATCGAACTTCTCCTTATGGACTATTTAGGCTTCTGAATCGCAACCTCCTATTTGAACGACTCCCAAAAAGCAGCGAGAATGGGAGAGTCGTGTTTTCCATCCCCAAATCTGCTGGCGATCGTCTGGTTGCAATCAGAAGCAAGGAATTACAATCATATACCAGGTTAAACTCATTCGACTATGGCGCAGCGCTTTGTCCGCATTCAAACGACATCAGGACAGCTTCACTACGGCTTACTTCACCTCGATCGACGGGTCCAGATTTTAGATGCTCCGCCTTGGCTGCAGGGACAATTGACCGATCAAGAATTGCTGGTCGATGAATATCAGTTGCTGGCCCCCTGTGCCCCTTCTAAGATCGTGGCCGTAGGAAAAAACTATATGAAGCATGCCGCCGAAATGGGTGGGGAGGTGCCCCAAGAACCTCTGCTCTTCTTAAAGCCTTCTACAGCAGTGACTTCGCCAAATGCACCGATTTACTATCCGCCCCAGTCACAGCGCGTCGATTATGAAGGAGAGCTAGCCTTGGTGATTGGCGATCGCTGCACAGACTGTACCCCCGAACAAGCTCGCACTAAAATTTGGGGTTATACCATTGCCAATGATGTGACTGCTCGGGATTTGCAACGCAAAGATTCCCAGTGGACCCGCGCTAAAGGATTTGATTCATTTTGTCCGCTTGGGCCCTGGATTGTGCGAGAGATTGGTGTTAGCGCCATGGTGCAAACTTTTGTGAATGATGCGCCAGTTCCAGCTCAATCGGCTCCCATCAGCGATATGGTGTTTTCGCCTGATTTTTTAGTGTCCTATATCAGTCAGGTGATGACTCTGCTGCCAGGAGATGTGGTTTTAACGGGTACTCCTGAAGGGGTAGGTCCCCTGCAAGCAGGCGATCGAGTCCGCGTTGAAATCGAAGGAATTGGCTGTCTCGAAAATCCAGTCACAACCCGCCAAGCTGTGACAAGCTCGCCTTTGTTGGCCTGAAACCTCACATTCCAGGCAAAATCGGCAAAAAAGAGGGCATCGCAGTTGCCATGCCCTCAGAGTAGAAACAATGAATAGAGAAAATTGGCAGGTTTGGCCAATAATGTCGCTTAACGAACCTGCATATGAACTGCATCGGATAGAGTAGGAATTTCGGCGTAGCGGCCTAGAGCAGACTGTACCACTGAGTAGATGATGGCTGCCATACTGCCCAAAAACACTACATTGAACAGTGTTTCAAGAATCAAACCGCCTTGGAGAGGACCCGCCAGAAGACCGAGAACTAAGTTACACAGGATCAGCACAATATCAAGCAAAATTGCCTGCATCGCATTGAAGCGAACGAAGTGGCTGATGTTTTCATTGCGGATGACCAGCATAAATAACCCAAAGAAAACAATCAATCCCAAGGGAAAAGCGGTTAGGGGACGCAGCGCAAACAGCGGCAGAAAGATAGGCTGCAAAACGGGAAACTGATTCAGGAAGGGAATCGAAAAGGCTAATCCATCAATCAGCGGCAGCAAATAGGGTAAGCAGGCAAAAACTCGGTCTTGAGGGGTTGTAGTGCCACGCCAGGTCATCTTTTACTCTCCAGAGTCGTGTTTTCAGTCCAATTTTAGGTCATAAGCCTAGGATAACTTAATCCCAGTGCACAAGCCTGCTCAACCGCAAGACTGCTCAACACTCAAGGCGATGATCGACAACTGAGTTTCTTTCTATTCAATATCGGTCTATTCAATATGGGCGATCCGAAATCCCATTTGACACTCATACTGCTCTGGCTGACTTTCAGTGGCTCTTTGCAAGGCTCGCCCGCAACGCAACTCTCCTCGACGCCAGCGGGGTTGACCGCTCTGATCGGCGAGTAGGCAGGTTTGACAGATTTGCTCTGGCGGGAGCAGCTGATTTTCCATTAAGACAACTAACATAGGACACCTCCGGCGATCGGGCCAATCCTATTAATCCCATTCTATGTCAGGGCTTTCAGACATCCAACTAACTGAGGTATAGCTTAATATGTAAATTAAATAAATGAAGTATCAACAGCAGCAATCTTAAGTAAATCTAAATCTTGCCTAGAAGTAAGACTCAAGACAGAAGGTGATGGAATAAGGCAATCAGCTCTTCGAGTTGTTGAATCTCATTACTGACATCAATGTCCGCTAAACGCGACTCTTGCAACAGTTTTAACCAATATCGGGTTTCTCTCGCGTCTTTTGCAGCAGCTGTCATGCTGGATAAAAAACTTTGGGGTTTCCCGGTTGTGGCTTCTTCAACATTGACCCCAATTCGAGTGCCACTCTTCAGCAGTTGGCTCGATAAGACAAACTCCTGTCTGGCTTGAAGTTTCTTGTACAGGCGAATGATACTGAGGGCAAACTCAAAACTTTTAGTCTGGACCAAACTCTCATCCATGAGGCTCTAGCAGAAATCAGAAGGGGGTTAGGCAGTAATATCAACCTGATCGCCCCGCCCCCAAGCAGAGTTGCCGTTTTTAGGCGATCGAAATAGCATGAACCCAGTCTTGGTAGGCAGAATCCCGATTTTCGGTAATGGCTGCCAATTTATCTTTTAACTGAGTGGTAATGGGGCGATCGGTCGATAGGGTATAGTTTTCAATCTTGCGTATCGGCGTAATCTTAGCAGCCGTACCGCTCAGAAATACTTCATCTGCAATAAAAAGCTCTGATTTATCAACCGGACGCTCCACAACTTGGATTCCCAGATCTCTAGCCAGCGTTAGAATGCTATCGCGAGTGATGCCTTCTAAGATGTCTTGCTCTGGTCCTGGGGTAATTAGCTGCCCTCGACGCACAATGAAGATGTTCATGCCCGAGGCTTCACAAACTTTACCCTGTGAGTTCAGCAGAATTGCTTCATCAAAACCAGATTCAACCGCTTCAGTTTTGGCCAGGGAAGAGGTAATGTATGCCCCGCTGATTTTGCCGCGCAAGGGTAGGCTGCGATCTTCTTGGCGGTGCCAGGAACTGATTCGACAGCTTACCCCTTCAGGCGATAGGTAATCTCCCAATTCCAAGCCATAAACAAAAAAGTCTTTTTCGATGTTGTGGAGCCTAGGGGCGATCCCCAAATCAGAAGTGTAAACAAATGGCCGAATATAGAAAGAAGTCTCAGGCTGATTCTTTTTAACAAAATCAACAATCACCTGATAAATCTTGTCGGCAGACAAATCAAAATGCAGAAACCGAGCGCTATCGCTTAACCGCTTGCAGTGGCGATCGAGGCGAAACAGCAAGATTCGTGAGGAATCTTGAGGATCAGGAATGCCACGCAACCCGCCAAAGGCACCAGTACCATAGTGCAACGCATGGGTCGCGATGGAGAGATTAGCTTGTTCAAAAGGAACAAACTGATTGCGAAAATAAGCAATGGGCAAGAAGTTATGCATCGTTATCGACCCCTATACCAACTAAGCGAGGCTGCCAGATTCCTAGCATTATCACATAGGTTTGAAAGGATGAAAGCAGACCTGATTCTACAGGGAATTTGCATGGTTTATCTATATAAAAGGCGGTTCTAAAGCTGAATCAATGCAACGCCAAACCCAGTGCTTTTCTTTTTCTCAAGTTATCCCTACTGTAATCTGGGGTACTTTGAACAAAGGCTGATTGCTTAGCACGTTGGTGATTTTGGACTACGAGACATCGCTTCCAGCATAAGGGACTTATCCATGGCGGACGCAGAAAGTGAGCGATTGAAATTGATGGTTGTTGACGATGAGTCAGACAATCTCGATTTGTTATACCGGACATTTCGACGGGATTTTGATGTATTCAAGGCCGATAGTGGCTTAAAAGCTTTACAAATCCTCGATCAACAGGGCGAGATGGCGATCATTATCTCTGACCAGCGCATGCCACGCATGAACGGTACAGAGTTTTTGAGCCGGACAGTCGATCGTTTTCCCGATACCATTCGGATTTTGTTGACTGGCTACACAGATGTGGAAGATCTGGTCGGGGCGATCAATGCAGGTCGGGTGTTTAAGTACATTACAAAGCCCTGGAATCCGAAGGAACTCAAAACTGTTGTGATGCAGGCTGTCGATACCTACCGGGTTGTCAAACAGCGAACCAACGAACTGCACCGGGCTTTGCGACGAGAGTCAATCTTTAATGCTGTGACCACTGCCATTCGGGAGTCATTAGATTACCGCAGTATTCTGCAAACTGTGGTGCGGGCGATCGGCCAAGCCTTTGCCACTGATATCTGTTTGCTGCGCCCTGTAGAAAGCATCACCCACCATAGTCCTAGTTTTTGTCAGCTTTCCGCTGAAACCTTTACCCATATCACGACGCCTCCAGCTCATCTCGATCTGACGACCTCGTTACCAGAGCTTGATCCTGTCCTGTTGGCCTCACTGCTGCAAACTTGTCAAACTCGGGTATTGCCTGCAAGTGAGCGATTTCTCTATAGCCAGTTGATTGTTCCTCTCGCCTATCAGCAAGAGCCTCTTGCCGTTTTGGTTCTACACAAGCAGGGAGACAAAGGAGATACCACCACTCCAATTTGGCAGGAAGAAGATATCCGTTTAATCGAAGGTGTCGCAGAACAAGCGGCGCTAGCAATCTCGCAAGCAAAGCTTTATCAGCGCATTCAGCAACAAACTGAGCAAATGCGAGCTGAACTGACTGTTGCTCGGCAGATTCAAATGAACCTGCTGCGCCAAACTTTCCCTGAGCTAGAAACCGTTAAAATTCAAGCGCATTGCTTCCCTGCTCGCGAGATTGGGGGTGATTTTTTTGAAATCTATGCTCATCCGCAAGGAGATATTTGGCTGGCAGTGGGAGATGTGTCGGGGAAAGGCGTTCCAGCAGCGCTATTTATGGCAAGTGCCATTTCACTGTTACGTCGCGAACTGGCTCAAGAAGTTTCCCCTGCACCTGATCTCGTGATGAAAAACCTGAATCACAGCTTGTTAGATAACTTGGTGAGCAGCAATTGTTTTATCACGATGGTGCTTGCTCGTTACACACCAACCACCCGCGAACTCACCTATGCCAACGCAGGACATATTTACCCCTTAGTGTGGTCACAGCAACAGCTTCTCAAAGAGTTACAAGAGAGCGAGATCGTATCATTTGAGCCTGCTGCGCTGAAGGTCCGCGGTGTGCCGCTAGGCATCCTACCAATTTGGAAGGCAAATGCAGGCCAGCTCATATTATCGCCAGGAGATGTTGTGCTATTAACCAGTGACGGCATCACAGAGGCAACCCTGATTGAACCTTCAAAGGAAAGCGCTATGTTGCAACAATCTGGTCTATGGCAACTGATTGTCCAAAAACGCAGTCCTTTGGATTTAAAAGAGCTGCTGTCCACTATCCAGGCTCAGACTCAAATACAAGAGGATGATCAGACCATTCTTTCCTTGGAGGTTCTGTAAGATGATGAGAACTGAGCTGCATGTTCCAAGCGATCTGCAATTTCTGAGTGTGGTTGAAAATTGGCTACTTGGCTCCCTTGAAATTGCATTAACCGATCAAGTAGATTGGCCCAGCCAAGCGAATCGCCTGCGTCTGGTTTTGGTGGAAGCCTATTCCAACGTGGTGCGCCATGCTCACAAGGATCAACCGAACTTACCTGTGATGCTGCGATTGGAGCTGAAGGGGCGTGATCTGCACTTAGAGGTTTGGGATCATGGCGAAGGCTTTGATCTAGGCTGTTATTTGCCTCCCACTCCAGAGCAACAGCAAGAAGGCGGGTATGGCTGGCTGATTCTGCATCGGCTGATGGATAAAGTGGAATATCATCTCCAGGTCAATAACGGTCTCAATTGCTTGAAACTGGAAACCACACTTCCTCAACAGCATGTATGAGGGGTTCGAGGTTGCAGCCCGCGCAAGATCGTTTCGCGCGACTCTTGTTTGACAATTCCTTCCATCGCAGCTTGCTGTAACTGCATAAACGCAGTCAGATCTTCAGGGGCATTTTTGGTTTGCAGGAGCGATCGCAATTGTTCTTCCGCAGCCAGGGTAAGATAGCCTGTTTCAAGGGCCTGTCGAACGAGATCTCTGATGCGCCCCATGCCGTTCCTCCTTATCTAATCCACACTCAACAACTGCTTAACATTGGTTCCAGATCACTGCTTATTGGCTCGGACTTACCACAGAGACTTATTTACAGATATTGATTGAAATTTACTGGGGAAGTTCCAAGCGTTCAGGACAAAAATAGGCAGTTATTCAACCGATCAGGTGGCTGAGATGTACTATAGGTTGGCACTGCCTTTTTTATGCAGGCATTCGGTTCACTCCTTAAGATCTGGCCTGGATTGGTACAGCAAATGGCATCATCTTCCTGGCTTCTCCAACAAACAATCTAGCTAAGGGAACAAATGTGGGTTCATTCCAGACAAAATCTGAGGTCTCTTGAAGTTTGGTAACTCAAATGCGTTGTGTGTGGGTTGGAATGATGACGGTTATGTTGGTTACCGACCTCATGACATTCGCGCATCCGGTAATGGCTGAAAACTCTTTGCGGATTCGTCCAAGCCAAGACCGATCGAACTCAGACCGATCGAACCCAGAACCCGTCGAACCCGTCCGAGTCATCCCCAACCGTCCAGTCAGCCCATCCAATCCGGTTACCCCTCCCAGTGCTCCCAGAATCGAGGAGTTTAAGTATCGCTTAGTCGTGCAGAGCAGCAGTGACAATGTGTTACGCCAAGTCCGGCAAGTTGTGCCCGATGCTTTTCGCACAATGGTTGAAGGTCGGTGGGTGATCCAGGCAGGATTATTTGTCGAGCAAACCGAAGCTGAAGCAGTTCAGCAGCAGCTCGATCGACTGAATTTAGAGACAGCTATCTTACCGTTCGATCGATCTCCCACTCGTTCAAGCCGCACCAATCCGTCTGGATTTCAGTATCGACTGGTGGTGCAGGGCAGTAGCGATAGCTTGCTGCGACAAGTGCGGCAAATGGTTCCGGATGCTTTTCGCACGACGATCGACGGGCAACGAGTGATTCAGGCTGGCCTATTCGTTGAACAATCCGAAGCCGAAGCAATCCAACGCCAGCTCAGTCGCTTGGATGTCTCAACCCGCATTCTTGATGTCAATTATGGAGTTGCAACTGCCACAGTCAATCCCATGCCGATCAGACCACCCGTACGAGATGGACGGATTCTGGTTGTTGTGGATCCAGGCCATGGAGGAGGGGATCCGGGAGCCGTTGGCATTGGCGGCATCCATGAAGCTGATATTGTTCTAGACATTGCGCAAGAGGTGGTAGCCTTGCTGGATGAGGCGGGCTTGCAGGCTGTTTTGACTCGGCAGGACGATCGAGAAATCGACCTCCAACCCAGAGTAGACTTAGCCGAATCGCTCAATGCCGATCTGTTTGTCAGCATCCATGCCAATTCTATTAGTATGAGTCGGCCTGATGTGAACGGCGTTGAAACCTACTATTACGATTCAGGAGGATCGCTGGCCTCTACAATTCACAACAGTCTGGTCAATAGCACTGGTATGGAGGATCGCGGCATCCACCAAGCTAGGTTTTATGTGTTGACTCGCACTTCCATGCCCGCTGTTCTGGTAGAAGTGGGATTTGTTACCGGTCAGGACGATGCGGCCCGACTGAGCAACGCAACCCAGCGCAACCGAATTGCTCAAGCGATTGCCCAAGGGATCTTGCGTTATGTTCGTTAACAGACTAAAAAATAGAGGAATTCCTAAATTAGGACAACGCTCAAACGCAGATTGTGAGTGAAGCTGCATCATGACTGGATATTGGACTCGTCTCACCACGTTGACTCGATCGGCAACCTTGACCTTACCCATACTCGTACTGTTTGGACTGTCCTCTCAGGGACTGAGTCAGATCCAGCCCGCTGTAATTCCCGCCACTGTAGAGGAAACTCAAGCAGAAACAGCGTCAAGAACTGTTCAGGCCTTACATCCAGTTATCCCTTCCCTTCCCCCTTTAGGAGAAGCGACCCGCTATCTACCGGAAGAGCAGACCATTCATCTGCTGTTGAAGTTAAGCCAGCGTAAGGTCTATGTCTATCAGGGCAAAACGGTGCTGGCTAGCTACCCTGTAGCGATCGGACGAGCCGAGTTTCCAACGCCAACGGGTGAATTTCAGGTGTTTGAGATGATTGTCAATCCGGCATGGCAAAGTCCCTGGACAGGAGAAGTAGAGACTCCGGGTGCAGATGGCTCGCTGGGGCTCCGCTGGATTGGTTTCACCAAAGTGACCGGGGGCGTCATTGGCTTTCATGGCACACCCAATGTCCGATCGATCGGTCAGGCTGTTTCCCATGGCTGTGTGCGAATGCGCAACGAAGACATTGTCAAAATGTATAGCCAAGTCAAGCTGGGAACATTAGTGCGGGTTGAGCAGTGATTTCGATCGGAGCTGACTGGTGATCGAGCAGGTTGGAAGCGTTAAGAATGCGATCGATCAAAAATTGTCCTGATATTGGAACTTCACGATCGTAAAGGCAAATTACGCAAATCAACGATTCATTCACTCAATACTTACAAAAGCAAAGAAACCAACACAATAATTTTGCTCTTTACCTGGATTGTCAGCATTGGCAACTGTAGTTTGTTGTTGTCCAGTTCGCAGATTGGATGTTGTCCATCGCTTAATTGAATCCAAATATGGTCAGTTTTTACGAAGTTTCGAGCTCAGTCCTTGTAGTGGCATAATAACCTCTTGATCATTGGCATAAACCCAGTTTGATCAACATATAAGCCTCTATCGAGTCTGATCATATTTTCGGTGTGAGGTCCATAACGTTCAAAGATCATAAAAAGTCTCTTTATAGAGGCAGTGTAACTTTCATTTAGAGCCCCCAAAATGATGAACACTGTAGCTTATTCCGATGTTCCTGAGTCTGTTTTCCAGGTTGTTGTCGAAAATTTAATTGATGGTGCAATGGTTCTCACCAACACGGGAGAACTAGTTGTTTCCAATAGTCATGCCAGCCAGATTTGCCGCCATCTCACCCAAAATTTATCGCGGGTGCCGCAGCAAGTTTGGCGCTGTTGCCAAACCTTAATTGAGAATCAGCTTAAGTTCATCGAAGATGAAATTAAAACAGATGAGGCCGTAGCCATCCGTATTCGTGCTTGGTGGTTAGCTTCTGGTTCGATCGACCAGCCCCATTTGCTGGTCATGCTAGAGGACCAACATCAAGCCGCCGAATACCGGGCAAAAGCGGAAGCGTGCAGATATGGTTTAACCGATCGCGAAACCCAGGTATGGCTGCTGCGACGAGCTGGCTATTCCTATAAAGCGATCGCGGCTGAACTGCACATCGCCGAAGATACGGTGAAAAAACATATCAAAAGTATCCACTGTAAGCGAGACGCCAACGAATGGAGCGATTGTTAATGGATAATCCCTAAACGACCTGACTGGTTTGCGTGAAACTTGTTAGCCTGTAGAAATGTATCTTCAGCAACAGAAATCATGCAAACCACGATGGATGCTCCAACCATTGCTCAACTGCCCCCCCTGATTCCCAGAGAGACTCTGTTTGGCAATCCTGAGCGGGCTCGTCCCCAGCTTTCCCCCGATGGCAAGTATCTGGCTTTTATTGCACCGGACGAGAAGAATGTATTGCAGGTGTGGCTGCGGGCGATCGAAGAAACGGAAGCTCGTCAGATTACCGCCGACCAGAAGCGCGGCATTCGGGCCTATTTTTGGACCTATGACGGCAACCACCTGATTTATATGCAGGATGCCGATGGCGACGAAAATTTTCACTGCTATTCTGTCGATATTCATACCAATGTTGTACGGGACTTAACCCCATTTCAAGGGGTGAAAGCAGAACCGATCGATCTTGATCCCGATCATCCCAATGAAATGCTGATCGGCATGAATTTGAATGATCCCCAGATTTTCGATGTGTTTCGGGTCAATTTGACCAATGGAGCCGTTGAGTTTGATACTCAGAATCCCGGCAACATTGTGAGCTGGATGGCCGATCCCCAGTTTCAGATCCGGGTTGCAGTTGCGGCGACTCCCGACGGTGGGACCGATTTGCTTTATCGTGGAGCGATCGATCAGGATTGGGAATTGCTGCGACACTGGGGACCAGACGACGAAGGCTATCCCGTTAGCTTCTCAAAAGACGGGAAAACGCTATACATTGTCGGCAGTCATGAGGTAAATGCCCAGCGGTTGTTAGCTCTGGATTTGGCAACTCGGCAGGAAACGGTGATTGCCGAAGATGCGCAATATGATGTGGGCGGTGTGGTGACTCATCCCACCGAATATACGCTGCAAGCCGTCGCTTTCTATCGCGATAAGCTGAACTGGCAAATTTTGGATCAGAGTATTGCTGCTGATTTTGAGGCGATCGCCCAGGTCCGTCCTGGTGAATTTGGCATTGGTAGCCGCACCTTAGCAGACGATCGCTGGCTGGTTGCCTATACAACTGATAATGGCCCAGTCTATTACTATATCTACGATCGGGCAACTAAAAACGCAACGTTACTATTCAGCAATCAGCCGATTCTAGAACAGGTGACGCTTGCGCCCATGCAACCCATTTCCTTTGCGGCCAGGGATAGCTTGACGATTCACGGCTATCTCACTACTCCGGTTGGCATTTCCAGCGAAAATCTACCTGCAATCCTGCTCGTACATGGCGGACCCTGGGCGCGTGATACCTGGGGTTATGATCCGGAAGCGCAATGGTTGGCCAATCGAGGCTATGCTGTGTTGCAGGTCAATTTCCGGGGTTCCACAGGCTATGGCAAAACCTTCCTGAATGCAGGCAACCGCGAATGGGCGGCCAAGATGCATGATGATTTGCTAGATGCGGTGGAATGGCTGATTGGAAAAGGGATTGCCGATCGCAGTAAAGTTGCGATTATGGGTGGCTCCTATGGTGGCTACGCGACGCTGGTTGGTTTGACCTTTACCCCTGATGTGTTCGCGGCTGGCGTCGATATCGTCGGTCCCAGCAACATTGCCACCTTGCTACGCAGTATTCCACCCTACTGGGAGCCGATCAAAGCCCAGATGTATCATCGGATTGGCAACCTGGAAACCGAGGAAGAATTTCTGAATTCCCGATCGCCCTTGTTCTTTATCGATCGGATCCAGAAGCCTTTGCTGATTGGGCAAGGAGCTAACGATCCGCGTGTGAAGCAGGCTGAAAGCGATCAGATTGTCGAAGCCATGCGTAAAGCTGGTAAACCCGTCGAATATGCCCTCTATCCCGATGAAGGTCACGGCTTCGCTCGTCCGGAAAACCGTCTGCATTTTTTTGCGATTGCCGAAGAGTTTTTAGCGAAATATTTGGGCGGTCGCTGTGAACCCGTTGGCGATATTCCAGGACATTCCGGCGAATTGAGATAGAACACATCGTTGATTTCTAGGTTCAGGGGCGGATCACGATTCGCCCTTATTCTTCATCCTTTGCTCGGTCAGAATCAGTTTTTTCCGAATAGGTTTTGCCCCGCTGTGGTTCACCCCACAGGACACGCTCCTGTTTATAAATGGCAATACCGGGTTTGGCACCTTTGGGTTTAAACACCTGCTTGGGTTCGGTGTAGATCACGGGAGCCTGATCGCTCTGACGGGCACGGCTATAGTAGGCCGCCAAATCTGCCGTGAATTGTAAATCGGCTTCTTCAGCCGCAGCACCCGGATCGAGCCGCAGCAACACATGGCTGCCTGGAATTTCTTGAGTGTGGAACCACAGGTCATAATCCCCCGCCATGCGGAACGTCAGCTGGTCGTTTTGGCGGTTGTTGCGGCCAATCAGGACCTCAAAGCCGCTCGGCGTTTGATAGCGGAGGAAAGGCGTTTCAGTCTGCGTCGCGTTACGGTAGCGCTGATCCGGATCTTCGAGATAGCCCTGCTGAATCAACTCATCGCGAATTTCGGTCAGCGAAGTCAAATCAGATGGCGTTTCGTAGCGATCGAACTGAGTAATTCCCACTTCAACCTGCTGCAAATAGTCGATTTCTGCCTGCACTTCAGCCAAGAGCGGTTCAATGGCCGACCGCGATCGTTTCAGTTTCTGGTGGCGTTTATAGAAAGCCTGAGCGTTTTGAACTGCGTTTTTTTCGGGTTCCAACTGAATCTTCACAGGTTTACTGCTGACAAAATCGGGCAGGGTAATTTCGCTCATGCCCGGTTGCCATTCATGCAAATAGGCCATCAGCAGATCCGCCTGTTCTCGATAGCGATCGGCCTGATCGGATTGCTGTAAGCGGCTGCGAAACTCTCCTGCTTTCTGCCTCAGTTTTTTAAGCAAATTGGTTAACTTCTGGCTGATTTGGTGCCGCAACTGCGTAAATTCTTGCTGATTCAGCTGATCGGTATAGTAGCGATTGAGAATGGGCTGAATACGCGGCTCGGTTTGAACGCTGCCCCAACCCATCACCGTATAGCCCTGCGGCAACCATCCCGGCTGAAATTTCTCTTGTTGAAGGGTACGGAGCCATTCCTGCCAGCGATCGAACAAAGTCTGCCACTCGGTTGAACTCAAACTTTCGCTGGATCGATCGGCCTCTAATCCAGCCGCCTGTATCATGGAAGCGACTAAGCTAGAGCTGATGCCTCGATAGGTTTTCAGCAAATTGCGCTTAAGCGGACCCGGAATCAGACTGATTCGCTCCTGCCAGCGATCGATCGATTCTTCTAACGTGGGGACCGCATTCGTTAAGTTAGAGGGCGCTTCATAGGGTTGGCCAGTTTGAATCGGGCGGACGCTCGACTGCTGATTGCTGACCTGATGGGCTGCGGTGACGATCGCATTCTCCTGAGTCGTCAAAATCACATTGCTGTAGTTGCCCATGATCTCGACATATAAATGCCACAGGGCTGCTTCTCCGGGCCGCTGGGCAAACTGCAAATCGACCACCCTTTCCCAGGCCGCAATCGGTTCGATCGCCACTAATGCTAGTCCACTCAGTTGATGTCGCAATTGTTGACTGAAGGTAAAAGTGTCAGGGATGCGGGGCGGTGCATCGCCAATGCCTAATCGAGCAGCCTGCGGATGCCAGGATATTGTCAACCAACCCCGTCGATCGAACGTGCGTAAGCCCAACGCCAGCGTAAAGCGATCGCGCTGATAGACCTGTTCAAAACGGGCGGGCAGCCAATCCGATCGCAATTCGGCGCAAACAGCCATGAGAGTGGTGAAGTCAACAGGTTGCATGGTGAGGCTCAGAAAAAACGGGCAAGCGTGTGGAACGTTCAGTCTACACTTTTATCTTNGACCCAAAGTTATGTTTCAGTGGGTAATCAGCCTTCAAACCAAGTTGCTATGCTGCACATCCAGAGAAATAGGCACAAAAACAAACAGCTTTTTCATGCTATCAGTGGATGTCATGCACAGAGCCAACATTTTTTGCATCTTTCTGTAAGGATTGTACTGAGAACTTCACCTGATTTAGGATCAATCCACCCAGCACAAAGAACGAAATCAGGGAGGCCATAGCGAACCGTTGGTTTCCGGTTACAGAGCTAATTAACCCAAACAGCAACGGACCCAAAATCGAGGAAGTTTTGCTGACTAATGAGTTAAAGCCAAATAATTCAGTGGCTTGCGCGTTATAAATCATTTGGGCAAACAGTCCACGACAGAGCGCTTGAGTCGAGCCAATGATCGTGCCGAATGCCACAGCTAACACAAACGGGGTTGCAGGATGACTGTTGAAAACCAGCGCCAAAATCATCACCACCCAAAGCCCTAACAAAACTCGCAGGACCGATCGCGCAGACCAGATATCGCTGATAATGCCGCAGAGAATCGTCGAAGGAACGGCAATGAGATTAAAGATCAGCGTGACTTGCAAAATTTGCAATACCGTCAGGCCAAATTGAGTGCTGAGATAAATGCTGATAAAACTACCAAACGTGACAATGCCATCCGAAATTAAGTAAAACCCCAGCAAAAACTTAAACACTTCAGGCATCTGTCGCCAGTTCCGCAGCGTTTGCCAGACCTGCTGATAAGCCTGCCCAATCAGTCGATTTGGGGCGATCGCTGTTTTCTGCGACTGACGAGGCAACCAAAATATTGCAGGCAAAGCAAACACAATCACAAAGATGGCCGCAATCAAAAACGCCAGACGCGATTCGGTCAGCGGATCCATTTGGTGAGCTTGTTGGAATACCAAAAATAGCAAATAGCAACCAATTCCACCCAAGTATCCCAATCCCCAGCCCAACCCTGAGAGCCGTCCAACTTGATGGGGTGGAACAAGTGAGGGAATGTAAGCATCATATAAACTGGCTGCCAGCAAATATCCCGTCTGTGCCAGAAAGAAAATAACGCCACCCCAAAGAACCGCACCCGGTTGGACCGTATAAAGAGCAGCCGTCGCAACTCCACATAGCAAGGTTGTCAGAATAAACAATCGATGCCGCAGAGCGCCCAGATCGGCGATTGCCCCCAGTAAGGGAGAGAGTAATCCGGCAACCGCTAATGCGATCGATAACCACATCGCCCAGCGAGCATCACAAATCGAGGCTCCACCACAGACTGTTTGGCGATAATAGACCGCATAGGCCACCGTCGGAATCATTAAAATGTAGCCAGATGTTGCCACATCATAAAGAACCCAACTGACGATCGGTTTGCTTAACCAGGGATTTTGTTTTCCAATCGTCATCGCTTGAATGTCTCCGAAGGTAGTTCACCAAACATCTGTTTATAATCCTGTGTAAAATGTCCTAAGCTCCAGAAACCAAATCGACTGGCGATGTTGGCGATCGTCTGATTTGTCGGCTCAGTAACTTTTAAGGCACGATAAACACCTTGTAATCGTAGAACCTTCAAATAAGCGATTGGGCTCATCCCGAACATTTCCTGGAACCCATAGGATAACGTACGGCTGCTTGTTCCCAAAGCTTGACATAAATCAGCCAGGGTTAGAGGTTGGGCGAGATGAGACAGCATGTAGTCTTCAGCCTGTTTAACCAGGTGCGATCGCTGATAGGTCTTGACGGAGCTTTTGCCTTGATTTTGCTGCGGTAATGCTGACACCAGCAAAGGTAAAAAGTCTTGCAAAATGAGCTGCTGAAAATTCGGCTGTTTCAGCAACATCGATTTTTGTCTTAGGAGTTCATAGAGTTGATTGAGGTAAGCGTATAAAGGGGGGAGCGACTCAGGCATATAGAGATAGTTCAGCGCAAAAAACTGAGCATTTAAGTCTGGGCGATCGAGGGCTTCAGCACAAGCTGCAAATACATCCTGTCGAATGCTGACAGCACAGTGAGTCGTATCTGCTGGAAATATCTGGTCAACGCTGCGATTTAGATCAAATCCATACAGATAATCCCGGGTAATTGAACGGCGATGAGAAATGACCGGACGGCTCATATTCTGGGGAAGGCAAACAAAACAAAGATAATTGGGGGTTTTACCTCCGATCATCCTGACTGCACAACTGAGACGATTGAAACTAAATCGGACGGTTTCAAACGTTAAGGCCATTGAATCGCAGCAAAAGGGTCGAAGACTCAACGGAGTCATCTTGAGATTGGTTCCTTCAGGTGAANTAAGACGCTAATTCGTCAATATCCGTAAAACGGTGTTGCAACAGCATTCCGGTAGAAAAACTGTCTGATTTCAAACAATTTGCTTTGTATGCCTGAGCACCATTCATGCTGAAACAACAACGGATTGGACAGATGCAGATTGAGAGAGCATTGGCTCAAATATTAAGACTTTTGATAGATGCAAAGTATTAAATTTTTTGGAACTGCAAGTTTCGTATATTCTACTTGCAGGCCTCTGCTTCATGATCACTAAAGGGTTGTCTGGTAGTCGCTTTGCAGTGTCTCCGGCTCTTTGGCTATAGGTTTCATCCCCAGTATTGGTTTGAAATTCGGGGATTTTTTCACGGAGATTGTGAGTTCTGATTCATCTCACGATCGCCAGTCAAACCAGCAGTCAACCCATCCTAGATTGAGCAGATCATGAGTATGAAGAAGCCTATGTCCTCTGGTTCATCCCAACATCCTGTCACCTGCCCCTGTTGCAATCCGGCGCTCATGTATTTGGGAGAAGCATTTCTCATGCCGCGACGCTTGTTTTTGCTGGGGGCTGGGTCATTTGCGACTGCGGTTTTTATGGGAGGACGGGCTGACGCATCTTCTCCTCAACAGGATGGGCAATCCCCACTCGCTCAAGCCACTCCCTTTGCCGATGCGATTTACATCAACGGCACCGTGATCACAGTCAATGATCAGCAGCCAACCGCAGAAGCTGTTGCAGTCAAAGCAGGCAAGATCATCGCAGTGGGCGATCGTCGCACTGTCGAAGCGCTGAAAGGAGAATCCACTCAGGTCATTGATCTGAACGGCAAAATTATGGTGCCCGGATTCATCGATCCCCACGGGCATGTCTTTCAACAGGGACTCGCAGCCGTAGTCGCTGACCTGCTGCCGCCACCCGATGGCCCAATTGATAGCATCGCCAAACTTCAGGATGCTCTGCGAACCTGGGGCAGTCAGCCTGTCGCCGCCGAACTGGGCTGGATCATTGGCAATGGCTACGATGACGCTCAACTGCAAGAGCAACGCCACCCAACCCGTGCCGATCTGGATGCTGTTTCGACCGATCGGCCTATCCTGATTGTCCATCAATCCGGACATCTGGGCGTGCTTAATAGCAAAGGCTTAGAGCAGGTGGGCATCACCGCCACCACATCAAATCCACAAGGTGGGGTGATTCGTCGTCAGGCAGACAGCGACGAACCCGATGGCGTGTTGGAAGAAAACGCTTTCTATCTGGCCCTGTCTACCGTTGCAAAAACGGCTCAGGTTGGACCAGAAGCACCGCTCAATTTAGTTCGGAAAGGAACAGAAATTTATGCTCGCTATGGTTTTACCACTGCCCAGGAAGGGCGTGCGATCAAAGGCGTCTATGAGGCAATCCGATCGGCAGCAGCGCAGGCTCCTCTGCCGATCGATGTCGCAGTTTATGTAGATTATGCGGCTCATCCGGATGCTCACACCTGGGGAGTTAGTCAGACTTATACCAATCGGGTCCGGTTAGCTGGCGTTAAAATGACCTTTGACGGTTCTCCTCAAGGACGCACTGCCTGGTTATCTCAGCCCTATTACCAGGTCCCCGAAGGACAACCTGCTGACTATCGGGGGTATGGCGTGTATACGGAAGAGCAAGCGATCGAGTTGGTGAGCAGTGCCTATCAACATAATGTTCAGTTGATTAGTCACGCTAACGGGGATGCCAGCATTGACCAATTCATTATGACTGCGCGGAAAGCCACCGAGAAGTATGGTTCAGGCGATCGGCGTTCAGTGTTAATCCACGGGCAAACGGTGCGGGAAGATCAGCTCGATGCGATGAAAGAATTGGGCATTTTCCCAGCTTTATTTCCAGCCCATGTTTTTTACTGGGGAGACTGGCATCGAGAAGTGACGATCGGCCCAGAACGAGCTGCTCGGATTTCACCAACGCGATCGGCCTTAAATCGAGACATGAAGGTAACGATTCACACCGATTCTCCGGTGGTACTGCCCCACGCGACTCGAACCATGTGGTCAGCCGTGAATCGCCGCACCCGCACAGACTTTGTGCTAGGAGCCGATCAATGTTTAACGCCTCTGGAAGCATTGAAAGCACTCACCCTCTGGGCTGCCTATCAGCATTTTGAAGAAGACCAGAAAGGCTCGATCGAAGTGGGCAAACTGGCGGATTTTGCCATCCTATCTGACAATCCGCTGACAGTCGATCCAATGACCATTCGAGACATTGAGGTGTTGGAAACCATCAAAGAGGGCACAACGATTTATAAACGGTAGAGGACAAATTGGTAATTGCGAATATTCCATTGGTATCGGTTATTGAGGAGCAATTGAATGGAGGCGATCGAATGACGGCTTGAGAGCTATATTTGTCTAGACGTTATTGAGCTTAGAAGCCAGACATAAGTTTAGGAACCAGAAGGATGATATATTCATCCTATTGTCAGTTTGATTCTCAAAATTCTATCTATGCTGCGATCTACTTTGAATTTCCGTTCATTCTCCCGTACCCTGTTCAGTTCTTTGACCGCGTTGACAACTTTGTTTGTGGGGCTGATGCCCAGCGCTTTGGCCTGTAGTCGTGCTGTCTATTTAGGATCAGAAAATCTGGTCATTACTGGGCGCACGATGGACTGGTTTAACGATACGAGTAGCAATCTTTGGGCGTTTCCGCGTGGCATCGAACGCGATGGTGCAGCAGGAGCAAATGCGATTCGCTGGACTTCAAAATATGGCAGTGTGAGCACTGCAATGTGGGATATTGCGATTGCAGATGGCATGAACGAGAAAGGACTTGTTGCCAATATGCTGTATCTGGCAGAAACCAAATACCCAACTCCAGCCGCCAACGATTCTCGCCAGCCGCTCTCCCTGGCTCTGTGGACCCAATATATGCTAGACAACTTTGCCACCGTGGCTGAGGCGGTCACAGCAATGGAGCAAGCACCCTTTTACGTGATGCCCATCACGTCGCCAGATGGTCACGCCGGAACCGCCCACCTGTCGATTTCGGATGCAACGGGTGATTCAGCCATCTTTGAGTATATTGAGGGTAAACTGGTGATTCATCACAGTCGGGATTACCAGGTGATGACGAACTCTCCGGTCTTCGAGCAGCAGTTGGCGCTAAATCAATATTGGCAACAGATTGGTGGACAGACAATGCTACCGGGTACCAACCGAGCATCCGATCGATTTGTCCGAGCTTCTTACTACATCAATGAGATAACGAAGACTGCGGATGCAACTGAAGGCGTTGGTGCTGTATTTTCAGTGATGCGTAATGTATCTGTTCCATTTGGGATTATGATTCCTGGGCAACCCAACATCGCTGATACTATTTGGCGAACGGTTTCGGATCAAACTAACAAGCGTTATTTCTTTGAATCAACCCATAGCCCTAACGTTTTTTGGGTCGATCTGACCAAGATGGATTTTAGCGAAGGCAGCCCAGTCAAAAAACTGACGCTCGCCAGCGGCGAAATTTATGCAGGCGAAACGTCAGCGCAGTTTCAACCTGCTGTCCCAATGGTTTTCAAGGATCCAACCAAAAATTAAACACGGCGAAGGCAGCAGCGACCGCAGGGGTGCTCCCCATTGATATAGCTGGTTCATCCCAACGCTCAGACTTGGGGAGCCAGCCTTACTGTTCAAAACATGATGTAGCTGTTGGTTTAAACCGCAAGAACAGGTCAAAAGATATAAGGGTGAGGGTGATAAATTGATTAGACTAAAAAATATTGATCCTAATACACTCATTGTGTTTCTAGGAATATTCTCTTGGTTTGCTACAATCCCGCTAGCGATGCCAGTTTGGGCAAACGAACAAACTCATGCTGACCCAGAATTTGATCAGTCTACATCAACCCGTGAAGTTGAAGTTGATAGACCTACAGTTCAACCCGCAGCAGGGCCAGTCGAGACTATACCGACTGTAGAGAGGACACAAATAGAGAGGACGCAAACAAACGAAGCGATACGGATCAGCGAGACGAAACAGCTGATTGAAGCGGTTCAAGCCAACCACGATGCGCTGCTTCCGATCGATCCCCACCCAACTGGATCAGGGAATGAACCAGAGCCAACCTCGAACACAATAGGGCAGTTGACATCCGCTAGCCAGCTTAGCGACGTGCAGCCCACCGATTGGGCTTATCAAGCCTTGCAATCTCTCGTGGAACGTTATGGTTGTATTGTGGGCTATCCGGATGAAACATATCGAGGACAGCGAGCGTTGTCTCGGTTCGAATTTGCGGCAGGGGTGAATGCCTGTCTAGATCAGATCAATGAACTCTTAGCGGCCAGCACTGCGGATTTAGCCACAAAAGAAGATTTGGCAACCCTGCAACGACTTCAGGAAGAATTTGCGGCAGAACTGGCCCAACTGCGTGGACGAGTGGATGTATTAGAAGCAAGAACGTCAGAACTGGAAGCAAACCAATTCTCGACAACCGTGAAATTAAGCGGTAGTGCGATCATGGCCCTTTCTGATGCCTTTGTGGATGGATCGGATAATCAGCTCATTGGCCAATACCGCTATCGGCTCCTATTGAATGCCAGCTTCACGGGACGAGATAGTTTGTTGATGGGAATCTATGCCGGTAATGCGATCGGCAATGGTTTCGACACAGGTGGGTTTGACTTACCAGGTCTGGAAGTCACTGCACCAGATGGCAGCCTTACAGAAACTATCTCAACACAAGAAGGAGGACTCACTTCAACAACTGGCGCAACCACAGATAACGAATTACTCTTCCTGGCCGCAGGCTACTCTTTTCCCGTCGGCGATCGCTTAATGGTCAACGTTGGAACTGGGCGCAATCCTTACTATTTCTATGCCCCAGTACTTAATGGACTCTATACGAGCGATGAAGGGACTGGAGCGATCGGCACATTTGCGCGCCATGATCCAGTGTATTTGCTTGCAGGCGGTGGAACAGGGGTTGTGTTCAACTATGACATTGGCAATTCTCTCCAACTTGCAGCAGGCTACCTTGCTGATGGAGGAACCGTGAACAATCCTGCTCCAGGGAATGGGCTGTTTAACGGAGGTTATGGTGTATTAGGACAACTAAGTCACAGATAACCTATCTTTGGCAGGTGTTTACGTTCACGACTATGCGCCAGGAGGAAGGTTTGGCTTTAACAATAATGGGTTAGGTTCTACAGGAACAGCCGTTGCCAATATCTCTAGCAGGACAAGATTTATTAACTGGAGAGAACCTTGGCGTCCCCCAGGATCCGGTTGTTACAAATGGCTATTCGGCTCAATTTTCCTGGCAACCCAATTCAAGCTTTATCCTCAGCGGTTGGTTTGGCACCTACTACACCCGGTTAATTGAGCGCGGCGATGGCAATATTCTCACCTATGCCTTGACTTTTGCCTTCCGAGATCTCGGCCAAGATGGCAATCTACTGGGTTTAGCAATCGGTGCAGAACCATACTTGACTCACATGGGAGGTAATCCTCAAGATTTTGATGTAGATGTGCCACTCCATATCGAAGCATTCTATCGACACCAGCTCAACGACAATATTTCGATCACACCGGGTATTATCTGGTTGACTGCCCCTGATCAAGATGCCGACAACCCTGACGCAGTGATTGCAACGCTTCGAACCACCTTTGCCTTTTGAATACGCAAGAGGCGATCGCATACAGAAGGGAAAAACAAAAAAGAGCTAGAAGGAGTTGATTCACTTCCAGCTCTTTATTTATCTGGGCCTCATTCAGTTTCTGCTTGGTTTCAAACGAAGCAAATCAAAAGGCGATCGCTTTTATTCAATCCCTTCAATCCGATCTTCCACTTCTTGATAGAGTTGCCGCAGCAGATCGAGGTTTTCTTCGCTGGTTTCCCAGTAGCCACGACCATTCACTTCTAACAATGTGCCGACAACCTTACGGAATGAGTGCGGGTTGAGATTCATCAATCGGTTACGCATCGCCTCATCTTGGATGAAGGTAGCGTTGGTGTCTTCGTAGATCCAGTTATCGACTGCACCTGCGGTAGCCGACCAGCCCATGGTGTTGACCAGCCGTTTCGACAATTCGCGCACACCTTCATAGCCATGGGACAGCATGCCTTCATACCACTTGGGATTCAGCAGTTTTGTGCGGGCGTCCAGTCGCACAGTTTCTGATAGAGTGCGCACCTGAGCGTTTGCAGTCGTCGTATCGGCAATGTAGGAAGCAGGCTTTTTGCCATCTCCGCGCAGATTAGAGACAACCTTTGTGGGATCGGAGTCGAAATAGTGCGACACATCCGTCAGGGAAATCTCCGAGGAGTCAAGATTCTGGAAGGTGACATCCACCGTCTTCAAGGCCGCCTCGAAAATACCACGCGACTGATCCATCATGCCGGGATTATCGGCATTGAAGGCAAAGGACTTGCGAGCTAGATACATGTCTTGTAATTCGGACTCGCTTTCCCAGGTGCTGTTTTCCACCGCCAAGTTGACATTGGCCGCATAAGAGCCAGAGGCATTCGAGAAAACGCGCGTGGCTGCCTGCCGCAGATTAACGCCCAGTTCATCCGCCTGCTTTAGCGCATGTTTGCGGACAAAGTTCATTTCGATCGGCTCATCGATTTCTGCCGCCATTTTGATCGCCCGATCGAGCAAATTCATCTGGTTAATGAACAGATCGCGGAAGACACCAGAGCAGTTGACCACCACATCAATGCGGGGACGACCCAGTTCTTCCAGCGAAATCAGCTCCAGTTTGTTGACTCGACCGAGGGCATCGGGCACAGGCCGCACACCCACCAGCAGCATCACCTGCGCCAGCGATTCCCCGTAGGTTTTGATGTTATCCGTACCCCAAAGCACAAAGGAAATGGTTTCCGGATAGTTGCCGCCGTTTTCCGTTCGCTCACGGGCCAGTAGACGATCGACCACAATTTGAGCCGACTGTACTGCTGCTGTCGTTGGAATCGATTGCGGATCCAGCGCGTGAATGTTTTTCCCGGTGGGCAAAACGTCCGGATTGCGAATCGGATCACCGCCCGGTCCCGGCAGAATATATTCACCTTCCAGCGCCTTCAGCAATGCCCCTAACTCGTTGTCGGCCACTACCTGCTTGAGACAGAACTCCAGGTATTCGAACAAAGGCTTGATCGCGTCTGGATCCACTTTCGGATAGCCTGCCTCCTGCAACGCTTCAATCCAGGGTTCTTTCCGGCCCAGGTTAAAGAAGTTTAGCTTGGATACCCTTGAGATCCGACCTTCTGCATCGATCTGCTCTTTCACCATGGCAGTCACAGCCGCCCGACAAGCCTGGTTGATGTCATACAGCAGCTGCACATCTTCCAGCACACCCCGATCGCTATTGCGGTAGATGTCGTCAATGTCGCGGCCCATGCTGGCAGCAATGATTCGCAGCAAACTCTGGATGCCATCTTCTGGCCGATCGATCCCGGCAATGTTGACCAATGTTGCGATCGCTTCTTCTGCCGTGGGAGCCTTGCCAATCACATGCAGACCACAGGGCAGCAGACGAGACTCAATTTCCATCAGCTTGATGTAAACCTTACCCACCAGCGTATCCCGCTCTTCGGCAGAGAGATTTGAGGTATCGTCGCCTTCCGGCAGCGTGATGTCCTTGTCCAGGTTCACCAAGCGGCATTTGTCGATGATCGCATTCACGATCGGTACAGCCCGACCGCTATCCTTCAAAGTTTGATAGGAGGCGATCAATTCGCTCAGCTCCTTCAGACCTTTGTACAGGCCCGCATTTTCAGCCGGAGGCGTCAGGTAGCTGATCGTTTCGGCATAGCTGCGGCGTTTGGCGATCGTCGCTTCCGAGGGGTTGTTGGCCGCATAGTAGTAAAGGTTGGGAATCGTTCCGATCAGGCTATCGGGATAGCACTCACCCGACATGCCCATTTGCTTACCGGGCATAAATTCCAGCGAGCCATGCGTACCAAAATGCAGCACGGCATCCGCTTGCCAGATATGCTCCAGATAGGTGTAGTAGGCCGCGAAACCATGGTGAGGACTGGCCGATCGCGAGAACAACAGCCGCATCGGATCGCCCTCGTAACCAAAAGTAGGCTGTACACCGATAAAGACATTGCCAAAGGATTTGCCAAACACCAGCAGATTTTGCCCGTCCGTATTCAAATGGCCCGGAGCTGGTCCCCAGGATTCCTCTAAGCGATGGTGATAGGGCGTCAGCTTTTCATATTCCGGCACAGACATGCGGTAGGCAATGTTTAGCTCTGGACTGCTGTATTGAGCCTGGGCATCATGAATCACAGCCTCCATGAGCGCCTCTGCGGAATCTGGCAGGTCCTGTACGTCGTAACCATTACGCCGGAGCGACTGCATCACTTCGTAAATGGAGCCAAACACATCCAGATAGGCGGCAGTGCCAACATTCCCTTTATCCGGCGGGAAGCTAAACACTGTGATCGCCACCTTTTTATGGAGCTTGGGCTTGCGGCGCAGATTACCCCACTTCATCGCTCGCTGGGCAATCGCTTCAACCCGATCCTGAAGGGCAATCGCTTTACCTGTGTTGCCATCGCGACCTGAAAGAATGATCGGTTCGATCGCCCCATCCAGTTCAGGAATGGCAATTTGCAGCGCCACCTGAATCGGATGCAGCCCCAAATCGCTATCTTGCCACTCTTCAGTAGTTTGGAAGACCAGCGGCAGCGCCACCATATAGGGACGATTCAGCCGCTGCAAGGCTTCCACAGCCTTTGGATGATCTTGTCGAGCCGGACCACCCACGAGTGCAAAACCCGTTAGCGAAATTACGACATCAACGATCGTCGATTTAGTTAGAGGATCGTAAAAGAAGGCATCAATTGGCTTCGAGAAGTCCAGTCCACCGGCAAAGACGGGGATGACCTTCGATCCCATCGATTCCAGTTCCTGCACCATGGCGACATAGTGGGCATCATCCCCTGTCACCAAGTGAGTCCGCTGCAGCACCAGCCCAACGCAAGGCGAGAGCGGATCTTTCACATCTGCTGCAACATCTGGTCGAGAACTGAACCAGTTGAGGTATTCCTTCAGATCCTCAAACATTTGAGGAGCCAGCGGATGCCAGATCCCGACATCAGGATAGGTAACGGGATCGCGGTACTTCAATGGCGTGGTGCGATCGAGCTTGACCACATAATATTTATCGGCCAGCATCAGCAGGAAGTTTTCCAGGTTTTCTGGCGATCCGCCCAACCAATACTGGAAGCTCAGCATAAAGTTGCGAGCATCCTGTGCCTTATCCATCGGCAGATATTTCAGCACCTGAGGCAGCGTACGCAACAGCTTCAGCATGGCATCCTGGAAACCCGCACCCGATTTCTCTTTGCGCTTTTTCATGAAGCCAGAGATGAGGCTCTTGGACTGGCCAATTTGGGCCATCGAAAAGCTACCCATCTTGTTGAGACGCATTACTTGCGGCATAGAGGGGAAAACTACAGCTACACTCAATCGATCGCGATGAGGTTCAACTGCTGCCACCACCTTATCTGCCAATTCCTCAATAAAAATCAGAGAGGCGATGAAGATATTGGCTGCTGCCACATCTTGCTGGAACGCCTCATAGTTTTCGGGACTGCGCAGCTCTTCTAATAGATAGCCACTAATTTCAATTGCTAAATCGGGATTATTTTGATTGATCGATCGAACTGCCGCAGAGAGTGAACTTTGGTATTGCGGCTCTAACACGACATAGACCACCTTGATCAGCGATCGCCCCTGGAGACTATCGGGGGCGATATGTCTGATAGTGGGCTTGACGTGAGTGAACATGCGGTTAGGCTCCTTCTCAAAAGCTGTCAGCAACGTTGAGGCAGTTCAAGGTCAGCAGTCACAAGCACAGAAATTGCAGGGTTTTTGAAGCTCCATTCCCAACCTGTACCGCGACAACTGCTCTCTTAAATGCAAAACGTTACATTAGCGTTTTTACCAGAAAACCCAGTCCAAATGTGAACTAAATTCCACATCTGACACAAATTGATAAAAAATCAGCAGCATTGCTTTACATTTGTTGACAATTTTGAGAGTAACCGCTCATCATATAAATAAGCTCCATTTCAATCGGTCTAGTTCTCTAGAGCTGTTCTACCTGAACGAGACAAAAATTGCAGGGTTAAACCCAGTCGATTTTGACCAGCCAACTTAACAGTATTTTGTTGCAATAAGTCGAGAAGTAAGCTTGCGTAGGTTCCACTTAGGCGCTAGGTTGAGCTCCCTAACTGAAAGTAGTTTGCAATAGTTCATCTTGAGTAATTTCGATGTTCTTATTGCAGAAAAGCGGCTCAACAAATCTTGATCCAAATTCTTTTAAGTTACTTGAAGTCACCGAATAAAATAGCTCTTCATTCCCGATTATTTGCAAATAAAAAGCTATGGATTAACCAATTCTTTTGACTAATTTCTGTTTTAACCGAGTTGCTTTTCAAGTACTTGCTTTTAATAGAAATGGCACTCACTTTCCCGACTCAAAATGCACAAGTTCCTATGGAAACCCGCGCTTAAGAGGCAATCGCTAGCTTGATCAACTCTGATATAAACTTTCAAGCCACGAGCAAGCCACTAGTTGACCTCTGTCAGAATTGAGCAGGTTTCAGTCAGGATTTTCACACTCTAACCCCATCGTTCTAATAGGAATTTCTACCCAAAAGATTGAATGGCGATCGGACCAGCCTGTTGAGGTTCAGCCTTGAGCTTCTAATACTTAAGCTCCTAATACTGGAGATAGGCTTCAGAAACCCAACCGCCACCTTCCAACTCGACCCATTCTCCGCTCCGCTGTCCGGTTAGCGTGACAACACTACCATCTGCGATCGAACCAACAATTTCGCCATTGGCAGTCTGTCGCACATATAAACCTGCCCCACCGGTTGCAACGATCGCCTGATTTGAAGAAATCACCTGATTCGGAGATGCTGGGCTTGAACTTGACTCAGGACTGGCGTGATGGAGATTAAATGACAATGAAGTGCCTGAGTCAACGGGTGTCACAAGAAATCGGGAAACCCAACCGCCACCTTCCAACTCGACCCATTCTCCACTAGTCTGACCAGTTAACGTTAGTGAATCCCCATTCGGCACGGTTCTAATGATCTCGCCACCAGGGCTTTGCCGCACGTTCAGTTCGCCGCTATCCGTTGTGACTGTCACTAAAGCACCCGATCGATCGGGAATGGTATAAGTTGAAACTGGGTCCGGATTGGTGATTGCAGCCTGGTCAATGCCAAATTGATCAACCGATCCATCGGGTTCAACCCGGCAAAACCCTGCTCTACCATCTTTTGTTTGCCAGTTCACGAACTCTGAATTGTTCGCCGGATCCGCAGTCACCGTCACTTCCGATCGCGGTACCCCCTGCAACTCAACCACCACGGCATTTGTACAAGCCCTGATCTGCTCTGGTCCCGCTGCTGCCCAAACGGGTGAGTTACAGATGGACAGAAACGTGGTTGTCGTGATCCAAACTGTAAAAGCCTGACTGCGTTCCATACTAACAACGGGCTAAAAAATCAACGCCCTCTTGTATAACGCATCCTTTTACGGCCTGCAATAGATCGTTACCTGGGAAGCTAAAAATTGATGTTGCGAACTACCCGTTGCCCTCTATGTAGTTTTTTAAACAACCAATACTTGCCTTGCAAAGATCTATTTTTTCACAATTCTATTCATGAATAAATTCATAATCTAGAATATACATAAGTAGAAAATCGTCGCTTAATCATAGATTTAATGTTAAATTAAATACAAAAATATGGTATGATTTCTGATGTTTACTTTTTTATTCAAAACTGTCAAACCTCAGATAGCTACTTATTATCAATATGCTTTTGTTGATGATGCTTTTGTGTTTCTTTCGGTTTGAAATCAGGACAGTTGACAGCAGTCTCCGTCAGCACCTTGCAAGGATGGACAGCGCAATTTAGGCGAATATTCGTGTTGAAGAAGTGACAACCCCTACAAGGAATAATTGCATTTATCTTGCGATGATGTTGCCAATGCTTCCAACTTGTTTTAATGTCACTGAACGTTAACACAGCAGGCAGCAACAGGAAAAAAATAGAGGCTGGAAGTAGCAGCCAGAACGGATCCGTCGGTGAGGCATTGGTTTGACCTGCCGTACCAGATTCTGAAGGGACTGCAATTTCTGTATGAATCCGATCGCTATAGTTTAAAGTCGGTACCGTTGCTAAATTGCTCATTGCCCTTTCCCAACCGCATGTTTATCCCTTGTCCTCCATGCAGACTTGCACCATGGAAGCCTTTTTTACCTGATCCGGTTATAACAACGATATTGCTTTGGTCTCGTCTCTCCAGAGTAAGATCTCATTGAATCATCCCTGGTTCAAAAGGCTTGCTTCACTGCGTTGCGTTATTAGATTGTCCGTGTTTAAACCGGGCTAGCGTGATCAGAATAGAGTTTTTAATCTGTTTCGGGTTAAATTCCTCGCCCCTTGGGGCGTTCGTATTTGATCTTGTGAACCGGAATACCCCGTTGCTTGCAGCGGGGTGAGTTTATTTAGGGCGAGTTGTTTGAATGCGATCATTACCGACTCCCTGCGGCACAACCCCAGAACGCACAATTTGTTTTTGAGTTTGCTCTCGCAGCTTGGCATCCTCGTCGTTATACAGAAAAGACAGCAGCACAAATCGTTGTCCCTGGATAACTGGAGTCGCTTCATGCAGGAGGGAACAGGAAAAAACGGCGGCGCTACCGGGGGGTGGAGCATAAAGATTGGCCCCATACTCTGGAAAACGCAGGCAACCGCCTTGATAACCCGTATTTAAATTGAGAGAGAGCGCAAATCGACGATGGGCAGTTCCGATCGATGTGTTGTCTCGATGGGGTTGAAAGAACCCTTGATTCGTTTCCTCATAGCAAGCTACAACATAGCGTTCGAAACAGGTGACTCGAAACTGAAAAGCTTTCTCTATTTCAGGCACAATACGGCGGCTGAGAAGCAGATTGATTTGCTGGATCAGATCGGCATCGGTGATTAACCAATCACGGCGACGTTTAATTTTTGGATCGACTGCAACAACCGTCTTTTCCCCATCTTGTCGCATAAACCCAGATGCGCTGCCTCCGTCCGCTTTGTAGCGATCGATCAAGTGCTGGCAAAGCTCTGGCGAAAACACTTTGGGAATCAAAATAATTGGCGCTTGCTGAGTTATGAAGCGTGGTGGTGGAGCAGGCGGCAAACTTTCTAGATAATTGAGGACCTGTTGAGCGTGGGTAAGCTGAGTTTCGAGAGGAAATACATTTAAGATCTGTAGGTTTTCGCTTACTACAAAAGATGTTGGATCATAAGTAATTCCCTGACCTTGTTGCCCTAACTGGCACAGCCCATAACGCATGCTGATTTCACCGGTAAAATCCCACAACCAGTGAAAATGGGACGTTGGTGGCACCGTTGCTTCCAAATCCCGATCGCTCGGATCAATACTCACCCCAAAAAAATGAATCCCGAGTTGCTCAAACCGAGCTTGAGCAGTGCAAAACGCCGCAACGGTCTGTTTCACTAAGGGATTACGAGAGCTCCCGAAAAAGAATAAAACTGCCCGATAACCACCCATGATGAAATCTTGGCCACTCGCTTCGGAGGTAGCTGCGGTGGGTGAGAACCAAGGGGCACGATCGCCAATCGTGAGCGGAGACATAGATCGATCGCAACGAGAGCTTCTCAAGTATTGAGCAGGGCAAGTTACACTGTCAACCTTCTCAGAAAAGCCACTTATTTAGCAATCCTCTCAGCTCTACATATCTCTCAGCTCTACATATCTCTCAGCTCTACATATCTCTCAGCTCTATATATAAAGTTATGCCGAAAGAGCCGGTTGCTGAAGCAAAATCTCACTGACTGGCCGATCAATAGAGCGAGCAAAAACAGCAGGAGCTAATTGACGAGATTGGTCTGTATCCTGGAGCACACCAAGACCAACCCAAACCGTATACTGCTCCGAAGATACAGTCACCACAACTTCTTTATTAGCCATACTGAGACGCCAAGCCAGGTCAAATGCTTGATGCCTCTGAAGATGTTCGAACTTTGTTACATAGTCAAACAGACCCTTCCGAAACCTCATTCCGGTGCGAACCTGTCCTTCACGCCAATACTTAAACTGGGAAACAAATTGCTCACTAATCAGTAGTGTTTCCATGCCCAAATCTCTGCATTCACCTCAATTTATGACTTTGGTGCTCCCTAAACACTGTCTGAAGTTTTGAATCTGAAAGCAGCAAAAAGCGTTGGTCAATCACCAGACTCAATCTTGAAATGTGAGTAATTGGCACTTTTGAATCAATTTGCTGGTAGATACCTAGCCGTCCTAACCACTAGTCTGGGATTCCACGGACGCCCGCTTACTAACTTGAACAACTTAACGATAGGAAACACATCCAGATTTGTATCTGTTGTGCAATCTTAAAGCTGAAAAGTGGAAAACCCGTGAAAAAACAGGCTTACCTCCACAAAGTTGAAGTCAAGGCTCCGTAATTTTATCTGGATCCCCTCCATACGTTTACTCGATTAAGCCGACTTCTCCAACTGGATCAGGTTTAGCCTCATCAGGCCACCAATTGATCCGGCAGAAAATTCCGCAAGAATACGGAGATGTGATAGTAATATTATCTGTTCATCCGTATTTTCTTGTAGTTCAGCCTGCCTTTTGCAGCTTTGTAGTTCTAAGATAATGAAATGCCTCTGCCGAGTTCAGCAGGTCCCTTTGGCCCTTCCAGTTTCCTAACTGGCCAATTGCGCTCTTATCCCCCGGTCAGCAAAGAGCCTCACACTCAAGGTTTTGTAAATTCAACGTAGATTCCTAGATCTCTCGTTGATCCCTCTCTACAAACAGACCCATGGGACTCCGTTCACCTGTCCCAAGTTGTGGCACAACCTATTCCTGACGCTTAAATCGCGATCGGCAACTTGAAACCCTGATTTATGTCCTATGAGAATCTTACTCATCGAAGATGATGAAAGGATTATAGAAGTCGTCACTGCTATCTTGAATGAGCAGAATTATGTTGTAGATGTCGCTCAAGATGGCGAAGCAGGCTGGGAACTGATCGAATCCTTCCCTTATGACCTTGTTCTACTAGACATTGTCTTGCCCAGATTAGATGGCATTGCCCTTTGCCGCAGATTGCGCAGCCAGAAAAAACAAGTTTTGGTTATGTTGCTGACAGCTCGTGACACAACAACCGATAAACTCTTGGGGCTGGATGCTGGCGCAGATGATTATGTTGTTAAACCCTTTGACCCACGAGAGCTAGCCGCACGGATTAGAGCCCTGCTTCGTCGTGGCAATATGATCACAACTTCTGTGCTGACCTGCAACAAGCTTCAGCTTGACCCAAATTCCTGTGAAGTCACTTACGATAGCCAGTTATTACGCTTTAGCCGTAAGGAATATCTTCTCTTAGAGCTGTTTTTACGGCATCAGCACCGAGTCTTTAGTCGCAGTGCAATTGTTGATCAAATTTGGTCATTCAATGAAGATCCACCCAACGAAGACACGGTTAAGTCCCACATCAAAAGTATTCGACGCAAGCTCGATACAGTCGGAGCTGGGGATTTAATTGAAACGTTATATGGGCAAGGCTACCGTATCAATCCTCTTTATTTAACAGAAAACCGTGCAGCAGACTTGTCCCCAACTCAGCAACAGACTTTAGAGACTTCAGTCGCAGAAATTTGGCAAAGAACTCGACACACAAGTTTGCAGCAAATCGATCTGCTTATGCAAACAGCTCAAGCCTTTCAAACCGCAACGCTTGATCTGGATCTGCAGAAAAGAGCAAGCCAAATTGCGCATAAACTGGCTGGTTCTCTTGGTACCTTTGGGTTTGATGAAGGATCTCGTCTTGCGCAACAATTAGAACTGTTATTGGCGGTGAATGAACCACTCATTCCAGCAGTGCAACAGCAATTAGCGTTGCAGGTAGAGCAAATCGTTACCGCATTGCAACATATTCTAGAGGCGGCCACTCCGCCCGGTCTTCTTGCATCTCAGGGAACTGCATCTCAGGCAACTACATCTCAGGCAACTGCAAAAGAGGGTCTATTAACCCAGAAAGCGACTAAGCATTTGCCTTTGTTACTCATTGTGGATCGCGATCGGGAATTTACTCAATCCATTGTGGCTCAAGCTGTCGAGTATCAACTGCGAACAAAAGTAGTGACAACAGTCAATGCAGCCCAAAAACAGTGTCAACGAGAACGCCCTGATTTAGCCATCTTGGATGGATTGATGATTCAATCTGATCCACGCAGGCAAGCTTTTATTGCAGGACTGCAATCTCCGCCTGCTGTTCCAATTGTTTTTCTTTCTACACAGGCAAGCGCTAAAGATCGTGTTGAAGCGATCCATACAGGTAGCAGTTTGTTTTTACAAAAGTCGTTGTCCCCGACTGCCATCCTACAAGCCATTGTCGAGTTTTTACTTCATAAACCAGAACCCTTCAAAGTACTCGTAGTGGATGATGATCCCTTGATTACAGCGATTTTAAAGGGCTGTTTGGAGCCTCAAGGAATTCAGCTCACTGGGTTGACTGACTCCACACAACTCTGGGATCAGCTTAACGAGATGCAACCCGACCTCTTGATCCTGGATGTCAATATGCCAGACATTAATGGATTTGAACTGTGCCAAACAGTACGGCATGATCCGCAATGGAACTGGTTGCCAATTATGTTCCTGACAGCCCAAGCTGACTTTCAAACTCAACAGCAAGCTTTTATGGCAGGAGCCGATGATTTGCTGATTAAACCCATCGAACCAACAGAACTTTCAACTCGTGTCCTGAATCGACTCCAACGCAGTCAAGCCTATCGGAACTTTCGAGGTCTGGCAGGAAGCGAAGCTTCAGTAAGGTTCTAAACGGACGTTGAATTAGGATCAGGGCCAATAGCTGCTTGCAAAATGAAGGGTTCTCCACTCGCTTGGTGATATCGATTAGCCCAAGCACTCACAAGCTCATCTAGTTCTTGAAGGGCTGCATCAGTTCGCTCTGATGGAATATTGAGTTCCTCTAGAATTCGCAGGGTTTTAGGCTGACGCTCAGCCCAATTTCTCATCAAGCTGAAATGGCGCGCCACTTCTTCAACCACTGTATAAGCTCGCTCATCATCATCAATCGGAGAATAAGAAGTGCGATTCAGTGCATAAAAAGGAATGCCCCAGGGAGAATCAATTCTGGTGACAGTGCCTGAATGAACTAGCCGTCGCTTAATGTGGTCGGCCATGGCTTCGCTTAAAGCCACTTGATGGTCCGGGGGCAAATCCTCTTGCGAGCGGCTGTGCAAAAGCTCCAGTAAATCCATAAACTGAATGCTATTGAGCAATTGAGCATCAGGTAGATTACTGGGTAGCTTCTCTTCAATCTGCTGTTTTTCAATTGAGGTTAAGCCGTTTCCAGGAATTCTCGATCGACCAGACTGCCAGGGATACAACTCTAACCACAGGTAAGGTAACTGCGTTAAGTATCGAGGACCATGAGAACCTAGCATTTTGAGCAACTTACCTTCCGTCAAAGCTTGCTCAACCTCTTCGACAATGACCTTAACGCGCTTGGGTTCTATGTGGTGCAGTTGACCTGTCAGCCTGAGGTTCTGCCCCTCCTCCACATAAGTTGTGTAAATTGCACATTTGGCGGCTGTCGCTGCTGCATCTAAAAATGCCCCATGTCGATGTCCACTCGTGTGCATCGCGCTAAAGGCAAGGTAAAGCATGATTTGATCCAAGGCACTAGGACCAAAATGTTGAATGAGTAAAGGTCTAATCCTTTCAGGATGTCGATCAGCATGCCGAGCCGTCTTAGTAGAGCGCTCTACCGACATATGATCTGGCTCAAGACTCTCCTGCCCACGGAGTTTCCCTATTGTCATAGTTGATGCACCACTTAATAAGATCAGGGTTCTTTTCATCCCCTTTGTAACAAAGCCCGTATCAAAAAGAATACCCATTACTACGGTAGTTTGCAAAGGTGGAAAAGTCGAGCAGCAGTCCCTTACCTCAATGGTCACAACAGTTGTCAACCGCAATTTTGTTAGTCTTTAAACCACAAGTTAATTGTGATCAAAATAACTGACAGAGCACTGAGATCGCATCAGCTTCCCAGTTTTTGTGAAAACTCAAGGGAAAATGTGGGATCAGCCACCGTTATGCCTACCCCAAAAAACCAGTTTTACTCAATATGTTTCCCGGCTTCTGTACCTTTAACTGGCAAATTGATAAGTAATTTAGGCAAATATACACCTTGTTTGAATTAAATATTTTGTGAATGGGTTTATCGTGATAAGAACATCATACTAATTGGCAAAGATTATGATTAAAAACATTCTTTTATTTATCTAAATAGCAAAATCGATTTTCTAGTTGATTAGTAGAGTTTTGAGTTTAATTCTAGAAGAAGACTGAATAAAAACTGAATATTCAAAGAAAAAATCTGCCAAAAAACAACACCATTTTCCTGAGGATTTTCTTTTTCTCGAATTGCAGCCTATAAGTCAGAAAGATAGGAAATTCTCTATGCATTCTATTAATTGATCAATCTAAGTCTGATGCGCAAAAATTTTACACCGCTTTTTGCAAAACGTCTATATACCAAGCTCTGAAGGGATCAGTAGTCGAGAGGTGTTGCAGCTAGTCTTGCAAAAATCTGCCTAAGATATCGTCATTTGAAATGCTCAATTGTAGGGTATCAATGTTCTGAAACCACTCCAAGTTTTGCAATCTTCTGGGCTGAATCTACTATTTTTTTAGTTTCTAATTCTTTTGAATAAAATGCAGCCAGCATGTGATTTAAGCAGGGACGAGCGATTATCTCTCTAAAAAACATTTAAAACATCTTATTGCTACGATCGAGAGTTTCAGGAAGGTAATCTATCCAATCGCAGTCAGCGCATGTTAGAAATTGCAGCAAGTAATATCGATCGCCTGGTTCAACTAACAAGTAGTATCTTGCTCATCTCGATCCATCTCAAATTCGTCAAGTTCTCCACCATTTAGCAATGAATGTGATTTAATTCTCGCCACTGGGTGAGCAGATCAGGGTAGAAATCGAACAATATGACAATGGAACGAGGCCGTTTGGGAAGCTGCAATGCTCCCATGTTTTAATTTGATGTGAAAGATACTGGATAAGGAATCCCTCCTAATAAGCTAGAATCAATTTTTGAGCAGTTTCAACAAGCTGATGCTTCTGACGCCTGTTCCCATTAGGGGGCTGGAATGGGTTTGGTAATCTGCCGTAGCATTATTCAGCAATATCAAGGTAGGTTATGGGAAGAAAGCGTCTTAGGCCAAGGAAGCACCTTGTTCCCTGGCGCTACCATTTCAGTGCGTTGCTGTTCCCAGCGTATCAGGGAATACTAGGAACGAGCTGATCGAGTGGAGGTGATGAGTGACAGGAAAACTTGTTCTAGTCATTGATGATGAAGATGACATCCGGGAGGTCGCTCAAGCCAGTCTCGAAATTATGGCGGGGTTAGAGGTCATTGTTGCTTGCTCCAGTCAAGAAGGTCTGCATAAAGCTGAAGAAGAGCAGCCTGACGCCATCTTACTGGATGTCATGTTACCTGATATGGATGGCCTAACAGTCTTTCAACATCTCCAAGCCAACCCTGCCACTAAACATATCCCTGTGATTTTACTAACAGCAAAAGTACAAATGTCTGATCAGCGGCGTTTTGCTGAGTTGGGCGTCAAGGCAATGATCGCAAAACCTTTCAAGCCTGCAAAGTTGGCTCATCAGCTGCTTGAGGTTTTAGGCTGGAATTCTTAAGCTTTTTGATCAGGTTTTCTAGATAAATATTGTGTTAAGCTCAGTAGCTTTGCCCGACTTTTGCACGATTCGAATTTAGGATGCGGCAATGAGTGTTTGATATTCATTTTTTCTCAATCAGATTTAGCAAAACTGGCAAGACATTTCGAACCTACTTCATAACGATTGATGCTGCCAGCTGAGCTAGGGTTAGGTTGCATCTGATTTGGACTTTAAAACAGCGTGTAAGGCATGACGACTAGTAAGTTTGACTACCAGAAGGCTTCCGACTCCTTCTATGCTGTCTCCCCCTATGAAACAACACTCGATATCAGTCATGAACTCCGTACCCCGTTAACGGTGATTCAAGGAGCGCTTGATTTATTAGATAGTGGGCGGTTAGGAGAGCTATCTGATAGAGGGCAGCGCATGGTGAAGATCGCTGCGTCTAACGTCGATCGATTAATGCGGCTCACAACAGCAATTGAGCAAGAATCTGAGGGCGTCATCAGCCTCCTTTCATCAGAAGAATTAGCCCGTCTCCGCATGGAAAGAGACTTGCAGATGGCGTTGGCCAACCATCAATTGCGCTTGCAGTATCAGCCAATTGTCTCTTTGGGAAACGGAAGTATTACAGGATTTGAGGTTTTATCCCGCTGGCACCATCCAACGCTAGGAATGATTTCCCCAACTCAATTTATTCCAATCGCTGAAGAAACCGGATCGATTATTGATATTGGGGCTTGGGTGATTCGTGAGGCCTGCTATCAATTGCAATCTTGGCAACAGCAGTTTCCTGATTATTTCAATTCACTCACAGTGAGTGTTAATCTTTCTTGTCAACAAATCGTCTGTCCTGACCTCCCTCAGCAAATTGAAAAGATTTTAAATGACACGGGTTTACCTGCTCAAAGTCTTAAGCTAGAAATTACCGAAAGCTCGATTATGAGCAATACAGAGATTATTGAGCTGGTTCTGAATCAACTCCGGGTTTTGGGCGTTCAGCTTTATATCGATGATTTTGGCACAGGCTACTCTTCTTTGAGTCGCTTACTTGAACTGCCGCTAGATGTCTTAAAGATCGATCGATCCTTCGTTCAGCAACTCTGCTCAAAACGGGGAGAATACTTAGTGAGGGCGATCGCCAATTTAGCTCAAAACTTAGGGATTGATGTAATTGCTGAAGGGGTTGAAACTGAAGAGCAGGCAATGAAGCTGCAAGCTTTGGGTTGTCATCGAGGACAGGGCTACTTTTTTGCAAAACCTATGGATAGTGATACCGTCCCTTCCCTCATTTGTAGCTTGTCATTACAGTCATGACAGAAATGGCCTTAGCCGTAACTACCCTAAGTTGTCTGGCTCGCAGCTTAAAAGAAAATTGCATGACCAGAAATCTACCCAGCATCAAACTTGTGTTGGGTTAACAAGTTCTAGCAAAGGAATATGAGCATTGCCAACGAAAGTCAAAACATAGGCAGCTTAAATTCTGTTTAATTCAGAACAACTTCAGGCCTTTTGAATTGCATCTATCCGTAGACATAGCTTTTGCGCATGAAAAAGAGAAATTGTGGCTCAAAATTTGATGCTGTACAATTTCAGCACTAATTCTTGTTGATTAGCTTACCTGGCGTTATATTTATAAATTTCGTCTCATCGTTGTTCTACATTCCTAGGATGGGCAATTTAAGTTATAGGCAATTATAGGCAAGTTTCTTTTCAAGTTTTCTGAGCTATGGATTTGGGCAACTTTCAATCAAACCCTATTCAATTCTAGAAATAGTGTGGTGGCATCATTGCTCATTTCTAAAAAATCAGCGTTGAAACCCATATGCAACAAATCCTGACTCCGAAAGAAAGTATCTTGGTTATTGATGATACTCCAGCCAATCTTCGTTTGTTGGCGCGGCTTTTGGCTGGCAAGGGTTATCAAGTGCGGTTTTCCCCTAGCGTCAATTTTGCCTTAAAGACAATTCAGGCGAAATTACCAGATTTGATTCTGCTAGATGTCAAAATGCCCGATCGGGACGGGTACGAAGTTTGCCAAATTCTCAAAGCTGATAATCGCACTCGCAATATTCCAGTTATCTTTATTAGTGCTTTAGGAGATGCCCTAGATAAAGTAAAAGCTTTTAGCGCTGGGGGGGCTGATTACATCACAAAACCTTTCCACTCGGAAGAGGTCGTTGCAAGAATCGAGAATCAGCTCAATATTCAGCGGTTACAGAAACAGTTAATTGAACAGAATCTTCGTCTACAGCAAGCAGTTTGTCAGCGAGAACAAGCTGAACAATTACTAGAACAACAGTTTCAAAGAACGCTATTAATCCAGCAAATTACCGAATTAATTTGCTCACAGCTCGATGGTCAATCTATTTTTGAAACCGTAGTTAAGCAGATTGGGCAGGTCTTGCAGGTTAGTCGATGCTCACTTCATATTTATGTACCCCCTCCAATTCCTGAGATTCCACTGATTGCGGAATATACGGTGCCTAGTTGTGTATCCATGCGGCAACTTGACTTTGCATTAGAAGATAACTTATTTATCCCTGAGGTGTTATCTCAAGACCGAGCATTAGTCTCTATTAATGTTTATCAAGACGATCGACTGGCATCCATTCAGAGCCTGTGTCATCTAACCCATATGCAGTCGTTGGTGGCAGTTCGGACGGCTTATCATAATCAGGCTAATGGGGTACTGATGCTACAACAATGCGATCGCCAACGCATTTGGACCTCTGAAGAAATTGCATTATTAGAAGCAATCGCAGATCAATTGGGAATTGCTTTGGCCCAAGCAAAGTCTATCGATCAAGAGCAAAAACAACTAGAGGCTCTAGAATATCAAAATTTGATCTTACGCCAGGAAATTTGTGAACGACGTCAGATTGAAGCGGCATTACAAGACTCTGAAACAGAACTAAGAGATCTGTTTGCTGCGATGTCGGATGTCATTCTGGTGTTGGATCACAAGGGCAAATATCTCAAAATTGCGCCGACAAACCACAATAACTTCTACATGCCGCCAGAATGTTTACTTGGAAAAACGCTGCATGAGATTTTTCCGATCGATCAAGCCGATCAGTTTCTGAGCTACATCCAAGCTAGTTTAGATTCTCGGCAATCGGTTGAGTGTGAATATGACCTGTTGATCGACAAACGAATTGTTTGGTTTAGCGCCAAGATTTCTCCAAGCGGCAATGATACCGTCATTTGGGTCGCACGGGACATTACTGCTCGCAAACAAGCAGAAGCAGAACTGTTGAATAAATCACTGGCTTTGAGTGAGTTCAGCAACAATCTCAAGCAGCTCCATCGGTTGGGCTTGACTGATTTTGAGACGATCGAAGAACTCTGTACAGATTATCTCAAGACAGGTTGTGAAATCTTGGGATTCTCCTCTGGCATTATCAGTCGTATTGAGGGATTGTCTTATCGAGTTTTAACAGGATATTTTAATGGCTCCTGCCTGCTGTCTGGCATCGAAGCCAGTTTGCAAAATACTTATTGTCAAGCTGTGGTCCAAACCCAGCAAACAATGGGCTATCAGCACACTGACTTTTTAGATAAAACATTCCTCCAATCCTGCTTGCCCAATCTCCAGGTCAACTCCTACATAGGCACTCCAATTTGGGTAGACGGTGAAATTTATGGAACACTCTGTTTCTTTGCCGACCGACCCCGCTTGCAGGGATATCAAAACCACGAGCAAGAGATTATTGAGCTGATGGCTCAAAGTATTGGAAAGTTTATTAGCGTCCATCAGGTGAATGCAAAACAACACCAGGCTGAAGAAGAAGTTCAGCTCTTGCTCGATATCACTCAAGCAATTACTGCAGCGCCTGATTTCACGCAAGCCTTGCAAGCAGCCGTAGAGGGATTGTGTGAAGCAACAGGTTGGACTTATGGAGAAGTTTGGCTACCTTCTGCCGATGGTTGTGTTTTGGAATGTAGTCCTGTTTGGTATTGCAACCGGATTGAGCAATCTCCTGCGGTGCTAGCTTCGGTGCAGCATTTGCGTCAGTCCTATCACAACGTCACTTTTCAACCGCATGAAGGAATTGCTGGACGGGTTTGGGCTCAACAACAACCAGAATGGACTCTGGATGTGGAAGATAAAACTAGCCCCGCATTCGTCTTGACCGGGCATCAAAGCCAATATCGCTTCCAGTTAGTGAATCACTATGGCATCAAAGCTCGACTAGGAGTCCCCATTACAGTCACTCGCGATCGCAATACGCAGCTAGACAATCTTTCCGTTAGTGGCCAGAATCATCCTGCAGTGCTTGCTGTACTCGTTTTCTTCACCATTGAGGCACGGCAACAAGATCAGCGTTTAATTCAGGTTGTTTCTGCTGTGGCAGCCCAATTAGGCAGTGTTTTAGCCCAGAAACAAGCAGAAGCTGAATTACGAGCTTTGTTCACCGCCATGAACGATGTGGTCCTCGTGCGGGATGCTAAAGGACAATGCCTCAAGGTCGCCTCAACGAACCCAACCTTGTCTAAACCGGCAGCTAGCATTTTAGGTAAAACACTCCACGAAACATTACCGATTCCGATCGCCAACCGAGTGTTGCAGAGCATTCAAACCAGTCTTGCCCTACGCACCCCAGTGAATTTGGAATACACTTTGCAGCAGCAAGATCGTGAAGTCTGCTTGTCCTCCAGTATTTCGCCGCTATCTGAAGATTCTGTCCTGATCGTGGCAAGAGACATTAGCGATCGCAAACAGGTGGAACAGGCATTAGCCAAACGAGAACGGTTTCTGGCGGTGCTCGTCGAAGTCCAGCATGAACTGTTAACATTCCGAGAGCAGCCAATTCAATATCACGAGATTTTGCAACTGTTGGGACAGGTTGCTGCTGCATCCAGGGTGTATCTTTACGAAACCCGTGCCGAAATGAGTCAGGCCTCGCTGATTCAACGAGCCGTCTGGAATGCAGAGAGCCATCTGCTAGTCCACCAGTTGCCAGCCCATCAGTCCGCTCTACCCGAATGTCTATCAGAAGCAAACTATGCGCAATGGATGCAATACTTAACGGAAGGACAAGCCATTGGCGACGCCGTTGAAAAGCTGTCTGAATCAGAACAGGCATTTTTAGCTGCCCAAGGAATTTTATCAATCCTGATCTTACCGTTAATGGTAAATGGCAAACTCTGGGGGTTTGTTGGTTTCGAGAGTTGTGCTCAATCCCATCAGTGGGATGCCTTGGATGTTAGTCTCCTCAACACTGCAGTATCGGCGATCGCTTTACACTGTGAGCGAAAAAGCGCAGAAGATGCCTTGAGACAGAGTGCCGCACGAGAACAGGCGACATTGCGGGTGATTGAACGCATGCGGCAAACCTTAGAAATTGAGCAAATTTTTCGGGCCACGACGGAGGAGCTCCGGCAACTCCTGCAATGCGATCGCGTCTTGCTCTATCGCTTCAACCCTGATTGGAGTGGTTGTTGTGTCGCAGAATCAGTCGCAGCAGGATGGAATGCGGTATTGGAGCCTACGCCTACATATTCTGGGTTCTTGTCGCAAGCAATTAACGGCGATCGCTGTACTGTCAAAGTGTGGGAGCAGGAGGCCCAGGTCTACGACACCTATCTCCAGGAAACGCAAGGCGGCGCTTATAGCCAAGGGGCAAAATATCTTTGTGTATCCAATATTTACCAGGAAAAATTTTCTGCCTGCTACTTAGAATTGCTTGAAAAACTGCAAACAAAAGCCTACTTGACTGTGCCAATTTTTCAGGGGAATCGTCTTTGGGGATTACTCGCTGCCTATGAAAATTCTGATTTTCGTGACTGGTTACCTGGTGAAATCCATTTAGTGACTCACATTAGTACCCAGCTAGGAGTAGCCATCCAGCAAGCTGACCTGTTAATTCAAACTCAACAACAGTCTGAGGATTTGAAGAAGGCAAGAGATGAAGCTGAAGCAGCAAATCGGGCGAAAACTCAGTTTCTCGCTAACATGAGTCACGAACTCCGAACCCCGCTCAATTCCATTCTTGGCTTCACTCAACTGATTAACCAAGAGGCCGAACTGAATCCAGAGCATCGGGAATATCTCCACATCATCGATCACAGTGGTCAACACCTACTGGAATTGATTAACGAAGTTCTAGAAATATCAAGATTAGAAGCCGATCGGGCCAGTTTACAAGAAAACAGCTTTGACCTGCGTGAGCTGGTGGAGAATCTTAGAGAAATGTTACGAATTCCGGCTGCCGAAAAGCAGCTCCAGTTAACAGTTGATATTGCAGACAACGTCCCCCAACAGATCAAGGCAGACCAAGGCAAGTTGCGTCAAGTGTTGCTGAATTTGTTAGATAACGCGATTAAATTTACGGACAAGGGTCAGGTCAACCTGCGGGTTCAGTGTAGCACCCACGAAGATGCAGATTTTGTCGTCGCGTTGCGCTTTGAAGTTGAGGATACTGGATTTGGGATTGCGCCAGAAGAAATGGCTTCGTTGTTTGAAGCATTTGTCCAAACGGAATCAGGACGACAATCCAATCGGGGGACAGGACTTGGGTTGGCTATCAGCGATCGATTCGTCCAGTTAATGGGAGGTAAGCTACAAGTTCGGAGTGTCCCGGGTGAAGGTTCTGTATTTGAATTTGAAATTCCGGTAAGGGAAGAAATTTTTACCCAGCGAGCTGAGCAACTAGGGTTACACTGCATATATGGGGAGGAAGAATCCATTTCACTTCCCCCCAAGCTAGCTCCAGCCGATCTCACAGTTATGTCTGCCGAGTGGATTGCTAGACTCTATCAAGCAGCGAGTGGATGTAGCGATCGTCAAGTGCTGCAATTGCTTGAGCAAATCCCTGCGACTTATCACAACCTCGCCGAAAGCTTAGAAGAATTGGTTTATGACTTTCGCTTTGAAGACATTATTGAATTAGCCAAGTTCCACATGCAATGAACGAGCATCAACCAACTGGCGTCAAAGGCAATATTTTGATTGTTGATGACACCCCTAACAACTTGCGCTTACTCTCGTCCATGTTGACCAAACAAGGGTACGAAGTTCGCAGTGCGATCAGTGGTTCAGTAGCGCTGATGGCGATTCGAACCGTGCCATTGGATCTAATCTTGTTGGATATTAACATGCCGAAGATGAACGGCTATGAAGTTTGTCAACAATTAAAGGCAGATGAGCAAACCCGCGATATTCCTGTAATTTTCTTGAGTGCGCTGGGAGAACCACTCGACAAAGTACAAGCATTTCAGGTTGGGGGAGTAGACTACATCACTAAGCCCTTTCAAGTTGAAGAAGTGTTAGCACGGGTCGAAAATCATTTGATGCTGCGTCGGATGCAAATAGAACTGCAGCAAGCAAAGGCAGACGCCCTCAAAGCCTTGGAGCAAGAACAGGAACTCAATCGGCTCAAATCCGAATTTGTTTCCATGATCTCGCATGATTTTCGATCGCCCTTGACCAGTATTCAGGGGTTTACAGAATTGTTGCGGTATGGAGGAGAGGCGCTGACAAGTGAAATGCGCGATCGATATTTTGACAAAGTCAACTCGGCGGTCGATCATGTGCTCTACTTACTCGATGAAGTTCTGTTAATTGGCAGCCTTGAAGCCGGTAAAACGAGCTGTCAACCCACCATCACTGAGTTAGAAAGATTTTGTCGGGATATTTGTGAAACCTTGCAGTTGAGTGATAACAATCAACATCTCATTGCATTTAGCCATGCTGGCTGCTGTCATAATGTCAGCGTCGATCAGGTCCTTTTACGGCGCATTCTGACGAACTTACTTTCAAACGCGATCAAATATTCTCCAAGCCATACAAAGATTGATTTTCACCTGTCCTGTAACGAACGATTTGTTACTTTCCAAATTAAGGATGAAGGAATTGGTATTCCTGCCGATGGTCAACGCAACCTGTTCAAAACCTTCTACCGCTGTAGCAACGTTGGTCAGATTCAAGGAACAGGTTTAGGACTGGCAGTCGTAAAACGCTGCATCGACACCCATCAAGGCCAAATCTATTTTGAAAGCCAAGAAGGGAAAGGAACAACCGTTACTGTTTCTCTACCCTTACAGATGGAACAGCAAATCAACGAGTTTGAGCCTGTTTCCAGTTTGCCAAATCGTGACCTGGCAGAACTATAAATTTTGATTAAACAATTCTGATCAGTCTCAAAACTTCATGCCGCCCATGTCTCGCTGGGACAATATCACTGTAACTGAGTCCCACATTTTGTACAAAAGCGATCGGCTGGCTGAACCGAAGCACCACACTGACGACAGAACTGAGCAGCAGATGTAGAGGATCCCATCCGCATTTCCATTGGCTGCAAGCTCATTGACATATTTCCCATTTGCATCGGCTGCATTGGCTGCATTGGCTGCATTGGCTGCATCGGCTGCATTGGCTGCATCGGAAGAAACGGAGCTATGCCAGGTGCCGATTCTACTTGCTGCATTGGCAGTGATGGAGTATTCAGCAGCAAGGGAGGCTGAGATAGATGAATGCCATTTCCTTGAATTTGAAACCAAACATCGTTCTGGACCGTATGCAGTTGCAGCACAACTCCAGTAGAGGTTTGAAAAGCTTGGGGTGGAGCAGTCCAAGCACCGGTTTGAAAACTGCTGCTAGATTGCTGCTGCTGACCAGGACTTGCAGATTGAAGCGTCACAATCGTTTGTCCCGCCTGCTCGTTAAGATAAACAGACTGATTGTTTCCTAAATCGCACCAATAAACCATAGTCAGGTTTTCACGCTACTTCTCTATTGTGAAAGCTGAAATGCAGCTCTCTCTTTTTTGTAATGATCCTGTCATGTTTGCAGATTACAGCCTCAAATAGACATCGCTTCAGCTCAATCTGCAAGCATTCAGATGCTCGATCGCAAGAAGCGCCCAAAAATATTGAAGTTTTTGTCTAACCAGCCAATCAAACTCAGCCCACTTGAGAGCGATCGAGGTGGATTAGAAATCAGGGTGTCACGCTGGATCAACCGTTGAAAATCAATTTCGATAGGACCCATACGTTCAGTTTGGCCATCTGCACCATAGAATTTGACCCCGGCTCGCTGCATAATCTTGATCACTTCTTGGGCCATCACGCCATAGCCGATCGTCGTGGGATGAATTCCGTCTAGCGCAAAGATGCCGCCTTGATATCGTCCGGTTTTGTTGGATTCAAAAAATCGAGAATCTGGCACAGGAGAAAGCGCTTGCAGAGCTGCCGGAAGCTGATAAGCTCCCCCAACCGCATCCCACCAGGAAGGCCGAGCTGCCGGATCTTCTAGATAGCGTCGATGAGCAACCCGATCGAGCAAGCCGGCCAGTTCAAACAAATACCAATCGCGTCCCTCCTGACGGGCCTGTCTCACAGAATTTGTAATGTAGTCGTTGTACTGGTCGATCGCACTGTCAATCGCGCGAGCTTCTTGCCCCGTAATGCAAGGATTCTTCTGGGGATTAAAACTCTGATTATCGAGCCAGGGGAACGTGTAGTAGGGGAAATAGCGCGATCCAGGCTTCTGTTTTTGTCCTACCCCCCTGGCCAGAGGCGCGATCGTGACATGGGGAATTGTGCTGACGATGACATGCCGTGCCGGAATTTTCTTCAGATCGGCAACCACTTTATCCCACTCAGACTGAAAGTGGATCGGACGCCAGACCGTATAGCGATCGTTGCGAGCCATATCGTCATAGCCAGCGTCACTCCAGGCCACATTAAAGGTGAGGATGCTGCCTAAGGCATTGTTTGCCCCGATCATCACGATCAGCGTTTCAATACCATCACCACTCCCTGTTTCTACACTGCCCTCTAAAGCCAATGCAGCTGCTGCCTGTAAGGGTGAGAGCGATCGTCCCTGGGCATCTCGGGCCGAATTAAGCACCCGTAGAGCTGCTCGCTCATTCGCATTTTCAACAATTTGATTGATGAAATCGTCGGTAGGTGGTTTGGCGTCAATCACATCCTGACATAGCGCTGCGTTGCGAGACAGGGTGTTTCGCAAATCCCAACCGTAAACCGCCAAATTGTGATTAATTGGTCCATTTGGATCAGGAAATAGATTGCCTGTGCCACGTTCCCAATAGTCTTCAACCTGGTCTAGAAAATCGCGGACCACCAGCAGACCGGGGGCAAACTCCCACCAGTCCAAGGTATCGCCAAATCGCTGCTCCAATAGGCGCACCAATTTTTCTAGATTCAGCGGCAAACCATCTCCTGGACCACCATAGGTCGGAAACCGAAACTGGGATTTCCAGCCCAACTCTTGCGCAATTAAAGCAGGATAGGACAGCGATGTATTAAAAATGGCAGCGCTCTGGAAGCCTTGAGTCAGAGAATCACCGATCGCCACAAGCCGATGCCGAGGCGTATTTTCACGCTGAATTTGAACTGGAATTCCCAGCGTCGGATCAGTTTCAGGACAGCGAGCTTCAGCCCGGATCACAACATCGGGCGGCGTTTTTGAATCAAGCATGTCGGGAGTGACAACAGGGGGCATGATCTCTCCTCTATCCTGAAATAGGACGTAATCAACGCAAACTGCGATCGGCCTGATTTGTAATTTACTTGTAACTTATTTGTAACTTTGCGATTATGAGTGAACTTCGCGACAGCCCAGTTTCCACCGTCTGACCTCTAGCGGATCGTAGGTGGTAAAAACAACATTGCCGCGTGTATCAAAGCACTCATAGGTCGTCCTGGGGGTTTGATTCAGTTGGGCAGCGACTGCCTCATCTTGATATTGCAGTTCACGGCAACCGGGCTTCCAGCCAAATGTGTCTTGCGGATAGCTGGTCGTAAACGCGAGATCGCCATTGACGTCATAACACTCATAGTGAACCGGGCGATAGGGAACTGGAGTGGTGACGCGCGAACCGATTTCACGGCAGGGCAACCCAGAATCTTCAGCCACCTCGTCATCAATGGTATTGAAAGCAACACCACCATTCACATCAAAGCACTGGAAATAAACGATCGGTGTCGTGTCGGGCTCGCTACTTTCATACTGCACTTCACGACATCCCATTTCCCAACCTAAGGTTTCCTGAGGATTAATCGTAGTGTAGGATACATTTCCAGCTCGATCGTAACAGGCATAGGGAATGATTTGCCCGGTTGTCGTTTCCGTCTCTTGCTCTTCTTTCGCCCAAACCTGCGACCAAGGTAAAACGTTCACTAATCCATAAACTGTGATTAGGCAAGCAATTGAACCGATCGATCTGACTTTCATAGGAATTGTGAAACTGGATGACTAAGACTATAACAGTTGAACCTGTGATAACTGGATTTGTGCGATTTTGAACCGAGAGTTGTTAAAAAGATTGTTTTCATTCTCTCAGTACAATCCCATAAATGTCAGTACCGGAAGAGAAGATTAAAGAAATTCACATCTTTTATAAGTTTTGAGAAATTCCTTTCAGATCGGTCAGAAAACAGAGATGTTGAGCGTTTCGATCAGCAAATTGCAGCCCCAAGAGTTCGCGAGGTTCCTGCTCAATGGGCCTGAGCTTAGATGTCTCCTGCAATACGTAGATAAGATGTCAGAGTGAATAAAACTTATGAAATATTGTCTATTGCTCAGGCAACTTTGAACCGGAGAACTACTCAAACTATCAAAAATATCTCAAAATGACTAATTGCTTGAATTGTCATTCGTAAATCAAGCGACCTCGGTCAATTCGATCACATTACCATCTGGATCTTGTGTGAATAAGGCCGATCGTCCAGATGCGCTGAGTTGTACTTCATATCCCTGGGCAATCAGGTGAGCTTTGGCAGCTTCTAAATTTTCGACGGCCATTGCAAGATGCGGGTTGCGTCCCCACTTCTGAGAATTTTGCAGCTTGAGTGCGATCGTGGCATCAACAATGAGATGAACCTGAATGGCACCCAGTTCATACCAAGCGCCTGGATATTTAAGGGGTCGATCGATCTTGGACAATCCTAAGACGTTGCCATAGAACTGTTCTGCTCGATCGAGATCGGCAACCAGGATTGCAGTGTGAAGATAATTTGTAATTCGCATGCTTTCGACTCTGAATGAACTCGGCACTCAACCTGCTGGCTGAACAGGTGACGTTTAGACAGATCTGAAGGTGCTGTGGAGATAGACTTTATAAAGAGAAGAATTGTTCACTCAAGCTTTGGATTACTGGCGATCCTCCTCCATCATTGAAGCAGAAAATTATTCGACTTTGCTGGTCAAGCACTAAGTATTATGTTGAGTTCTATACTATTGGATGGACTACTCCACCGCCGGTTTTGGCAAAATTTTCTACCCATTCCTGCCACCAATCAACTGCCCATCGGCAGCGCTGCACCACCATTTGAATTGTTGAATGTGGCGATCGGCCAGAAAGTAAGCTGGACTCACTATCTAAACCACCATCCCTGGGTGCTGCTTGCCTTCACCCGGATTTTTAGCGAGAAGCAATACTGTCCCCTCTGCTATCCCCACATTATGGAGCTGAATGCAGCCTACGAAGAGCTACAGCAGCGAGGCATTGAAGTTCTGCTGATCACCAGCACCGATCCCTCTCAAAGTCAGGTGGTTTTGCAAGAGTTGCAGCTAAAAATGCCGCTCCTGAGTGATTCAACCTGTCGAACCTTCCGCCGATATCAGGTAGGTCAGGCTTTAGGCGCACCTTTGCCCGCACAATTTCTGATCGATCGCACCGGACGAATTCAATTTCGCCATTTATTTTCGTTTATTGAACCGAATGCCAGTCTCGATCGATTGTTGGCGGTTGTCGATCAGCAAGAAGTCGGCAAGAAGATAGCTTAAACATCCCTCAAGCGATTCCCTCAAACTAAGTTGCCAGGGCCGCGTCGGTCTGAGCCGAGTTCATGCCAGAATACACGAGACCCCGCTGCATGTCTAACGTCAAGATTGTGCCGTCACGGATCACCTGAGTGGCATCTTCAACGCCTACGATCACTGGGACACCCAAGCGTAGCCCAATCACAGCAGCATGGCTAGTGAGACTATCCTCTTCTGTAACGATTCCGGATGCTTTGCGAATTGCATCGACATAGTCAGCGCTGGTTTTGGCGACTACCAGAATTTCTCCAGGATTAAAGTTACTCAAGTCAGCCATGCTTTGAGCCACTCTGGCCCTGCCGCTGACCGAACCTTGGCCAATGCCAGTTCCTTTGCCGAGAACTGCCGTCACCAGCTCTACTTTAATCAAATCTGTTGAGCCCGAAACGCCCTGCAATGTGCCTGCCGTCATCACCACCAAGTCACCCTGCCGCAGTAAGCCTTTTTCCTGGGCCACATTCAGAGCCGCCTGGAACGTTTGTCCAGTAGAAGGCAGGTTAAGCACCAGCAAGGGCCGCACACCCCAAACGAGCTGAAGCTGGCGCGCCACATCTACATGGGGAGTAATAGCCAGAATCGCTTTATTGGGACGGAACTTGGAAACGTTACGAGCGGTTGCCCCAGTTTTGGTAAGCGGCATGATCGCCGCAGCCTGTAATTGCTCAGCGATGCGACCTACCGCCTGACTAATTGCATTGGGAATCGATCGTCCAGGCAAATCTTCCAAGACTCGATTAGCGGGTTGTTCGCGTTCAATGCGTTCAGCAATGCGGGCCATTGTTTCAACTGCCTGCACCGGAAATTTGCCAACAGCCGTTTCGTTAGACAGCATCACGGCATCAGTGCCATCTAAAATCGCGTTGGCCACGTCAGAGATTTCCGCTCGAGTCGGACGGGGATTGCTCACCATACTGTCCAGCATTTGCGTAGCGGTAATAACTGGAATGCCCAATCGATTGGCCGTAGCGATCAATCTTTTTTGCAAAATGGGCACATCTTCGGCTGGCAATTCCACCCCCAGATCGCCTCTGGCCACCATGACACCATCACAGAGCGACAGCACTGCCTCCATTTGCTCGATCGCCTCATGTTTTTCAATTTTGGCGATTACTGGCACGTTCTTGCCAGCACTCGAAATCAACTCTTTGATTTCCAGCACATCCTGAGGATTGCGGACAAAGCTCAGCGCAACCCAATCAACTCCTTGATCGAGACCAAACATCAAATCTTCTTTATCTTTATCGGTCAGGGCACGAATCGAGAGGTAAACACCAGGGAAGTTGACGCCTTTATTGTTGGAAAGAACTCCACCCACGACAACCCGGCAGTGCAGTTCTCGCTTCTCCTGATCAATACGCTCCACTTTCATTTCCACGCGACCGTCGTCGAGCAAAATCGTGGCTCCTTCTGGGACCTCATCCGCTAGCGGCTCGTAGGTGACGGAACTGATCTCTTGCGTACCGGGGAGCAATCGGCTCGTTAAAATGAACGGGTCGCCTTTTTGCAGGGTAATTGCTCCATTCTCAAATCGTCCCAGCCGAATTTTGGGACCCTGCAAATCCTGGAGAATCCCAACGGGTTGATTCAGCTCAAAAGAAATTTGGCGAATTAATCGAATATTGCGCTGATGATCGTCGTGAGTGCCGTGAGAAAAGTTGAGCCGCAGTGTGGTTGCCCCTGCTTCAATCAATTCACGCAGTACTTCTGGACTGCTAGTTGCAGGACCGATCGTGGCGACAATTTTAGTACGACGCAGGGTGGGTTGTAGTTGCATGATTGCTCTGATCGAAGAACGAAGCCTGGGAGCTTTGAAGTTGTAGTCTCTCAAGGGGCATCAGGGATACTATCACGTTTAGTGAATCTCTCAACCAAAAACATCTGAAGATTCGGTTGTCAATTGCTCACAAATGCTTGCAGAGACCCAAGGCGATCGCGTCCCTTGAAGATCTGCTGGTAAAGATCTACTGGAAACGCATCGAATAGAGCAGCAGCAGCAATTTAGCAAAATAACGGTTGGTCCCTTGGGTTTAGGAAGGCACTTCGATAGAATTTATGAAGTCAATCTAGAAAAAGCCGGTGTGAATAGGAGAAATTGGCATGGTATGGACCGTTTTCATTGTTTGCTCGTGCTTTTTAACCGCATTTGTAATAGCGAGTTTGGCTGAATATTGGGTGCATCGGTTAATGCACTCACCCCGCCAAACAAAAATTGGAGAAAGGCACCTTGATCACCATCGTCGCAATGATGCGCAAGGGGTGTTGTGGGAATTTCTGGATTACGTCAAGGGCACTGTGATTGCCATGTGCTTGATGTTTTTTGTCTCTCTAGAAGCAGGATTGGCCTGGTTTTTAGGCGCGATCACCTATGCCGCCTTCTCAGCCTATGCCCATCAGCTACAGCATGAGAATCCGACAAAATGCTTCTGGATGAAGATGCCGGTTCACTACGTGCACCACAAGTACGGAATGTGGCACCACAACTTTGGGCTGGCTGTGGATTGGTGGGATCACGTTTTTGGCACCTACAAGCCTGTGGAATGGCTATCGGAAGAGGAACTCAGCCAACCTGAAAAGAGTTTGCTCCAGCTGCGCTGGTGGTGAGCCTCGAAAGACTTCCAAAAAAAGTCCCCTGTTTTTTCAAGGGGACTACCACACACAGGAATTTAAGGTGATTTAGTAAGCGCCATCTTTCTGAAAAACAGCGGTGATGGTTTTAAGCACCAATCGCACATCGTAGAAGATCGACCACTTTTGTTGATAAGCCAAATCCATTTTCACAATCTCTTCGAAGTCTTCAACACTCGATCGCCCATTGGCTTGCCACTCTCCTGTGATCCCCGGCTTCACTAACAAGCGCTTAAAGTGATGTCGCTTATATTTCATCACTTCATCAACGGTAGGGGGACGGGTTCCAACTAGGCTCATTTCCCCTTTCAGAACATTCCAAAACTGCGGAAATTCATCCAGGCTGGTTTTGCGGAGAAATCTTCCTACGCGCGTCACACGGGGATCATTGCGATTTTTGAAAATATTGCCTTTTGCCTGATTGTGCACCAAATGCTGAAGCTTATCTGCCTCAGTAATCATGGAGCGAAACTTCCAAATGCGGAAAGTACGACCATAGAGGCCGCAACGAATTTGACTATAAAAAATAGGGCCTGGGTTGTCGATTTGAATCGCGATCGCAATCGGAATGAATAGGATTCCAACAATACTCAACCCGACGAGAGCACCAAGAATATCAATAAGGCGCTTCAACTTACTGTTGACAGAGGGATGCACCTGTTTAGAAGGGGAAAAAATCTCTGGGCGCGCAGGCATAGACGCATTGCGTGATGAGGATTTGAGAACAGAGGTCGTGCTAATCACAGGTCAGTTGCTCCTTTGTCAGATAAACCGCTCTTGGGTTTGTTCATGACTACAGCCAATATAGGCTGTAGTTCATCTTGCAGTCAGTAGAAGTGCGGAGAGATTTGTCTAATCTTTGAAGTCTGTGTTGCTTTTATGAAGTTCCCGATTGCGAGATGCTCACAACCTGGTTAGAGGGAGCAGGCTAAACCTACCAATCTTGCTTTAACCGACTGTAAAACGTTCGTTGATTGGCCTTAAATCAACATTCCCAGGTTCAATAAACTTATAACTAACTCGCTTAGTTGTAATTGGCTGCTTGCACCAATTCTCTTCAGGAAGTCCAAAAAAACTTTATCTACTGATAAAGAAGAAGTCTAAAATCATACCGACGATAGTTATTCCTTTGACTGAAACTCATTCCTAAGATTGAGGAGCTTCGATCGCCGACTCAATTGCAATTAACCGCCTCAGTTCCTGTTATCTTGTTGAATGGTTTATACGGCTTCCATATAGAAATTATGCTCAGGCCAATGAAATCTCACCTGTGTCTGCCGTCATTTTTTCACCTCTAGCCCTCTCCACACCTCAATTTGGTGCCATCATCGCGGAGCTGACTTCTCGCCATGCAAATAAGTAGCTTTTTTGCCCACCCCTACCATGCACTGATTCTGAAAGTAACGGGATTTATTCTAATCCTGGGAACCCTAGTGGACTATGTCTTGCTGGCAGTGCCGTCCAACTTCGCTAGCGGTGAGTGGATGACAGCCTTGATTAGCCAATGGTTGTCCCGAGGCACTGTGCCCCTATTGGGATTAGCAATTCTATTTCTGGGCGTTTGGTTTGAAGGAAATCAGTCAGAGTCAACCAATCGCTGGAGGATTTTGCCGAGTCTGGCTGTTTTTCTATCTGCACTCCTGGGCATCTTTTTTGTGGTGCTTACCCCGCTTTATTTCAACAGTACTGGTCTGGCCAGCGAAGCACAAACGACTCAAATTAATCAACAAGCAACCCAGGCAGAGAATCAGCTCAACCAGTTACTAGAGCAGCAGCGTGCCAAAGTGAACGCCATTGTTTCAAATGAAGATCAGCTCGCTCAGTTACAACGGCAGATTGAAAGCATCAATAATTCCAATCTTTCAGAAGATCAGCAGACCCAACTCCAGCAAATCAAGTCCACGTTAGAAAAAGTCAAGTCTGATCCAAAAGCGCTCGATCAGGAAGTCTCGAAAGCTCGAACTCAGGGCATGGAGCAGATCAAGCAAAAGCAACAGGATGCTTTGAACAAAATCCAGACTGAGATGAGGCGCGATCGCCTGGATATGATCGTTTCTAGTTTGCTCTTTGCGATCGGCTATTTAACCATTGCCTGGACCGGATTCAGTAGCCTCAGACGGTCAGCTTGAACCGATGGAATGTGTTACAGAACAGAAATCGGCATTGAATCGACACATTACTCTTCTGCCTGGCTCATTCGGCGCAGGTTGAGCACATCCGTCATCTTACGAATTTGGGTAAAGATGCGTTCTAGCTGCTCATGATCGACAATGTCAATCCCCAGTTCAATGACTGCCGTTTGACCAGGAAAGGTTTTGACTTGGGCACTTCGCACATTGATGTTGTAATCGCTTAAGCGGGACAGAATATCTTTCAAGACACCCACCCGATCGATCACTTCGATCAAAATCTGCACTGGATAGGTTTGTGGACGCGTTGCTGTGTCGGCGGTATTCCAACTCACCGGGATCAGCCGTTCTCCAGGAACAGACTCTACATTGCTGCATCCCTGACGATGGATCGAAATACCGCGACTGCTGCCTAAGGTGACAACCCCGATAATCGATTCTCCAGGAACGGGATTACAACAGCCAGCCAGACCATAGAGCAAACCCTCAACCCCGACGATCGGAGAAGATTTAGCGGGGCGAGGACTACTTGGAGGGACTGCACTAGAGGCCGGATGCAGCAGCGTTTTGGTTACCTCTTCCTTAGCAACTGGTGTAATAGGCTGACGAGCCTTAATTGCTTCCCGTAGACGATTCAAGGCCAGATTGAGCGTAACTTCGCCATAGCCGATTGCAGCTAGCAAATCTTCAGGAGTCTGGTAGTTACATCGCTCAGCAGTGGCCTGCATGGGATCCGACTTGAGCAAAGCTTCAAAACCGCGTTTGCCCAATTCTTTCTCCAACATTTCGCGACCGCGCTGAATATTGGCATCTCGATGCGATCGCTTATACCACTGGCGAATGCGGTTTTTAGCGCTTGGCGTTACCGTGAAGTTCAGCCAATCTAAACTGGGGTGGGAGTTCTTTTGCGTAATAATTTCAACGATGTCGCCATTCTTCAGCGGCGTGTCTAGTGTAACCATTCGATCGTTGACCTTAGCTCCCGCGCAATGGTTACCCACTTCCGTGTGAATACGATAGGCAAAATCGATCGAGGTTGCACCCTGAGCTAGGGCGATCACATCTCCGTTGGGCGTGAACACATAGACATCATCGTCAAACAAGTTGCCTTTGACGCTTTCTAAATACTCCTGGGCATCTTTCAGATCACTTTGCCAATCCAGGAGCTGCCGCAGCCAGGTAAACTTCTCATCATCTGCGGTCAGCTTAGAAGCACTATGACCCACTTCCTTATACTTCCAGTGGGCTGCAATTCCATATTCCGCGACATGATGCATTTCCATTGTGCGGATCTGGACTTCGATCGGTCGGCCTGTATTGCCAATGACGACCGTATGCAGAGATTGGTAGCGGTTGGGTTTGGGTAACCCAATATAGTCTTTAAAGCGGCCAGGAATGGGGCGAAAGGCATCATGAACCACTGCTAAAGCGCGGTAACACTCATCGTTCGTTTCAACAATGATCCGCACAGCGGCAATGTCATAAATTTCTTCGAAGCTTTTCTGCTGCCGCTGCATTTTTTGATAAATGCCGTAGAGATGCTTAGGCCGACCGCTAATGTCATAGCAGCGGATCCCTAACTGATCGAGGCGTTCCCGCAGCGTCACCCCAACATGGGTCAGCCGCGCTTCGCGATCGATCCTTTTATCGGCAATTAACTGACGAATGTGTTGATAGGCTTCAGGCTCTAGATATTTAAAGGACAGGTCTTCGAGTTCCCACTTAAAGCGACCGATCCCCAGACGATTCGCCAAAGGTGCAAAGATTTCTCGTGTTTCCAGCGCAATGCGGCGGCGTTTCTCGTCAGCCAAATGCTCTAGGGTTCGCATATTGTGGAGGCGATCGGCCAACTTTACCACAATCACTCGAATGTCTTGAGCCATCGCCAAGAACATCCGGCGGAAATTCTCGGCCAAGCGTTCTGTTTTACTGGAGAAATTAAACTTAGAAAGCTTAGTCACTCCTTCCACCAACCGCCGGACTTCAGGCCCAAATCGCTGCTCAATTTCTTCAGCCGTAACATCTGTATCTTCAATCACGTCATGCAGAAAGCCAGCGGCAATCATGGCTGCACTGCCGCCTAAATCCTTCAGCAATCCTGCAACGGCAACGGGATGAGCAATATAAGGCTCCCCAGATGCCCGTCGTTGTCCTTCATGCAACTGATAGGCAAAGTTAAAGGCGTCACAGATCAGAGCTGCTTCGGATGTGGCAGTCTCGCCGCTTTCGTCAACTGGCAATCGATGTTCCAAAAGGCAAGATTTCAGCCACTCAGGAATGTCGATGTCGGTTGGTAGAGCTGCGATGTCGGTTACGGTTGCGGTTGCTACGTTCATTGCTGTCAAGCCTGTAGGGAAAAGACAGAATGCTGAACTCAATTCAATCAAGTTCAAGACTTGCGAAGTTGAGGTGTGCTGATTTTAAGGGATTGATCGGATATCGGGATAGCGCTTGATCCCAAAGCCTTCCTTAATCCCTGACGTTTATAAAAATTAATTCATCTGAAAATAGATAAAATCCGGTTCCCTGTTCGATCACTCAAATCTGCAAAACTCGGACGTTTGATCAATCTCTGATGAGATTGGGGGCACTTCAGAAATCCTGGGGAAAGAGCAAGGGAAGCAGAGAGGCGCTATAAAAAACTTAATGATAGCTTGTCTGAGGCTACAAGGATTTGCAAAAAATACATTAAAGTTCTTAACACTACTTTAACCCAAACCGATCGCCCCATAAACGCAACTTTTCAAACAACTTTTCAATCCATGCCATCTAAAAAGGCCCTTAACAATGCCATCTGAAAGTCACCATCGAATCTATCAACAGTTTGAGCAACTTCTGCACCAGATACAGGCAACCCTTGCGGATCAATCTTTGACGGTTGCTGACCTGAAGGCAGCTATCACTCATCTTCAGCAGGTTTTTCAAACGCAGGTCGTAACAGAAACCCCGATGGGAGATGAAGCGAACCCAATCCAAGCGATCCAAACTGAAATGAATAAACAATTGCGGCTACTCGATACCGACATTCTATTCCTACAGGCAGCTCGTCAACCTGGTACTACCCATCAGCGAAAACAACAAATTGCCGATCGCTTGAATCTGCTCCTCAGTTACTGTGCGGCTGTTCTAAACGCTGATTCTTGATCCAACATCTCTCATTCTGTTCCAGTCCGATCGCCCAATCTAAGGCTCAATCAATAGTATGATAAGGGCAGAAGTTGCCTCAGTTACTCCATTGCAAGGTAGAACGCTATGACTCCATCTTTAGCAAATTTCTTTTTCAGCCTACTTGCTGGCATTTTGGTTGTTGTTGTGCCTGCAACGGTTGGCCTTATTTTCATTAGCCAAAAAGATAAAGTTCAACGTTTCTAATCGACGTGAATTGATGTTTTGGCTAAGTCCGCATTGACGAATTGAAGACAAAACTTTGTCCCTCAAATCTAGCTCAATGTTTTTGAAGAGCTGTCTTGTCCCAAGTTATAGTTGGCGAGGCAGCTTTGCCTTATTCAAGCAATGCAAGTGAGTGGGAAAAGGCTCAGTTGATGCCACCTAAATTTGTGGAATCCGCTGTGGAGATTCGCAGTCTGAAATCGTTACCATAAGGACATATCAACGGAGAATTGCAATGTTAAATTGGAGCCTCGGACTCGGCGGCATACTGGGGATCGTACTCGCGCTTTCAGGAGTAGGTCTCTACTTCTTACGGACTCTGCGTCCGAATCTGGCCAGAGATCATGACATTTTCTTTGCAGCAGTAGCCCTCCTCTGTGGTGGCATCCTGTTATTCCAAAGCTGGCGTCTGGATCCAATTCTGCAATTTGCCCAGTTTTTATCGATCGGTTCTGCTATTTGGTTTGCCTATGAAGCGATCCGCCTCAGAGGAATTACAACAGAGCAGGCCAAACGTTCCACTCCAGTGATTGATGATGAACGACCCGTGAGCCGGGTTTATCGGGCAGAACTGGATGAACTAACTCCCCTAGAAGAACAGCGCACGATGACTCGCCGGATTCGGGGTAGCCGGGATGGTCGTCCTGGTGAGGATGAGTACGGAGATAATGGTCGCCGTCGTTCTAACCGCGATCGCGCTGATTATGATCGTCCTGATTACGGAGATAGCCGCCGCTCTAGCCGTCCACTGCCGCCCGATCGATCGAATAGCGGAGATTCCTGGGATTACCGTCCAGAGGCCGATCGCGATAATGATGTTCGGTCTTCTCGTTCAACTGGCATGCGGGAATCGATTCGAGACGATAGTTTTTCTCCCCGTGCCTCTCGCCGCAATGGCCGCTCCGCTCCTTCTCCCCGTCGCCGAGGTGGCAGCGCTGATACTGCAGATTATGTGGATTACCAGCCGATCGACTATTCCGATCAGCCCAAAGAGAATCCAAACGATGATTGGCGCTAGTTAGGGATGTCATCCCTTGCCACTGAGAGTCCGACTTTGTTGAAATATGGCAGCTTTGAGATTTTTTGTGCATGATGAATCTCAAAGCTGTTTTTTAATGCCTGTTCTTTGGGGCAGGGTGTGTGCAGCAAAGGAGTTTCTCAACGCATTCATTTCGCCAGCGCTGCTTGTTGGCATTCCCTGGGTATTCTGAAACCATTCGTATTTACCTGAGGTTCGACGGGATATTGACAAATCCCGATAGTCATAGGCAGTAATGGAATAGAGCCTATCGTTTTCAGTTGGTTTGAAACAACCTCACACTTTACAAGTCAAGCGACGGTTACTGCATGAACATTAACTTCCTTCGTCTCACAACTTCAGGACTAACCATTACAGGGTTATCTCTAGGAATCACTTGTCTCAACGCCTTCTCTCCCGTCGAACTACTCAATATTGCTTCTCTGGGTAGCCCTTCTGCGCATCATGCTTTGGCGCAATCGTCGGATGTCGAAGAAGATGTTAATGTCCGTGTTTATCAAACGGCCAGTCCGGCGGTTGTATCGATCGAGACCAATGATGGGTCAGGCAGTGGCAGCATCATCAGTCCAGATGGATTGGTTTTAACGAATGCTCATGTGGTCAGTGGCTCTCAGACCGTACAGGTGATTATGCCAGATGGCACGAAGCTGGAAGGGGATGTGGTGGCATTTGGGGAAGCAGGGCTAGACTTGGCTGCCGTCCAGATTCGGGGTCAACGTGATTTGCCGACGATTCGCATTGCTTCTCCAGAATCACTTTCTGTGGGTCAGCGGGCTTTTGCGATCGGCAATCCATTTGGTCAATTTCAGGGCACTTTCACAACAGGCATTGTCAGCCGCATTGACCAAAACCGAGGCTTAATTCAAACAGATACGGCCATTAATCCTGGCAACTCCGGCGGACCTTTGCTAAATAGTCGCGGTGAAATGATTGGCGTCAATAGCGCGATCTTTGCACCACGCGGTTCAGAGGGGAATATCGGCATCGGTTTTGCGATTATGGTCGATCGGGTTCAACCTTTTCTGACTGCCGTTCGGGATGGCACTGCTCCGCGCACAGCCCAGCAATCTCCTTTATTGGGTGGAGGAACTCAAGCCCAACGAATTGCGCCGAATCGGCCAGTAGATGGTCAGCTCAATGAAGAGAGTGGCGTTTTACCAGCAGATAATAGCTATTTTGATGCCTACACGTTTGAGGGCAAAGCAGGGCAACGCATTGTAATTGAGATGAATAGCAGCGAGGTGGATTCCTACCTAATTTTGCTGTCGCCCGATGGTCGGGATTTAGCTCAAGATGATGATGGCGGCGGTGGTTCTAATGCTCGTCTCACAACAGCGCTACCAGCAGATGGCACCTATACGGTACTCGCTAACTCCTATCGGCCCGGAGAGATGGGGCGTTATAACATTCGTCTAGCAACTGGGGGATCTCGACTGGAGCAGTAAAGGGCGATCGAACAACAGCTGCGTCACAAGCAATTCAGTAATTAAAAAATACGAGAGATTCAAAAATATGAGAGGCGGCCTATAGACCGCCTTCTTTTGTCAGTACTGGTCAAGATTTGACTAGATCACGCTAATTCATCACCAGCCATTTCTGGCCATTCAAGCGCTGCACAACATAAAGTAGCAACAAGTCAAGATTAACCTTACGCTCGTCGATCATGAACGATTCGAGCAGAGTGGGTTGAGCCCCATAATCAGCACAAGTAAAATACTTTGGAGCCTGAATATCTGCTTTTGAGAAGATCACATGAAACTGGCGTTGACCACCTAACCAACGTCCAATTACCTGCCAATACTGGTCATCTCCCAAATCGGCGATCGGCAAAGATTGCTGCTCAAAGGTCAGGGCTAAATCAGAAATACCTACTTTCGCAAGCGTTTGCTTGAGGGCAGGTAAAAAGTCCTGATTAATAAAATCCGAGAAAGGCTTATCTTCGAGGGCAGGTGGTTTCTCTTTTTTCGGCGCTTTTGCTGGTTTTTCACCATCTCCTGCAGTCGCTTGGGCTTTGGCAGCCTTTGCTGGCTTTTCTTGAGGTGCAGGTGCTTCAGTTTCAGGGTTAGGGGTTGTTTCTTCTGACATAGCTCAGGATGGTTGCAACCTAGATGTAATTAGCAGAGTAAAGCAGGAGCAGGTTAAGGAAGGAATCACCCAACATGGGTTTGCCCTGCACTCTATTAATAGTAATGGTAGAAGGCTCACACAAACGTATTTCCCATGGCAGAGTAGGCTTGAACTCTCTAATCATCATGATAGAAAAAANTAAAAGCGCAGAGATTAATCCCTGCGCAGATTGATGCTGTAGACAACTTGAGAAACGATCAGCCGCCTGCCACAGCAGGTACGATACTCACTTCGTCACCTGAACTCAAAGGGGTGTTTGCCCCATCTAAAAAGCGAATATCCTCACTGTTGACATAGAAGTTGATGAAGCGACGAAGACTGCCATCATCATTACAAAGGCGACCCTTGATACCCGGAAAACTTCGATCAAGGGCATCCAGCATTTCCGCGATTGTGCTGCCTTCACATTCAATCGCGGCTTGGTCGCCCGTAAACTTTTGTAGGGGAGTTGGAATCAGAACTTTAACAGCCATAACTTTCACAAGAAAATCAAAAACACAGAATCAATCCTTGGTGAAGCCTCGGCATAAACAGCAAGGCTCTCACTGACTTCCGTACAAATCTATTTAGACAAGAACTTGCTGCCACTCTAGACGATCGAGCGTTTGTGCCCGTTCGAGTGCCCGTTCAAAGGCATCTAGCTTAGGCTCAATTGTCAGCGGTTCACCAATATAGCCCTGAACAGCCTCTTGGGTTTTTAGCCCATTGCCGGTAATGTAAACCACCGTTGTTTCATCGGGGTTGATTTTGCCAGCCTCGACTAACTTCTTCAAGGTTGCGATCGTGGTGCCACCTGCGGTTTCCGTGAAGACACCTTCCGTTTCAGCCAATAATTTAATGCCTTCCACAATTTCTTGATCGTTCACCGACTCAATGTTGCCGTTAGTTTTATTGGCAATTTCAACTGCATAGACACCATCTGCCGGGTTACCAATCGCAATTGATTTGGCGATCGTGTTGGGTTTCACAGGCGTGATGAAGTCGCGACCTTCTCTGAAGGCTTGGGCGATGGGAGAGCAGCCTTCTGCTTGGGCACCGCTAAACCGGACTGCTTTTTCTTCTACTAAGCCAACTTTGACAAATTCTTGGAAGCCCTTGTGAATTTTGGTAAATAGCGATCCAGAGGCCAGGGGAGCCACAATATGATCCGGCAGTTCCCATCCGAGTTGCTCGATCACTTCATAGCCTAGCGTTTTCGAACCTTCGGAGTAGTAAGGGCGCAAATTGATATTGACGAAGCCCCAACCATGCGTATTCGCCACTTCTGAGCAGAGGCGATTCACCTGATCGTAATTGCCTTGCACTGCCATTACGGTTGGCGCATAGATCAGAGTGCCTAACACTTTTCCAGCTTCCAGATCAGCAGGAATAAAAACACAACAGTCTAAACCAGCATGAGCCGCGATCGCTGCAGTGGAATTTGCCAAGTTACCCGTACTAGCACAAGAAACCGTCGAGAACCCTAACTCACGCGCCCGAGTCAGCGCCACTGAAACGACTCGATCCTTAAAGCTAAGCGTCGGCATGTTCACTGCATCATTTTTGATATAGAGCCGCTTCAGACCCAGCCGACGAGCTAATCGATTTGCCTGCAACAGAGGAGTCATACCTGTCCCCACATCGATCGGGTTGTCGGTTTCGACAGGCAAAAATTGACGGTAGCGCCAGATGGAATTCGGACCCTTTTCAATGCTCTCCCGCGTCACGGTTTGACGCAGCGCTTCATAGTCATAAACCACTTCAAGCGGACCAAAACAAAGCTCACAGACGTGAACCGCTTTGGCTTCATATTCTGCGCCACATTCTTTGCACTTCAGGCCAGTAAACATTGCGGCAGTGGAGCGAGAACAGGAGGGTGCAAGGGTTTGGGTCATGGATCATTCCTCTCTATGGTGTCTTAACAGCATCAATTATTAGTAGTCCAATCCAGGCAAGAACTTGCAGGCTTCTCGCCTAAGTTGAAATCGATAGTATCACACCTGATAAACCTCGTCAAATATATCCGACTATTTTTGTCGGGATTGATTTTGAGCGCAGAATTTCCTCAGTTCAACTGGAGAAGCAACCACTTCCGCAGGGTTGGTGCCGCTAAAATCGATCGATAACAATAAAGTCTTTATTTTTATCGGCAGCCTCTTAGGGTACCCCTGTTAAGGTGAATATTTGTACTATTCTGGATTGAGCAATCGAGCAGTTGCGACATGGGGATGTTTTGGGTCAAACGGCTTCTTGGTCGTCGGTTTCTTTTGTCCTCGTTTGGATTTACGAAACCGTTGCAGATTGACCCGTTCTGCCCATTGCCGTAAACACAGGGCAAATGCCACACTATCTATTGCCCTAAACACCTGCCAATCTTGGGCTAGTATGGCAATCTCCAATCCTCGCCAGGTGGCTTGGATGTCTTCCACCACATAGTAATTCGACAACTGCTCTTCAATCACTGCTGCACCATGCACTTGCTGGAGAACCGCTCTCACCGTTGCCAGAATGTTAAAAGCCACCAAGGCAACGCAAAACACAAACAGGGCAGCCCGTGGATAACCAAGCGTATTCAATTCGCAGTGAAATGTGTCGGTGATAGTTTGAAACATATTCTCAATTCGCCAACGTTTCAGATACA
>LUGL01000076.1 GCA_002796835.1 Elainella saxicola E1 | reverse complement strand
CTTGAGATCAACGTCTTGTGGGTGCAAGAGATTGACCCACCGACTGGACAAAAACCAATTACCTGGCTGTTATTAACCACCTTGGCGATTGAGTCGGTGGAAGCGGCTTGGCAATGTGTGAGGTGGTATAGTTACCGGTGGTTGATAGAACGGTTTCATTTCACCCTCAAACAAGGTTGTCAGATTCAAGCGTTGCAGTTATCGAGTGGGACTCGATTGACCAATGCCTTAGCAACCTACTCGATTGTTGCCACTCGAATTTTGTGGCTGACCTACCAGGCACGATTGCAGCCTGAGCAATCTTGTGAGTGCATCCTCAGTCGGGCAGAGTGGCGACTGTTGCGGCGCAAATTCGAGCCGAAAAATCGGAGTCAGAAGCCACCGACGTTTGCACAAGCAATTCGTTGGATTGCAAGGCTGGGCGGTTTTATGGGCAGTCAGAGTGATGAACCTGGACTGAAAACGATCTGGAGAGGAATTAGTAAGTTATATGATTTGCTTGAAGGGGTGCAACTTGCAGCCAAAACCTAAGCTGCATCATCACTTCAGCAACTTTTGCGTAATGGATAGCATAGGAATTGCGGGCTGCCAATTCTACCGCTCGACGTGCATCCATCTGTGTTTAACCTCTCGGTGCAGTCTGTTGCCAAGCGGGTAACTGCTCAATTCGACGATACCAAGTGCGAATATGAGGATAGTCTTCCAAGGGGAATCGCCCTGGTACTGCATAGGTTAAGTCACCGGCAACCGAAAAGTCAGCCAACGTCAAGGTGGCATTGACCAAGAATTCACGCGCTGCTAGATGCTGATTCAGGATGATCGCTTCTGCATGAAAGCGCGCAGTTGCCGATTGCACGACTTGCAGATCAGGCTCTCCCAATTGCAAGAGAGGCTTGAGGAAGTTCTCGTACTGCAAGGGTTGACAGGCCTGATGCCAGTGGGCGAGTTGCCAACTTTGCCAGCGCATGATGTCCGCCCGAATCTGCGGAACTTCTGGCCAGAGAGAATTGGGCACCTGACTTGCCAAATATTGCATAATCGCAGTGGATTCCCACAGGATAAACTCGCCATCTTGTAAGACTGGAGTGCGCCCCGTTGGATTTAACTGGATAAACTCTGGGGCGCGTTGTTCACCTTTCTGCAAATCCACCAATCGCAGTTCGAGCGGTAGTTCCAGATGAATGGCAACAGCATGAACTTTGCGGGTGTTCGGAGAGGGTGGAAAATAATAGAGTTTCATCAAATCAGTTCCTATTTCTAATTTACCATCGCTAATTCATGGGTACTAAAGGCCGCACTTCAACAGCGCAATTGCTGGCAGCAGGGCAACGAGCTGCCCAGTCTAGTGCCGTATCGAGATCGGGGACATCGATTAGGAAAAAGCCGCCCAGTTGCTCCTTGGTATCGGCGTAGGGTCCGTCTTGCACATTCCGCTGACCGTTTTGGAGGCGGATGGTGGTGCTGGTATGACTGGGCTGGAGCGCAGCACCGCCTGCTATGACTCCCGCATCAGCGAGGGCTTGCGAGTAGGCGTTGTAGGCAGGCATATGCATAGGGCGGTTAGCAGAATCTTGCTCAGTCTCGTAAACCAGAATCGCGTATTTCATCAGAACTTGTCCGTGAGGGGTTTGATTAGATTACAGAAGTTTTTTCTGCTCTCTACTGCTATGACGAACAAGCGTCTGGCATTTCGACAGGAGCTTATATTTATTTCAAGAAAAATTTAAACAAGGTGATGGTGGAGTGGATCCAACTAAACATCACTCCTCCGACTATAGTCGATTACTTGAGCGGTCTAACGATTGAGTTCAGCGGATTTTGTGAGCGGCGACAACGTTTGAGACTCAACCGAAATCTGTAAATCCGCTCACAAAATTCCGTTGCAACGATTTGTTGTGCTGCTGGCGCGACTGCAAATAGTACCGCTGTAGAAAAGATTGTGCGACTCAAGCAATTCATTCACATTACCCTGGTTTCCAAACAATTTGAGATTGCCTTGCAAGCAAGCCTGCTAATCGTTCTGCCTCGGTTAGGTCATCTTCTCGATACGGTAAACCCAAAATATTGGCATGATTCACAGAATCCTGTTCCACATCCAAACCAACCTCGCGCACACTCTTAACTTCAAGACTAGCAACTCCGTAGCACTTACGAAACAATTCTGCACACTGCTGCGGAGAACACGCACTTGCCAGGTTAACTGAAAGCCCGCGCTCGTTGACTCGTAGAAAATAGGCATCTGCCTTCACTCTTCCTGTATCCTCATCAATCCATTGTTTCCTTAGCAGTGCTCGATAGACAGTGGCATTATCTGGTAGGGGATCAAACTGTCTCATGCTTGGTTCAGCCATTCCAACCACTGCAAGAGGATAGAGACTGTTACTTCTCGTTCTACCGCATAATCGTTGCCTAGTTCGTGGTACAGGTAGGCTTGCTGGTCAGCACGAGCAGGACAAATCAACCGGACTTCGCATTCTGGCTCTAACTTACTCCATGTCAGTCGAATGCTGCCTTGCTCATCCGTTGAAGCTGATGCTTTTGGGAAGCGATCGCCCATTGCATCATAAGCCTCTACAACAAATTGCATTGCCAACTTAAATGCAGCTTGACTCGGTTGTAAAACTCCATACTCATCCGCCTCATCCTCTTCTAAGAGAGCAACAAGGCGTTTCAACGTCACCGTAATAGGGCTGCTGGATGGTCTTGTCGATTGAGCAATGGTCATAGAATTCAGGGACATTCAAGAGGAAAGCTATCATTTAGCCTAACATAAGCGATGAGAGTGATTTCAGCTTTCTTTGGACAGGGGATCACCCCAAAATTCCAGGAGAGATATTGAGATTCGATTCCTGAAACAAATCTACGTGGATGGGCGATCGCACAACCCTTTCTATCTTTCTACTTAAATTGATCAATATCTTTCTCTTTCGACAAGAGAAACTTAAGCAAAGACTTGTCTTGAAATCGACATGTCTGCATGATTCCAAGGAGTAGCAAGTATTGGGGAGCAAGAGATTCAAAAAAAGTGCCCGAGATCTTTCTCTGCACAGCCAAGTGCCTAATTGCGCGCTCTCCCGCATTATTATTCCAGGGTATATTATCTTCCTGAAGAAAGGTAAACAGGCTGCTTCTATACCGTAAGAATCGCTTTTGATATTTTAGGGTCAACTCTGATTTATAAATTTTAGTAATTGTATTCTCATAAAGTTGATTAACACTTGTATTGAATTTACTAAGTTTTTTTGTCTTTAATCCATGCTCCTCTACTATTTCTAAAATAGGCACGATCAGGTTTCGTATTTTTAGAACAAACTCTTCAAATTCACTGTCAAAAGGTGATTTCCATAAATCATCATTCATGTCTCGAATTAAATGCACCCAACATTTTTGTTGCTTGCATTTTACGGAATCGTAGCCAGGATAAAAATCTGAAATTAGAGTACCCGCATAATCACTCAGGAACTCATGAACAATGTCAGCTTCTCTATTTGCAGTGAGTTTAAGCACTACATGTGCTCCATCCGTGAATACCCAAACATATTGTTCAATACCTTGAATATTTATTTTTGTTTCATCTGCATGAACAAAAGGACTTTGCAATATCTTTTTAACGAGAAGCTGTTCTGTTTCAGAATAAAAATCACCAAAGGATCTCAAGAAATTTACGATTGAACCTTCACTAATTACTTCTCCAAACTGATCTTTTAATGCCTGTACAATAACTCTATATGGTAGACGGAGAAACAGTCGATGGTATACGACCCATGATTGAAATCCCTGCCCATATGCAAAATAGTTTGTTTTTAGTTCAAGAGGATTATAATTTCGGCGGCATTTCTGACAGAAGCCCTTTTTACCTGTATATTTTATAACCGTTTTCTTGACTCCAGTCTTGTCAAAGACCAGATCAATAATGGTGCATTCGGTAATTCGTTCTGACTCTACAAGAAGTTCGCCTTTGTGCTCCGGACATTCAACTCTTGTTGGCACACAAACAACTTTATTGGCTTTAGGAGGTAATTTAGTCTGCGCTGGATGACCTTTTCGAGCACCAAGCTTTTTCTTTGTTTCATCACCAACTTTACATTGCCGCAGGCTAATCTTTTTCTTGTCATAGTCAGCATGAGCAATTTTCAGAATTGTATCAAACTGATTATGCAGTTCAGCGCCTACTTCGTTTGCCACTTGTTTAGGCTGGTCGGCAAAATCAACCTCAGACAAGGTGTCAGCAGAATCCTTGATTTTAGAAAGCTTGTCAGTCAATAATTTGAGTGCTTGGCAATCTTCGCGATTGTAAGTTAGTAGCAGATCTCTGTATTTAGCTTCCTGGGCATCTTCCCAATGAGATCGCCAAACAATGCTTTGTAGCCCAGATGCCTCTGATGATGTCCAAGTTGCTCCAATAAATTTACCGATAGCTTTCAATCCATTTGAATAAACAGGAAAGTATACCCGACCGTAAATATAGGTGTTGACGTTTACGAGGCGGTTCTTGATACCTTCAACATCTACATCTGATTCATAGCGCCTTGCTAATTTAGCGATCGCACGTACTTCATAGTCTCCATAATGATAAATGGGAGCATCAGTGTATTGATTGACCATTTCTGTAAACTGCTGCCATATTTGGGCTTCATCTCCACGGGTATCAGCCCAAAAAGAATACTGCTTACATAAGTTCGTTTCATCACACACAAGTAATCCGATGAGGTACTCATACTGATGATCAGGGATGCCTTCAATATCCAAAAAAAGTTCAACACGCTTTCTGACTAATTGAGGTAATTCGTGGAGATAAATTTTGTTTGTTCTAATCGCTAACGCTTGTAGCTCTAACTTATGCAACCGCAATGGTGCTTTCTTAGCACGCTTATTGCGTCGTCGAGGTTTGTACAAGTAGGAAAGTTGCTTAACTGTAAAGATCCCTTTCTTCTCGTAGTGCTGGAGCACTTTTGCTGAAGCACGATCCAATAGACTCAGGTTATCTTCTTTTTCCGCCTGTGTTTGACATAAATGTTGAAACTGGCAGTAAGGGCAATGTTTATTTAAGATTAAGGACGGTGGTTCAGGGGGCTTAGCTTGAATTAATTCTTGTAAGTCTTGGAGTATGGGTGTCAATGTTTTGTAACTACTCTCCAAGCTAATCTCATGGGATTTTAGCTCCGCATTGATAATTCTGCCTGTTACAGGTGGCTTACCCTGAACTTGCCCTAAAATATGACCGNATAAAGATTAATTCTAACTTCTGATCACCGTTGATCTGGTGTGTCCCGACAACAATTGTTGGCTCATAACTGTGTTCACCTAGCGATGAAGGTGATGATACTTTTGTCAGAATACCGCAGGCTGCTTCACACCCTTTGCCTTCCAGTTTGCTATCAATCAGGACACTACTACCGTTTCTCAAATTTCTATCGCTGTAAGGCTGTATATCAGAATGTTGCTGCGTTAAGTTTCCCACGTATTCATTGTGGTTGACAGACTTCTGGCGCTCAAGAATAGCAATATACTCGCTGACTTTACCTACCTCATCGGAGTGTAAAAGTAAATAAGCCTTGCGTGGACATTGGACATAGGCAACCACGATTTCAGGGTTGATTGTTCTATTCATGATTTAATTTGTCCAAATGCGCTTGTTTGCAGGTTGCTCTACCACCAAACAAACCTTGCTGGCTTCAGCACCAATTGCAAACCACTATCCTACAAATAATCTCCAGGAATTGTCCTCCCCGATACCCTAAGCAGCACAACTATTAATTAGAGAGAAAAATTCAGTATAACCACCCCCAGCAGGGGAGATATGCTGAAACTTTTCCATATATCTAACCCAATCGGTGGATTAGACCGAAACTTTTCAGTATATTACGCCGAATCAAGGTGATTAGACTGAAATTTTCTACATATCTTCCATTTTTGATCTAAGTATGTTATGTATAAAAACAGTATAAGTAGTACAAAAGATCTAAAGATCTATGGAAGAAAAGCCTAGAAAACTGCTTGACCAAGTTCGGGATACGGTGCGCCTCAAACACTACTCTTACCGCACTGAGCAAAGTTATGTCTATTGGATCCGCCGATTCATTTTATTTCACAACAAGCGCCATCCAATCGAAATGGCAGCCGATGAGGTAGAAGCTTTCCTAACCCACTTAGCAGTTGTAGAAAAAGTCTCAGCTTCGACTCAAAACCAGGCGTTTAGCGCCATTCTGTTTCTCTACCGTTATGTGCTCAAACAGGACTTGGGTAACGACATCACAGCCATCCGAGCCAAGCGATCGCGCTATTTGCCAACTGTTTTATCGCGATCTGAGGCATTGGCAATCATTGCCCAAATGCAGGGCGTTTACCAAATCATCATTCAATTGCTTTATGGGAGTGGCCTACGTCTGAGAGAAGCATTTTATCTCCGCATCAAAGATCTCGATTTCGCTCAGCAGCAATTAGTTCTAAGGGATACAAAAGGCCAAGAAAGTCGAGTGACGATGTTACCGACCTGCCTGGTTGAACCCCTGCAAAATCATTTACAGCTAGTTAAGCGGATACATCAGCAGGACCTGGGCAAAGGGTATGGCTCTGTGTATTTGCCGTTTGCACTAGAGCGAAAATATCCTAACGCAAACCGAGATTGGATCTGGCAGTACGTGTTCCCCAGTGACCGTATCTCGAAGGATCCGCGCAGTGGGATCATCCGTCGGCATCATTTGCATGAAAGCGGCTTGCAAAAAGCCCTCAAGCAAGCTGTTCGTGCGGCCAAAATTGACAAACGGGTCGGCTGCCATACGTTTCGCCACAGTTTTGCCACCCATTTGTTAGAAGCTGGCTACGACATTCGCACCGTTCAGGAACTCCTGGGGCACAAAGACGTAAAGACCACAATGATATACACCCATGTGCTCAATCGAGGCGGCAAAGGCGTGCGCAGTCCATTGGATCGATAAGGTAGAAGGCCGGTTTCGATCACACAGCCACCCCTCTAAAATCCAAAATCCAAAATCCAAAATCCGATCGATTCTCACAAAATATTGACAAACCCTTACTTACGCTTGTGTGCGATCGAACTTTACTCTATTCTAATAAATGCTGGTTTTCCAAAAGAATAACCAGTAGACAAGCTTAAGGCTTGGTCGCTGATTAAGAGTGGTCGTAACACTCCTAACCAGCTAGCCTACACCCCCTGATAGTGGCAGAGGGCACAGGTTGTTGATCATGATAATCGATCAACGCCTCGCTAATGCTGAAAAAGTGGTATGGGGAGCCAATGCCTTGAGCTTTTCTTCTCAGCTCAACGATTAGCGAGGCAATGAATATGACTACAGAGTTCAACGAACTGCTGCCCGTTTCGTCTACAGATTTTTCGGGCAACAAAGATCAGGGCGACAAAACCCAAATCTGGATTATCGGCACCCGCGAACAGGTATTGCACACGATCAACGAATTTTACGTCAAACGCATTGCGAATGACCGAGTCAAATTTACGCCGATCGTTCCAGCTCCCTTTGCCGTCGGCAAGTATATGACCGTGCTCGAACGATAAAGCTACAATTCTTGTGGGATGAGCGTCCCGCCCGTCCTGCTAGTACATGCACTTTTGTGCAAAAGATATTGCGATCGCTCTTTCTTCAGAGATATTGCCTCGGTAATTGAAAGGAATGCCCCCCTAACCCCCCAATTCTGGGGGGAATCGGAAAGTAATTCTCAAAGCCCCCAGAGTTGGGGGTTTGGGGGCCATAGAAGCAGTAACGCCGATAACCGAACTTCTTTCTCTGCACTCTCTAAAGTTGCCGAGGCAATATTTTACGATCGAGTCTAATTCCCACTGATTATTCCAACCCTATTCAACAGAAATACTAAAAAACGCGCTACTGCCTGCCCACTCCTCCTTTCCTCTATCCGGCAGCATCTAGCCCCTGATGAATCGCGCTGATCCGACCATCTATCCTGTCTGAAGGAGCAACAAAAATGGCTCCGGTCTCGGCCTGCATCAGAGCCTGCTTAATTAAGAGGTCAAGCAGACAATCATCTAATCTCAATCCAGAATCAACTAAGTCAAACATAGAATGAACTGAATCTGACATCAGATCGTCCAATCTCCACCCAGAATCAACTGAGTCTGACCCAAAAGCAAATCAGTCAAACATAAAATTAAATGGGTCAGATATAAGATTATCTACTTTCAACCCAGAATTAACCGGGCCTGACATATAACAAAGTGGGTCCAATCCAGAACTTTCCATCTCGAACACAGAATCAAGTGGATCAGACATAGAACAAAGTAGGAACATCTGCTAATTCCGTTACATTCCATCCCCCACACCCCGAAATTTACCGAAATTTAGCCTCAAGCATATCCTTTTTTCAGAGAAAGCACAGACGATCCGCCTCTGTTTTGGGAGCTACCACTGGAACAGAATTGTCAGTCAATTCATTTATTGTTTTCTCAGGGATCTACACAAAATGCCCACCAACTTAAACGATGTCACCCTTTCAGAAGTCGATCAGCAAGAAGTCATGCAGGCGATCGCCACAATCCAGAAAAAGCTGTCCTTCTTAATCAATTTATCCCAGGCCGAACGGCGTGCCTTTCCCCGGATGGGCGACAAAACCCGCATCTTTATCCAGAAAGCAATGGAAGTAGCCCATCAAAACAGCGATTTTCTGCCGCGATCGTTTGACGTTGAAGATATGCAGCGAGAGGTCAATCTATTTGAAGGGCTATATCCGATCCTGCTGTCGTTGTCACAATTGCATGAACTGTTAGAAGATACCTACATCGTTGCCGGAAATGATGCCTATACATCCGCAAGAGTCGTTTATCAATCCGCAAAAGCAAACGGTCGAGGCATTGGCATTGATGCAGTCGTAGACGAACTGGGAAGCCGCTTTAGCCGCAAAGCTCGCAAACCTCAAGCTGAAGTGAAAGCTGAGGCAAAACAATTGAGTTCACTGTAATCAATTTTTCTGTGTCACTGAGTTGCCTAATCCGCCCGCAGATCGATCGCAGGCTAATAAAAAAGTACGCTGGAATGACACTGAAACCCTTTCCTAGTCTGCTTTAGCAGACTTCCCCCACTAGCCCGCAGTTTACTCGCGGCTGGGAAAAATACGAAGCGCACTGAGTTGCCTAATCCGTCCGCAGATCGGTGGAACAAAAACCGATCCGGATCGCCATCATCTTGAGCAATTCAAAGCCACCCGTCCCGATTGGCCATTCACCCAATCAACGAAAGATATAGCCACGACACTCAGCCCATCAGCGAAAGTTAGATGGGTTTTCTCTATTTCGTCGATCGCCAATCAAGACCTTTTTCAGATGGTTTTCGATCGCAATATTCCTACAATCAAGACAGTTCAGCAGAGTAACGCTCACATAACTCCAGCTACAAATCGATGAACGCCATGATAAGCCGATTAGATACCATGCAACATGATTCGACCAACGACTACGATATTTTGCAACAGCAGATTCAGTCCAGCCTCGATAAAGCACAGGCTCAGCGGAATAAGCTGAGAACGATCGATCGACGCTATAGCATTCTCGGTTTAATTCTAGGCGCAACCGCAACCTTCATTGCCGGACAATCTGCCGTTGCCAACGATCCCTTAATAGGCAATTGGCGAGCCACGGCAACCGTCGCTTCTGTGATTACTTTAGGGGCAACCATTACCAGCGGACTGCAAAAACAACTCGCCGATCCAGACCTACTGGTTGAAACCAGCGAATGTACCGCCAAACTGAAAGCATTGAGAATCGAAATGATCGCAGGCACGTTCGATCTGGAACAAGTCAGCGAACAATACCAACAAGTTCTCTCCGAATTTTCCAACGTAGATTGTTAGCGCGATCGAGAGATAAAACGAGAGATAAAAAAAGAGGCGCACTAGGCACCCCTCAAGGATTCAGACCGTTGCAAACTTGTTGCAATACAAACTAGCTGCAATTCTGTAGCGATCTTAAGGCGCTAACGCATTCCCTCGAATCAAACTACCGATCGTCTTCGCCGTCAGTTTCAACTGCACCAGCGGATTCGCCGGAACGACCGTCTTATACAGGTAGCTGTCAAAGGTCAGCTTTTGCACGTCAATATCAGCACACATTTCCACAAAGGCTTCGCGAGTTGCATCCGAACGGTAGAATACCGTTTGCAGCAAATCCAACACCTTGTAGGTCATGCCATATTTCTTATCCCAGCGCTTCAGATAAACCTTGAGGTCATCTTCAGTCGGAATCCGCTGACCCTTGTTGGAAAACTCGACGATCGCCTCAGCACACATGCGACCTGACTTCGCAGCAAAGTAAATGCCTTCACCCGAAGACTTGGTGACATAGCCAGCCGCATCACCCACCAGCGCCACACGACCCACAACCCGACGCGGTCTGGGATGCTCAGGAATTGGATGGGCCTCCACTTTGATGATCTTGCCACCTTCCAATTTCTTCGCAGCGCGTGCCCGAATTCCAGCTTGCAGATCTTTGATGATGGCCTTGTTCACCTTCATCGTGCCCGTGCCGACCGCAACGTGGTCATATTTCGGGAAAACCCAGGCGTAAAAGTCGGGTGAAACATCATTCCCCACATACATCTCCGCCAGGTCGTCGTAATATGCCATTTTGTCTTCTGGCAAACGAATCCGCTCCTGGAAGGCGATCGCATAATTGTAATCTCCCGCATCGATCGCTTTGGCAATCCGCGAGTTTGCCCCATCGGCCCCAATCACCAAATCGACCTGGAGGGTTTTCGCAACCCCTTCCAAGCTGCCATCCGAGTGATCCGCATAGTGCAGCGTATAGGAGCCTGTATTCCCAGAAGGAATGTCGAGCGCATGTACGGTTCCGTTAATCAGGGTTGCGCCCAATTTAGCGGCCCGATTCCGTAAGAAGCTATCCAACACTTCTCGGCGACACATGCCAATATATTCATCATTCTTCAGCGTTTGCCCAATATTGACTTCAATATTCGACGGCGAGATCATCTTCATCCGCCGCACACGGCGATCAATGATTTCCGCAGGAAGATCAAATTCATCCACCATGCAGAGAGGAATTGCCCCACCGCAAGGCTTCGCGTTATCCAACTTTCTTTCAATTAAGAAGGTTTCAATACCAGCTTTTGCTAAAGTCTCGGCAGCAGATGAACCTGCCGGACCGGATCCCACAACAGCAACCCGCAGTGTCAAAGGTTTTCTCCTGATCTCTCAAGGCTACGAAAGGCATCCTATCACGGAGATTGCAGCCAGTTTTGCCAAAACCCGGCAGATCTAACCGAATTGAAACACACCTTAATATAACGACACAAAATTGCTCAAAACCTAGCCCGAAAAGCCATTTGGCAATCGGATGTCAAGCAATTTTTTTGAATTCGCACAATAGAGAATTACCAATGATCGCGTTTTTTGACTTTTTACTAAGAAATGACCGATCGAACTCGGAATATAGATTAACAAGGAATAAAGCCCCCTCAGTCATCCCCCATCATGAATAATTTCCTCAAGCCGCTGGTCATTTGGCTCGGTATTGTCTTCATCGCGCTGCTGCTTTGGTTGGTTATTCCGGCTGCTGTCTGGCGCTATGCCTTCTACCTGCGAGTGCCCATCTTGCTGGGAGCCTTGCTGATCGCCCTGCCGATTCTAGCCGTCACCTGGCTGCGAGCCATGCTGCGCAATCTCTTCGTTTTGCGCGGCCCCTGGCAAATGGCATTTGTAGTAATTAGTGCGATCATGGCAGGCACCGCCGTCATGCTGGGGGGCAATATTATTTTGCGCAATGCTCCGGCCCGCTTTGGCGTTCCCCCCTGGGATCTGCTGCCTGCTTTCTGGCAAGCCGATTTTTTGAAATATGCGCTGGCGGTCGGCCTCAGTTTGCCCGTTTGTGTCACCGCGACTGTGCTTTCTAAGGAACGGATTGGTTTCTCGGCAGATGCCAACATCCTCCGCGAAAAACCGCAGGGTGGCGGACGCTGGACTGGAGCCTTACTGGGTGCAGCCGTTGGTTTAGGACTGTTATTCGTAATCGATCGACTCGAACAATGGTTGAACCAGCAGGTTGGCCTGAATCAGTTTTTGCTCACGCTCCTGTCCGCTCTGTCGAAGCAGCAAACCCAGGGCTACATTGTGGATGGCAAGCTTGCACCCGGACAGGCCACCGCCCTAACTTTTTTCCTGGTTGGTTTAGGGTTTTATCTGGTCATTGCGAGACTGTTTCGGCCCAAACCCATCGCCGGACGACCGGAGGCTCCAGCGCTGCTTTATGTCATGTTTTTGATTGCGATCGCCAGCCTCTTTTTCAGTAGCCTCACCTTCTTTTTTGACTACTATCAAATTTTGCCGCTGCTCTTGTTTTTGGGTGGCTCTGCGGCCAGCTACGCCCTATTCAAGGTTGATCACTTTTTTGAATTGGAGCTTATTCCCCGCAAACCGCAAGAGACAGGGGGAAAACTCAGCGACTTTGCCACAGTGCTCAATCAACGCCTCCAGCATCAACCGCCCGATCAAAAAACGCTGGTTGTCGTTTGCGCCAGCGGTGGCGGCATTCAGGCAGCGGGGTGGACCGTCGCCGTGCTCAATGGACTCCAACAGTTCCTGGGACCCGGCTTTACTCAGGCCACCGGATTAATCAGCTCTGCCTCTGGCGGATCTGTAGGCACGATGTACTTTCTCGATCGGTTTAATCTGCAAACTGGCTATCCCGATCCAGATGCATTAGAGAAAATCTTCTATAGCGCCACCAGCGATAGTTTAGATGCCGTGGGTTGGGGACTCACCTATCCCGATTTGAGTCGTTTAGTCGGTCTACCGTTTTTGGCGGATAACTTATTCGGCAATCCCTTGTGCGATCGAGGGAGGGCGATCGAAACCGACTGGAAAGGCGAACTCAAACATCCAAATTTGTCGTTAGAAGATTGGCGAACTCAAGTGCTGCAGGGTCAAATTCCCATTCCCGTCTTTAACGCGACCCTGGTGGAAGATGGGCGACGCTTCCTGATTTCTCCACTGACATTCGCACCATCCACAACCACGCCTTTACCCCCTCAACTGCCGCTGCTCACTCAGCAGAAATTTGTCGATTGCAACACGCTGTTTGGGGATGCAACAAAACTGCCGAATTTCAGCGCAGCAACAGCCTCTCGACTATCGGCAACATTCCCCTACATTTCACCCATTTGTCGCTGCAGTTTGAACCTACCGGGCAAAACCTATCACGTCGCAGACGGCGGCTTCTTCGATAATTCTGGGATTTTTACGGTGGTGGAGTGGCTCGATCATCTCTTGGCTTCTAATACCATGCCGGATCTCAAGCGGATTTTGGTGTTGCAAATTAATGCTTTTCCAAAATCATTGCCTGGAACGCAAGCGGACGCAAGCGATCTCAGTCAGAGGGGTTGGGCAATGGCGTTGCTCGGTCCACTGCTGACTCTATTCCGAGTTCGAGATTCTACCCAAACCGCTCGCAATGAGGCGGAACTTCAATTGCTCTGTCAACGCTGGCAGAAAGATCCAAACAGCAATGTAGAGATCAAACATGTGCCAATCTTTTTCCCTTCATCAGAAGAAATGGAGTCGATGAAGCAGGAATTTGCTCCCAATATGCAACGCTCCTACTTCTTCAATGAAGATGGCAAATATGACCCACCTTTATCCTGGAAACTGACCAACGCTGAGAAAAAAGCCATTTTGCGGGCATGGCAGTTTATTGCTTGCGATCGACACCCAGACAGCCTTGCCCTTCGATTGCATCAGCTCTGGGAAGATTGGGGCATGAATCCACCTGATCTGCAATCATTTGATCAAGCACATTGTTCAAAGTAGGCGAATTTATTGATTTGAAAGATGCTCAGGGAAGGAAATTGAATTACTTGCGAAATTCAACATTCTGTACGGGCACAGCACGTGTGCCCCAACTCACTTCGCTTTCGCCCACACTAGAGCAGCAACTCAACATTTTATTTATATTTATTATCACCCTCTAACCGGTTTCAGCGAAAAGTACGATCGAGCAATACGCGATAATGATTAATTTGTGACCCTTAGTACAATTGCAGGGTATCGCAAATCGCCATGCCGCTAAAACCTTCTCAGATTCACGAAATTCTCAACGCCAAACGCGACGAGTTTGCTGCCTTTAATCAGGAAACCTGGCAACAGTTGCAAGATTATCGATCGGTCTTAGAAAACCTGCGTGCTGAAGGAGAAGCAGACCTGAAAGCCCGAGCCGCTAAGCATCCGATCAATTTAGGGGCGAGGTTACTGGAACCGTTGGAAAAAGCTCGTAATGGGGTGATTCCGTTTAATTTAGCTTGGCAAAATCGGGAACAAAGTCTGGCCTGGGTGCGGCAGCGGTTAACCGGCATCACCACTTTTGCTGTCGATGGCTCCCAAATTTATCCCGGCAAAGATTTATCGATTCCGATCGCCCTGGTTCAAATTGGCTGGTTCGAGAATCCGCATCTCCCTACGGGCGAATATGAAAAAGACATTAGCCTGGATGTGATGACGCCCAGCGATCTGCAGGCCGGAAATAGTGGAGAACCGGTCGATCGACGGGTGAATATGCGGCGGTTCCAGATGGAAACTGAACGGCTGGTCGATTACATCAAAGCTCACCGCAACGCCAAGGATTGCCTGGTATTTTTGGACGGATCGCTGGTGGCCACCTTTGCGGAAGCGTTTGATGTGAAATGTCGTCGATTCTATGTCGAATGTCTGCTCGATTTGCTGGAGACCAGCCAGAAATATGAAGTGCCGCTCGTCGCCTACATCGACACCTCCTATGCCCAAGATCTGGCCACCATGCTGCGCACGTTATATAAACTCCCCGATTCGCAAACCATTCACGATGCCCAGTTAATCAACTCTTTCATGGAATGGGGCGATCGCACGCCTTTGTTTCTCTGTCAGCGATCGGGCATTTTGTCAGACTACGAAAATCACACCAACCAAATTGCCTTTACCTACCTCAAAACCAATCGCGATAGCTATCCTGCCCGTTTGGAAATTCCAGTATGGGTGTATGAAGCTGGGTTGCTCGATCGGGTCGTCGATTGGGTGCGAGGCGAGGTGATTATTGGCAGCGGCTATCCCTATGTGATTGAAACCGCCGATCAAACTGCAGTGCTGCAATCCGAAGACCGCCAAGCTTTTTTCCGCATCTTACAGGACTGGGCCGAGCAGGAAGACCTGAATCTCCGCTTTTCTCGCAAAATGGTCAGCAAAATTCGACGCCGATAACAGGGTTTAGTTCTGCCGATCGCGCGTAATTTCCAGCACGATATGCCCATCAAAGTTGGGAATTGGCGGCTGTAGTTTCGTGAGCCGTACCTTGACCTGCGTGATTTGGTCCGAAGTCAGTACCAACACGGCAATTTCTTCGGCCAGCCTTTCCAGCAGTTTCGGTTTGATGGTTTGGATCAAGTGCTTTACTGCCATCACGATTTTGGAATAATCATAGGTTTCTTCGAGGCGATCGCTCTTGCCCGCAATAGATAGATCTAGCCAAAGCGTCAGATCAACTTGAAACCATTGCCCCAAAACCTGTTCTTCGGGCAAGAATCCTGTGTAGCCATAGGCACGAATGCCGTTAATGTGCATGCAGTCCATAGTCATACGATACAGTTGATACAAAGTAGGGACGAAGCATCTGGGCGACAGTTCATCACTCAATTGCAACAGTACAGTACCGGATGCTTCGTCCTTAAATCGATCCAACAATCGAAAACTTCTAACAAATTGACCAGCAAGTTGAGTGAATTGATTCAATATGGACCGTTCTAAAATTGTTGCCGTCGTCACTGGCGCGATCGCCATTCTCCTGAGTTTGGCCTATTTGTTAATCGTGCAGTTTCTGGATATGCGTGGAGAAATGATTCCAGCGCCCACGGATTTGTCTGAGCTAATCTGGCCGGGACTCTATCTCGGGTGAGCTTGTCAGCGATCGGGAATACTGAGGCTATCTCACCTCGATGCTGACCGATCGCTATGAAAATCGTCGAACAAACGCCTTCCCGCATGGTGTTGCACCAAAAGCAACCGGGCCTGATCCTGTTTATTTTGTTGTGGGCCAGTTTGTTTGCCGGAATGCCGCTAGCGGTGATTATTGCCACAGTGGCAAATAGCGGCGTCACTCAGTTGACCTGCCGTCGCAGTGAAATAGCTCAGGTGGATTGCCATCTCAGCAAATCTCACGGTTGGGGCATCGTACCAGATCATCCGATCGCCATTCCTCAAGTCACCAGGGCTGAATTGCAGCAGGAAACCCGCGAGAGTGATGATGGAGCATATCAGGTTTATCGATCGGTCCTTGTCAGTCCCCAAGGGGAATGGCAGCTCACCCCTTTCAGCACCGACTCCAACACCAACACCATCTGGGTGAACCGCACTAACGAATTTTTGCAGTCCCAACAAGCGGAACTGACTCTCCGCCTCGATAATCGCTGGAATGTTTCTCAAACCATCGCGCCAATTTTATTTTTGAGTCTGTTTGTGCTCGTGGGATTTAGCTTGGTTTATGCCACTGTCCGATCGCAAACCTTGATTCTGGATAAAAGCCTGAATCGTTTGACCTATAAAGTCTGGACCCTGCTGGGCACCCGCAGATCCGATTATCCATTAGGCATTGTTCAGCGCGTTGAGGTAAAGGAACACATCGACAGCTATGGCAACAAATCCTATGCGCCTATCCTGATGCCCGATGCGGTGAGGCAAATTAGCTTTGCCCAGAACAGAAATCGCCAGGAGGCTCTGCAACTTCAGGAAAAAATTCAGGACTTTCTCAACCTCTCAGCCGTTCGTCCCGATTCACCGCAATTAGACCAGACTGAATCAGGAACGATCGTCTATACCGGTCAGCTTGGCACTTATCAGACCAGTGGGTTAACCAAAGTTCCGGCTTTGTCACCACCCAAAGTCCAGGAGATCGATCGCCAATTGGCTCGTCTCGGCCTGACCTGGGTAGGCGATTTGCAACTCTCAACGTTGCCGAAAATTCTGCTCTACCCCTACGCTCACCCCAACAAAGATCTCTATGCCATCGTCATGGTGATTGAACTTGGTAACCAATCAGATGCAGAACCAGTCGTCAGCCTGGAGTTTTTATCTCACTTTTTCAACGGCACGTTGCTGATCACGACTTCTAACAAACTGGTGTTTCCGAATCTGAAATCGCAAAAAATCCGGCGCGGCTCCTATCCTGGTCTCGATCCGATCCAGCTCTACCAGCAGCACCAACAGCAAGCCAGTGAGTTGCAATCCAAAATTGGTAGAATCCACCGGGCCAAAACCGATCTGAACCCGATCGCTGCCCTGCTTGATGATTATTTAAAGCGCCAATCTACTGGCTGGCTGCCGCTCATGGCGACTTTGATCAACAGCATTGCGATGCTTTCTCAATCTCAAGCCAAGCGCTAACTTCAATTCCAGTCCCGTGCGTTATAAAATTCGCTGACATGCAGCATAATCTCGCCATGGTCTGGAATCCAGGCCAGCCATTCATCATCGGACTGTTTGCAGAGCAAGAGCGCCTGTTCATAAGCCATCGGTTCGGGTGGCGCAATCAACTGCACCCATTGATTGGTCAATGCGCCTTGAAATCCGATCGATCGAGTGCCAACGCTGGAGTCTGGTGCTTCGATGACTGACAGCGGCTTGAGGTATTGCTTCATTTCCCCAGCCCTTGAAGCGAGTTTTCTAAATTTCTGTATTCAATGATACAAATTTTTGAGTAGTTCAGACGAATTTTGGTAAAACTGTCTTATAAATTTACGTCTTTCGTCCTTCTTTTGCCCTGGTTTGCCATTTGAATGCGTGCGCTAAAGTGGGACAAGAGAGACCTAGAACTAAATACGCGACATTTTATGAGTACAATTTCTGCGGTCAATCCGCTTTTGATCGGGACAGGACTTCCTCCTTTTGAGCAAATTTTGCCAGAGCAGGTCGTTCCTGCCATCACGGAACTCTTGCAAGACGTGGAAAAACAGCTCAGCCAGCTGGAAGCCAATCTGGTTCCGACCTGGGAAGGGTTGGTGACGCCGCTGGAACAGATCGAGGAGCGCCTGTCTTGGAGTTGGGGCATCGTCGGTCACTTAATGGGTGTGAAAAATAGTCCCGAACTGCGGCAAGCCTTCGAAACGATGCAGCCCGAAGTGGTGAAGTTCTGGAATCGCCTCAGCCAGAGTCAGCCAATTTATGAGGGCTTTAAGGCACTCCGCCACAGTGAAGCATGGGACGCTTTAACAGAAACTCAACAGCGCATTGTTGAATCGGCTTTACGAGATGCTGAATTGTCGGGCGTTGGTTTACAAGGGGAAGCAAAGGAGCGGTTTAACGCGATTCAGTTAGAGCTAGCTGAACTCTCGACTCGCTTTTCCAATCATGTTCTGGATGCCACGAAAGCGTTTAGTCTCACCCTAACTCAGCCAGAAGAAATTGCTGGTTTACCGCCCAGTCTGGTGGCACTGGCCGCTCAAGCAGCGCGATCGGCAGGAGAAGAAAAAGCAACTCCGGAAGCTGGCCCCTGGCGGATCACGTTGGACATGCCAAGCTATTTCCCCTTTATGCAACACAGCCGCCGGCGCGATCTGCGAGAAAAACTCTATCGCGTATTTATCAGTCGAGCTTCTAGCGGCGAGTGGGATAATACACCCCTGATTGAGCGAATTTTAGAACTGCGGCAAGAGCAGGCAAAACTATTGGGCTACGAGAGCTATGCGGAAGTGAGTTTGGCTGCCAAGATGGCTCCTAGCGTGGAGGCGGTTGAAAAACTGCTGGAAGAGCTGCGCCAAGCGAGCTATGATGCTGCCAAGCAAGATTTAGAAACGCTGCAAGCTTATGCCGCAACCAAAGGCGAAACCGAACCGCTAGCCCACTGGGATATTTCCTTCTGGTCAGAACGGCAGCGCGAAGAGAAGTTTGATTTTAATGCAGAAGAATTGCGCCCCTATTTTCCACTGGAGCAAGTTTTAACGGGCTTATTTGATCTTTCGAAGCGAATTTTTGGCGTGGTGATTACGCCAGCTGATGGAGAAGCGCCGGTTTGGCATCCCGATGTCCGCTATTTCCAGGTTGCCGATCTGTCCGGTAGTCCGATCGCTCATTTCTACCTCGATCCCTACAGCCGTCCAGCCGAGAAGCGGGGCGGAGCCTGGATGAATGAATGCATTGGACGGGCCAGAGTCAGCGGCAAACCTGGATCATCAGTCCGCCTACCTGTAGCCTATCTGATCTGCAACCAAACTCCCCCTGTCGATGACAAGCCCAGCTTGATGACCTTCAGTGAAGTGGAAACCTTGTTCCATGAGTTTGGCCATGGTCTGCAACATATGCTGACGCGCGTGGATGATGGCAGAGCTTCTGGCATTCGTAATGTGGAATGGGATGCAGTCGAGCTACCCAGCCAATTTATGGAGAACTGGTGCTATCACCGTCCGACATTGCTGAGCCTCGGCAAACATTACGAAACAGGCGAGCCTCTGCCTGAACATTACTATCAAAAGCTGATCGCGGCTCGCACCTATATGAGTGGCAGCGTCATGTTGCGGCAAATTCACTTTAGCTGGGTAGATCTGGAACTGCATCATCGCTATCAGCCGGGAGGTGGCGAAACACCTGCGCAGGTGCGGCGTCGGATCGCCGAAAAAACAACGGTCCTGCCACCTCTAGAAGAAGATGCCTTTCTCTGCGCCTTTGGCCATATTTTTGCTGGTGGCTATGCCGCAGGCTATTACAGCTACAAGTGGGCAGAAGTGCTGAGTGCCGATGCTTTTGCAGCCTTTGAGGAAGCAGGGCTGGAAGATGAGCAGCAAATCGCTGAAGTGGGCCATCGTTTCCGTGATACGGTGCTGGCACTCGGCGGCAGCCAACATCCCATGAAAGTGTTTGAGGCGTTCCGAGGACGTGAGCCGAATACGGCAGCCCTGTTGCGGCATAATGGTTTGGCGGCCTAGAGGTTGGCCTCCCTGCCATCTCTAGTCTCTACTTAAGGATGAGAATTAAATAAGATCAGTAGATCGCAGATCCTGCTGAGATCCCCCCTAGCCCCCCTTAACAAAGGGGGAACCGAGCCGAAAGTGTCTTTAAGTCCCCCTTTTTAAGGGGGATTTAGGGGGATCGAACACAAGCATGATGATCAAAACAAATTCATTTTCGATCTTCAGTAGATCGAAAATTAGGTAGGGGCGAGTTTACTAAAAGACTCCATTCCATCAGTGATTGGTTATCAAACCCGCCCGTACAGTTTGCGGTTTTATTTCATCCACAATCCTTAGCAAAGGGCGCTGTGTGAAACGCCGTAATAAGATTTGCTGCATCCTCTAGCAGAATTGGTTTACCTCATCGTGAACGTCTCTTCCTCAGCACAACCCAACGAACTTGACCTGGATGCCATCCCCGCTCCGATCGCCATCGCCATTTTGGGAACAGGAGCCTGGGGTTCAGCTTTAGCCACCTTAGCTCGCAAACGGGGGCATCAAGTTCGGGTATGGTCACGCCGAGGTGAAGCCACTTTAGCAGAAGTAGTTGATTCTGCTGCAATGATTGTCTCTGCACTGTCGATCAAAGGCGTTCCTGAAACGATCGCCCGACTCCAGTCCGTTCAGCTTCTTACCGATACGATTATTGTTAGCGCCACCAAAGGGTTAGATTCAACAACTCAATTCACCGCATCTCAGCTCTGGCAGGCCGCTTACCCCAACCATCCAATCGTGGTACTTTCTGGACCCAATTTGTCGGAAGAGATTCAAGCAGGTTTACCTGCCGCCACCGTTGTCGCCAGTCACGATCGAGCAGCCGCTGCTGCGGTTCAGGCTGCCCTTTCATCCGATCGCTTTCGGGTTTACACCAATGCCGATCCTTTCGGGACGGAGCTGGGTGGTACTTTAAAGAACGTGATTGCGATCGCCGCCGGAGTTTGCGATGGCTTAAATTTAGGCACAAATGCGCGATCGGGTTTAATTACTCGCGCTTTAGCTGAAATTATTCGTGTAGGGACGCAGTTGGGCGGCAAACCTGAAACTTTTTTTGGCCTGTCTGGCTTAGGCGATTTGTTGGCAACCTGTACGAGTGCCCTCAGCCGCAATTATCGCGTCGGATATGGTTTAGCCCAAGGCAAAACGCTGGAACAGATCTTGACGGAATTGCAAAGCACAGCGGAAGGGGTTAACACCACCAATGTTTTGATTGAACTGGCCGATCGCAAAGGCATTGCTGTTCCTGTGTCTCATCAAGTTTATCTGCTGCTCAACGGCAAAATCACACCACAGCAAGCTGTCGAAGCGCTAATGGAACGCGATCTGAAACAAGAAATGGTTGAAAATATCTCATCGACTCAGTCAGGCGAATCAACCTAATCTACTCCAATACAACTCCTCAACATTCAATCCATATTCAACAACAAGGCTCCGTCCCTTTTGTGGAAGACGAAGCCCTAGCTTATCTGATATACCCGCAACTTGCCGTCATAGCTTAGTCAATAATTCATCCCATTCAAGCGGGAGAATCAACCGCCTACCTACCAGCAAGGATTGTAGTAAACTGGACGACAGCAAGGACGGTAGTAAACTGGACGCCAGACAACTGGACGGTAAACAACTGGACGCCAACCGCCGCAGCTACCCCAGCAGTGAGCAGAAGCAGAATCTGCTTGGCTAACTACGCCAGCGGTGGTAACACCAGCAGCAACCAAACCTGTTACTGCAGCAGCCTTCAAGCCACTGAGATTCAGTTCTTTCTCTTCAGGCTGTTCGTAGGTTTCAGCACCATACAAATAAGCAAGGGTTTCCATAGCTTTTCCTCAAAAAAGTAGACTGATTCAACAACTCCAACAAATTAATCACTTTCAAATACTTCATCAAAGATCAAGCGATTGCTCTGTGATTGAATTCGTCGAACAGACCCATAGATCCACTACAAGTAGATTCACTACAAGTAGATTCACTACAAGACTGAATTATCCAGGCATAAACCTGGACGCTTCTTTCACTGAATGAAATAAGAAGCTTAAATAATAGATGGATAGGGAAATACAAAACTGAAACAATAGAAATTTTGAGAGAAACTTCTATTTGATTCAGTCGGAATGTATAGCCCTACGAAATACACTGATACTGGGTCAGAACTAGTTCAGTGAAAGAAAACCGAATTGAGGAGACCTAAACTTAGTTAGCGATCATATCATAGTAACCGCTAGAGAAAACATTATAAAACTCTTTAAGAGCCATAGAAAGTAGGATAGGCGTGACGGGAACGTGGATAGTAGGTAGGACGTGCATAGGTAGGAACACAAGCAGACCCACAACTCCGCACTACAGGAACGCAAGCAGACCGGCAGACTCGTACCACAGGAACACAAGCAGACCGGCAACCCCATGCTGCAGCAGAATCTACCGCAAGCCCGAGTAGCCCGATCGTCATTCCTGTCGTCATCAGACCCACAGCTGTAACAGCCTGAAAGCCACCGAGACCAGATGCTTTCTTTTTCGATCGCCCACTTCCTAGGGCATGGTGTGAACCAGTAAGAGTTTCCATCATACGTCCTCAAAAAGGTAATTTAATTTGACAATCCAAAACTCCAAAGGGTTATGAACACTTCTGAATTTCAACACAGAGGTCTCAATTGAAGTTTCAAACGGAAAGAAGTTGATGGGCTTCGCCCCACCTATCAAAAAGACGAAGCCCTTGATGTCTCTGATATACCTTTTTTGGATTCATTCAAATGAATCACATGGTTTCATCTGAATGAAACGGTTTACTCGACTTTGCACTACTTAGTAGTAATAGCAAGGACGGTAGTAAACAGGATAGGAGTAGTAGCGGGGATAGTACACCGGACGATAGTACGATGGGCGATAGTACACCGGACGGTAGTATCCACCACCATATCCACCACCGTAGTAGTAGTGGGCAGAAGCAACATCTGCCTGTCCGAATACGCCAGCGGCGCTAACACCTGCGGCAGCCAGACCTGTAAGCGCAGCAGCTTTCAAACCGCTGAGATTCAGTTCTTGTTCTTCGGACTGCTCATAGTTTTGAGCATCATAGAGATATGCAAGGGTCTCCATAGCTTTGACCTCGAGAAGGGTAAACTAACTTAACAATTTCAAGCGTTCAATCAAATCGAATAAATCGAATCTTTTGAAGCTTGATCTCGTCCTGTTCCCCATAGATTCACTATGAGGAGTAAGAATTCCAGGGGTTAATTCCTGGATGTTTCTGACTTCACAGGGTCGGCATACCCGTCAGGAAGAAATTCAAATTTAAATTCTTCCATTGCTTTTTTATGATTAGCACAATTAAATCTTCGAGACTATATATGTTTGTACTATTTTCCGCTGCCAAAATTAATTTTGAGGCTTGATAAATTAGGCCAATTCCTATTAGTAGAGTTTCCTAAACTCAAATCTTTTCTGTTTACGCTACATATAGCGGCAGTAATTTAGTTCCTGATTTAGCAGCGATTCAAGGTTTTTTTGGCAGATTTTTTGTAGCGATCGCCTGTTTATTTTTTCTTCGTCTGGGGAAATTTTAGAGGAACTACATAGAGATTGCAAGGCCTTTCCTAAATTGCTCAAGCAAATGACTTTAAGGCTGACTTTTTGTGCTGCGATTGCTTTGTTAATCCCTCCTCAAGGTAAAATTTTTCAGTTCAATAAAAGCGGTAAAAACCGCGAAAATAGAAATTTAATTACAAAAAATTGATAGCCGTTCATTTTCTTACCATTAACAAATAAAACGCTAAAAATTGAATAGGATCGCTTTATTCAAGAACTGCCTGGACGATCAATATCCTCATGTTCACTGTTCTGCACCTATTTCGAACCGAACGGTTGCCCTACCTGCGCTTTGTAGCACTTACGATTACCTGCTGCTGCTGCATTCTCCTCTGGGGAAAAATAGCTTTATCTCAGCAGCCCATTCATTTATCCATGCTGACCTCGGCATTGGATGCAGCTCAGGGGCAAAGCTTGGTTGCCGCTTTTGAAGCGCAGAATCCTGACATCAAAATTGATGTGGTCGAAGGGCCCAACGCCTCCAATCTGATTGAAGACCTCTACACCTCTTCGTTTTTGTTAGGCGACTCTCCCTACGACCTGGTGATGATGGATGTTGTTTGGCTGCCTAAGTTTGCTGCAGCAGGCTGGTTGCTCGACTTGACCGATCGGATTCCGGCCAATGACCTGGCTGACTTCATGACGGCGGATCTGGAAGGCGGACGCTATGACGGCAGGTTGTACCGTTTACCTGTGCGATCGGACGCTCAGCTTTTGTACTATCGCAAAGACTGGTTGCAGCAAGCAGGCATTCAGCCCCCAGACACCTTCGATCAGTTGATGGCTGCCTCTAAGCTGCTGCAAAGTGCAGGCATCTCTAAATGGGGTTATGTTTGGCAAGGTCGCCAGTTTGAGGGGTTGGCAGCTGTTTTTGTCGATATTTTGGCAGGCTTTGGTGGTTTTTGGGTTAATCCAACCGATCGCGAAGTGGGGCTCGATCATCCAGAAGCAATTGCAGCCCTTCAGTTTCTGCGCGATACAGTCACATCTGGCATTTCACCTCCCGGCGTCACCAACTATCAACATGAAGATGCCCGTCGGTTATTCCAGGGTGGAGAAGTCGCCTTCATGCACAACTGGCCCTACGCCTATCCGTTGAGTAATGCAGAAGATTCGCCGATTAAAGGCAAGTTCGACATCAAGCTGATGGTGCACCAACCGGGCTTAACGAGTGCTGCTTGTTTGGGAGGATGGGGCATTGGCATCACTAAAACGACTGCCCATCCTGATGCAGCGCTGCGAGTTGCTCAGTTCTATGCCAGTCCTGATGCCCAACGCCTGTCCATTCTAGAAAATGGCTACCTGCCCACCCGTCGATCGCTCTATGCCGATCCTGCCATTCTGACTAAATATCCCTACTTCTCCGGCATGATGAGCGTGATCGACAATGCCGTGTTGCGTCCTCCGATCGCCCAATATGCCCAAGCTTCGGATATTCTACAGCGATATCTCAGTGCCGCCATTACCGATCGAATGAGTCCAGAAGCCGCCCTGCAAGCCGCAGCCAGAGAAACCAGAGCATTACTCGCCCAGGAATAACTCCGCGCCCAGCCTCATTACTCAGTCCCCACCCCACCCCACTTCCTCTTCGCCCATGAGCAAAACCTTACGCGATCAAGAACGACAGACAGGGTGGTGGCTATTGGCTCCCGCCGTAATTTTGCTCTTGTTGGTCTATGCTTATCCGATCGGGCGATCGTTTTGGCTGAGCTTGTTCACCCAAAATTTGGGCACTGAATTGCAGCCCGTTTTTACAGGATTGAATAACTATGGCCGTATGGCGATCGATGGTCGCTTCTGGCAGAGCATTGGCAATACAACCCTATTCACCGCAATTTCCGTACTGTTGGAACTGCTGCTGGGCTTAGGGACCGCGCTAGTGCTGAACCAGTCTTTTCGAGGTCGCGGAGCGGTCAGGACGATCGCGCTGTTACCCTGGGCATTGCCCACCGCCTTAATTGCCACCACCTGGACCTGGATCTTTAATGATCAGTTTGGCGTGTGGAATGACTTACTGATGCGGGCTGGCCTGATCAAAACGGGCATCAACTGGCTGGGTGATCCACATTGGGCACTCTGGACCGTGATTGCAGCAGATGTTTGGAAAACAACGCCATTTATCGCCATTCTGCTGCTGGCTGGTTTGCAAGCCATTCCAAATGATCTGTATGAAGCGCATACCCTGGATGGAGCCAGCCCCTGGCAAAACTTTTACCGGATTACGCTGCCGTTGCTGATGCCGCAAATTTTGATTGCCACCCTATTCCGATTCGCCCAGGCCTTTGGCATTTTCGACCTGATTCAGGTAATGACAGGAGGTGGACCTGGTGGGGCGACTGAAACCGTTTCCATTTACATCTACGCCACGATCATGCGCTATCTCGATTTCGGTTACGGTGCCGCCCTGGTTGTCGTCACATTCCTGATTCTGAGCTTAGCAGTGGCGATCGCAGCCTTCTGGTTATCTAAACTTCGTCCTGCAGGAGATTGGCGATGACAAACAGCTCCTCCCAGGCTTCGACTCATGCACTTTCAACCCGCAGGATTGGATTGGCGATCGTCATCCTGTTAATTCTTATCTTTAGCCTCGCGCCGATCCTTTGGCAGCTCTTGACCTCATTCAAAACAACCGCCGATATTGCAGCAATTCCCAATGTCTACTTTCCCAAACAATTGACGATCGAACATTACACCGAAATCTTTCGACGGCAGCCTTTTCTGAGATACATGTTTAACAGTGGCTTTGTAGCGATTACTTCTACGCTGCTCTGTCTGCTGATCGGCACACCTGCTGCCTATGCGCTAGCCCGTCTCAAACTTCCCGGTGAACAAATCGTTTTAGCCGCAACGCTGATCGTCACTCTGTTTCCCTATATTCTGCTATTTCTGGGCCTCCTGGAACTGGTGCGGACCTTTGGGTTAGCCAACCACTATCTAGCCCTGATTGTCCCCTACACGGCAATGAACGTGCCTCTGACCATTCTGGTGATGCGCAGCTTTTTCCAGCAATTGCCGCGCGATTTGGAAGATTCAGCGAAGGTCGATGGTTACAGCACTGTCCAAATGCTGCTGCAAATTCTGATGCCGCTCACATTGCCCGCTTTGGTCACAACTGGCATCCTAACCTTCATTGCGGCCTGGAATGAATTTCTGTTTGCCCTCACTTTCATTACCCGCGAATCGATGAAAACCATTCCTGTTGCAGTGGCCCAACTCAGCGGCACCGCCGTTTTCGAGATCCCCTATGGTGCACTTGCCGCCGCAACGGTAATTGGTACACTCCCCCTCGTCTTGCTGTTGCTAATCTTTCAACAGCGGATCGTACAGGGACTTACCGCAGGCGCAGTTAAGGGCTAAGGCGCTTTCTAGAAAACAAAATACCTGTGGTGCAGGCGTCCTGCCCGCCGCGAGCGAGACGCTCGCACTCAAAACAAAATTCAACACTGATTGAACCGTGGCTCAACTCAAACTTCGTGCCCTCAACAAAACCTATAATCCGCAGGTCGTGCCGTTGAAAGACCTCAGTCTAGACGTGCAGGATGGTGAATTTCTCACCCTATTAGGACCATCAGGTTGCGGTAAGTCTACGACTTTAAGACTGATTGCAGGTCTGGAACAACCCACACGCGGCGAGATTTGGATTGGCGATCGCAATGTCACCGAACAGGCACCGGGCGACCGCAATATTGCCATGGTGTTTCAAAGTTATGCCCTTTATCCTCACATGACGGTGTATGACAACATCGCATCAGGCTTGAAACTGCGGCGAATGCCAGCCAGCGAAATCCGCCAGCGCATTGAGGAAGTGAACCGCTTTCTAGGCTTAGATGGGTTACTGAAACGCAAACCGGGACAGCTTTCCGGTGGACAACGGCAGCGGGTTGCCCTAGCGCGGGCTTTAGTGCGGCGTCCGGATGTGTTTTTGCTCGATGAGCCGCTGAGTAACCTGGATGCCTTGCTGCGAGAGCAGGTTCGAGCTGAACTGAAGCAAATTTTTAGCGATCAAAATGCTCCGATCGTTTATGTCACCCATGACCAGACGGAAGCCATGACCCTCTCGACCAGGGTGGCCGTCCTCAACGATGGCTATTTACAACAGTTAGATTCTCCCAAACGCATCTACACTCGACCCGCCAATCGCTTTGTTGCAGGATTTATCGGCAGTCCCCAGATGAATTTGCTGCCGCTTAAGTGTGACCAGAATTGCGCCATGTTAGGGCGTTATCCAATCCCCCTGCCCGATCGCATTCGCTTGCCTGAAGTGATTTTAGGAATTCGGCCTGAGCATGTGCGGTTAGCGCGCCCCGGAGAAACTTCGACCCTTCAGGGACAAGTCATGCTGGTGGAAAATTTAGGCATGAGTGATTTACTCAGCGTTCAGGTTGAAGGTACTTCGATCGGGCTACGAGCGCTCCTCTCTCCCGATCAATCTTGGGGAGAGAAAAACATCAGCTTGGTTTTACCGGCTGAGTCGCTGCACTGGTTTGATCCCCAAACGGGCGATCGTCTCCCCTAGCTTGCGTTGACAGCGCTGAACGAACCTGAGAATGCACCCATCAGCCGATGAACGCCCTTCGAAATTAAGCAGTCAAAATTAGGCCACGGTTTGAGGCTGCTCTTCCCCTCCACTGCTTTTGGTGGCAGGCAGTTCTAAACAGTAGCCTGCGCCATAAACCGTTTTAATGTAACGAGGATGCCGGGGATCGGGTTCGAGCTTCGTTCTCAAATGGCGGACATGTACACGGATCGTTTCAATATCGTCATTTGGATCGTATCCCCACACCTCTTTCAAAATTTCGCTGGGGGAAACCGTTTGCCCATGCCGCTGCAATAGGCAATGCAGCAATTCAAACTCCAGATGAGTCAGCTTGACAGTTTGGTCGAACCAAATTGCCTCTAACCGTTCTGGGACGAGCGTTAGGGGACCATAATTGAGAATTTCGGCATGTTTGGCCGCTTGGGGAATGCGATCGGTTCGACGCAGCAGAGCTCGCACCCTTGCCAGCATTTCCTCGATTTCAAACGGCTTCGTGAGATAGTCATCTGCACCAGCGTTGAAGCCCTCAACTTTGTCTTGGGTTTGACCAAGGGCCGTCAACATCAGCACTGGGATATCCGATGTCCGCTCATCTCGCCGCAGGCGCTGACAAACCGTAAAGCCATCGACTTTAGGCAGCATCAAGTCCAGCATGATCAAATCTGGCAAGAGCTGTAGGGCCAAAGCCTGACCTTTGATGCCATCCGGTGCTTGGCTGACATCATATCCAGCCATTTCTAGATTTACAGCAACTAACTCCGAGATAGCGGGGTCGTCGTCAATAACAAGGATACGGGGCATCACTATTAAGTAGATTAAAGATCGCTACGATAAGTCCAGAATCTTTAAGTTTTAAAAGATTCCTGTAAAGATTATAAGCAAGGATTCTAAATTCTTTCTAAGCGTAGCGAATGTATCGAATGTTGTTGAAATTCTAAATTTTTCTTAAAAAGATTGATTTCCGCAAAATTTTTACAAACGAGCCGATAGACAGCTGAGACGCAAAATTAAGCAGACAAAATTTCTGAGAAACGCTACAAGATTCTTGATAGTTATTTCGATCGAATTGGGCTTAGCAAACTGCGATCGGCCAATTTTGATTCAAACATGATGATTGCCACTTCGCTGAAATTTGAGGCAATTTACGCCGATTTTTTTCGATCAATTCGGAGCATCGCACAAGATCCCTTCTATTCATAAGCTGCACTAATCAATTACTTTTCTTATTAGAACTTTACAAAAATAGGGAGAAGCAGCCGATAATGGAAGCAATCAAACAAATTTTATAAATCAAAGCGATAGGAGGGCTGTGATGGTAGCACTGGCAGAGCAGGTACAGAGCAAGCTGACGCTACAAACCCTTGAAATTGCAGAGCATACGACCACAATCCGATCGCTGGACTGGGATCGCGATCGATTCGACATTGAATTTGAGCTACAGAACGGCACAACCTATAACTCTTTCTTAATTCAAGGCGAAAAAACAGCCCTGGTAGACACATCGCATGAGAAATTCCGCCACCTTTACCTTGAAAAACTAACCCAACTCATTGATCCTGCCAAACTCGATTATTTGATTATTAGCCACACTGAACCTGACCACAGCGGTTTAGTGCGGGATGTGCTGGCGATCGCCCCCCAGGTCACTGTAGTGGGTTCAAAGGTGGCCATCCAGTTTCTCGATGATTTGGTGCATCAGCCGTTTCAGCGCAAATTGGTGAAAAGTGGCGATCGGTTGGACCTGGGTCTGGGTCACGAACTGGAATTTGTCTCTGCGCCCAACCTGCATTGGCCTGATACGATCCTGACCTATGACCACAAAACGCAGACACTCTACACCTGTGATGTGTTCGGCATGCATTATTGCGACGACACCACCTACGACGAGGATCTGTCCCTGCTGGACGAAGACTATCAAATTTACTATGACTGCCTGATGGGACCTAATGCTCGATCGGTCTTAGCGGCCCTGAAGCGGATGGGAGATCTGCCGGAAATTCGCACGATCGCCAACGGTCATGGTCCTTTGCTGCGGCACAACATTTCTGAACTGGTGGGGCGCTATCGCACCTGGAGTCAGGCTCAGGCCAAAGCGGAAACGACGGTGGCACTGTTCTATGCCACAGACTATGGCTACAGTAATGAGGTCGCTCAGGCGATCGCGTACGGCATCAACAAAACGGGCGTTGCAGTTGAGCTAATCGATTTGAAGGCAACCGATCCGCAAGAAGTTCGGGAAATGGTGGATTTGGCTTCTGGGATTGTGATTGGGATGCCGCCTCAGTCAGGCGAATTCGCAGCCAACACTCGCGCAGCCTTAAGCACCATCCTGGCGGCTGTCAATTCCAAGCAGTCGATCGGTCTGTTTGAAGCAGGAGGTGGCGACGATGAGTCCGTTTATCCCCTCCGCAACCAGTTTCAGGAAGTGGGCATGAAGGAAGTCTTTCCTCCCATTTTGATCAAAGAAACCCCCAATGCTGCCCTCTATCAACTCTGCGATGAAGCAGGCACGGACTTGGGGCAATGGCTAACGCGCGATCGCAGCATCAAACAAATGAAATCGCTCGACAATGAGCTAGATAAAGCCTTAGGGCGCTTGAGCGGCGGCCTGTATATTCTCACAGCTAAGAAAGGGGAAGCGTCTAGCGCTATGTTGGCCTCCTGGGTCTCCCAGGCTAGCGTGGAGCCACTCGGCATTACGATCGCAGTTGCTAAAGATCGGGCGATCGAATCATTCTTACATGTGGGCGATCGATTTATTCTCAATGTGCTGGAAGAAGGCAACTATCAGCATTTGATGAAGCATTTCCTCAAGCGATTTGGACCGGGGGCCGATCGGTTTGAAGGGGTGAAAACCTATTCAGCCGCCAATGGATCGCCGATTCTGGGAGATGCGCTGGCCTATCTGGAATGCGAAGTGGTGAGCCGCATGGAGTGTAGCGATCACTGGGTGGTTTACAGCAGTGTAGACACAGGCCGAATTTCTAAATCTGATGCCCTCACTGCCGTTCACCATCGCAAAGTGGGCAACCACTACTAAAAAGCAATTCCAATCCTCTAGGGGGGGCATCACCTGTATGCCCCTGATGCTTTGTCTTCAATGCCAGTCAATTCTTGCCCTGCGGCTCTTTGCGATCATTAGGCTTCTTCTTGATCGCGCTGTTTTTTGAGCTGCCAAATCGCACATTGACAGCCCCCGATCATTCCAGCAGATATCGCACCAATGAGCGGGTACTTCGACGGCAACTCCTGGTATTCTTTGCTGAAAAATCTGGGGGCCGCAATCTGAGCAATACATAAGCCTAAAACTGCCCCAACTCCAGCAGAGACGATCGCCGATCCAACAATTTGTCGAATGTTCATCTTTTCTCTCCTCGTCAAGCAAATTCCTTGAATCAGCGTTGGGATTGGCTCCTCAGTTGCAAGTTTAGGTTTCAGGCTGAACAGGGGCACCATCTCTCAGCTTTAAGACATTCGTTGTGGCAATCCTATCACCCGCCTTCAATCCTTCCAAGACGATGTAGTTATTGTTTTGGAGGCTACCCAACTTAATCGGACGCTGGCTCACGACTTGTTGGGTCTCACCCGAGTCAGCCTTCTTTTCTTCCACCACAAACACAAACGCCTGTCCCCCAATCCGAGAAATCGCTGTGGTTGGCACCAAAATTCCAGGAGATCGGTTCCAGGTGATGACGGCCTGCACATATTGACCATCTCGCAGATTGCCACTGTTTGGGAAACGCGCTTTGGTCAAAATCGACTGAGCCCCTGCATCAATTTGAGGGGAGATAAAGTAAATACTGCCTGAGCCGATCGCCTTTTTCGTATTGGGGTCCAAGAGTTGAACGGGTAAGCCGGTGCGCAATCGATCGCTGTAGTTGGACGGTACCGCAATCCGCATATCGAGTTGCTTGTTGCTGGTGATCGTAGTGATGTTGGTTTGAGGCGTCAAATAATCTCCGGCTTTGATAGTAAAGTCACCCACAACCCCATTAATTGGAGAAGTGACCTGTTTAAAACCGAGATCGACATTGGCTGCCGTCACTCTAGATTGAGCTTCTTTCACCGCAGCCTGGGCCTCAGCAATCGAGGCTTGGGCTTGAGTCACCGAAGCACGCGCTGCATTCACCTGTTTATCAGCAGCAGTCAAATCAGCCCTTGCGGTATCCAAATTGCGTTGTGCTATGTCAAGCTGCTGTTGCGATTGTGCTCCTTGACCCACCAGGGATTGGGTTCGCTCATATTGGGTTTGCTGCAACTGCAATTCTGCGGCAGCTTTAGTACGAGTGGCTTCTGCAGCCTGCAACTGGGCCTGGGCAGTGCCTAACGCGCCCTGAGCTGAACTCACACGCGCTTGAGCTGAACTCACCCCTGCTTGAGCGGTCGAGACATTGGCTTGAGTTTGATCCACGCTCAGAGAAACGATTGGGGTTCCGGCATTCACCTGATCCCCATTTGCCACAAACACCCGTTCGACTCGACCTTGAATTTGGGATTGCAGAGCCACTTTCTCAGCCGCCTCCAGCGTTCCAACAAATTCCGATCTTTCTTCTACTGAATTGGACTGCAAATTCAACACTTTCACCGGTAATGCTGGACCACCCCCTTCCATTCCTGGAGGTCCACCCGCTTGATCCCCTCGACTACAGGAAGCTAATAAAGAGACAACCAAAACCGAACCAAGGAGCTTGCGCGCGATCGCTGAATTCATCTTGACCACAGTTTCCTAATCTTGTAGCAGTTGCAAACGGCATCAGCAGAAATATCCCATCGCCATGAAGCTCAGTGTAACGAAAGATGAGAACTTATGGGGATCGATTCATGGCTTTCGGTTGTCGCCTTTCAGGTCTAGCCAGAATGCATCTCGAAAAGAACCGATCGTCTCAAGCTAAAAGCAGCCAGTCAAGACTTGATGAAAATTAAAGTTATAAAAATCAAAGCCATGTTTTTGCAGCCAGCCTCTTGCGAATCACTCCCATAAAGTTCACTGAACTTAAAATTCAGAGTTGTCTACTGCCATCACCGATGTTCATTTTTTAGTGTTTTTTAAGATGAAATCAACAAGATTCAGAGCATGATAGACGCAATGATAGTTTGATTTTTGTGCTCTCATCATTAATTCAGGAGATGTTCAAAAATGGAAGTCACACGCCCCAATGTTGCAGAACCGACCGCTGAAGAATTATTAGATTTGGAAAAGCTGAAACGGGTGATCGAACGAGCCATTGCTGACTATAAACTCACCGAAGATGAGCTTTGTCAAATTAAGGCGATCGCCTGGGCTGATGGCAAGGTCACTCCTCAGGAATTAAATTTAATTAGCGAGATGGTCACCCAAAAGTTAAGAGATGGGGAGTTGGAGTGGGTTTGGTAGTCTCCACATGCAGTTTTAGCTCAACATCCATTTTTTCAACCCAAAAATTAACTTTGCTATTCCTGAAGTTTTGTGAGTTTGTCTGCTGTTCCTCAACAGCAGCTTCTACAATTGAGATGTAGCGTTTCATTCAGCTTTTTTAAGTTTGGTAATTGACCGCTGAGCAAATTTAGAGGCTAGGAAAGCGGCTAAAAGTTAGCTTTTCGAGTTTATACCGCGCATCGTTTTTGCCTCCACTTTTGCCTGTTTCACTTTGTGATCGTTATCATCCTTAGAAATCTCATAATTCAAAAAATCACACCTAGTTCAGAAACTTAGATCTAGGAGGACTGTTATGTTTCAAAAGATTCTGGTTGCCCTGGATAGATCGGACCTTAATCAACAGGTTTTTGATGCCGCAATTACCCTCGCGAAAACCTTGAACGCCCACTTAATGCTGGTCCATGTTCTATCTCCGATCGATGGCTTTACCAGCCCGATTTTCTCCATGCCTGGAACTTATCCGCTCGTGCGAGAAGATGTCGATTTTTACTTGAAGCAATGGCGCAGCAAAGAAGCTGAAGGGCTAGCTTTCTTACAGGCCAAAACAGATGTAGCAACCGCAGCCGGCATCCCAACTGAGTTCACTCAAATTCTGGGAGATCCAGGCGATGCCATTTGTAAGATCGCTCGCACCTGGAACGCCAACTTGATTTTGATTGGTCGCCGTGGCTACACCGGTTTGGGTGAATTTTTCATCGGCAGCATTAGCAACTATGTGGTCCATCATGCGCCTTGCTCCGTATTAACGATTCAAGGCCAAGTCAGCCCTCATTCAACCGATCAAGTCAGTGAAGTTGCAGTAGCTCAATAGCCAGACTTCATGCCGTTCAACTACCGCAGATTGCCTCTGGCGTATCCCGGCTCAATCTTAATTTGTTGTTGCAAAGTTTGGGTGTTGCGTACCAGCGTTTCTTGCATCGCGTCTAAGTTCTGAATTTGATCTTGCAGTTTCTGCCATTTTTGTTTGGCTTGGACCTTTCGCTCCAGAGCCGATCGGGCCAGATCTTCTCTGCCCTTGTTTAAAGCAGCTTGAGCAACACGATGCCAGGTTGACATTTCTGACTGCATCCGGTTGGCTTGATCCTGCAACTGCTTGCGAGCCATGGCTGACTGATTCAACGCCTGAGTCAACAGCGCCACTGTTTCTACAGGATTTCCGGATTGAGCCGATCGATCGAGCAGTTGGCGTGACTCAAACGGATTGATCGAGCCAAAGCCAAGGCCATATTCCAGCAATTGCTGACTTTCGCTTTGCCCGGTTTTGCACCAGGTCGCAAAATGCTCGCAGTTATTCGTCAAGAGCTGGTATTGCTGCTCTCCAATCCGGCTCTCAGCGCGCTGCATGACAATTTCGGGCAAATAGGCGACTGGCTGAGATTTGGTAAAAACCGGGTTGCCACGCGCAAACATCTCAAAGCTAGTGCGTGTAATCGTTGGTACTTCACCGCCCTTGTAGTAGTGGATCACGGTACCATCACCACAATCAATGCCGTGATGTTCGTAAACCCCGTCCATATTCATTAGGGGGCGCATGACATAAATTTGATCGCCGCGTGCCATGTTAATTAGCGCAATGGGTGATATTTTGCAGGCATTTTTAGCCGCATCCAACCCCACTTTACCTTACTCACTTTTACTGCATAAGCCGCAAGCAGGTAGAAATTTACTCACCTGCGATACGGTTATCCCAGGCCCAATAGACTAACCAGATCGCCATCGCCCGCAAGTAGTGACAGGCTCGAAATGTACCTGCTGCCGTGATTGCCTCTGGAGTACGGAACTGTAAGCCGTTTTCATAGACTTGCTGTACCACTGCCTGCGTCAGCCGCATGGCCTCTTGTCGCAGCCCCATCTGAATTAGAAATGCCGCCAGTCCAAAATTAATGCCGGTCCAGACTTCCAATGGATGCGTATCCTTCGGATTCACCGGAGAACCATCCGGCAGCAAACCATTCGCCGCACCCAATTGGCCGCCTTGAAACTGGAGGAAGCAGGCTTCGTAAACTGTCTTCAATGCCGACTCCGCACAGTCGATCGGCACAACATCCGGCAAGTTCAGCAAGCGGGCATAGAATTGGCCACAAAGCTGATCGGCCATCACCACCTCTGAGCCACTGCCGCTGTCCAGACGATAGTAGCGACCATTCCACAACGTCGGATGATAGATCGATCGCGATTGTTGCAGCCAGTTCTGACATCGTGCCAAAAACGCCTCATCCCCTTCACTCCAGCTCGCATTTGGGCAGGCTTCACTGGGCCGCAAAATCTGTCCGATCGCGATCGCTGCCTCCAAAGCCGCAATCCACAATCCGCCACAGTAGGCGCTAATCCCCTGCAACCGCCAGTCATCAAAGGTTTGATCCGGCGCGCCCGAATTTTCCGGAATGCCGTCTCCATCCAGGTCAAAGGTTTTCAGATAGTCCAGGGTGGCAATCACCGCAGGCCAGCAGTCGAGCAAGAAAGTTCGATCGGTCCCGCCCGTGAATTGAAAATTGCGGTAGACCATCAGCACAAAATCGCTGCCCAGATCCTTCCACAAATTGCAGTCCTGATAGGCCGTGTAGTTGGTCTTCTCCCAGGGATGCTCATTCGGTGCCCCCAAATCGTGAGGGGTGGCATTCGCAACTTTCCGCAGCGCCAAATGCTCTGATGCGCCGATCGTATAGTAGTAGCCAATCACCCTCAGCCGATCGTCACTGGCCGGAATCGCCCTTGCAAAGGCCCGCATCACCGCTTTTTCCAGGTCAGGCCACAGCAGCAGCAAGCCAAACGAGCCGTATAGCCGCACATCCAGACTTTCGTACCAGCGGTAATCTAAACATTCCAGCACCGCAAACTGACCCACCGGATCGCGATCGGTCGCAGCAGTCCACAACGTGCCCCCATCCGTCAGCAAATAGAGTTCGTTAAACAAAGCCATCTTGAACCAGTCCGGCAAATCAGATCGATCGAGCACAGGCTGCTGCCATTGCTGGATTTGCTGCCGCCAGAACTTGTATTGCTGTAATCCAGTTTGGGCAATTTCCCAGGCGGACTGTCCCTGCCGTCCAAAGAAATCGGTATAGCGGCGATGATACTCAATCCCTTGAGCAAATTCGGTCACCGGAAAATCCCAGCTGAGCACAAAGGGCACTTGTCGGACTTCACCAGGCTGCAAGGTAAATCGCACCGCCAGCGCCACGGCCACCTGTTCTCCGGCAGAGGCTGGATCTAAACATGCAGATTCCACCAGCGAACCGTCTTGCTGAAACGATCGCCAAATTTCACCGCCATCGCCGATCGGATTCCAGCGGGAGTTCACAAAGATCTCAATTCCATCAGCCTGTTGGGTGGCAATACACCACTGACCATCCCCTTCTTGCGGCGTTGCGCCTTGACCCAGACGGCTCATCACCAGCCCAATTCGATCGTCCAGCGCTTTCCGCTGATTCACATTGCCCACGCTGTCGTTCCAGGCAGGCTGATATTCATAAACTGGACTGCCGTCATCGCGAATCCGGATCTCTGGCGAAACCAGCGTGTTGCGAAACCAGCCCACCAAATTCTGCCAGGTCAGGAGAATGCTGAGGGTGATGGGGCGATCGGTCGGATTCTCAGCCGTCCATTCAAATAGGGCGATCGGATAGCTGGTTTCCTGGTAATTGTTCGGCAGAATTGGCGAAAATTGCTCACAGGTCAGTTTGGCCTGAAACACCTGGTCATAAGTAAACCAACTACGAGGATAAAGCGCTGAGTAAGTTCCGGTGCCTTCTCCTGCTGTCGTTACTGCTGGATACCAATTCCAGCGACTCAAACTGCCCTCTTGCGATGGTTCAGTACAGAGCGCATAGGATTGCGGCGCTTGCCCTGCCAACTGCTCAAACAGGCTGAACTGACAGGCGGGAATCGATCGAAACACATGTTCGCCGCCGTCGATGTGCCACAGATTGAAATCGCCCTGGGACGATCGGCCAATGCAACCTGCTCCAAAACCGCCCAACGGCATGCCATGCCAGGGACCATCGTCAATGTTGCTGGGATAACGAACGGTATAGGGGTTTTCCCATCCCAGGCCCATTGCTCGACTCCAGGCTGCTGGGGGAATTTTAGGGGTAGAACGATCAGGGGCAGGGTGGAAATTTTTCATTTCCAGATTCTACCGGGAATGGACAACACTCAAGCTGATTTCAAATCTACGGTTTGCCGAGCGGGATAGGTTGATTAACCTGGCAGCTTTTGATACAATTTTGTCACGATCGGTAAATTACGATGGTGGCATCGGAAATTCGGTATTTGAATCTTCCGGACTTGATTTCAGCTTTTTTGCATATTTTTTAAAACCCAACCTTAAATCCAAATATAGTCAGCGTCTGGTCTAATCATGGCATCGATTCAATTTCCCCAATCCAGCTCCCCTGCTTTCTTCTACTACTTTGCCTACGGGTCTTGCATGTGTCCCGTTGATCTGAAGCGATCGCTCGGTGAGAACACGCATGATTTTGTGGTGGGTCCCGCGACTCTTCGGGGCTACCGGTTAGGCTTTTTCCGCCGCTCAGTCCGACGCAATTGCGGTGTACTCGATATTATTCGTGAACCCCACTCCCATGTCGAAGGCGTGCTTTACAAACTACCCTGGCGTTTGAGCGATCGGTTAGATGAGCGGGAAGAAGGCTATTGCCACGAAACGATTGAGGTGGAATGCCAAAACAAACGCTATGCTCAGGTCCGCACCTATACCGTGATCGAGAAACTGACGGAAGAACATGCTCCTAACGACTGGTACTTTAATGTGGTGCTGCGGGGAGCCATCACCTGCGGATTGCCAGAACAATATTGCTGGAACCTCTTCCATCACATGCATCAACTCCAGCAAAACCATTCAGATCATGCTCAGTTGCGATCGGCATAATCTTTTCCAAATTACATGACCTCCGTAATTCACCTGACCTTTGAAGCTTTAAATTTACCACTCCGTATTTTTATTGAGGAAAAAGCTACTTTGATCGTATTTCAAATCGCTTTTACGCTCCGATTCTCCAGAAATTCCTCTCCGTAGAAACACAGTATTTGGAATTTGTTCATCATTCTTTTTTATCCTGTTCACAATTCAGTGGCGAAGGGAACTCTATAGGTATCGTGAATAACTATCTCCTCTTTTGGAAATGGTTGACTTAGGAACCTAAAAAAATGGGGTTATCCATAATGATCCCGGATGAAACTGTGTTTTGCGACCTGCAACAATCGTCACCGTCTGAACAAGAATTTCAGCGAATTCAAAAGCTGGAATTTTTAGGCCTTCTTGAATCTGGCAGCGTACCCATCTTCGAAGAGGCAACTCAAACTGCTGCACATTTCTTAAATATGCCTATTTGTATATTAGGCATTCTCGATCGCGATCGGCTCTGCCTGAAATCAGCCGTAGGACTGTCGCGAATTGGATTAATGAATAGTATCGCTTCCTCCCGTCAGTTGCCTTTGCAAGAAGCATTTTGCTCCCAGGTGATTGTCGATCAGCGTATTTTGATGATCGCCGATGCGGTGGCCAACCCTGCTTTTGCCCAAATGCAGCTCGTCCAACGCTATGGGATTCGCTCCTATCTAGGGGTTCCTCTGTTTACCACCGATGGTCAATGCATTGGCACTCTGGCAGTGATGGGATTAGCACCACGCACTTTTTCAGAGCAGGAAATCGCCTTTCTGGAACTAACTGCTCGCTGGAGCATGAGCGAATTTGAGCGCGATCGGCTTCAGCACTCCCAATCCATCCCTACCCTGTCAACCCCGGTGTTACAGTCTGTTCCTAGTTATTCTGTGAAGGCAAGCTTGCTATCACAGATGACGCAAGAGCTATGTACCCCGCTGACTTCAATTCTTGGGATGGCAAAAGTGCTGAATCAGGGTATTTACGGAGCACTCTCACAAAAACAACAAGAATATATCCAAATCATTCACAATAGCGGTCAATATTTAGTAGCGCTTGTGAACGAAATCTTGGAGTTAGGCATCCTCGATGATCAAAGTGCGGATCTAAATCTCAGTCCGGTTGATATTGAGATGCTGTGTCAGCAAGCTATCAGCGCCCTCTCACAAGCCGCTCAGCGACGAGAGCAACAGATTCAGTTGACCGTTGAACCGGGGAATCGGATCTGGCTGCTCGACAAAGATAAAGTTCGGCAGATCGTTTATCACCTCGTTTTCGGCGTGATTCAAACTTCTAGCGCTGACAGCATTGTTCGCATTCATGTTTCTCGTAAACAAACCACGCTGCAAATTTCAGTCTGGTCGTCCAATCCCTGGTTGGGCGAAGGATTACCTCAACTCGCCATGCCCCTGCCGATGGCAAACAGCACCTGGCCAACCTCCAGCCTGAGAGAAACCAGCGATCGTCTCACCATTGAATGGGAGCAGGAACCTGAAACCTGGAATCCCCCAGTGCTGAACGACAATTCTCCTTCACTCGCTCAATCCGAGACACGTCAACAATTGGGCCTAGCCTTGAGTCGCCAGCTCGCTGAACTCCATGGCGGAGATATTATCGTCCAGGGTTCTGGAGAAGAGGGTTATCGATATGTGATCCGTTTACCACAAATTAAAAACAGCCAAGAGCAAGCTTCCCGACGCATTTAGGGCGATTCTCTAGCGCGATCGGCTACAGTCTAAGCTTGGTTTGTGATCCAAAAATCCAATTCACCTGAAGGTTAGCAGTCTGCATTGTCAGGCTTCTCGACTCTCAGGTGATTGCTGTATTCAGAGTGCCTATCCAGAACCAAGAAATTGGTTGAACGGTTCAATCCTGTCAGGCAACGCGCTATTCTGGGAAGGAACGCCCATGGGCTTTCGATAAAAAACGGTTGAACGATATCACTTCCGAGGCGCTTATGCCCAGATCTCAACGCAACGATAACTTTATTGATAAGTCTTTTACCGTCATGGCAGACTTGATCCTCAAGCTGCTGCCTACGAACTATGCTTCGAAGCAAGCCTTTGCCTACTATCGGGATGGCATGTCGGCCCAGGCAGATGGCGAATATGCTGAAGCCATGGCGAACTATGAGGAAGCGCTCTCTCTGGAAGAAGATCCACGCGATCGCAGCTTTATCCTCTACAACATGGGTTTGATCCATGCCAGCAATGGCGAACATGAGAGGGCTCTAGAGCTGTATCACGAGGCGATCGAGTTGAATCCGAGCATGCCGCAGGCGTTGAATAATGTTGCCGTGATTTATCACTTCCTCGGCGATCAGGCTCAAGAAGCTGGAGACTCGGAAACCGCTGATACATACTTTGACCAGGCCGCCGATTATTGGCAACGGGCGATTCGGTTAGCCCCCAATAACTACATTGAGGCCCAAAACTGGTTAAAAACCACCGGACGAGCGAAGCTGGATATTTTCTTCTAAGATGATCGATCGGCCCTGTTAAATCGGGGTATTTTCCTAAGGAGTCTTTGGCTCCACTTTTGCTAATTTTCTACAGAGAATAACGATGCTCGATCGCGAACAAGTTCTGAAAGTAGCTCATTTGGCCCGATTGGACCTGACACCTCAAGAAGAAACCCAATTCACCGCCCAACTCGGCGATATTTTAGAGTACTTTGAGCAGCTCAGCGAGCTAGACACCGAAAAGGTATCCCCGACTGCCCGTGCGATCGATGTTAGTAATGTCACCCGGCCCGATCAACTGGAACCCTATGGCAATCGGGATTTGATTCTGCAAAGCGCTCCAGAACCGGAAGCTACTGCTCAAGGCGAATTCTTCAAAGTGCCGAAAATTATGGGTGGCGAAGAGTAGATCGCTGGCAAGCGCGATAGACGCGCGATAGACAATTTAAGACGCAAGCCGAATTAAGATGCCCAGAATTTGATCCACTGGGGGAATCGCATATTCTTTCAGGTCAAATGTGACGGTTCGATCGTCCAACTTCAAGAATCGCCATAGACTGCCGCTTGTTACGGTACCATATATGGCCGAAACCGCATTCCCCTGCTGCTGATTAAACTTCTGGGCTGCCAGCATCTCTGCAATACATTGACCCAGTCCCGAGTCCAATTCGCCCTTCTTGGCCTCAACAATTACGGCAATCGGTGCTGTCATAATCACTTGTTCTGGCGATCGACTGATCAAAAAATCGCAGGTGCCATTTAAGCCTAGGGCTGGATCGACCGTAAAATCAGTTCCCGAAAAAATGCTGACCTGACGGTGTAGCAGCTCTCGCACTTCTAGCAGCAGAGGACTGACCAGCAATTCCGATCGCGCTTTTTCCGTTCCAATGGCAATCGCCAGCGGCAAACTGCGCTCTAAAAATTCAGTCAGATAGGCACTCGGACGAACAGGAGACACGGAATCCAGAAAGGTATCGTCTTGGGTTTGCAGGCTGAAATCTTGAAGGACTTTTCTAAGCGTGAAATCGCTGTAGGCCATTAAATTGCCAGTATTGTGGAACCATAATTAGACGATAGCAGCAGAAGGCAATGACCATGACCCAGCTTCTCGACAAACCTGCTGAACAGCGATTTACAGTCATTCCATCTGAATGGTGAAACCAAAGTGCGAGCGTCTCGCTCGTGGACAAGATGCCCGCACTACAAGAAATCTTATGGATCGTTCAGAAGTGCTGTTTGGGGGAAGCTGGTGAGAGCAGTATTTACCAATTAATTTCAGATGGAATCTAGCATCTTAAACAATGCTAGTTTACTCATATTCCTCACTTATATCTAGAAGATCGGCGAGTGATCTATTGTCCGGAACATCTTGTGGTTCAGATAATCGCTCCTTTAGGAATCGAATCTCTTGATTTTTTTTGTGAACTTCTAGATCACTTTCATAAAGACGATCACTCAATTCTTGAATTTGCCGCTTGCAAATCACAAGCTCTCTATCCTTCCGAATAAGCTCTCTATCCTTCTGAATAATAATCTGTTGGTAAAAGAACTCAGTCTCATACCTTTTCTCAGACCTTTGAATCTTCTGGCTCTTCAGATGCTCAGTTTCCGGTTTACTCTGTTGCAAGCTAGCATCAAGAAATGAGAGCTGAATGTGCAGAAAATAATCTTGCTGCATTAGGATTGCCTCCAAAAAGGTGGATTGGGATTTTGGAATCGACACCCATCAGCTAGATAAAAATCCTTAATACAAAAACCGTTGATAAATTGAACGATAGTGATATGCTTGAGCAGCTTTAAAATCAGGCTCAGCGGTTTCTAGGTTAAGTCCTACATATCTAGGCTGTTGGGCTTTTTGTGTTTGCTCAAGATTTTCAAACACAAAAGATATGAGATTACTTATTGCCTCTCTACAGGTAGCGTAAAAGAAGCATTTTATGTTAGCTCAACCACTATCCGTAGAAAGTCAAAATGCACCCGATTCATTTCGGTCATGACAAAGCAACTTGGCTAGCCATCAATTAGCTAACCAAGCGATGCTGTTAACTCCGAATCTGAACGGGCATGACGAGATACGTCATTTTCAAGCCACCCAGCGGCGTCAAAATAGAAGGACTGGTTGCCGTATTAAACTGCATCTGCACTTCACCCGTGTTGAATGCCTTCAAGCCTTCCAGCAGGTATTTCACGTTAAAGGCAATATCCAAATCCTCACCGGAGATTTGGGCGGGCACTGCTTCACGACCGCTGCCCACATCTTGCGCTTCTACTGACAGCACCAGCTCTTGCTTGACGCTATCCAGGCTGAGTTTGACAATGCTGTTCTTCTGATCCGCTAACACGGCGATCCGCTCTAGCGCAGAGGTAAAGAGTCGACGATCGGCCGTCATTTGGCGTGAGAATTGCCTCGGCACGAGCTGGCGGTAGTTGGGGTATTGCCCTTCCAGCAAGCGGCTGGTTAACCGTTGATTTGCCCATTCACAAATCAACTGCCCCTGATCAAACCGAACGGCGATCGCATCCCCAGTAGAATTAAGCTGCATCATCCGCTCCAGTTCACGCAGGGCTTTGGCAGGAACCGTCACATGAAATGCTTGCCGCTCCTGGGTCGCTCCTTCCGGAATGGTTTGCACAACTGCCAGTCGGTGACCATCAGTGGCGGCAAATTCTAAACTTTCGGCTTCTGAGGTGAGGTGAACGCCAGTCAGTACCTGCTTTGTTTCATCGCTGCTGGTTGCAAACAGAGAACCACGCAGACCTTCTGAGAGTGCATCAAGCGGCAAGTGAATCACTTCCGTATCTTCAATGGATGGCAGTTCTGGAAACTCTTCGGCACTCATGCCGCGCACTTGATAATGCCCCGACGCGCAAGTCAGCGTCACAACTGATTCACCCTCAGCTTCCTCTAAAGTAATTTCCCCTTCTGGTAAGCGCGACACAATGTCACTCAAAAGTTTGGCTGGCAAGGTTAAAGTGCCTTCTTCCTGAACCTGAGCATTGAAGCTAGTTTGCACCCCCAAGCTCAAGTCAAATCCAGTCAAGCTGACCTGTTGAGTATCGGATTTTGCCTTTAACAGCACATTTGCCAAAACTGGGTGACTCGGACGGCTGGGAACAACTCGGCTAACTAACGATAAATGGGTGTTCAGTTCGCTTTGAGTGCAGGTAAGTTTCATGAGCGCAAGAGTTAACTGAAAGTGCTGGGGGAGTTGGGATAGGCCGAATGAATCGATCGATCCAGTTCTTTAATCGCTGGGAACCAGATCACAAGGGATTTGGACGTTGATCGTACCTGATCGGAGGCAGATCGTAACACCCTGTCGAAAAACGATCAAATTTTGTTGGTCTGAAAATTCCGGTCATTTCGATCACCAGATCCTTATATCTTGAAATAGCTTTAAAGAGATCCAGTAGTAGTAGAGGCTGTGGAAAATGTGGAAAACTTGTTAAAAAGCTTGCAGCTAAGCGTCTTGGTGGTTCGATCGGCTGTTGAAAAGGAGTGGAAAAAATGATTTGTTTTGCACAGGAGAAAAAATAACCCATAAGTTCTTCTCAATTTGCCCCTGTTTTTCACAACTTTTCCCTGGGATTTTCCACAGAAAAAACCTAGTTTTCCACAGCTAAAATGGCCTGAGCTGGCTTGTAAAGTTTGGTGAAGTGAAATTCAATCGCAGGAATGTTGTACTCTATGGGCTGCTCCAGGCAGTTGTGTAGCTATGTCCGATCGATCGCTCAATCCTGATCAAAATCTTGAAGCGCCCGCTGTCGATAAAATTATCTCATCAGAGTTAATTCCAATTGCACCACAGGGGTTTAAATCTGGATTTATTGGCATTATTGGTCGCCCCAACGTCGGTAAGTCCACGCTGATGAATCAGTTAGTGGGTCAGAAAATTGCGATTACCTCACCCATCGCCCAGACGACCCGCAACCGATTGCGCGGCATATTAACCTTGCCCACTGCGCAAATGATTTTTGTCGATACGCCGGGAATTCATAAGCCGCAGCATGAGCTGGGTGTGGTGTTGGTGAAAAATGCTCGGATTGCGATCGACTCAGTTGACTTGATCCTGTTTGTCGTGGATGGCAGCTCGATCGCGGGTGGTGGGGATCGTTACGTAGCGAAATTGCTCGAACAAACCCAGGTGCCCGTGATTCTCGGCATCAACAAAAGCGATCAACAGCCGACCGATCGGCCCGAACTGGATGAGAGCTATCAGCAAATGGCGGCAGCCCAGAATTGGTCGGTGGCTAAGTTCTCTGCCTTGACCGGTGAGGGGATGGAATCCTTGCAAGCTTTACTGATTGAGCAACTTCAGCCCGGACCCTATTACTACCCGCCTGACTTAGTGACCGATCAGCCAGAACGATTCATTATGGGTGAGTTAATCCGGGAACAGGTGCTGGCGCTAACTCGTGAAGAAGTGCCCCATTCCGTGGCAATCACGATCGATCGCGTCGAAGAAGATCCAGACATTACGCGGATCCTAGCAACCGTCTATGTGGAACGCGATTCGCAAAAGGGCATTTTGATTGGCAAAAAAGGCAGCATGATGCGGGAAATTGGCACAGGGGCACGACAGCAGATTCAAAAGCTGGTGATGGGCAAGGTTTATCTGGAGCTCTTTGTGAAAGTGCAGCCCAAATGGCGGCAATCGCGGTTGCAGCTTTCGGATTTGGGCTATCGCGTCGAGAAATAAGCCTAAAGAAATCGGGCTAAACCAGACTGGTGGCCATTAAGTCATCGGTCATGTCGAAGTTAGCCGTCACACTTTGCACATCATCCAGGTCTTCCAAGGCATCCATCAGCCGCAAGAGCGATCGGGCCTGGTCAGCATCGGTCACCTCAACACTGTTGTTGGGAATCCATCGCAGTTCCGCCTGCGCCACTACATAGCCTTTGTCTTTCAGCGCCTGACTCAAATCTTCCAACTCGGCTGGATCAGTAAACACTTCCGCTCCCGGCACATCGTCATCCACTTCCGTCAGTTCATAGGTTTCGGCTCCGGCTTCCAGCAGATCTTCCAACAGCGCCTCTTCGTCGATCGCGATCGCTTTCACTTTTCCAGTTCCCGGTCGAAACAGCGTCGCCACACCTTTTTGCTCAAACATCCAGCCCACGCAGCCCGTCTCTCCTAAATTGCCACCCCGTTTGCTAAACGCCGCTCGCAGATCTGCTGCCGTGCGATTGCGGTTGTCGGTCATGGCTTCGATCAAAATGGCAACGCCGCCCGGACCGTAACCTTCATAGCGAATTTCTTCAATGTCGCTGTCACTGCCAAATTTGCCTGCCCCTTTAGCGATCGCCCGCTCAATGTTGTCGTTGGGAATACCAGCCGCCTTTGCCTTTTCGATTGCTGTTCTCAACTGAAAATTGCCAGCCGGATCGGGAATGCCGCTGCGGGCTGCCACAATAATGGCTCGCGATATTTTGGCAAAAGTTTTGCCTTTGACTGCATCCACTCTCGCTTTTTGCCGCTTAATGTTGGCCCACTTACTATGTCCTGCCATGGTCTATTGTCGTAACACCTCAAAAAACCAGGATAGTGCAAGCGGTTCAGAGATGGGGAGAGGCGCAGTATAAGGGCCAGTATGAGGTCAAGTGTGAGGGCAAATATGAGGCAACCATCGCCCAGTTTTGTCAACGAGAGGCCGAATCAGGAAGCCAATTGGGGTGAAATAAAGGGATTGTCTGATTGTCCAAGCTCCGGGGAATCGATCGGAGTAAGATCTGGTTACCGGAGTAGGAGTGGTGATTTGGAGTAGGAGTGGTAACAATGTCGCAAAAGCTTGCGATCGCAATTAGTGGCGCTGTGTCTCTTGGAAGTTACGAGGCTGGCGTGATCTATGAAATTGTGGAAGCGATCGCTCAACATAACACCCATCCCGATACTGCAGAGGAAGAACGCATTGAAATTGATGTGATTACTGGCGCTTCAGCTGGGGCAATGACTGCCTGTATTTTGAGTCAAAAGCTGATGTTTGAAGCCGAGGCATTGCGGCAGCCCTGTGCCAATGCGCTGTATGGACCCTGGGTGGAAGATGTAGATATCACAGGTTTGCTGAAATTGAGGGGCCAAGATGATCCCAACTTCTCGATTTTGTCGTCCGAGCAAATTGCCGAGTTGGGATACAAGTATGTGATGCAACGCTATGCGGCAGGCCAACCGACCCCCCGTCAACGGCATCCAGCAGCGGCTTCCAGCATTCGTCTGGGCTTGGCTATGTCTAATTTGAATGGCGTAGACTATGCGGTTGAGGTGACAGACTTCCCGAATGTGGCAGATCCAGGTAGCCGATCGCGCCGCATGTTCACCTATACCCGGCACAAAGATTTTTTCACTTGCGAAATTCAGGATCAGGATGCCGACGACAATCCCAAGCTGTGGCAAAAATTAGAAGCAATTGCCCGTTCCTCCGGTGCGTTCCCCTTTGCGTTTCGCTTGCTGCAAATTCAGCGGGAGGGTAGCGACGCTAGCTTTGCCCAATCCGTCCTATCGCCCGATCGCCCCTATTCTTTTGTTTATACAGATGGTGGCGTTTTTGAAAATGAACCACTGGGGCTGGCCAAAGATCTGGTTGATGAGATCGATCGAAAGCATCTCAATCATGGGGATCGCTTTTATCTTTATGTTGCGCCCGGTGCCAAAAGCTCGACCGTGAATCCCAACATCAATGCAGAGAATGCCACCTACCTGAATACGGGAGCGGCGCTGGCAGGAGCCATTTTCACCCAAGCTCGCTTTCAAAACTGGATCGCGACAAGCAAAATTAATGCGGCGATTCGTCAGTTCGAACAGCAGGCCAAAGAACTGAGTGATGTGTTGTTGAAGTCTCCCCAGTTGAGAATGGCCTTTAGCAGCGTCGCCGACAATTTGTTGTCCGTGCTCTACATCCAGGGCACCTCCGTGGAACAGCAGCAGCAAATCATGCTCGATCGCAACCGGCTGCGTCATCAATTTACCGAAGAATACGATCGTCTCGTCTATGCCTCGACTAAAACGGGGGTGCCCGGTGAAGAGGTGGCGGAAAGCTGGCTGAAACTAGTCCAAGCGTTAGAGAAAGCCCAAAATCTGGGGACGAAGGATGTCATGACGGTGTATGCCATTACTTCAGAAGATGTGGAGCTGGCGGGTGAACAGCTGTTTGCGTTTGGTGGATTTCTAGATCAGTCGTTTCGTAAGCATGACTATGATGTCGGTCGCCACAAAGCAGTGCATTTTCTCCAGCAATTGCAGGCGCTCAACCAGAAAGGCAAAGGCGAGGGCCAGCTCTATTTGACCAACTTTGTGCCCGGTCACAATCTCGCTCCGTTACAGCCCGATTTAGGCAAGGTCGATCTCAGCAAAGTCGATCTGAAGACGCGACAGGCTTTGAAAGCCCAATTGGTCGATCGGTTACAGCGCATTGTTGATTCCGTGGAAGGCCGCATCTGGGTGCGCTGGTTGCTGAAGCTGAGTTTGCGCATCTTCTTATCCAAACGGCTAAATGAGCTGTTAAAGCTGGAGTAATCGCCAGGAGTCACCGCAATGTATCCTTCAGACTTACAAACCTGGGATCAAAAGATTCAGCGTGATCCCCAAAATCCTCAGCTTTATGTGCGGCGGGGAATGGCCTATTTCAAGCAAGGCAATATTCACGAGTCAATTCAAGACTTCGATCGCGCAGAGCAACTTGATCTCCAACTCACTCCCTATCTTTGGCAGCGCGGGTTGTCCTATTACTATGCCGATCGCTATGAGGAGGGGGCCAAACAGTTTGAGATTGACCTGACTGTGAATGCCCAAGATGTGGAAGAAACCGTGTGGCGCTATCTTTGTATGGCCCAGTTTCAAGATGCGAATGCAGCTCGTCAAGCTTTATTGCCAGTGCGTCATGATCCCCGTCCGATCATGCGATCGATCTATGATCTTTATGCGGGTCAGCTCAGCCCCGATCAGGTGTTGCAAATGGGCAGGCAGATGGGAAGTGTGGGCAAGTTTTATAGCTTGCTGTATGTAGGGTTATATTATGAGGCGGCGAGAGAAGTAGAACAGGCCCGTTTGCAGATGCAACAAGCCGCACAAACTTTTCGAACCGAGTATCAGCGGGATGATTATATGGGCCATTTAGCCCTAGTGCATCAGCACTTGCGCAATTGGCATCCTGAAAGGCAGGGATAAATGAAGCATTGAAATTCTTTGCATTCTGCTCTGTTTTAGCACTGTCCTGGGTATACCTTTAAGCAGTATCTGCTGATTGCAGGCTGGGATCGTCAGTCCAATTTTGGGAGTTCGTTTATGTCGCAGCAAAAGCTTGGTTTGAATCCTGCATTGCCAACCCGATCGATCGGGGTGTGGTCCCAGGGGGTAGATCCACTGAGTGGACGAAAAACCTCGCTGACAGCAGGTACAAGGGCTTCAAATAGCACATTGGCCACTGCAAAAAAATTGGGAACTTTTCCCCCCGGTCATCGCAACTTTAAAGATTCAGTGGGATCAAAAAAATCGAGCGATTTCTTTCAGATCGAAATAACCGAAAATAGTCGGATCAAATTATTCCTGACAAACCGCTCAGAAGGTGAGATTAGCGGTGCCATTCTGAATGCGGCTGGAAAAGTGGTAACTGCAAATGGCAAACGGCAGCAGATTGCTGTGTCAGGGGGGGAAAAAGCCAGCACGCTGGTTCCAACGGCTCAGCCAGGAATTTATTACTTGCAGGTAAAAAATGCCACGAACAGCAAGAATGCCTATGAGGTCAATTTGTTTGTGAATCGGAAGGGTGGACCTACTCCCTTGCCCTGCGGTTGTGGCGTTTAATGCTGGGTTGATGGGCTGCCAGATTTGAACTTTGAGGGTGTGAATTTCAGGGCGCGAAGGTTGCGGTCTGGAGATTGAATCGATCGGCAGGAAACAGGCCAAACCAGGCTAGATTCTGGACATAATAGGCAGAATCATTGTCCCAAACCCCATCTCGGTAGCTGGTCAGCAGTTTTTGTTGATAAATCTCGTGGGCGATCGTTGGATTGACAAGCTGAAACGCCGGGTAGAGCATAGCATATTGGGCGGTGGCTTCATACCTCGCGGTCGCAGCTCCTCTTAAGTTAATCCGTGCCGGAATTGCCTGGTTTGCTTGCCAAAGGGATTGCAGATACGAGAGTTGTTGCTCTAAAAATGTGAGGGCACGTGGCTCTTGAAACCAAATAGCGTCCAGCGAAATGCGCCACCAAACGCGAAATGCGTCAAAACTATAGGTGCTGCGGAGTTGCGATCGAACGGGAGGCGACTGAAAGGCTGAGGTATCCAGATTCACCATCACCCAGTCGCTAGGCAATCCGACTTTTGATAATTGCGTAGAGGTTGCCAAAATCATGTAGCTGCTGTCCACCAGACTGAGCCAGTCATGAGTTGGATCGACCTGAGCAAACAGTCGAAATGCATAAGGGGCGAAATAAGACGGGTTGAGAATTATTTGGTTGGGGGTGGGCTGAAAGGCGGCGATTTGTCCCGGTAATAAGTAGCGTCTGGGCGATCGATTGTTCTGAGCTGGGACGGCAAAAGTCGCTAAATTCCAAAAATCTTGCAGTTTGTGTTGGGCCAGTTCTAGATAATCGGAACGCTGCCAGCGACGATTGGCCAAAATCAAAGCTGTGATCGCATCCAGATCGGCATCGCTGGCAAAATTTTGATCGAGGATTGCCCAACTGCCCTCAGGTGTCTGGCCCCATTTCCAGGCCCAAAGGCGGTCGAGATCTATGCCGTTGGGAGGGTCTAAATTGTGGCGGCGTAAATTGTTTTCAGCCCAGGTGAAGGTTAAGTCAAACGTGGCAGGATCATCCGCGAGGACCGATCGCAGCATGGCATAAGCTTGCCCTTCAGAAGTAGACCGGGCACCATTTTCCCAATCGATCACCCGTCCATCTGCTTGAATAAATCGTTGCCGATAGGTGGTCCAGCTTTGCTGCAAAAGCTCTGTGAGCGAGGCAGGCGGCTGGGCTGCAACTCTGAAGGACTCTAAGGAAACAGACAGAATCCCTGAGGTCAGCAAAATAACGAAACTGGATAACAGGGCGAGGCAACAAAATGCGATCGGTTTCAGCTTCAGCATGATGCTTTGGGGCTTGGATCTACTCCAAGGGAACAGGCCTATGCTTTTGGGTTATAGCAGTTGTGAGTCCGGTATGAGATCTGCTTCAGGAAAATCCTGTCCCGGCAGATAGGCTTTGAGCAGAGGCATTCCTGATTAGATGATTTTAAGGAGAGAATTTGGCGGCTTATGGGGTTTGGCTCTTTGTCGCGGATCCCATATTTTGTGTTACGGTTGAATGCGCTTTCGTCCGGATCCCCCAAACTTGGCGTTAGAGCATGTTAATGTAGTGCTTCTCTGGCCTTCATTCAGGGTAGAAAGTGACAGTACGATATTGAAATATTGAAGCGATGGATCTAGCAGGGGCATGGCGGATATCTCCTCAATTTCCTCTGAAGAATTAACGGATCGGCGACGACACCTGCGGCGGCAACGTCGATCGCGTTTACTACAAAAAAGTTGGCAAGTGATTGCCATGACGGGTATAACTGTGGGCGTTGTCTGGTTGGTTTCAAAACCAGATTGGATGTTGCGCGATCCCAGTCAGGTTGTGATTGAGGGAAATAAATCGCTCTCGCCCGATATGATTCGAGCCATGTTACCGATTAATTATCCGCAATCTGTCTTGTCATTGCGGCCTGATGACCTGGCACATCAGCTTGAAACGGAAGCGCCGATCGCAGATGCTACGGTGACGCGCCGAATGTTTCCCCCTGGTTTGCTGATTCAAATTCAAGAGCGGCATCCAATCGCTACGGTCTATGCGAGTCCCAATCAATCCTTAAGTCCGATCAACAAAAATCTCGATAATTTCTTTGTTGTAGCGCTGCTGGATGACCAGGGAACCTGGATGCCCTATGAAAAATTTGCCTCTTTTAATCAGTCGCAGAAATTGCCCAAGCTGAAAGTGATTGGCATCCAGTCTCAATATCGGTTGCAATGGGTGAAGCTCTATGAGGCGGTGAGCCGTAGTCCAGTCAAAATCTCAACGATTGATTGGCGCGAACCCAGCAATTTAATCTTGCATACAAATTTAGGGCTTGTTCATTGTGGTCCTTTTGGCGATCGCTTTCCCGATCAGCTCCATGTGCTCGATCGAATGCGAAAACTCTCGGATAATATTGATGCCGATGAGATTGCTTATATCGATTTGAGAAACCCAGATATGCCGATGGTGGAGTTGACATCAGGTGCTGTTGCTGCCCAACAAGCTGAAAATTAGGCATGGTTCGATCGAGCTTGAATCTTGTGAAACAAACAAAATGGGATTGATACAGACCGACTTGAAACGATTAAAATAAGCTAAAAAAGTGGGTTGCTCTGGTTATCTAGGTAGACGAAGCATGCAAAGACTGCATGGGCAGATTAGAAATCGATCTTTTGAGAGTGGTAAGTTTTGATCGGCAATTTAAAGAAGTAAAGTTGAGAGAAAAATCTATGGCAACGAATAGCCGTAATTAATTCCATGAATCGCGATGTTCTTTCATAAAAATTAACTCCCAATCCGCTGATATGACCCGGATTGCGCCCAAAAAGACCTGTAAAAGCTAGTTTGGTTTTTTCTGCAACATCGCCTATAGTTATCTAGAGTTAAAACCTGCCCGGATTAATATTGTTTTTTCCATTCAATGACGCTTAGTAGTAAATTAATGGCTACCCACGCAAATTCCTCCGAATCCGATCCAGTCAATTTCTCAGTGCCAATGAATGCTGCAAATCCTTTTACAAACTCTGGAGTAAACTTGGGGCAAGTTCGTGATCCCAAAGGAACAACGGCTGAGGAAATGAGGAGTGACGAAATTGTGCCAAGTAGCGTAGCAAGAATTAAGGTCATTGGAGTTGGTGGCGGTGGCTGTAACGCGGTGAATCGGATGATCTCCAGCGGGGTTGCTGGGGTCGAATTTTGGTCTGTTAATACGGATGCGCAGGCACTGACGCAGGCTTCGGCTCATAATCGGCTGCAAGTAGGGCAGAAGCTGACGCGCGGATTGGGAGCAGGCGGAAATCCTGGAATTGGCCAAAAAGCAGCAGAAGAGTCGCGAGATGAGATTGCCGCTGCTTTAGAACAAGCCGATTTGGTGTTTATCACCGCAGGCATGGGAGGCGGAACGGGCACGGGTGCTGCGCCTGTTGTGGCAGAAGTGGCGAAAGAAGTTGGAGCTTTGACGGTTGGGGTAGTGACGAGGCCCTTTACCTTTGAAGGCAGAAACCGGATGCGGCAAGCCGATGAAGGGATTGCCGCATTGCAAAGTCGGGTTGATACGCTGATTATTATTCCGAATGACAAGCTGTTGTCTGTCATTTCTGAGCAAACCCCCGTGCAGGAAGCGTTCCGGGTTGCCGATGATATTCTGCGGCAAGGGGTTCAAGGTATTTCTGACATTATTACGATCCCTGGACTGGTCAATGTTGACTTTGCTGATGTTCGGGCGGTGATGGCCGATGCTGGATCGGCATTGATGGGCATTGGCATTGGCTCAGGCAAATCGAGGGCAAGAGAAGCGGCTACAGCTGCTATTTCTTCTCCTCTGCTGGAATCCTCGATCGATGGGGCGAAAGGAGTAGTCTTCAATATCACAGGTGGGCATGACCTCACCTTGCATGAAGTCAATGCAGCAGCAGAGATTATCTATGAGGCGGTTGATCCGAACGCCAACATCATCTTTGGTGCAGTGTTGGACGAGCGACTTCAGGGAGAAATCCGAATCACCGTCATTGCTACCGGATTTTCGGCAGAAGTGCAGGCACCGCCAGCCCAGCAACAGGCAACGCGGGTTTCTCCGATCAAGCGATCGCCAACGATGCCTGTCACTCCAGCTACGCCTCCTTCGCCACCACCAATGCCGGATTCACGTCCAGCAAAACCTGGGTTAGATATCCCAGAATTTTTACAGCGGCGGCGGCCTCCTCGTTAATTCCCCGTAAATGCCCTTCGCTTTAAAAAGGTTAGGCAGGTTGATGCCGTTTTTGGTGCCAACTCCAGGCATGGCTAATGATTTGCTCAAGATCGCCATATTCAGGTTGCCAACCTAGAACTGTTCGTGCTTTTTCTCCGCTGCCAATGAGAGCGGGTGGATCCCCAGGGCGACGATCGTGCTCGATTGCTAAGATTTCCCGCCCGGTAATTTTCCGAGCAGTTTCGATCACCTGCTTAACCGAGAAGCCGCTGCCGTTGCCCAGGTTAAACTTGTTGCTTTCTCCACCCTGCAACAGATACTCCAGCCCTAACACATGAGCGCTGGCGAGATCCATGACATGAATATAGTCGCGAATGCAGGTGCCATCCGGGGTTGGATAATCAGTGCCAAACACCGAGACGGATTCACGCACGCCCAGCGCAGTTTGCAGCACTAATGGGATGAGATGGGTTTCTGGCAGGTGATCTTCGCCTAGTTGCCCTACCGGATCGGCTCCTGCCGCATTGAAGTAGCGGAAACAGACTGATTTCAGACCATAGGCGGTATCAAAATCTGCCAGGATTTGTTCCACCATCAGTTTGGTTGCACCATAGGGATTAATAGGCGATTGGGGATGATCTTCTGGAATGGGGACTGTCTTGGGAATCCCGTAGGTGGCGCAGGTGGAAGAAAACACAAAATGTTTGATGTTGGCTGCTAGCATGGCTTCCAGCAGGGTAATGGTGCCGATGACATTATTTCGGTAGTATTTAGCGGGATCGCTCACCGATTCTCCAACATAGGCATAGGCCGCGAAATGCATCACAGCGCCAATGTCATGGGTCGCAAACAGCCGATCGAGCAAAGGCCGATCGTTCGTGTCCCCTTCAACTAGCTCGACTTGAAGCACGGTTTCAACCAGATCACGATGGCCATAAACCAGATTGTCGAGGATGACGACGGGGTATCCTGCCTGTTTCAGCATCAAAACAGCATGTGAGCCAATGTATCCTGCGCCTCCGGTCACCAAAATGGTTGGTTTGTCTACCACAACTGCAATTCCTTTATGTCTAGGTGAAAAGAACAGATTAAGTACGAATGACTGGACAGACTTGATACATCTATCCTGACTAAGGGGCAATGTCTCTATTGTGTTATATCAAGTCCATCAGCCTAAACTCGTGAAAATTAAGGATTTCCCGTTGGCTTTGTTTAATCTTTACGGTGATCCCGTAACATACCCAGTTTTCCAATCCAGGCCATCTCTATGTCTTGAGAAGTGAGATCACTTATGCCCCTATTAATTGCTGGAGAAAGAAGTGGGGTTGGTAAAACCACAGTGACCCTCGCCTTACTTTCGTCTTTGCGTCGCTGGCAGTCTTCTGTCCAATCCTTCAAAGTGGGTCCAGACTATATCGATCCCATGTTTCACACGGTTGTGACAGGCCGATCGTGCCGTAATTTGGATCCGGTTTTAACTTCTGAAGCCTATGTTCAGCATTGTTTCAACCAGCACTCAACGGCAGAATATACCCTGGTTGAGGGTGTCATGGGTTTGTTTGATGGTGCAACAGGAGCAGACGATTGGGCCAGTACAGCCCATGTGGCTCGGTTGCTGAATTTGCCCATCTTGCTGGTGGTGGACTGTAGTCGGCTGTCTCGATCGATCGCAGCAGTGGTGCATGGCTATTGTTCCTTTGATCCCCGCCTCCGGTTTGCTGGAATCGTCTTGAATCGGGTGGGCAGCGATCGTCATTTAGATTTGTTGAAAGCAGCTTTGCAACCCTTGGAGTTACCGATTCTGGGCGTGCTGCGCCGACAGGATAACATCACCATTCCCGATCGGCATCTCGGCCTCGTGCCCACTGCCGAACTGAGCGAATTGACCGAACTGCTCGATCGTCTGGCAACGCTGGGTGAGCAGACATTTGATTGGACAAGAATTTTACCCTTACTCAAGAATGATGGGGTAGCGAGTACTCTGACCAATAATTCAGATCCACCCTCTCGATCGATAACCCAGTCCAGGTTGCCGAAACTGAGGAGCCGTCCTCGAATTGCGGTGGCTTACGATCAAGCATTCAGTTTTTACTATGCCGATAATTGGGATTTGTTGGAGTCCCTGGGGGCAGAGCTAGTTTTCTGGAGTCCTCTGACAGCGACAAGTTTGCCAGAAGGCGTGAGTGGCCTCTATTTTGGCGGTGGTTTTCCAGAAATGTTTGCAGCAGAGCTGGCGGCTAATCAATCGGCTCAACAGGCGGTGCGATCGGCCATTTTGGCTGGAATGCCGACCTATGGCGAATGTGGGGGCCTGATGTATTTAACAGAATCGCTGATTGATTTTGCAGGGAAAGCCTGGCAGATGATAGGGGTTTTGCCCACAACCTCCCAAATGGGGCAGCGGTTGACCTTGGGCTATCGACGGGCGATCGCGCAACAAGACAGTCCGCTGATGCCTGCTGGAACGATCGTTTGGGGCCATGAATTCCATCGTTCGACTTTGGTGACGCCTCCTGCCACGCCGTTTTACCATCTTCAGGGCTATGATGGGCCGATTCCGGGGCAGCGAGAAGGGTGGCAGCAACATGCGCTGCAAGCTTCCTATGTTCATTTGCATTGGGGAGCCTGTCCGGAATTGCCTGCCCGGTTTATTGCAAACTGCGATCGTTTTGCCCAGGTCAATTGAGGAGATTGATGCTCCAAGTCAAGCGTTGAGCAGAAGTTGAGGCAGAAATTGCAGCACTCATTGTGTCTAACCCAGCAGGAGGCGGCGATATAACCGCTATATAGTAATATTCCGGGTTCATTGTTCTGCCTTTATTTTTTGTATGGATTTGCCTTTCTGTTTGACGCTGCCCTTATTCCCATGGTTTCTGGGGTTGGATTTGCTGCCACCGCAATGGCTGCTTTCAGCCAGTAACAAGACCGAGTTGGGACTAGTGGAAGACCAAGGCATTGAGGCTTATGTGATTAGCGGCATTATTTTGCTATTGGTGGCGACAGCAGTGGCCTTGCTCTCTCGTCGCTTGGGCATTCCCTATGTGACAGGTCTCGTATTAGCTGGATTGGCCATTGCTGATTTTTTACCCAAAAGTATTGGGCTAGATTCTTCGCTAATTTTGAATTTATTTCTGCCGATTTTGCTGTTTGAGGCAGCAATTAATACGGATATCAGCCGCCTCCGCAGTACGGTTAAACCGATCGCCCTACTGGCCGGACCTGGTGTGGCAATTGCCGCAGGGATCACTGCAGTGATTTTAAAGTTTGGGTCTGGCATGGATTGGATTCCGGCACTTTTGCTGGGCACCATTTTGGCCATTACCGATACGGTGTCGGTGATCGCCGTGTTTAAGGAGGTTGCCGTCCCGTCGCGGCTAATCACGATCGTCGAAGGAGAGAGCCTGTTTAATGATGGCGTGGCGCTTGTGCTGTTTAATCTGATTTTGCTGAGCCAGCTTCGCGGCATGATTTCCTTTACTGAAGGCGTGCAGGAATTGGTCGTGGTGATTTTAGGCGGTACGCTCGTCGGCTTAGGGTTGGGTTACCTGAGTGCTGAACTGTTTGCGCGATCGGATGACAGTTTAGGCAGCATTTTGTTAACCGTGGCGCTGGCGTTGGGTGCGTTTCAAGTGGCCCACTGGCTAGAGGTTTCAGGGGTGGTTGCTGTTGTGGTCGCAGGGCTGATAGTCGGCAATTTTGGCCTGTCGCGCTCCAGTTCAGCATCCAACCGCATCACGCTGTATAGCTTCTGGGAATATGCCGGATTTGGCGTCAACACCTTCATTTTTTTGTTAATTGGGGTTGAGCTAGAACCGAGTCAGCTTTGGCAAACCTTGCCCGCAGTGTTGCTTGCGGTTTTTGCCTATCAAATGGGGCGGCTGATCTCGGTTTATCCCTTGTTGGCCATTCTCCACCAGTTCGATCGTCCAATTCCTTTTCGCTGGCAGCATGTCCTTTTCTTGGGCAACATCAAAGGCTCGCTCTCGATGGCCTTAGCCCTTAGTTTGCCTCTAAGCCTGAATGGCCGCAGTCAACTGATTGCCATTGTGTTTGGTGCAGTCTTGCTCTCTCTGGTAGTTCAAGGGCTGAGCTTACCTTGGATTGTGAAGCGGCTGCGGCTTTCGAGTGGTTCTCCGGCCCAGCAGCAAACAGAAGCCTTGCGAGCGCAGTTGATTGCAGCCAAAGCGGCCCAGGATGAGTTGGAAGCGATGCTGAAGACAGGGGTGTTGCCTAAATCGATTTATGAAGAAATGCGATCGATGTATCAGGTGCAGATTGCCAAGGCCGAACGATCGTTACGAGATTTGCACGATCGCTGGTCTGTGGAAGTGGCTACCGGTCAGCGGGATCCAGTCGGGTTAGATGGCATCCGCAAACGGCTGTTGCTGGTCGAGAAAGGATCGCTGACAGAGGCGGTTCGGCGAGGCATCCTATCGGATTCAGTGGTGAAGGAGCGATTGCAGCAAATCGATCAGAAAATTCTTGCCCTCGAAGAAGATTAGCTGCTCACTGGAAAAGTCTCGACTTCCAGCGTTGTTGGGTCTTCCACGCAGGCTAAATGACTGGTAATCGCCACTTTTGCGCCGGTCAGCAAGGAGAGCCGCGTTAAGAACAGATTGGGAACTTCAAATTCTGCTGGCATGTTCCACCGATGCAGAAAAATCTGGGCTTGAGGCGCGAAGGCTTCTCCCCATTGCTGCAAGTCCCAACCATAGCGATCGAGGTTGAAGGCTGTGAGATGAGCATTTCCTAACCTGAAGTGATTACATTCACTCGGTAAGATCAGATGCAAACTTTGCAAAGCTTGGTGATGGGTCAGAGTTGTTGTGATTTGTTCAATCCCATCTGCCTGTTCATCCAGGATGAATAGTTCAGCTTGGGCAAATTGGGCGATTTCGTAAGCAAAATGAGCGTATTGATCAACGTTGGGGTCCACAATCACAAGCGCTGTGGGATGAAGTTGGCGTGCCATAGGAATTAAGAGAAATGCTTGCAGGTCAGAACGGAATACAGTTGACGGTCACAAACTGAACGCGATACGTAGCCTGGTTGTGGGGCAAAGGCTGGCGATCGGGTGGCCTCCGACAGGGATGGGGGGAATCGGTTTGGCTCACCTATGCTCAGATTGTCATAGCAAAGCCTCAAACGCCCGGATTTAGACGCTTGAGCGTAAAATCTTCAATTCGAGCTTCACAGTCGGGGAAATCTACGGATTGCCTGAAACCTGCGGATACTTGCAAAAATCCAGGTCCGTATTAGAATCACGCGAAATCTTGAAATCGCCGGGTTTCCACGCATGCGAACTTTATGCCCGCTTTATAAAGGCAATGAAGCTGCAGGCTGCAACGTTGGAAATCTGCGAAATTGTTAATTGCATCCCTGCATGAAATCAATCACTTCATGCAATGCGCCCGGTTTTGTGACCATTAGCACGGTTGAGCCAGCTTCTAGAACGGTATTGCCGTTGGGAATCACTAAGTCCTCATGGGGATGGGCCTGGTAGCCAATAATCAGCGATCCCTTTGGGAAGCAAGGATCCTGAGCAATTTGAGCCAGATTACGGCCAGCAATATGGCAATCTTCAGGAATTGGTAGCTTCAGCACTTCGATTTGGTCTTGCTCAAAATGCATCATGGATTCCACTTGAGGATATTCGATCGCATTCACCATAGTTGAGACTGCCAGATCGGTCATGCTAATCACAGAGGTTGCGCCTGCCATGCGGTAAGGCTCGGCAAAGTCTCTATGCCGCATGCGCACTAAAATTCGAGAAACGCCGTAATGTTTTGCGAGAGAAACCATCGCTAAGTTCAGGGCATCATTCCGAAGAGCAGCGGCAACCGCATCTGCTTTGCGCACCCCTGCTTCTAACAACGTTTCGGTGCTGACTGCACTGCCCTCAAAAGCCATCACGCCCATTTGTTCTCTGGCATAGCGACAGGCCTTGGGATCGACATCAATAATGGCAACGGTATGTCCTAGGTCTACTAATTTTTGAGCCAAGTTTAATCCGATCAATCCTGCTCCACCAATCAAGACGTACATACCGATTTCCTTGTGTGATTGCTGTTGTGCGATTGCTTTTACTGTAGAGTCTAAAGCGATTGTTGCGGCAAGATCGTGTGTCTGCAATAGTATGCTTGCAACAACTTACCTGTAACAGTACGCCTGCAACAGTGTGTCTGCAAATGCTTCTCGCGGATGCCGATCCCTGATAGAGTTGAGCCAAGGGATTGTTAAGAAACGTCATGAAAGCACAAGTTTTTCGCGGAGTTAAGCAGCTCAGTTACGAGGAAGTGCCGGTTCCAGAGATTGCCGCAGATGAAGTGCTGGTGCAGGTCCAGGTCGTTGGCCTGTGTCAGTCTGATATCAAAAAAATTCTCTATCCGCTCTATGAACCGCCCCGCATTTTTGGTCATGAGACGGCTGGGACGATCGCCGCAGCTGGATCGGCTGTTCAGGGATGGCAGGTCGGTCAGCGCGTGGTGGTGCTGCATCACATTCCTTGCATGCATTGTGACTACTGCCTCAACGAAAACTATTCCATGTGTGAGGTTTACAAAAACATTACGACCACAGCTGGATTCACGCCGAGTGGCGGTGGTTTTGCGGACTACGTGCGAGTGCCCGGTCATATTGTGCAGCATGGTGGCCTGATCGAAATTCCAGACCATATCACCTTTGAGCAGGCCAGCTTTGTCGAGCCGACGAATTGCTGCCTGAAGGCCGTCAAGAAAGCGGCAATTGAACCCGGACAAACGGTGCTCGTCACCGGCGCAGGTCCGATCGGCCTCATGTTCATCATGTTGGTCAAATATTTTGGTGGTCGGGCGATCGCCACCGATCTGATCCCAAGCCGAATTGAGAAAGCGTTAAGCGTTGGTGCAGAAGCGGCATTTGATGCCCGCGATCCGGAATTGGTCAGCAAAATTCAAGTCCTGACGAAAGGTTTGGGCGTAGATGTCAGTTTACTGGCCGTACCTAGTGAAAAAGCCTTCTTCCAGGCGCTCGACTGTACACGCAAAGGCGGCAAAATTCTTTTCTTTGCAGAATTTCCAGATGAGGTTGAAATTCCAATCAACCCCAATATTTTGTACCGCCGCGAAATTGACCTGGTCGGCAGCTACAGCTCCTCCTATCGATTACAGGCCCTTTCTGCAGACATCGTATTTAACCAACGCATTGATGTCGATGCACTGGTGAGCGATCGCTATCCTTTGAGTGATCTGGCTGCTGCGGTCGATCGGGCGGTGTCGCCGACACCCGAAACGTTCAAGATCCTGATCTATCCGGAGCAGGCCGCTGAGCAAGCTAAAAATTAGCTGTGTTCTCGTAGCAGTATCGTGGACTGGACGGATGAGTGAGGTGGGTAGGGCTCACTCTACCAATTTCTAGTCTTTCTGCGTTGCGATCGAACCACCTAGCAATACTTCGACACATCCTCTTTGCAGTCATCTGCCAGATAAGACAACGCCCGGAAGCGCAAACCGACGAGTTGGTCATACAGCGGATTGATTTTACACATGGGTGGAATGTGAACCACTTTGTGGCCGAACAGTTTGACATCTCGCTCAAAGGGGCATTGTGGGGGAATCAGCTTGCACAGAAAGCGGGCCAGACGGGGATCGTGAACTTCCAGATGATCAAGCCAATCCTGGACGGGGCTGAGCAGGGTGAGGTGNATGCTCTTCCAGGTGAGCCGGTTCTCCGGTTTCAGGATGGTAATGGAGCGTCAGCCGCAAGGATTCCAGAATTTTAGGCTGAAGTTCCAAAGCGACGCAGAAGCTATGCAAAAGCTCGTCTTCGGGTTTGGAATAGCAACCGTCGGCGATCGCCACCATTACGGCAGTGCGCATGAAGTTTTCGGTAGTTTTGGAATCCTTGCCTAAACCGGCTGCCAGGTCTGCGGGGGAAATTGGCTCAAAGGATTCCAGATCAATACAAGGCGCTAATTCTGATTGAGTTAGCCCGACAATCAATTCCTGTTCTTCGGGATCAAAATGTCCATCGGCCCAAGCGATCGTTAGCAGTCCTCTCAACCAAGTGGTAATTTGTGCATCGCTATAGGCAGGTTGAACTGTACTAACCATATTGCACTGTACCTAGAGTAATCAATACATGGGGAGTTTATTCCCCACCAGTCTACTCTTGCCCGGTTGAAGCCTCAAATAATGTGAGTCACATCTTTTCAAAACTCAAAATTGAGAAGATGAACCCAACTGCCGCATACAGTTGAGCCGCAGCAGGCTATCTCGTTGGATGGTTTGGGCCGAATTGTCTGGGCCTGAATTGCGTACCGGATGGACCAAAAACCGATAGACTACTCTAAACCATTCAGGCATTGACGTAAAAGCAAGAGGCTCAACGTGACGCTGAAAGAATTTGGGTTATTTCTGATTGCAGTCTTGACAAGTGTATGCGGTCAATTTCTGCTCAAGGCAGGAGCCCTGAAATTGGGTAAGGTCAACGCAGACAATGTCGTCAGCCACTTAATGGGGATGGTGCTCGTCCCGGAACTTTTGATTGGGCTATTGTGCTACGGCCTGGGAGCGATCGTCTACATTCTCTTGTTAACGCGCGTCAATTTAAGCGTAGCTGGGCCTGCGGTTGCCCTGAGCTACGTCTTTTCAGTTCTCCTTGGCTACTTTGCCTTTCGGGAAACCATTCCCCTAGAGCGGGTTCTGGGCCTTGGTTTCATCGTGTTTGGCGTCATTCTAGTGGTTTGGCAAAAGCAGAGCTAAGTAAGCCCGATCGAGCTCCAATCCAGAATTTCAGGCGTTAGACCTGTTAAACCGTAGAGATAATATCGTTTTCGGGGTTGATCAACCGGAAGAGTTTCTGCTTAATTTGGGCATCGAACACTTCCCACTTCATGCGGGTATACTCCGAATTTTCGTTGAAGCCCGACAAAAAGCCCATAGGAATCTCAAAGCCGCCCGCCATCGATCGTCCACCACCAAAGAAGCGCCCCTGAGCATCCTGACCAAAGGCTTCCTTGATAAACTCGTCGGGATCCAGGGTGATCTTAGAAGTGCGGAGTGAGCCAATCACGACTTCTAGCTCTTCGTCCTCATCGTGAACAATGCCATACACAACCGCAGTATGGACATTCTCTTCCGTCACTAAGAAATCAGCAGCCTGCGGGATCGCATCTCGATCGTCATAGCGCAAGTAACCAACGCCCGCGATCGAAAAGTTGTTTTGCAGCACCCGATTCCGCAACGATCGTTCGATCACATCCATCACCCGCTTGGAGCGGGAAGCATGCAGCACCGAGTTCAGCAATTGGGCATCATTGAAGCGGCTGAGATAGGCAGCAGCCAGAAAGTCTTCTTCTTGGGCTTGCATCAAGCGATTGGTGTCCGATCGCAACCCATGCATCAGAGCCGTAGCACATTTCACATGCTCGCTGTTATTGGTATTGAGGTTGAGCAGTCCGACTTGCAGATATTGGGTGAGAATCGTAGAAGTTGCCCGAACCTGAGGCCGCAAGTCAACGAATTCTGCTTGCAGTTCTCCTTGAGCCATGTGATGGTCGATGACAACGACGATCGGCAATCCGGCCTGTTCTGCATAGGGCATCAGTTGCGTGGTCGTGCCCTGGTTATCGATAAACACGCAGCCTTGATAAAGTGACCAATCTTTATCTTTCAAGGTTTGAGGTGTCCAACGTTGGGCCGGTAGGCCCGTCAAACGAACGAGGGCAATATTTTCCTGGTGGCTCAGTGCTCCTGCATAAACAATGTCGCAGCGAATGTCGTACTGTTGGGCGATCAGCTTATAGGCCCAGGCGCAAGAAAGAGCATCTGGATCGGGAAAGTCTTGCAGAGCAACCAGGTGACGCTGGCCACGATGCTTCTCTAAAACGCGCCGGATTTCGTCCACTTTTTGGTCCGTCAAGGTGCGGGCCTGACTGGTCATCCAACCCTGCAGTGGTTTAGCGGAAGTGGTTTCTCGCGACAACCTCGCTTGAGCGTCATAGGACTCGGGAAAAGTAATCTCAGGTTCTGTGCTGACAGGGGCAGAGTCCATGATAAGTGACAGGTTATTCGATGAATGCGGGGAATCAAATTCCATATTGCTTAATTGTACGAACTGACTTGGTGCAAACAGTGTCTGAAATGAACTGTTCAGTGAGAGCCAGTGATAGTGGCACTGAATGGTACTTTTTCAGTTCGTGGGTTTTTAAGAGTGCCTCTTGATCTTTACAAAAAATCTGCATCCGTGCTGGAACGGTTATCCGATTCTGCCTTTGGGTAGAGTCCGCTTGCAGTCCTAAACAAAACCCCCAGCTTCAATTCATGACTGGGGGCTAGCTACCAATTACATATTTTTGCCATTCTTGATGCACACCGCTCTTGATATGCTTCGTGACCTCGAAATAAAGACCGCTATAGGGTTTGTGAGGCTGTTGGCGCATCGCCATGTTGGCTTCCTTGGGAGTCCGATTTCCCTTTTTCACATTGCAGCGCACGCAGGCTGTAACAATGTTTTCCCAGGTGTCTTCGCCACCTCGCGATCGCGGAATCACATGATCCAGGGTCAGATCATCCCCTGTACAACCACAATATTGGCAAGAGTGCCCATCGCGGTGTAATATATTTCGGCGAGTTAAAGGGATTTCCTTATAGGGAACCCGCACATAGTGACGCAATCGAATCACAGTCGGTAGCGGGGTATCCGCATAAACAAATTTGCCGTTGTGTTCGACCTGTTCCGCCTTACCTTTAATCAGTAAGACAACTGCACGCCTCCAGCTTGTGATGTTCAGCGGCTCGTAGGAAGCGTTCAAAACCAGAACCTTGCCCATCGATCGTTCAATTGAGTGAAAGTTTTTTACAGATAGTAGCACACCTCGCCTCTGTCGGGGTTCTTTGGCGATCAGATGGGACAGCGGAAATCCAAATCTTTAGTTTGGCTTTGGGACAGAATGACGGTAGACAAATTTTGATCTTGAATATCTTTAAAGATGGCTTGCCGATCTACCAGGAGTATCTGCTATATTAGGTAAGCCTTGCCTTCTGGAGAGATGGCTGAGTGGTCGAAAGCGGCAGATTGCTAATCTGTTGATGCCTTTAGGGGTATCCGAGGGTTCGAATCCCTCTCTCTCCGTTCTAAACAGTTTCAGCTGTATTTGGCTGATTGAAAGACTTCCCCGCAGCAGCTTTTTTGAGCTGGTTGTAGTTGATTGCTGGTCTATTTTTGGGGAAGTTTTGGGGAAGAAAAGAATATAGATTTGGCCGATCGTATTCGGGAGATCAATCAGCAGCTTGAGAAAGTTAGCTTAAGACAAAAGGGAGGGAAGCTCTATGTTCGGGGAAGGGCAGATGATACGTTTCCCCCGAAACCAGGTGAGCGGGAAGTCAAACGGGTAGAGCTTGCTTTGGAATGTAATGCTTCACCGACTGGGCTGAAGGTTGCTAAGTTGAGAGCGCAGGAAATTGATAGCCAGCTGCTGTGGGGAAAGTTTAACTGGACGCCTTATCTTCGAGGGAAGAGTAAGTTAGCTCAAACTGTCGCGGAGTGGGTGGAGAAGTATGAAGCTGCGCATTGGGAATCTACGCCTCGGACACCGTCGAGAGTTCTTTTGCATGGCCTACGGTAAGTTGGCAGAGTTTGTTGCCAAGGCAGGAGTGATCACTCGTGAGGATTTAGCTGTGTTTCGAACGGAACTCAAGGCATTAAAGCAAGGCTACTCTCCGAAGGAAATTTTGCCTGAGAATTTACCAACGGATGAGCAAATTCTCAACATTTGGGCTTCAATCCAGTCGCCTGCTTGGCGATGGGTTTACGGGATGCTGGCAACGTATGGCCTGCGTCCGCATGAAGTGTTCCGTTTAGATATTCAACGTTACAACCAATCGACAAAGGTCTTGCGAGTTCTAGATGAAACTAAAACTGGGGCAAGATTGGTCTATCCCTGTCCAACTTATTGGCGGGAACGGTTTGAGCTATGGAATGTTCAATATCCAGATATAAAATTGGAAGGGAAAAATAATAATGACTTTGGAGAAAAAGTATCGCATGAGTTTAGGAAACAAAAAATTCCTCATAATCCCTATGCATTAAGACAGGCTTGGTGTATTCGAACGGCTTTGTTAGGTGTGCCAGATGCGATCGCAGCAAAGTGGGCAGGGCACAGTGTGGCAGTGCTGGTTGACTGACAAAACTCAGGAACTAAAACTGTAGGATTTAATGGTGAATTCACGCTCCAATTGCTTTTGTGCTTGTTTGTTTGAAGCAGAGGCAGGCTCAGGGTCAACGACACCAAAGAGAGAAATCGTTTGAAATAATCGCCATCCTTGATGCAACACACCCTTCAACCAATTCCAGCCGATTCTCAAGTAGCTATTCCCTCGTTGCCAGTGAGCATCCACCCACCGCCGTTTTCCATCGGTAACCACCTGCTGTCCTTGTACCGTTAGCACAAGAGTGGCGACCGCCATCACCAAGCACAGACGGGACAGAGCAGGAGCAGAGCGAATCTCGGAACGCTCCAGTTGAAATCCATTGGATTTTTCGTCGAGCAGTTCTTCTTCAATCTGGAATCGTTCGCCATACTCCCGGAAAGTTTGCAGGGTTGTGGGTGGGTCGGAAACCACCATCCAGAGTTGACGTGAGAGAGGATCGCGTGCCAGAGCCAGGTGAAGTCCGGCAATTGCCTTGGTTTTGGTCAGGGTGACCCCCTGCAACAAAACGACTTCACCCAAGTCCAAATGATACTGGTTGAGTTGCTTCCATCCCTTGCCCGGTCGATGAATCCAACCGTTGCGCTTGACGCGAATCCGAAAGTGCCAATGGAGTTCATCCCGCAGGTAGCGCATCAAGGTCGTATCGGCAAAACCCCGGTCAGCCAGGAAGCAAACCTCAACGCCCGGTGGGACCAGACGAGTTGCCCGTTTGAGCATTGCCTGATAGACCTCAAAGCGCACCGAGCTACTGCCGTGCCGAATCACCCGCCATACCAGTGGAATTGCCCGTCCACGATATTGCACCGACAGTCGAATTAGGCAGTACTCGTCCCACAGCATCGAAGTGTCTTCAATTAGCGTGATTTGAGCTTCTCCCCATCTGGCTAATGCTTGAGCAATCAACGCACTGTAAAGCTTTTGAACATTAATGCGAGGATTATGCAACCAACGGCTAAATCGACGTTGATGGGATTGAGCAAACACGGCACGCGTGCGGATGTAGACTCGCCACTTGGTTAAGTTGATGCATTCGCTCATGACTAAGCCGATCACCATCCAGATTAAAGTGTGAAGATGCCGTTGGTCTGCCCAGGGGATAGATTGACCCAGAAGAGTTTGCAGTTGATGATATAAGCGGGAGGTTTGCATCGTTTAACTGTGAGT
>LUGL01000075.1 GCA_002796835.1 Elainella saxicola E1 | reverse complement strand
GCACTTTGGCAGGATCTGCGATCGCTCCGCGAGCAGTTCGCACAGATCATCTGCAGGATGGTGCAGTCACTAACCCCAAGATTGCTGCAAATGCAATTAAGGAACTTCAGATTGAAGACAAAGCAGTCACCAATCCCAAGATTGCTGCAAATGCAATTAAGGAGCTACAGATCGAAGACAAAGCAGTCACTAACCCCAAGATTGCTGCAAATGCAATTAAGGARCTWCAGATYGAAGACAAAGCAGTCACYAACCCCAAGATTGCTGCAAATGCAATTAAGGAACTTCAGATCGAAGACAAAGCAGTCACCAATCCCAAGATTGCTGCAAATGCAATTAAGGAACTTCAGATCGAAGACAAAGCAGTCACCAACCCCAAGATTGCTGCAAATGCAATTAAGGAGCTACAGATCGAAGATAGAGCAGTCACCAATCCCAAGATTGCCGATGGAGCAGTGAGAGCCGAAAAACTGGCAGCTGGAGCAGTCACCGCAGATAAAATTGCCCCAACTGCTTTTGTTGTTCGTACAAGTAACTTTGACAGGAATTACTTTTCGGCAAAACCTCTCTTTTCAAATCCACAGAGCTTGGCAGAAATTGAAATCAAAGTTCCTACACAAGGAGCAGTTATTGTTACAGCATCGGGGGCCTGTGTTGGGGTTACACTTTCTCCTGGCGACATGGTCACATACAGATTTGGATTGCAGGCTAAAGCGACTACGCAAACTACCGAGATCAGGATGCCCGAAGATGCAATCGAGCTTGTTTTATGGGGGCATAGCTCCACGTATGGCATTGCTGAAACCTTCAGCTTTACTAAGGTCTTTCCAGTTTCAGGTTCTGGCACTCAAACGTGCCGTCTGATAGGTACATTTGACTTCAAGATAAATAACGTGCATAACAATGAGAATTTTTTGTCTGGTCTAACCCTTACTGCTCTATTCATCCCCTGCTCAGGTTTTTAATCAAGTAGCCTGCGACTCAACAAAAATCGTTTCTGCCATTCATTCTTGTAGGGGTAGCGATCGCCCTCAACCAGCTCCTGCATTAATTCAAGCGATCGCTCTCCTCTGCCTCCACCCAGTTCTCACTCTTTCACTCCGCACTCACTCAAGAAACTTTCGCCATGACTTCCCAACATACCACTCAAGGCAAAACCACCCGATCGACTCAAGTTCCCAAAACGCCATCTCCGACTCAAGCGCCAGCCACTCAATCTCACCCCATGCTGCATCTACAACGGCAGGTAGGCAACCAGGCTGCCACCTCGATCGTTCAGGCCAAGCTAACCGTGGGTGAACCCAATGATGCATACGAGCAAGAAGCCGATCGCATAGCAGCCCAAGTAGTCCGTCAAATTCACGCTCCAGTTCAATCCACTGCCCAACGCAAACCCCAGACAAACTCCACTCCACAAATCCAATCCCTAGTGCAATGCAAAGGTGGCACAGGCGGCATGGAAGTCTCTAGCGATGTGGAAGCCGGAATCCAACAGGCACGCGGTGCAGGACAGCCGTTACCAGAAGGATTACGATCGTCCATGGAACAGGCATTTGGTGCAGATTTCAGTGGCGTGAGAATCCATACGGGTGGGGAGAGCGATCGGTTGAATCGAGCTGTTCAGGCAAAGGCGTTTACTACTGAACAGAATATCTTCTTTAGTCAAGGAGCCTATAATCCGAGCAACCCTAGAGGTCAGGAATTACTTGCCCATGAGTTAACTCATGTAGTGCAGCAAAGTGGTGGAACTAAAGGGCCAAATATTCAGCGAAAAGTTTTTTTCCTAGGATATGAAAATTCAATCAATGCTGGCTTAGGCTTATTTTTTGATATCAAGTTTGCGATTATCAAGCACAAAGGTACTTTAAAAGAACATTTCCCTCAAGAAATTGAATATATTGAAAATGAATTGATTGAGTTAGATAAAATCAAACAAGTTGTTGAAGATATGAACAAAAGTCTATGTGATTATGGCGAGATAAACGTTAATAACGGACAACACGTAGTTTTATTTGTCAAGGATGCTCTCATTTATTCTAAAAAAGATGAGAAGTATAAAAATAAACAGGAAGAAGAGCAGCATATCAGGAGGCGAGCTGCCAAAGAGCAAGAATTTTGGTTGCAGCAAAAGCAGAAATCTCCAGGAAAGGGGGCAAACACTTACGGTATAGCATTGCTTGGCACAGGAGTTAGCATTGCCAATTATGTGAACGTGCATCGACAAGAGCTAGATCCGCAAGAAACCATTATCATCGGGGAGCAACAACCTTGGGATCCATCAAACCCAAAAGGAAGAGCAATTACTTTTACGAATCACCCACCAAGTATGTCCTCTCCTGTACGGAACAAGACCCAACTAGCACAAGAAAAGTCGGGAATTGATGAAACATTTGAAGGTAATGCCCAAAAACTAACAGATGACATTAATAAAGTCCTGCAACCTTTTTCCCATAGGGTTGATGACACTATCAAACAGGGTGGCATTAGCAAAGTTAGCACATGGTACAAAATTGAGACTGAAAACTGTGGCATCTATTTTGCAAAAAATATAGTTGCAGGATTGGGTATTGGACCGCATCAACGTCCTAAGAATCAACGGCAAGCAGAGATTCTAGAGTCACACAAACAAGAAGAAAAAAAACGGGTGATGGACCTGAATACTTTTCAGTGGCAACTGAAGGATAAGAATTCCCCCATCCGGAAGCAATTTGAAGCTCAGAAGCAGCAATTGACGATCGGACTATCTGGTCCTAATGCTGGCGTAGATGCTGCAAGTACGGCTACTGAACTTGGAATGGAAGTGTTATGGCTAGTAAGTGGTGATGGTCCAGCACTTGCTGAAGGGATGGGGAATGCCATAAAAAGAAAGGATCTTGTAACACTGTACTTTGATTACCTAGATGGCTGGATTATTGAAGGCGAAAAAGTTAAATTAGCTATTCAAGGTAAGTGGAAAACGACTCAGAGTACATATAAAGAACCAAAAGAACAGAGAAAAAATTGTGGGGAAGAGTTTCTCAAGAAAAACGAGGGGTGGAAAACATCCGAGAACCAGGAAGAATCTGTGGATTATCTAGTTTACGCAACAGGTCCAGACGTAGAAAAGGTTTGGAGTGTTTTTGATAGCAGTGTTACTCAAAACTTAACTTTGATTTATGACGATCAAAGGCGCTTCAGCTCTCTATCTTCCACTCAAGAATCACCCTTAGTCTCCATGAAGTTCAGTGATAGTTTGATCAGAAAGCAGATTAAGGAAAAAGTTGGGTTTGTACTTGCCAAAGAAAATATAGCCCCGGATTTGTTAGATTCGATTTCATTAGATTTAAAGTCTAAAGCTCAAAAAATCCTTGGAGTGGATGACTTTGAGGGTATCACTTCACCTAAAGACGTGGTGATCGGACTAGGTTCAGAAAACGGATCTTTTCAAATCATCGGCGGTGCAGCTATCCGTACTCTGGAGTATCTAGATGGTCTCAACAGATATGACAACAACCTTACCGCAGATGAAAACATAAAAAGGCTAAATAAAGTACCTGGAGACTTAAGAGGATCTAACAAAAAAAATGCTTCAGCAATGAAAAATGTTTTAGAAACCTTGTCTTCTCCCACAATTCTAATGAACGATCAACTGACTCCCATTCGGAGCCAAATTGAAGCTCAAGGAAACTATATACCAGGATACATCGGCATGGAGGAATCTAACTTTGTCACCGACGATCAAACAATGATTGCTGCTCAAATTGCCAGTCACTATGATAATATTCCTCCTGCACTAGCAAATTGGGTAACGCAAGCCATCATTCAAGATCGTCACAAAAATGGTGTAAAGCCTGGTACAAACCAGGGTAGCAGAGCTTTTGTGGACAAATGGAATGACAAACTGGAGAAGCTAGACAATCTTTTCTCTTATGACAATATCGAGCAGTCAGCTAAAGCAAGTTTGCTTAAGAGGAGATCTTAAAAAATGTGATTTATACCTAAAATCTGTAAGCGAAGCACTCAGCAAATAATCTCTTATAAATTGCAAAAAGCATTATCTAAATGCTTCGCTTACACTATCCTAAACAGTAAACTTTGAGGTCATAATGATCGCCCAAATCACCCCATTCGCCCCACCCACAAACATCACCGATATACTAATCGCCCTTCGATCGCTCGACCACCTTCTACAAAATGCGATCGCTCAAGCCAAAATCGCCAATGGCACAGAACCCTTCACTGATCCCTATCGAGGACTGTACGTCACCCAAGACCAGGCTGCCCTGAGTCTGGAACGTGAACCGGGCGAACCTTCCTGGCAGGCGAACAGTTCGAACTTTCTGCTGGAGATGGATGAAGTAATTCAAAATTCAGTCACGCTTGCTCAACTGCAAAAGGACTATCAACTTTCTAATTTTGATATGACAGTGATTTTGATCGCGATCGCACCCGAAATCGATCTACGCTATGAGCGCATTTATGCTTATCTGCAAGATGATGTTACCCGCAAACGTCCGACGGTTGAATTGGCACTCAATCTGTTATGCTCAGATGCAGCCAATAAATTGCATTATCGCCATCGTTTTACAGCAGATGCGCCGTTAATACGTCACGGTATTCTTCAGATTATTGCCGATGCAAATCAGATTCAGCCACCCCTGCTGGCTCAATATCTCAAACTCGATCCACAAATCACGCAATATCTCACCAACACGCCTGGATTAGACGATCGTCTGCACCCATTCAGTCAACTGCTGATTCAGCCGACCTTGACGCTAGAGCAATTGCCCATTCCTGCCGACCTTCAGCAAACCCTCAAAACGCTGGGCGATCGCTACTTTCCATCTCAATCCTTGCTAATTTATTTGCAAGATCAGGCTGGGTTGGGCAGTCGAGTGGCAGAGGCAATGGCCCAATCCTTGAATCGATCTTTGCTTACCGTCGATTTGCGAGTTGCTCATCGATCGAACGTTGACCTGGAATCAACCCTGCGGCTTTTATGTCGCGAGGCCCGCAGTCAAAATGCGATCGTCTACCTGCCGGGAATTGATGAGTTATGCAATGCAGAATCTTCGCTCCTGAACAGTCGATGCCTGGAAATTTTGCAGGCCTATTCTGGCATCACCCTTCTGGCTGGTGCAAGTTTAATGCCTCCGGCACTGAGTGCTCAAACGGTGTCTATCACTTTGCCATTACCCGACTTTGCGCAACGACAAATCTACTGGCAAACCCGCTTGGATGAACGCAAAATTTCCCTGCCGCCAGAAGCAGTACGAGCCTTGAGCGATCGGTTTCGCTTCACGCCTGATCAAATTGATCGAACGATCGCCCTCACTTGTCATAATGCCCTTCACCGCACTCTCAGATCTGACCTTTCTCCTGATTTTGTAATTTCAGACTTCTTTACTGCGGCCCGTCAACAGACCGGACAGGAACTGCAAGGATTGGCCAACAAACTTACTCCGCATTACACCTGGAACGATATTGTTTTGTCGGAAGAAGCATTGAATCAGCTCCAGGAAATTTGCGATCAGGTGAAATATCGCTCGATCGTGTTAGGACAATGGGGATTTGAACGCAAATTATCGCTGGGGAAAGGAACCAGTATGCTGTTTTGCGGACCACCCGGAACGGGTAAAACCATGGCGGCGGAAGTGATTGCGACTGATTTGCAGCTCGATCTTTACCGGATTGACTTGTCGCAAATTGTCAGCAAGTACATTGGCGAAACCGAAAAAAATCTCGATCGCATTTTCACAGCAGCCGATCGAGCCAACGCCATTCTATTTTTTGATGAGGCAGATGCCCTGTTTGGCAAACGCTCGGAAGTGAAGGATTCTCACGATCGCTATGCCAATTTGGAAGTGGGCTATTTGCTGCAAAAGATGGAGGAATATACCGGGATTTCAGTCCTGGCAACCAACCTGCGTCAGAATATGGATGAGGCTTTTTTACGGCGAATTCAGGCGATCGTTGAGTTCCCCTTTCCTGACGAAGCCGCCCGCTATCACCTCTGGAAAGTAGCTTTTCCGCCCGAAACCCCGCTCGATCCGGCAATCGATTTTGAATTGCTGGCACGAGAAGTCAGACTGGCCGGGGGCAACATCAAGAATATTGCGTTGGCGGCGGCATTTTCGGCGGCAAGTGCAGGAGAAGTAATTGGAATGGCCCATTTGCTGAAAGCGACTCGCCAGGAGCATCAAAAATCAGGGCGAACTTGGGAGGTGCGGCTGGAATGATGGCCTGAAATCTACCGGCTCAAAGCTTACGGAAGAGGCTAATGATTGCATTTATGAGAGCATTACCAACCATTCCAACGATTCAGATTGTGAAAAGACAAAAGCCCGATCATTTGAGTTCCATCAGGTGCATCTACCATCGCGATCGGGCGCTTTATATTAGTTAGCCCAACTTTTCTGACAATCTCACTGGCTTGAGCAAATTTTGCTGCTTTTACGATGCCTTTGCCCAAAACTTACCAGGACTGCCGCACCTGTTGTAACAGCATTTGGGTTTGCTGCACGCTGACCAAATCACCTTGCGCATTAAACAGGTCAGCCGCACGCTGCAAATCAGACAAAGCCGAAACTCGATTACCAGTCTGGAAATAGAGAACACCCCGATTTCCATAAGCACCTGCTAGCTGAGAATTGAGGCTAATCGCCTCTGTGAAATCAGCGATCGCTCCTTTGACATTCCCCAGTTCAGTTTTGGCTTTGCCACGATTGTAGTATGCATCAGCGTTTTCGGGCTGAATGGCGATCGCTTTATCCAGATCAGCCACGGCCTGATCAAATCGCCCCATCATCGCATAAACCACAGCTCGACTGTTGTAAGCCCAAACGTGGTTAGGGTCAAGTTCGATCGCCCGACTCAAATTTTCCACCGCGCCCTGTGCATCATTCAAATGAAACCGGGCTTCCCCCAAATTGTAAAAAGCTTCTGCGTTGTCGGGATCGCCTTTGACGGCTTTCTGGAAATCATCGGCAGCCTGATCGTAATCCCCTAATTCATGGTAAGCAATTCCCCGATTGAGGTAAGCCGCCGCGTAGTTTGGGTCAAGCTGGAGTGCCTGACTATAGCTAAGAATTGCAGCCTCTCGATTCCCTTGCTTTGCCTGCTGCAAGCCCTGCTGCACATAGGTTTCCGCTGAAGCCACAGGACGATCGATCGATGATGTGGCCACCCTGATGATTGGCAACTGAGCAAAACTGGGTGACATGACCACCCCTGCTGCCAAAACTGCTCCAAGCGCTGCGATCGTGCCATAGATCAGTTTCATACTGAAATTCCTCATTGCCTGCTTCTTCACTCTAGGACTTTTCACCCAATTTATAAAGCGCTAACTTCTCTGCGAGCGCTTCCCTATAGAACCCATTTGAGATCTTTATAATTAGGAATAAGGTAATGAAAATCCCTGAATCGAAGCACTATGCCGTATTCCAGCAGCCTCACTGATGAAGAATGGGCGATTGTTGAACCCCTGTTACCCCAGATTCTCCCACCGAAAAAACGAACTCGACCGTTGGAGTGGAGTTATCGGGACATCCTCGATGGCATCTTCTATCGCCTCAAAAATGGATGCAATTGGGAAGACTTGCCCAAAGACCTCCCACCCTACTCCACCGTCTATTGGCACTACAAACAGTGGCGCGATGCGGGAGTGGTTGACACTCTGATGCAAACCTTACATGCACAGGTGCGAGAACAAGTCGGAAAAAAGCCCAAGTGGACTCGCTTGATCATCATTGACTCTCAAGCCGTAAAGAATACT
>LUGL01000074.1 GCA_002796835.1 Elainella saxicola E1 | reverse complement strand
ATCTTGACACAAATAATGCACAACCTTGCCCTGAGCCAGCAGACTCTCTAACAGCACTAGGGCTGCTCCAAGGTTTTTTTAAAGTTCTCTACCGCTTGCGAGTCTTGCCGATAACTCATAGGACGAGCCACTTTCAGCTTGGCTCCTAGACGATACCTCACCCATTGGTAAACCGTTGCATACTTCACCGTTACCCCGTGTTTGATCTCCAACCATTCCACGATTTCACCATAACTGCTGAACCCTTCTGGCCTGTTGAGTTGCTGCTGCAAATCTGCCAATACCTCATCACTGAGCTTGCGCACTGCTCCAGGGGCTTTGCGGATTTCTAACAGCCCTTTGAGTCCGTCATGGCGGTATTGTTGGAGCCATCGGGTCACAGTTGAGGTATCGCGACCCAAGCGCTGTGCGATCTCTTGTTGCTGCTTCACCTGCCCGCTTTTGACCCACCACAGCATTTGGAGCTTCTCTTTATGGATTGCCTCACGGGCGAATTGTAGCCGTTTTTTCAGTTCTGCTTCGCTCTCCGCGATTTCAAGTTTGAATGGGCGACTCATACCTCTTCCCAAGGATATCGATTCTCCCTATATTCTATGTGCCTTCAAGTAAAATTGGTATCACTGAAGATATACTTCCTCGCTCATTAATGTTGATCAGGTTTATGAATCTATTTTTGAAACGCCGTCGTTTTTTGCAATCCTCGATCGCCAGTTTAATCACGACTCTGGGTTGCGAAGCTTTACAAAATCCCCCCTCGACTCATTCAAGGGCTGCTTCACCCCGTTCATCTGTTACACAACCGGATGTCATTGTGATTGGGGCTGGCATGGCCGGAGTAACAGCAGCTCGAACTCTACAACAGCAAGGCTATCAGGTGGTGGTTCTGGAAGCTCGTAATCGGATTGGCGGACGCATCTGGACCAATCGATCGCTGAATCAAATTCCATTAGACTTGGGCGCATCCTGGATCCATGGCATCCAAGACAATCCCCTCAGTCAGTTGGTTAAGGACTTTAAGATTCGCACTTTGCCAACCAACTATGATTCAGGCACCCGCTATCAACGCAATGGCAATGAACTCAATGCCGATCGAGAGGAAGAAGCCGAGGCCCTATTTGAGCGGTTGCTGCATCAGATTGCCAAGATTCAAGCAGAGCGGCTCGATTCCGGCAAGGTGGACATTCCACTCCAGGGTGCGATCAATCAAGCGATCCAAAATTTAGGCATTTCGGCTGAAAACACCAATCGGCTGCTCAACTATCTGGTCAACGCTGAGATTGAGTATGAGTATGCAGCAGATACCACCCAGCTTTCTCTATTGCACTGGGATGATGGTCAGTTCTTCGGCGGCAGAGATGTGGTTTTTCCCAATGGGTATGACCAGATTATCAATCGGTTGGCGGCTGACCTGACAATTCAAACCAGGCAGGTTGTCAAAGCGGTCAACTACAGCGAGGCTGGCGTTCAAGTCGTGACTAACCAGAGTACTTGGCAGGCCGATCGCGTGATTGTCACCGTTCCTCTAGGCGTTCTCAAACAAAATACAATCAACTTCTCGCCTGCTTTGCCCTCGACTAAACAACAGGCAATTCAAAAATTGGGCATGGGCCTTTTGAATAAGACCTATCTCCAGTTTTCGGAACCTTTTTGGGAAGGGGATGGCGAATTTATTGGATATATTGCTGAAACCAAGGGCAAATGGCCGGAATTTTTGGATATGCACCATTACACCAAACAGCCAATCTTATTGGGTTTCAGCGCAGGCACTTATGCAACCCAGCTCGAACGCCGATCGGATACTGAAATTATTCGATCGGCCATGGGCGTGTTACGCACCATCTATGGGTCGCGCATCCCAAACCCCAAAGACTATTTGATTACGCGCTGGCAAGCGGATCCGTTTGCAGTTGGCTCCTATTCCTATCTGGCTACCGGCAGCAGCAATGCCGATCGCACTACCCTAGCTGAACCTGTTGGCGATCGACTCTTCTTTGCTGGAGAAGCAACTTCCGCAGACTATGCATCTACTGTCCATGGCGCATTGCTATCTGGACAGCGTGTGGCAGAGCAAATTGTCGCTTTGGGCTAAACCAAAATTGCTCGAAAATCTACCTTCGGGAGTAGAGATGGGCTGCAATTTGGCTAAACAATCCGGGAACCATAGAGGCAAATTTATGATCAAGCGAAGATCGCACGGCGCAAGGTTATGGTACGGCGATCGAACGATGGCATGAGCCAATCTGCTTGGTCAACTGCAAAAACATATACGCAACTTTTCGCGCATGGATGAAGCTGAATTTAAGGTCGTTGATATTCATGAAGGAATCGATAATACCTTAATGATTTTGCAACACCGCTTGAAAGCACGCCCGGATCGCCCAACCATTCATGTGATGCGAGACTATGCGGACTTGCCGCTTGTGGAATGCTATCCTGGTCAGCTCAACCAAGTTTTAATGAATGTTCTGGCAAATGCAATTGACGCACTGGAAGCGGTCAGTGAAAAACAAGCTGTAGAAAAACAAACTGTGGAGGTGGCTCCCACTCTGCAAATCACCATCCGAACCACCCTTATCGATCAGCAGTGGGTGAAAATCGCAGTTGCGGACAACGGGTTGGGCATCCCTGAAAGTGTGAAGAAACAGATTTTTGATCCCTTCTTTACAACGAAACCGATCGGTAAGGGAACAGGGATGGGACTATCGATCAGCTACCAAATTATTGTTGAAGAGCATGGCGGCAAACTAGAGTGTTTTTCAACCGTCAATCAGGGGACAGAGTTTGTTATTCAGATTCCGGTCAAACAATCGACTGGTGGGGCTAGTTGATCTTCAAGGTAAGCACTGTCAAAGTTGCTCAGCCATCGCCCCATGAAAAACTCCCCCGATTTCATCAGAGATCAGGGGAGATAAACACAAGACTTGATCAGCAATCATTCGCGAGCACTGGACTTCCAGAAGTGAGGACAGCATCATCCCCAGTTCTGGACAATCGAGTTAAGCGTCCCGTCGATAAGGAACGACATCATTTCCGAAATACCGATCGTATTCGGCACTATCCACCAATGCGGTCACCACTGCCTGCAATCCACCTTCAGCCAAGAGGCGATCATACTGACCCGCCTCAGCTTGATTGACCGGAGTGCGACCCAACAGGTGACGGAACAAAAGTTCAACCACCTTAGCATCAGGGTAGGGTGTGTAGTAGCGACGAGCGTAGATGCTTGATGTCGCCATGGCTTTCACACATTCCCGTACCGAAAGCTCGCCGTTGCAGAGACGGATCTCTAACTCAGGACAACGCAATTCATCGGGCGTGCGATCGTCACACACATCCATGATTTGAGCATAAATGGCTTGCATCACCTGCTGCTTTTCAGTGGAGTTGCTATAGGGCAACATCCGATAAATGCGAGAAGGTTTGCGGCGAAGATCTAGGCCAAAGTTAGAGCTGGAAGAACGACCTAATTCAACCAGCTCACTAGACTTTTTTGCGCTAGCGATGGCTTGGCTCATCAGCGGCATTTTGGCTCCGTCAATCCGCGACTGCACTGGCTCAAAACTGGGCACCACAATTTGCTTGTTTTGTTTGGTCAGCTGATCGTACAGACGGTTGGTGTTGGGGAAGTTGGCTGCAGGCAGCGTCGGGAAACGACGATAAGGAACAGTATCTTCACCAAAGTATTGGGCATATTCAGGAGTACCCAACATGGCGCGAATAAAGGCTCCTAATCCTTCGCTAGCCAGAATCGCATTATATTTGCGAATTTCTGCCTGATCTAGCGGTGCCCGTCCCAAGAAGTGCTTGGTTCCCAGCTCGATCACCTTGGTGTTCGGATAGGGAGTGTAGAACTCCTTGATGTACAGGCTGGAAGTTCCCAGGCCTTCGATAAACTCCTTCAGGTTGATTTCACCGTTCGCCAACTTACTTTCAAGCACCGTGAACTCATTCTTAATGATGTAGGGTTCAACGTCGCGCTCGAAGATTTGACGATAGGCAGCACGAGTTACATGCTTCACCTGAACTGCGTCTAGCGTCGTGAGTTTGAAGATCTTGGCTTGCTCCCGCTTCCGGTTCACCCCTTGGCCAATCCGGAATTCCACATCGGGCTCAGTGCGAGATTGGGACACCTGACCCAATTCCACAAAGCGAGGAGTAACGGGTACTTCAATCTTGCTACTCTTGTCAGCAATGCTACCCACCCGATTTGTCCGCAGGGCCAAACCAGACGGAGTGACATAGCGCTCATAGGGCACTGTGTCTTCCCCAAAGGTTTCGCTATATTCCACAGTGTCGATGATGGCATCGACGACCGCATAGAAGCCCTTCTTCGCAGCAAGATCAAAGTAGGCATTCATTTCCTTCCGGCCATAGGTCGGGCGACCCAGGAGGCGGCGGTGAATGTATTCGATCGCCTTCACTACATACAGCGAAGACCAGTAGAGGTTGCGGAACGTATCTGACTTAGCCAGCGCCCGAACAAACTCCCGAACCGTGATGTCGCCGTTTTCTAGCTTAATTTCATCAACCGTGAGCCGTTGCCCAGAGTAGACATCGCGGCCAAACACCTGCAGATAAGCAACCCGGATCACAGCTTGGGCCGAGCTTTCCGAGAACTTAACGCTGACGCCCTTCGAAGAAGATGAGGTCGAACGGCTGGGGCTCAAGAAGGAAATCCCGGTAGATGGCAAGCCCGTAAAGCTAGGCAGCTGATCGAGTTTGAACACCTTGGGTCCCAATGTTCCGGGTGCTACACCACGAGCCTTGGGATTGCTGAGCTGGTTGTTGATGCCCGGTCCTCGGTTGATCAGGATGCGGCGCGTGTCTTTGTTGAAGAAGGCTGGGCTGGCGCTGGGATTGCGCGTTTCTTTCGGGAAGATCGCCCCAAATTGGATTTCCAGCGGGTCGTTGCCAGAACCATAGACATGCTGATCGGGCAGTGGCTGATTGTAGCTGGCAAAAGTGGTAATGAAGTGGGGAATCTTGCGGAAAGGCGCACTGTAGTTGAATAGGTCGATTTGTGGGCCCCAATTGCGGCATTCCTGCGCTTCTTGTCCTAAACCGCGAATGTAAGGCACGGTTTCTTCACCGAAGTAATCCGAGTATTCGCTCGAATCAACTAAGGCATCAATCAGGCCGCCCAACCCTTTCTGGGTGACGATCGCAAAATAGCGCGAGAATTCTTCTTGAGAACTCGGGCCACGACCTAGCACATGGCGGAAAGCCAGTTCAACCACACGGCTGTTGCAATAGGGTTCGTAGAAATTCTTGCGATAGAGCGGTGATTTAGCCAATCGGCGAACAAACTCCTTCATGGAGATGTCGTTGTTCTTCACCTTGGATTCCAGATCGGAAACCGACAGGGAATAGGCACGTGTAATGTCCCGCTCGAAGACCTGACGGTAGGCCGCTTTCACCACATCGTTTTTCTCAGTGGCAGAGAGTCCTGGCTTCATGACAAACTTAGGACGACGTTCTGCTGCGCTGAAATAGATTTGGGGCAGGGCCAGACCTTGAACATCGAGAGAAGGACGCTGACGTACTTTGTTAGATGGAGTTGCTGCTCGAAACTCATTCAGCAAGACCTCAAAGTACTGGCCCACCAACTCGGCTGCTTCTAAATCTTGCCGGAAGTAATTGAGCGAAGCTGCGCGCATTTCTTGCAGAGCTACGATCGTTGCTTCACCAGAGCAGGCGTTTTCGATGATCTCGCGCAGACCCCGCACGTTAACCACCAGGATGTTGGGATCACCCGCCACGATCGCATAGGTGGTGTAACGCAAGAACCAGCTCAGATCTCGCAGAGACTTTTGCATGTTGCGTGGACCGTAGCGAGCCACGTTGATCGGACGGAAGCCAACCGGGGCAGGACCACCGCCGCTAGCGCTAAACAATGAGCGCAGCCCTTCGAGAAAACCACCCTGCGAAGAAACGTAGGTTGCGGTTCCAAGCTTCATCGCTTCCTGGGTATCAGATGTCATTCCGCCTGCGGGCACCAGGGCGGCAGCCTCTTCTTGAGGTCTTTCCAAAAACGCCATCGGAGAGCCACCCACAAAAATGCGGTTAGCTGCCCGAGAAACAATGAGTTCTGAATTTTGGGTCAGAATTCCTGCGATTTCTAAACGCTTCAGACCAGAGCTAAAGTAGCCGGATAGCTCACTCAGTTCTCCCTTGCCAGGAAAACGGTCTTGCTGCTCAGCTTGGGAAATAGTAGCGACGGGTACGGTTTGATATAGCTGCGGACGCGCAACAGAGCTTCCACCACTCGCTTTAAGACTCATTGGATTTCAAAAGCTCCTTAAATAGTGATTGCATTTAGACCAGCCCAAGGAGCCGCCTGATAATAAGATCACCTTGCTGGAGATTTCAGCCTGGCGTTCTTCGGTGAAGGCTCCACCAATAACGACTACCCAGGGTCAACCGGCTAGTTTCTAAGTTAAAACGTTTGGGGACATTACACATTCTTTGTTAAGAAGTGTATAGCTTCCCCACCAGCCTTACAGAGCAAATCATAGAGGATCGCGGTACACAAGCTGAGAATAAGTATAAGTTTTGTTACCTAAGCCTTAATAAACTCTGTGTACTCGATTTTGCTAGCACAATATCGCGAAAACTGGACATTCAAAAAGCAATAAAAACATGTGAACCTGATGCATTTACCCTTTTCGATCGGCCAATCGCCTGTCTCAGCCAAAAAGATCCGAGATTGCTAGGAGGCTGTTGACAAAAAGTCCAATCCATAATTGGGCAATTGGGCAGCTTATTGGCCAGGTCTTACAACATTTACTAATCTTATGAAATATTTCGGGCGATCGATCATTCTGATGGCAACAACTGTTGCGGCAACTTTGGGTAGCACCAGTTCCTCTTTTGCACAAGAAACAGCTCAGGCCACAAGCGGAGCAAATGCCTATCCTGCCGCTGTCACGCAAGCTTATCTGAGTAATTGTGTCTCTACGGCTGAAAACTATGGGCTGCCAAGCAGTGGCGCACAGGCCTATTGTGACTGCACGCTGAGCGAGTTTCAAAACAACTATACGTTAGAGCAGTTCATGGCCATTTCAACTAGCGTCATGCAAGATCAGGCCCCACCTGAATTTATGGAAGTGGTGAATACCTGCCTGCCCTATCTCAGTAATTCATAGCAGAGCGGTGAGCAGGCTGCTCAAACCACAGTTGGCCACATGGCTGCGAAGAATTGGGTATTTGCCTCTGGTCGATAGAAAGCACTCTGGGACAATACCTGCTATGCTTCGGCGATCGTCGTGATGTCGGAAGTTGCCTTGGCGATCGCCCCCTGCGAAAAAATAATCCTAAGCCAAACCAGGGTGGCACACTTTCACCATAACCGTAAATCTTTAAAATCTATTGTCCCAGACCAGTTGTTTCCGGACCGATCGGTTGAGCTACTCCAAGTGCGATCGGGCCGCAGACAAGATGGCGGTATGTTGACGAGAATATAGATGGATTTGAGTATGATCCTGGTAACAAGAATCTAAAAGATCAGCAGTATTGGTGCTCAACGCAAGGCCTGCAGCACTGAGGATGGCTGAAATTTCAGGAAATTCGCCTCGCAAGGTTTCCTATTTGTGCGATAGTGCTGAAAGTAGGTTCTGATCTGGAATCTTTTATCCTTCAATCTGACAATTTGTCCTTCAGCCATGTCCGATCCAGCCGTTAGCGCCGCCGTTGCTAAACTTTACGACACCTATCCTTTCCCCCCGGAACCCCTGTTGGATGAGCCACCACCGGGCTATAACTGGCGCTGGAACTGGTTGACGGCCTACAACTTTTGTGCCGGACGCAAACCTGTACGGCAGGATATTCGGATTCTAGATGCAGGCTGCGGTTCTGGTGTGGGCACTGAATATTTGGTTCATCTCAATCCCCAGGCTCAGGTCGTCGGGATTGATTTGAGTGCAGGCACATTGGCGGTTGCTAAAGAACGCTGCCAACGATCGGGAGCCAGTCGTGTCGAGTTTCATCAGCTCAGTTTGTTTGATGCCGATCGCTTAGAAGGAGAGTTTGACTTAATCAATTGCGTCGGTGTGCTGCACCATACGGCTGACCCAATTCGGGGTATTCAAGCCTTGGCCAACAAGCTGGCTCCGGGTGGCATCATGCATATTTTTGTCTATGGCGAACTAGGCCGTTGGGAAGTCCATTTGATGCAGCAGGCGATCGCTCTCCTTCAAGGCGAAAAGCGGGGTGACTATCGTGATGGGGTGCAGGTCGGACGCCAAATTTTCGCTACTTTACCTGAACACAATCGGCTCGTCAAACGAGAAAAAGAGCGCTGGTCGATCGAAAATCACCGCGACGAGTGTTTTGCCGACATGTATGTCCATCCGCAGGAAATTGATTACAACGTTGAGACGCTGTTTGAACTGATCGATGCTTCCGGCCTAGAATTTGTTGGCTTCTCCAATCCAAAGGTGTGGGAACTCGATCGACTGTTAGGTAAAGCACCTGACCTGATCGAACGGGCACAGGGATTAACCGATCGGCAGCGCTATCGCCTGATTGAACTGCTTGATCCTGAAACGATCGCCCACTATGAGTTCTTCCTGGCTCGTCCGCCTTTCCAGAAATTGGATTGGTCTGTTGACGCCGATCTATTAGCTGCCATTCCCGAACGGAGTCCCTGTATGGAAAGCTGGGATAGTCCGACTCTGTTTAATCACGACTATCAGATTGTGAAGTTGAACGAGGCCCAATCACAATTTCTCAAGGCTTGCGATGGCAATCAGACTCAGACGGTGGCAGAGTTGCTGTCTGATGTGGAATTGGGGCTGGAAGATGTGCGATCGCTCCAGCAGCAGCAGCTAATTCTACTCACCCCAGGCAGTTAGTCAATGGTCTTCTCCTGTCCTGTCTCGCTTACTTTATAAAAGTAGGTATTCTGGACTACAGCTTTTGTGTATTCTTTTCGAGCGATGGCGAAACGATTGGAGTGTGCCCTAATGAATCCATTAGTGTTTGCTCAGACTCGCTCAAGAAGTAGATGGAGAAGACTCATGGCTGAATCAAATGGTGGAACCAAAGTCATTGGCGATCTGGAATATGATTTGCTGGCTGTGCTGAAAAACAAATCAGATGCCGTTCAACTGTACGACCAATATATTCAGGATGCTCAACAGGCCGATTCGCAACCTTGCCTAGAGTTGCTACAAAAGCTACAGCGCGAAGATAGGGAACACGCACAACAAGTGCGACAACATCTTCAGGAAGTAATGCAAAAAGGCAAGATGTAATAGGCTTTGGTTTTGATCTCAATTGAATATCATGTTTCCATTCGATCGTTTTCCTGCTGTAGGGGGACGATCGATTTTTTGTATTCCTCATAGATTTATATTTCTCATGGAACTACAGTACTCGTTATCACTTGAAAACACATTGCTTTAACTTCGATAAATTGGCTGATTGGTGATCGATCGGCCCTAATCGACCTGATTTAGGAAACAATCGGATGCTTTCAAGCATTTTCAACAGCGATCTCGCTCTTTCGAAACAGGCTGAAATCCGTCGCAGGAGGAGTGCAAAATGACAAACTTGAATCAGAAAATAAAGCTAAATTGAAACAGGAAAAAGTTCATGGCACTTAAGTTAACTGTTCCGTCACTTAATAGTCCCGAAGCAGCAAAGGCATTGAAAGAGACCATTTTGACTTCAGAACCGGATGCTCAAGTTCAAATTGATCCAGAAACCAAAACGATCGAGATCGAAGCAAAAGCTTCAGAGGAAACATTTAAACAGTTAATCACGGCAGCAGGACATCGGATTGCTTAGATCTGCGAATAGGTAAGACTTATATTGATAGGGGCATAGCGTTAGCCGTGCCCAACATAATCTGTCTACGAGAAGATTATTTATAAAACACATAACTGTACCTTAAGTTGGTTTTTGTTTAAGCTTATTGCAATTACTTTTGGAATTTTAGTAATGCCTATTTTCTAATTAGATGCCTGCCTGCATTTGTTGCTGAATTAATTCACCTAGCTTCAGCATCGCTTGATCGATCGCATTTGACCAGGGCAAACCACAATTAAGACGCAAGCAGTTGGCATAGCTGCCGGATGGTGAGAAAATTTGACCGGGCGCAATGCTAATGTGCTGTTGTAAGGCGCTTTCATAGAGTGTCAGGGCATTGCAACATTCCGGCAATTCTACCCAAACGACATGACCTCCATCTGGACGGGTAACGCGTGCTTCCGCCGGAAAATAGTCATGAATCGCCTGGGTCATGCGTGCCATTTGTGACTGATAGGCCCGCCGGAGTTGGCGCAGATGCCGATCGTAACCCCCGTTCGACAAAAATGCAGCAATTGTGAGCTGAGGGGCGATCGCAGTCGTTTGGTTAATCACCCATTTAAGTTGTTCCACCTTCGCCTGATAGCGTCCAGCTACCGCCCAACCTACCCGAAAACCGGGGGACAGGGTTTTACTGCAAGATGAGCAATACAGCACCAATCCTTCTCGATCGAATGCTTTCATCGCTTTCGGACGAGTTCCTTCAAAATACAAATCGCCATAAATATCATCTTCAATTAACGGCACTTCATACTGAGCTAATAACTCAACGATCTGCTGTTTTTTGGCATCACTCATGCAGGTTCCCAAAGGATTACTGAAATTGGAAACTAGAGCACAGGCAGCGATCCGTTTCTTTTGCAACGCCATTTCTAAATGAGGCAGCGACAAGCCATCGCGGGGATGAGTCGGCAATTCTAGCGCTTTCAAATGCAAAATTTCCAATGCCTCCAATAACCCATAATAGGTTGGAGATTCGATCGCAACGGTATCTCCTGGTTGGGTAACCGCTCTCAGGGACAAAAACACAGATTCAAACGTGCCGTTGGTTGTGACAATTTGATCTGGAGCGATCGAGCAACCTGCATCCATCAGCCGTCGTGCTACCTCATGCCGCAAAGACTCACAGCCAGGAGGCACATCATAGGCATGGGCCAAGGTAGGATGTTGTCGCAAAATTTGCCCCATCAGCCGATTCAAAGCCTGAAGCGGCAGCAATTCCATACTCGGCACTGCGGCTCCCAATTTAATGGTTTGTGAGTCTCGAATTGTGCAAATGACGCGAAACCCTAAAGAATTATCGACATGGCGCGGTTTTTGAGGTGGAGCTGACTGATGCGGCTCATCCGGCACCTGCAAAAAGGTCTGCTTCACGTAATAGCCCGACTGAGGCCGCGCTGCGATGAATCCTCGATCTTCTAGCAGGCGATAGGCTTCCAAAACAGTGGAGATACTCACCGACCACTGTTCATGCAGTTTTCGCACTGAGGGCAAGCGATCGCCCGTTTGCAATGTACCTTCGGCGATGAGCTGCTGAATTCGGTCGGCCACCTGCTCGTAGAGATTTTTGTCGGTTACAGAGTGAATGGATTGCATAACTGTCTGAGGGTAGAGGAGTACAAAGCGCTGCGATCGGACCAATCGCCATCACAACCAATACAGTTCAATTCCGCAAGGACCATAACAGTTGATTACAGCTTAACTGTTACCATAACAATTTACCCCAACTGCATCTGGGCAGATCAGTTTTGATTGAGGAAAATTTGAATTATGAAAGTTCATTCTGCATCGATCGCAATCCATCGAAGCAGAGAGGACACAAAACCGATTACTAGCAAGTTGAACGGCACCCAATTGGAGCTGTAGATTCTTATGTCTAAGGTTCAGAGAATTTTATTAGATGAGACTTGTAAATTTTCCTGAACTAAAACGTGATTTTGCCGCTAATCAGTCTGTGAAATGGGAACTCTAATAGAGTCACCGTTTTGAGAAGTGATTAGTCTACAGTCTCTCCAGTAGCCAATTGACTCAAAGCCGGATGATCAACACTATCAATTGCAGATTCACAATTTCTGCGGATGGTGCCAGGAACCCTGAGCAATGAGTCTTGCTGCTCAATTTATTCCTGCTGTCCACCGATCACTGCGACCTGCTCAACTGCTTCTATCTGTTTTATTCATACAATCCATCGCCGCAGGCTTTTGATTGTTCAGTAAGGGTTCTCTAAATTAGAAGCATCAAGTCACAGCCCCCTATCTTTCATCTTCACCGAGGTCAAATCATGAAAAGCTTTAATCCCACCTCATCTCACTCTGTTCGATCGAACATTCTTCCCTTCACTCCTAGCCACCGCACCAAGCTGAACACAACGGTTGCTCAGCCTGCCGCCCAAAACTCGATCGGCCAACGCTTTTGGGATTGGCTATATCAAGCTTTGATGCCAACCAGTGAACCGAAAATCACCCAGAAACAAGGTCGGAATGGTCAAGAGTATTATCAAGTCTATGATCCTGTATCCGGTAGTTCAAAAACCTTTAGTTCTGAAATGGAAACAAGGATTTGGCTCGATCGACGATTCTATCAATAGACTGCTTGAATCATGCTTTAAACCATGTCTCATTCAGTAACGATTCGTCCGGCAGTATCGGCGGATATTCCGTTGATACTGTCATTCATTCAGAAAAAAGCTGAGTTCGATCGCCAGACAGGCGCATTTACAGGAGTATTGCAAACCACTGAGCAACGGCTGCAAGAGACTTTGTTTGGGGCGATGCCTTATGCATTCGTATTGTTGGCTGAAGTCGATCAGACTGTAGGATTTGCCCTGTATTATTTTCGCTATTCCTCCTTCATTGCCCAACCGAGTATCTGGCTGGATGATCTGTTTATTGATCCATCCTATCGACAGCAGGGGATTGGAACCGCATTGATGAGGCAGCTAGCGAAAATTGCGATCGAACGATCTTGCACCCATCTTGCTTGGACTGCGAGTTCCCATAATGTCAATGGAGTCCGTTTCTATCACAAGTTAGGAGCGCAAATCGTTGACCAACAAGAATCGAGGTTGTATTTTCAACTGAACACCGAAAATATCCGTTACTTATCTATCACTGGTTCGTTACTTGGTTGAATATTTGGAGTAGCCCCCATGTCCGATCGGACCCATTATCAACTCATGGCAGAATACAATGCCTGGATGAATCAAAAGCTTTATACCATCTGTGCCGACATTCCTGATGAAATTCGCAAAGCCGATCGAGGAGCTTTCTTTAAATCAATCCATGGCACCTTAAATCATCTGCTATTTGGCGATCGAGTCTGGATGGGACGGTTTACCCAAACTCCCTTCCCAGCAAAAGTTGGGGATGAACTTTACTCAGATTTTGCAGAACTGCGACAAGAGCGCGAGCAGACCGATCGGCAGATTTTAGACTGGGTTGATCAGCTCTCACCCGACGAATTGAACCGATCGTTGAGCTATACCAGTGCGATTGATAACAAAACGCGGAGCTTGCCGCTCTGGATTTTAGTGACGCATCTGTTCAATCACCAAACCCATCATCGCGGCCAGTTGACGACTTTGCTGAGTCAGTTAGGGCATGACCCCGGCATTACTGATTTGCCCTGGTTACCCAGTTTAAATTCAGAATTCTGTTCCTGAAAAAACGTACAAGACAGCCTTCAATGCTTGCGAATAAGCTACAGTCTAATTGAGAAAAGGCACAACTTGATTGCAATCGCTCTGACTGTCTCTCATCATGGTGAACCGATCGTCTGCCCCAACCCAATCTCCTCCAGTTGAGCAAACTAAGTTTTGGCGTGATCCCAATCTAGGCAACCTGGAGTTGCTGCGAGCCACCTATGTGACCCATGCCTTCACGCGTCACACTCATGAAGAATATGCGATCGGCATCATTGATGCAGGCGTTGAGGAGTTCAATTATCAGGGAGACATTCACCGCGCTACAACCAACAACATCGTGATCGTGCATCCGGGTGAGGTTCATACCGGTCATGCCGGAGTGCCGATGGGCTGGCAATATCGCATGTTCTATCCCGATGTCACCCTCCTACAGCAGGCGTTGACAGAATTGGATGGGACGCTGCGGGCCATGCCGTATTTTCCGCAACCCGTGATTCAAGACCCGGAATTGGCCGATCGGTTACGAAGGTTACATATTGCCCTGGAACAGTCTGAATCCCGGTTGGAATGCGACTCTCGCTTTCTCTGCACCTTTGCTGAACTGATTATGCGCCATGCCGATCGACGACCCTGGATTCGACCCGATGGTCAGGAAGATCAGGCAGTGCAGCAGGCCCTAGAGTATTTGAATTGCCATTACGCCCATTCCGTTTCGCTAGAGCAGTTGGCCGCTTTGACCAACCTGAAGCCGTTGCGGTTGCTGCGATCGTTCCAGCGATCGATTGGCCTTCCACCTCATGCTTACCTGATCCAGCTGCGGGTGACTCGTGCCAAAGAGCTGCTGAAACAGGGCCTGTCGATCGCACAGGTCGCTTTCGACACTGGATTCACTGATCAAAGCCATCTGAACCGTCATTTCAAACGAATTACAGGCATTACCCCTAAACAATACAGGTTGCCTGGAGCAAGAATGCCCCATTGATGATCAGGAGATAGTGGATGTTTTGATGGCTTGGCGGATTGCCTGTTTCAGCGGACGCATCACTTTTCTAAAAGTATCTTCTAACCGAAACTGGCTCATTCTCAGGAAGCAATATCCCAGGGGAGGGAGGCATAGCAACTTTTCCCACCAGGACATTTGCATCCGCATCACAGGAGCCCAAAATGCAGCTAGGGTATTCAGATAGGTTTGCCGCCGCACCTTTTCATAGTCCTGGTGAAAGTTTTGCCGCAGCAATTTTTCGCGCGGCATGTCATTGCCAAATTTCCAGCCCCGGTGGGCTAAACATTCTGGAACATGGGTAAATGCTCCACCTAAGCTCATTTCAACAGCCAAAACCTGATCGGCTGACAGGACAGCTCTATGCCCACCAATTTGAAGTAAAACATCTCGCCGCACCATGGTGTAGATCGGATCGATATAGCGGTAGTCATTGACCATGAACCACAGCATTCTGCCATATCGTCGATAAGCCTGAGGATAGTCTAAGCGCCTGCCGGTATACTCGCGATAGTCTCTGTTCCCCTGGTCGTCCACAAAATCTTGATAGGTTGTGACGCCAATCACGTCGGGTCGGGTAGAAAGTGCAGCAATACACTTTCTGGCATAATCTGGTTCCAGGCGATCGTCCCCGCCGATCCACCGCATGTATTTGCCACGAGCAAGTTCGATGAGCAGATTGAAATTGGCATTGAGTCCAATGTTTTCTGGATTGCGATGATATCGAACGCGGCTATCTTGCTGAACGTATTTCTGACAGACTTCAAGGGTGCGATCGGTGGATGCATTATCGCTAATCACAATCTCGAAGTTTGTAAAGTCCTGTGCCAGCAAAGAGTCAAGCAATTTGGGCAAAACCTTTTCCCCATTTCGAATGGGAATGGCGAAACTCAATAAAGGAGATTGCGCTGCTTCTACTTGGGGCATAAGACCTTAAGAGATTGGTGAAATAATTGAGTCTGAAATACAAAATGATGAGCGACCAGTTTGAGCTGACTCAGTGAGCTTGCGGTAGTTTTTTAGAGGCTAATGAAATCAGTTTCCCAACAAAGAGCTGATACCCTTAGATCGCGTAAATTTTACAACATAAGACTTAGCCGTTTCAATATGACATATGAACGTGAACTCGCTCTAGTGCAATAATTTGATATTCATTTAACTTTTAAATCTATGACGTTTTAATGAAGCTAACTTGTCTGGATTCTAGTATTTGTACCAGCTACGGTATGTGCACCTTCAAAAATCAAATTTGCAGGTGAATATTGCAAACTCATCTGGCCTGTTGTAATAAAAGTATAAAATAATACAGAAAATTCGCCAGTGGTCGATCGTCCTTGAAAAACATTGCTGTTGCTGATCTCATTCAGCCAGCCAAAACTTAAAATATGAACGATCGATCGTTACTGAAATTCAGTGAAATACCAATGATAGTTCCTTTGATCTGTTTTGCTCTCGGAGCCTTGATCTTGCTCTACGCCATACTTGGCTATGGCCGCCTGTTTTTTCAATTCAAATCCAACTGGCCCCGGCAAAGAGATTTGCTGATTTATTTGGTGGGATATAGTTTGATTGCAGGGTCATTGATGCTAGGGTTGATTGGCTACTCGAGTCATATGGACGCCTTATTGCTCCGCCCCACAAGAATTGGCATGGGAGTGTTAGGGCTGATTATGCTAATTTACCAGTTCATTGATGTCACGGGACGTCCATAAGCCTGACCGCATTTTGCTGCATTCGTTCACTTGTAATTTCAGCAGTTTCAATTTCAAGGCTCTACTGATTTTGGGACTCTATTGATTTTGGGACTCTGGTAGATTTTGAGGATCAAATTGCTGGAACTGAGCCACCTTGTCTAGAAGAGAAGTCATTCCACCAACCCAGCACCACCAGCCAACGTGAGGCAAAATTGGCAAATGACCTTTAGCCGCATCGAGTGAGAAATCAACAAAATCATAGCCAATCCAGGAATGATTGCGCCGCCAGTCGAGCTCTTTGCCCAAACACTCCAGATCGGGCATAGTGGCACGCCAAATGCTGAGTTGGACACTAAAACCAAAACGACCGTTACTAAATTCTTGCCAGAGTAAATCAATGGTTTGGAGATCTCGCAGTGATATGCGCTCTATATCAATCACCTGCGTATCCCGCTCTTTTCGACCACTAGACAATAAAAGACAACGGTAAGTCTCTTGATTGGCCGCCTTCCAGTCTTTCTGCTTAAGCAATCTCCAGAGCGGAATATAGTTGATACCACGCTCGGTCTGTAGCTTTTCGGGTGGAGGTAATTCGTGGTCAGCAATGCCTAAAACCAGTTGGAGGAGGCGCAATTCAGCGCGGATTTCTTTAGATAAAATGCCTTCCTGTTGAATCGCTTGAGCAAGGTGCTGATCATATTGTTCAAGTGCCTGCACATTGATGCTGGGCAGAATCGGGGGCGCTTGGATCAACAAAATTGCATTGATGGCATTGGCCGAATTGCAGGTTAAGCCAAACCGCACACGCTCGTGATCCAGAATTGCCTGACCTACCAGCGTAATTTTCTGGTTGCGAATATGCCTGACCTCTTGTAAGTAGTACAGCAGGCTATGGCAGACCTCTAGCTCAACCGTAAAAGCCGTAATGCTGTCTAGCTGGTAGCGGCCTAATTGATGATTGAGCACTTCACGTTTGGCATTCGGCAAGCCAGTTTTGATCAAATCTTCTACGCGCAGATGTTCTTGACCCGCTTTAAGGAGCTGCACAATGACATCGCAGTATTCTTGTTCAACGGCGAGACGATAATCGCGCAAGGGCGAGGGAACATTGGGAGGCAAAGCTGAAAACATAGGGGCTTCGAGTGACGATTTCAGAACAGATGTATTGTGATAGGCATCATTGACCTGCCACTTATGCAGAGATACAATGCACTACCTGATTTTCCGGAAAATTACGGTGTTGTAATGACTCTTACCAATCGGCCCCGCCGTCTGTTACATCTCGATTCCAGTCCCCGTCGAGATGGCTGTTCCCGTAAACTAACTCAGCGTTTCGTAACAATCTGGCAGCAAGCTAACCCACAAGCACAAATCCTTTACCGTGACATTGGGCAACAGCCGATTCCCCATCTCGACGAAATTTGGGTTGCTGCTTATGAAACCGATCCTCAAGACCGATCGCCAGAAATGAGAGAGGCAATTACTTTGTCAGATCAGTTAATTGATGAGTTAATTATATCAGATTGTTACGTGTTTGGCATACCAATGTACAACCTGAGTGTTCCTTCCACATTCAAGGCATATATCGATCAAATTGTGCGTCGCGATCGCACGGTTTCTTTTCAGGATGGCATCCCTCATGGGGCTTTGAAAGACAAAAAAATATTGGTGATCACTACAAGGAAATTTAGCTACAGAGCTGATTCGGGCAGGGCTGAACGCGATTTTCAAACGCCTTTTCTCCGCGCTATTTTTGCAGTAATTGGGATTACTGATGTGTCATTCATTCACGCCGATCACCTTGCTGCTGAACCTGCGATTCGCCAAACATTCCTCACAGAGGCAGAGCAAACGCTCGAACAGTTAGCGCTACACTGGTAAGTTAAAGTTCTGTTTTCTATTTCCTTCTCTTTCCGATTTCTATGGTGATGAAAGCGGCATGGTATGAGCAATTAGGTGCGGCTAGAGCAGTTTTACAGGTTGGTGAAATTGCCACACCTCAAGTTAGTGAAGGGGAAGTATTGGTAAGAATTCACACCTCAGGGATCAATCCTTCTGATGTCAAACAACGGAGTGGTTGGGGTGGCTTAAAGATGCGACATCCCAGGGTGATTCCTCATAATGATGGAGCGGGTGTGATTGAAGCCGTTGGAGCAGGTGTGTCGATCGATCGCATCGGTCAACGAGTTTGGCTCTATAAAGCCACCTTTCCCTATGCGATGGGTACAGCGGCTGAGTATCTGGTCACTCCGAGTGAACAGGCCGTACCGTTACCCGATCAGGTAAGTTTTGCAGAGGCGGCTTGCCTAGGAGTGCCTGCCATGACAGCCCATCGGTGTGTCTTTAAGGATGGTCCTGTCCGCGATCAGGTCATTTTGGTCATGGGTGGAGCGGGAGCGGTCGGCTACTACGCAATTCAGTTTGCTAAACAGGCTGGTGCAGAAGTGATCACAACCGTGAGTTCTGACGTGAAAGCCGCAATTGCTAAACAGGCTGGAGCTGATCACATTATTAACTACAAAAATGAGAATGTCGTCGAGATAATCCGGCAGATTACAGGCCACAAAGCAGGTATCGATCGAACCATTGAAGTGGATTTTGCCAGTAATCTAGAAACGAATCTGGCGGTTCTGAAGCAAGATGGAGTAATTGCGACCTACGCTTCTGATTCAAATCCTCAGCCTGCTGTACCCATCTACTCTTTAGCCTATAAGAACCTGACTGTTCAAGCTATTTTGGTGTATGCCATGTCAAAAGCAGCTCATCAATCGGCGATCGATGACATTACCGCCGGTCTAGCAACCAACCGTTTGAACCATCAAATTGCCAAACACTACACGCTGGATCAAATTGCAGAAGCCCATGAGATGCAGGAAAGTGGTGAGGCGATCGGCAAAATTGTGATCGATCTGATCCATTGACTTCCTGGCACGCCAATGAAACTAGATTATCTTGGATTGCAAACCATTAGAAGCATTTTCCTGCGATCGCATCCTCGCAAAGGCCAGTCACTTTTTCAGGATCTCATCTGTTCTTATGTCATCTAGTAAGATTGGCACAGAAATAACACAGCCAGAGCCTATCGATTCTGATTGGTTAAGACGACCCGCAACAGCCGTTGCACCTGATTTAATTGGGTGTACTCTGGTGCGACAAATGCCCGATCGCACAATTTGGAAAGGCATGATTGTCGAAACTGAAGCCTATGAGCCCAATGATCCGGCCATGCATGCCTACCGGAGGCAAACCCAGCGCAACCAGATGATGTTCAATGTCGGCGGTGTTGCTTACGTATACCTGATTTATGGAATGTATCACTGCCTGAATATCGTCACTGATTCAGAAGGCACCCCCAGTGCAGTGCTGATTCGCGCCTTGCAATTGACAACCATGCCCCCTTGGGTTGACCCTCAACAGGCTTTAAAGCCCGATCGAGTTGCTGCGGGGCCTGGAAAACTCTGTCGTGCTTTCAAAATTGATCTAACGCTCAATGGTACGATCCTGCAACCCAACCATGCTTTGTGGTTAGAACATCGATCGCCTGTGTTTCAAGAGGCGTATAGATTAGAGAACCGTTCTCTAATACAAACGACCCGCATTGGTCTAACCCAGGGGGTTGACTTACCTTGGCGTTGGTATTTGGCAGAGAATGCAGCCGTTTCGAAAACCTAATTGAAGACGTAAAAAGTGTCAGTTCTTTTGGGGGTAGTAACTATCTTCATAACTTTCCATAACTTTTAGGCATCGTGTCTCTTGAACTTTTTGCCTATAGTAAAAGACATCAGGAAGCAGCCGGGACAACACCAAAAGCAATTCTTTAAAATCTCAAAAGTGGCAAGATCGGGCAGGTGAAAATTGCGATTTTTGACAATCGACCATCCCTAGCAGCAACTGACTTATCGCTCTTCTGTCACATTAGCCAGAGGAGATTGGAGCAGGAGCATCTCTGGGAGAAGATGGAATCGCGCCTGGGAAGGTATTCATCAACTCCAGAAGACGAGTGAAACCAATCAACAGTGATGCAATAGAGAACACCTCTAACCACGGTTTTAACAAGTTGAAAAACACAAACGGCTGTACAATTAAGCGCAAGTTATTTAACCAGCTTTTCCACCCCTTCCCCAATTCCCAGTCGCGATGAGCAGCAAATCTGTCCACCTGCTCAGACGTTTTTGATTTCTTCTGCTGACCTCGTTCGGGATGTAAAACAGGAATGTGTAAACTGACCAGCAGGTACGCACTCATCACCACTTCCCACCACTTCTCGATCTGGCAGTAATCAGTGACTCGAAAATCTGCCCATCCTAGCTCATTTTTGCTTTGTTTCAATCCATATTCTACCCAATTTCGCTCACCGTATAAATCACCAATCTGGTTGTACTTGACCTTGGTAATATGACTCATCACAACCCAGGTACTATTGGCAGGTACCGTCTCAAAATTGGTGGTCATTTCATAACGCTTCCGATGGCCTACAACCATTCAGGAACAAGAACTCAACGAGTGGTGCATACCGTTTGTAGTAGCGGTTACCTTTGAACGCTGCAATAATGCGATCGCGTTCTTCCCGACTAAACGGATCAATCTCTACCTCTTCGTTACTGACCTTTTTCAGCTTAATTTCAGATGCCATGCCATAAAAAGGATCTGCCTCAATGAGCCCAGATTTCTTTGCCCATTTACAGCAGGCTGACAGGTGCATGAGCACTCGCCTCGCTGAGTCTGGTGGAATGTTACTAGCCAACCAATCAAACACGGATTGTGGTTCGTTGGGTAGCTTGTAGGGACACCGCTCTAAGTGGTTTGCAACCCATCCATACATGCGAATCGTTGCAGGTGATTTGCCAGTTTGCTTTGCCTCGGAGTAACGCGCTCACAGTTCGGGCAGTTTAGGAATTGACACTGCAATGGTGCTCGGCAGTTTCTCAATCGTCAGGGCGGATTGAATCTTGTACTTCTCGTAGGTTGGATCGAACTCGCCGTATTCGAGATCGCGCTGAATCTGAAAAGCCTGCTCTTGGGCAAGTTTGCGGTTAATCGGGGTGTTGGTGAGTCCAAGCGAGATGTAGTGGCGTTTACCGCCATGGGTAAACACGAGTTGAAGCCGATTGTTAGAGTCTTTAACCTTGACCGATCCTGACGCTGCTTTCCGTCCAGAGCCTTTTGAGTACATAGTGAGGAGGGGAGAGCATCTCTCGTGAGAACATTTGCTCTACCCCATTGTAGTGGATTACCCCAATTCTTACCCCAATCTCTGTGCTAAACTACCCCAAAAATCCCCAAGAGGACTATCAATGCTTACCTGAAAGCTCATACTCATAAGGGCTAGAAGCCTTGCTATTTGGTTAAGACGCCTATTTTTTCTAGAAGCTGGTGACAAGACTCGAACTTGCGACCGGCTGATTACAAATCAGATTTGCCAAGCTCTGAGATGCAGATATAGCTGAGTTGCAAAGCGTTGAAAGTTTTTCACATCAAAACTGCATCACTTTTTTTGAAGCGCTTTCAAAAAGTGAGCGGCTGAGAAACGGTCAGATGCTCTTGTTAGGCAGGTTTAATTAAAGGCGTCAATTGTTGTTTGGCTGGGGATTCGATTGCTCGTCGGCTGATCCTTCAATCGCGGCAAGTAAAGCGTCATCTGGTGAAAGGGTGGCGCTGCAGCTTGGCCTGCATTCCCATACGCCAGCAATCCCCTTTACGTTGACTCTTGCCAAATAGCCACTGATGTCTTGTGCCTTGACCGATCCTGACGCTGCTTTCCGTCCAGAGCCTTTTGAGTACATAGTGAGGAGGGGAGAGCATCTCTCGTGAGAACATTTGCTCTACCCCATTGTAGTGGATTACCCCAATTCTTACCCCAATCTCTGTGCTAAACTACCCCAAAAATCCCCAAGAGGACTATCAATGCTTACCTGAAAGCTCATACTCATAAGGGCTAGAAGCCTTGCTATTTGGTTAAGACGCCTATTTTTTCTAGAAGCTGGTGACAAGACTCGAACTTGCGACCGGCTGATTACAAATCAGCTGCTCTACCAACTGAGCTACACCAGCAAACGTACTGTAGAAATGGCTTATCTTGATTTTTCAGTACGGCTAATGATTATAGCCTATAGTTGATTGTCTTTACAACTGTCTCAATGAAACCTTTATGGTAGAAGGGCTGGGGGAAGGACCATATACCTGAACAGACCTTTGACTTTGGTCCCCTCTGCTGCATCCATTCGCAGCAAGGCGAGTTTCCATGGCCTTTAACTGAGGAGATTGCTAGAAATGAATTTACCCAGTAGCAGGTCGAATGAGAATGTCCCATTGTGGTAAATCTGAATTGCGTTCCAGTCTCTTTTCAATTTTCTTCATCTCCATTTTATTGAGGGATGTTCCCTTCAAGTAGGACCTCTGGTTCAACTTGACAATTAAATCCCTTTCCATGTCATTCCAGGTCACACTTTATGCCTATCGCAACATCGTTTCTACATCCTGCAATTAAGTGCTATTCCAATATTGCTCCAAAAGCTATTCGATTCAGGATCACTGCCATCGTGCTGGCTGCAGGCAATTGCTCAACTGCAAATCCTTGCTGACGTAATTCTTACAATACTTACTGAGCAGTGAATCGGGTCTCAGCAATTGAGCTTTCAAACGTCATCGTCTGGGCATCACTGAAGCAGGAGCCTGAGCATTGATAACAGAGATCTGCATTCAAATGCTTCACCCCTATCGTCCCTACCATCACAGAATCCACGCAGAATTTATGCATGGTATCAAATGAACATGATTTCAAAAACACCTGTTTGCGGAGATTTCCTGCCCAACGAAACGGCACTTGAACCAGTTGCCAGGAAGTGCGCTATTGTTTGATCCAGCATCAGGGCATTTGTTCGATCCAGATGTCCGATCGTCCTCATCCCCCACGACAACCCACATTCGCAGAAGGTCTCATGATGCCCTCTACTGAAATTCATGGTTTGAGTCAGTCAGAAGTCGCCACCCGACGAGCCGCAGGTCAAGGCAATACTGCTCCTGTGCAAACCAGCCGCACCTATGCCGACATCTGGCGCGATAACTTATTTACATTCATTAACGGGGTTTACTTCTTCATCTGCTTAATCCTGATTTCACTGGGGCGCATCAGTGATGTGTTTGTGATTGCGATCGTCATATTGCTTAATGTAGTGGTCAACCTATATCAGGAAATGCGGGCCAAGAAAAAACTTGACCAGATCGCCCTGTTGACCCGACCTCAGGCCACCGTCATCCGCGAAGGCAAGGAGCAGATCATTGATCCAGCCGAGATTGTTATGGGAGATGTGCTGCTGGTGCAACCGGGCGATCAGATTGTTGTGGATGGGCCAGTAATTCACAGCAATGAGATGAAAGTGGATGAATCCTTGCTGACGGGTGAATCCGATCTGATTCCCAAACAGGAGAAAGATCCACTGTTTTCAGGCAGTTTTTGTGTCAGCGGCAAAGGTTATTACCAGGCCGAGAAAGTGGGGGCCGCCAGTATGGCCAGCCAAATGACCGCCCAAGCTCGCAGCTTCCGCAAGCCGATCACGCCATTGCAGCAGGAAATTAATCTGGTGATTCGGGTGCTGCTGGTAATTGTGGTGTTGCTGGGGCTATTCATTCTGTTCCGCATGCTGATCGGGCTGCTGAGCTTTAACAGTGCGGTTGAGCAAATTGCTGTCGTGACGGGATTAGTGCCCAGCGGTTTGTATTTGATGGTGACCTTAGCTTACGCTTTGGGTTCGGTGCGGATCGCCCAGAAAAACGCCTTGATTCAGCAAGCCAATGCCGTCGAGTCGATCAGCAATGTGGATATCATGTGTCTCGACAAAACGGGGACGCTGACCGCTAATCGGATTAACTTAGATGCCATTTATCCGATCAACCTGAATGAAACCGAACTGCGACAGATCCTAGGCGATTTTGCAGCCAGTGCTTCAGCCAGCAACCGCACCAATGAAGCGATCGCTCAGTCTTGTCCTGGTAAAACTCGTCCATTACAGGCAGAAGTTCCGTTTGGCTCGGCTCACAAGTGGAGTGCGATCGCCTTTGCAGACGGGAAAGGAACTTACGTGTTGGGAGCACCCGAAATTTTGTCGCAGGTGGTGTTGCTGTCGGAGCCATTGAAAGCGCAAATTCAAGCCAGCGCCGATCGCGGTTTACGAGTATTGCTGTTTGCTTACACCACAACTGTACCCCAGCTCAAAGATGCTGCCAGAAATCCGTTGCTGCCCATGAACTTACAGGCGATCGGCATTTTGGAGTTTAGTGATGAACTGCGTCCCGATGCCCGTGAAACCCTAGAGAAGTTTATGCAGGGCGGCATCCGCGTCAAGATCATTTCGGGCGATAATCCCGTTACGGTGGCAGCACTGGCCAAACAGGCTGGCCTCCCTGCCGATATTCAAGCTGTCTCTGGTCAAGATCTGGCCCTGATGAGCGAAGCTGAATTTACCCAAACTGCCGAAACCAGCACCATTTTTGGTCGAATTACGCCAGAGCAAAAGGCTCAGCTCGTTAAAAGTTTGAACAGTCGTGGCCATTATGTGGCAATGATGGGGGATGGTGTCAATGATGTGCTTTCGCTCAAACAGGCGAATGTGGGAATTGCCATGGAAAGTGGCAGTCAGGCCACCCGAGGCGTTGCAGATATTGTGCTGATGAAGGACTCCTTTAGTGCGCTACCCGATACTTTTCTGGAAGGTCAGCGCATTCGCAATGGCATCGAAGATGTAACAAAGTTGTTCCTGGTGCGGGTACTGTCATTTGCGGTAGCGATTATCGCAATCGGCATGATTACGTTTACATTCCCATTGACGATCAAGAATAGTACGATCGTTACCTTGCTAGCAGTTGGAGTTCCCACCTATTTCGTTACGATTTGGGCAAAATATGGCCACCGTCAAAAGGGGGCGATGACTCCCTCCATGTTAGATTTCCTGATCCCCGCTACCTTATCTCTCACATTTGCCAGTCTGGCCGTTTATCTTGGGTTTCTCGTTGCCTATACCGTTCCCTTATTGGATCTGGTAACCGGAGACACAAAGTTAGAAAAACTCAGCAGCCTGATTAGCGTGGGCGAACTGAGTCAAGCTATCTCGACCGCACAGACGGCTCTCGTAACGATGCAAATGATCGGCGGATTGTTGCTGCTGCCCTTCCTGAAACCGCCTCATCCAGCCTGGGTGAGCTGTGAACCCTATTGCGGTGATTGGCGCTATACGATTCTTGCAGGTGTTCTGCTGATCATCTATGCAGTGATTTCCTTTGTCCCTCCCCTACGTGGCTTTTTTGATTTAACACCCTTGAGTCCGATCGAGTATTTGGTGATTGGTCTGGTTGCTATTCTCTGGTGTATTGCTTTACGCTACATCTGGCGGCATCAAGTGCTCGATCGTTTTTTAGGAATCACCCTGCGTTAAAGGATATTGCAGAGATGAAACCAATTCAGACAGAACTAGAAAGGAGCGGCAACAACCACTAAGGGCTTGTAAAGAAATAAGTTCATGTTTTCTCCGTGTTCCAAGTACGCGGATGAAGCATGTAATTCCATTGGGGACAAATCTTGCGTTGCGTTAAATGGAGAGTTGCCATCTCTTCATTAGACACTTTCACTTTCGTTGGATAATCTCCTTTGAGTTGACTAGCTTTCACCCTTAATCCACTCTGGGTTGAGGTGCCTCGAATCAATGCCGTCATCTGGTTGAGTGAGCGCAGGGGTTGTCCGGCCCAATTGAGCGAGATAAAGCTGAACAGACGATGCTCGATGGGATTCCACTTGGAAGCCCTCGATGGGTAATGACACACCATCACCTCAATGCCATAGTAATCTGCAAACAACTGCAATTGTAGTTTCCAATTGCGTAAGCGATAGCCATTACTGCCCCCTGCATCGCACAGAATCAACAGTTTGCGCTCATCAGCAAAGTGGATGCGGTCTTGACGATTCCACCACTGCTCAATCGCATCGACTGCAAAAGTAGCAGTGTCGCCAGAA
>LUGL01000218.1 GCA_002796835.1 Elainella saxicola E1 | reverse complement strand
CCGGGTAAAGCCCCGGCAGGCTCGTTGCGTAGAACTTTCAGCCGATGCTCTGTGCCAGCAATATGATTGCCATCAATAATCCGCACTTCATAGCCTGCTAACAGAGGGACTGCTGCTGCTGGAAACTCCTGTTGAACCGCTAGCAGTTGCTCACTGCTGTAGCGCACTAACGCTTGAGATAATTTCGGTTCTAGACCATTCACCTTAGCATACAGCGCTACTTTCGATACCCCTACCACCTTTTCAAACCCTTTGTAGGCTGCATTCAGTGAGGGATACATGCCACACACCACTAGACTCATCAATCCCACGACACTGGAAAAAAGGAGTTCTCGCTGATATTGCTGTTCTGCGGTTTCCTCAAACAACTGATCCAACAACTTGGGGGCAAATATCCGCTCCATGATGGCTCGCACCATGACAGTCATTGGTGTATTTTCCACAAATCGCTCAAAGATGGCACTAATCATAGCTCCCTCTCCCTGATTGGGTGCTCACTTCAGTGCCTTGATCCTATCGAAAATCCTAAAATACTCAATCAACCATAACAGTACAAACGCTCACCTTAACAGGGGTAGTGCTTTAGAGCTAACGGCCTCTCAACAGTTGGTTGGATTACTCGTCACCGTTCCCTGCTTCGGCCTGTTGGGATTGATCACCCCTGCCTGGGAAGTTAATGCGATCGGTATTTCGTTCCCCTATTGGGCATTAGCGATCGGTTCAGGCATTTTGCAATATGCCCTGGCTTTTCTGCTCTATCTCACAGCTCTTAAAACAATATCCGTCAGTCAGGCTGCCTTTTTCGTGGCACTCATTCCCATCTTTGGCGTGGCCAGTGCGATCGTCCTGCTGGGCGAACAACCCAATTCATTGCAGTGGATCGGTGCGGCCTGCGTCACGGTTGCTTCCTATAGCGCCAATCGCTTAGGCAGCGAGAACCTAAACGGCAAGCTAATCGAAGAAGTCCGCTAAACTGAACTAAACTTGGAAAACCTCTTCTAGTGCACTGGAGTGCAGCTGCTCCCATAGCCCGAAATTCATCTGCAGGCAGCTCAGCAAGCTAGTTTAGGCGGGTATGACTAAAATTTGATGTAGCTATTCTGCAAAAGCGAAGCCGTAGCGATTAATCTTTGACCAAAATTGTTGCCATCGTCCTTGACTGTAACTCAAGGTTCGCAAACTCAAAACAATCCCTGCTCCATGTTCTTTCCATTTCATACCAGAACCACACAGACGTGCTTTGACAATGATTTTACATCCCGCTTCGGTAACTCCTGAGCCAATGGGTAAATGAGCGGCAATCGCCTCGGCATAGTGCATCTGATGGTGGTGATTGCGAAAGTAAGTGATAGCATCTTGTAATCCCTTTTGCACTGATTGACTCACCCGCTTCGGCACGATAGTTTCCATTTCTGCCAACAGTCGTTGGGCTGCACCAACCTCGTGCTTCAGCAGATGACAATGCTCATCCATCCAGTTTTTTTGATGTTTAGGATTGCGGGGATGGATGGCTTTAGCCACTTTGTCGAGATACTGAGTGGCATGAAAGAAATCCAAAACTTGGGTATCGGTGACGGGTTCGAGAAATGTCCAATTCT
>LUGL01000073.1 GCA_002796835.1 Elainella saxicola E1 | reverse complement strand
TGGCGACCGGGGTTATATTTCCCAAGCCTTATTCGAGCAGTTATGGCAACAAGGGCTTCAGCTGGTCACCAAGATTAAGAAGAATATGAAAAACCGCTTGGTGCCTCTGCTTGACAAGATCCTGTTGCGGAAGCGAGCGATCATCGAGTCGGTCAATGACCAACTCAAGAACATTGCTCAAATTGAACATTCTCGTCATCGCAGTCCTCTGAATTTCATGGTCAATTTGATTGCTGGACTGGTGGCATACACCTACCAAGACTCCAGACCCTCCCTCGATCTTCAACCCAAGGGTTTACCTGCCTTGCCTGAAGCGATCTTTTGACCTATCGAACTCACGTCCTTGTTAAGAGGGTTTACCTGCCTTGCCTGAAGCGATCTTTTGACCTGTCGAACTCACGTTGAATTAATAAGATCAGCAACTTCAATCTTGTACGGGCGCGGCATTCGGCAGATAACTCCAGAGCAATCGCAAAGACTTTTTACCGAATGCCACGCCCCCTGCTACCGAAGAGACTTTTTGCTGATTGAACAAGCTAATTTGATGCAATGTTATCGATCAGGGGCAGGGGGAACCACCTCCCATCCCACCTTGGGCAAAGGGAGGCATCATCGGGCGACCTCCAGAGGACGGCATTGGCATTCCATTGGGTGGCATCGGCGATCCCTGGCTAAAACCGGGCTGCATTGGCATCCCCTCTCTAAAATTGGGCTGACCAGAGCGCATCATAGGACGCTGCATTCCGGGTCCGGGCTGTGCCTCAGAAGCCATGTTGCCCGAAGTGAGAGCGGCCAAGTTTTGTTGAATCAATCCGGTTGAAATGGCCACCGTTGTTGCGTTGTCGGGCAGTTGAGGATTCACTGCGGTATTAATCCCGATGACTTCGCCTTGTTGATTCAGCAAGGGGCCACCAGAGTTACCCGGATGTACCTCAGCACTTGTCAGAATAATTCCGTCATTCGTTAATTGTTTCAATACGCCTCGTGTCACCACTTCAGGACGTGCATAGGGAGCGCCGATCGCCCAAACTTCCTCACCTTGTTGAGGTTGTGACTGAGATAAATTAGCAACTGGCAAATTACTCGCGCCTTGAATTTTCACTAAAGCCAGATCTCTAAAAATATCGCCTGCACCCGCACCCGGATTAACCACAGTAGCTGGCAGTTCTTGAGCATCCGAGAGGCGCACACTCCACCGGCCCATCCCGCCACCTTGAACAACATGGCTATTCGTGAGAATCAAGCCATCTTGAGACAGAATAATGCCAGACCCCACAGAATTTGCACTTTTTAACATAACAACCGATCGATTGGCATTGGCGATCGAATCAGGCGTATCTGACGGCAAATCTGGATCGCGCACAGGACGAATCAACTGATTGGCGAATCCGGGCAGTTTTTGCAAAGGGTTTTGTAAAGGGTTTTGTACAGGGTTAGACTGTACAGGACTGGCTTGGACACCCACTGGAGCAACATCTTGACTGGGTTGAGCAGCGTTATTCCAATCTGTCGATCGCGATTCTGGAGGAACGAGAGCGCGGCTCCCGACTGCAATGAGCAAGGTCAAGCCAACCCAGCGGAGCAATTCTGCCGACAACTGCTGACGCCGACGCGCATTTTTTTTCACCTTTCGCCGTCTGGGAACCGGGGCATGGGAGGGATAGGAAGAATGTTGTGCTTGAGTCATAGGTCCAACCGCCGTTATGCAAGGGGGAATCGCAGCATGCAAGGTGCGCAGAATCTATCCAGTCGCAGCAACCCAGAGTGAAGACCCAGATCGAATCTCCACGCTGTAAAGCGAAAAGGTAGAAGCACTCTCATTCTGAACCTGATTCTGTCGTGAACTGCTTGCCATCAACAGCTTGCTATCAACAGCCCTTGCCACCAACAGCCCGTTGCCAACAGCAAAATCAGCCAGGACGAATCAGGAATTTAGCCTGCATGAATCCTGCTTTGCAGCCATTGTAGATCAAATGTACTATATTGAAAAGACCCCTTGCTGGAATTTTTGGAACATTCTGGTCAATCAGACGTAAGACTCTATCTCAGCCTAATCATTGCCGCAATATTGCCAGACTAATTGGTTGACAACTTGGGCAACCGTGAGAAATCTTGAGCGAGGAGTTTCTTGCTGATTCTTCTCGGTTATCAAAGCGTTCTCAATACTTTGGCCTGGTTTCAGCACCAGAGTTGAGGATTTGCCGCTAAAAAAAATTGTGAGCTGGTGGGGATTGAGGGTTGGTTCCGATGGAATTTCAGCAGGAAGATCGGCAAAATTTTGGGTAGAGAGCGTATTGGCAAGCATGGCTAAATCCGGCTGTTCCAAATGACCAGTCTGGTAAGGGGGTGCCAAGTTATCGTTGACAAAGCGGCTTGCCTGACAGCTACCATCAGGCAAAATTGTCCAAGTAATCCCTGCAATTCCGACAAAGCCCATCTGCCCATCCCGGAAGGACAGCTCTCCCGTTAAGTGTCCATCTTGGGTGAGGAAAGTGTGATTATAGGGTGTATCTATCGCCATAGCAGTTATACCACCTAAACACATAACTAGAATTGAAGTAGAAATGAGTCTTCGATCGAAAAACTTTTTCATGGCAAAAACTGATCTCTGGGGCATGACAAAATCACACCCCAGATTGGATTAGATAGTTCTAGTTGATGCAGATTCAGCAATCAACTAAACAGGAATGCCTCGATCGGTCTCAAAAATCCGTTTAATCACCGCTTTATACTCACTTCCACACCAGGCCTGATCGATCAACAGCAGCATATCTTTGGCATATTTGAAGGTCGGAGCAGTTGTTCCAAGAATCAACATACTGCCGAAAATTAGAAAGTCTGCTACCTCTTGTCCGAGCTGTTTCCTCAGATGCCAGCAAGCCCCTGCCCAAGCTTGACCGCGATCGTGAGGTTCTGCAGAGGTGTTGGGGTATCTCACATCATTATCACAGTTGCGGAGCACTCCAGGGGCTTCAGGGGCCGGAACCACATATCCCCCAATATCTGGATCATTTAAGAGAGAACAGGCAAAATAATCGGCGTAGCCCTCATGGAGAGCAGATCCTTCACTACCAAACATATTCGGATGATATTCATCAATCACCGCATGGGTAAACTCATGGGCAACAACATCAACCTCCTTAGCTAGGTCGCGCAATCCATTCGCATTGCTGGGATAGCTGCCATCACCAAAGTAGATTTGTCCGGTCGAAGGATCGTAAAAGGCGTTATCATACTTGTTCCCCGTGTGGACATTCGCAGCAAGCTGTCCACCGTTGGCTTTGCCATAGGGATTGCTGACTGTAAAACCGCGAAATCCCAGATCAAGAAAGTATTGATAGACCTTTTCTACTGCATAATAAACTTGGCATTCATCAAAGTGTGTATTATCTGGCGGAAAGTCAAATCGATAAGTAGTGCTCGCCTGTGCCGCTGTAGCATCCTCATTAATTACCTTACAATATTGCCCATCTAATTTGGTGTAAGGAGATTTAACATCTCGCAGCATTACGGTAGCCAACTGTGTTTTATCAGGATTGCTAGGGTAAACTCTTGCCCGAGGCGCAAAATAAAATGAGTAGAACTTCATCGAGTTGTAGCTATCGACAATTTCTCCATTCTGAACGTCGATGAAATATTCCCAAGTACCCAGAGGTTGATGAGCTGGAACAGTGAGATGATAAGCTTTCACATGGCCCTGCTGGGTAGGATAGAGAACCGTTTCATGAGTGATCGAGCCTCTTTGCTTCGCCTGTTCACCCAGATCCTTAGTGGCAATTTGGCGAGCTTCTCTCAGGGAGATTGCTTTGTCGCTGGATTTGACAGAAATTTGCGATCGCAAACCGCTCGTGACCATGCGAACTTGGTTTTTGTCATCCAAACCAACTAAAACCTTAGCACCGAAAACGGGTAACCCTTGATAGGTTTGCTGGTGACGAATGAATTGCAGCCCTGCCCAACCAAAACTATCCACTTCAGTCAGACCTTCAACCTCTTCTGCGTTCAGCCCTAAAACACCGGGATTCTCCCGAATGAATGATTGGCTCGCTTCAGATGCGGTACCTGTCATTGGCATTGATAATTTACCAGCGATCGCAGCAGGTGTTCCAGTTGTGGTATTCCATTCTAGAGAGGTATTGGGTCGTTGCGCCAGAAAAGTCTTGCTTGCTGAGGCAACCGCAACTGGCTGTGCCGCTTCATTGGAAAGAAAAGCATCAACCCGGTTGCGATTGGCTGGATGACGCAAACTAGAAGCTTCATCGAACATGTCGTTTTCTCCTTGTTTAATTTAGGGGGCAATAAATTCCTGAAAATCAGATTTTTTAAGAGAACATCCACTACCACACTCAGTAGCGATCGCAGACAAAACTAACATCTGGAAATGCATAGCCGATTGTTTTAGCTATATGCATCTTTTGAAACCAGGTAGGCACTCGCTTCAAAGCCACTCGTGATTGCAGCCAGAGCAGTCGCCAGTATCTCTTTCGATTCATTACTTGTATTTGTGGTTTCGCTGGATTCGCTCGCTTCAAAACTTCTGATCTTCTGTTCAAATATTGGCAAAAGTTACGTCTAGAAGAAATACGATGATCCGCGTAGAGAATAACGACACGACTACGATTACCTACCCTTTCAGTAGCCCTAACTTCTCTAAAGCAACCATCACTGCACCCATGCGAGTCTGCACTCCTAGTTTTTTGTAAAGATTCTCCAAATGTTTGCGCACGGTTCCTTCACAACAACCCAGCACCTTAGCAATTCCAGCATTACTTTTATCCTTGGCGATCCAAAACAGTACCTCTGCTTCGCGTTTAGTGAGTCCTAGCAGCTCTAAAGCAGCAATGGAGAAAGATCGCTCTTCTCGTTCTTCTAATAGCAAAAGATACTGCTCTTTGATGGAACCAGGCATAAATCGAATAACCAACTGTCGTTCTGCTTGCTCGACATGTAAGGCTAAACAGGAGGCTGGATCATCTCCATGAATTTGATGTCGCCTCATCTGATCTTGGAACCATTGTTGCAAAGGATCGGGTAACGTCTGCGTATCCTGGTATAAAAAGTATTGGTTCAATAGCCGTTTTGCTTGTTCTGTCATGAATTGGACATGCCCATCCATGGCTAAACAGATCAAACTTCCTTGATCGATCGCTTGTTTGAATTGCCTCAGCAATTGCTGAATTTGGCTAAATGCCAGGTTTTTCTCATCTACCCGGACTAAATGAGAACGCAAAATATTCAAGACACAACGATCGCACTTTGTAAAATTTGGACGATCGTAACTCAATACAATGCTTTGCTTTGCTTCCATAAGCTCTCTCGCCATTGAAAGATTGTCAATGCAGCAAGAACACTCCCGGATTGCTTGCTACGCCTTATTTGATAGAGTTAGATTATTTATTTTTCTAGAAAAATTTATTTTCCCAGGCAATCGAATAGAAACTTTGGCTGATGAAAAATTTGAATGAAAAGCTTTTCTAAGAAAAATGTGAAGGTTGCTGCCAACTAAATTCTAGAACATTGTTTCCTTTTGTCACCGAGTATTGCTAATTCTACATTATTTAATATTTTTTTTAATAGAATACTACTGACCTCGTTATTGCTGCATAACCGCTGCACAACCACGGGCGAACGGATGACTCCTATCGTCCATTCTGGCCACAACTTTAGTCCTCACAAAGAATCTTACTGATCGTAGCGATCGAGCTATGCTTTAACTTCAGAAAATGATGTTCCAAACCAAGCCACAATTTCTAGTCAAGGCTTAAACAACATTTCTCCAAAGCAGTCCAGGTATACTCCAGGTGAGAGAGCTTATTTTCAAATTTTTTTCGATCAACCCATCCGCAGTGTTAAAAATCACCTAGGCGATCAACCAATTTCAGTAAGGGGCAGAACGGATTTAACAATCTGATTTTGATGTAGTAGCACTGGCTATAAATATGGCTCATTTCATCAATGCCAGTAATCAGTACCACTAATCAATCCCAGTAATCAATGCTAGTAATCAACGCCAAAACTGTGCCTTCCGAGAGGGGTTGAGTTTGTGCTGCTCCTTTACAGTAGAGAATCAAACCTATTCCTCACTGTTCATCAACTTCTGATTCCTATACATCTGGAGCAACCTGAAAGATGGATAAGACCGAACTCATCCAGCGTTATGCAGCAGGCGATCGAGAGTTTAGTGCGATTGATTTGAGTGAAGCAGAGCTAGAAGGTGTTGATTTGAGTGGAGCTGACTTGAGTGGTAGCTCATTGGATGGCGCAAATCTACGGCGGGCTAACCTCAGCCGTGCTAACTTGAGCAGCGCAGATTTGAATGGCGCAGATTTGTTCCAGGCAGACCTGAGTGGAGCAGATTTAAGCGACGCAATTTTGGACGGAGCAACCTTAGAAGGAGCCATTTTGGATGGGGCAACGCTGAATCAGGCCGATTTGAAAGTTGCCAATCTGATTCAAGCTGATTTGAGTCAGGCGAGTTTGCAACAGGCCGATTTGAGTGGCGCGAATTTAGAAGCTGCCGATTTAAGCGGGGCAGATCTGGCCATTGCTGATCTCCAGCAGGCAAATTTGAATCAGGCTGCGCTGGAAGAAGCGAATTTGAGCGGGGCCAATTTAGAGAATGCTAATTTAGAGGGAACGTTGCTAGAAGGGGGAGACAGCACTCTCGCAACGTAATGGGATCGCCCGATCGCCATACAGCATGTTGCGTCTCCAATTTCCCTTTTGCTGAGATTGAAACTCAGTGCCAGGGAAAAATAAGGGATAAGGGTTCATGGCTCTTACCCTGTGGTCAAATCTGATGAATACCCCATCCTACTCTATTGAATTAACTGGTCAACCTTCGACAGGAATTTTGGAACAGCGACATTGGCAGGCTGATCTCAAGCTGATCGTTGAAGGTATTGCTTCTCAAATTGGAGAAGAGTTCTTTCGGGCCTGTGCTCGCTATTTGGCGGAGCTGCTGCAAATTCGCTATGCATTAATTGCTGAATTTCTTGACTGTGAGGAGCCGCGAGCGAGAGTTCTGGCCTTTTGGGCCGGAGAGGATTTTGCGCCTAATTTTGACTATGATTTGGCAGGTACTCCTTGCGGGGTGGTGATCGAAGAGGGGCTGAGAATCTACTCTAGCGGCATTCAACAGCACTTCCCTCAAGACGAGGACTTAGTCACGATGGAGGCAGAGAGCTATTTGGGCATTGCAATTCTCAATAGCCAAGGAAAACCCCTTGGGCACATTGCTGGATTGCATACTCAACCGCTGAAACGGAGTTATGAGGAACAGGCAGCAATCCTTAAGATTTTTGCGGCTCGATCTGCGGCGGAGATTGAGCGGCAATTGGCTGAACGAGCACTCAAACAGCAAAATCTTTGTTTAGAAGAAACGCTGAAACGACTTCAGCAAACCCAGGCTCAACTGATTCATGCTGAAAAAATGTCGAGCCTTGGTCAAATGGTGGCTGGAATTGCCCATGAAATTAATAATCCGATCAGCTTTATTTATGGCAATCTTTCCCATGCTCAAGACTATACTGAGACGCTGCTTAGTCTAATCTCAGCCTATCAAGCAGAAGTACCCAATCCTTCGAAGGCATTACAGCAGAAGCTGCAAGCCGCAGATCTAGAGTTTTTGCAGCAGGATTTGACCAACGTGCTCCACTCGATGCAGAGCGGCAGCGATCGCATTCGCAATTTAGTGTTGAGTTTACGCAACTTTTTGCGGCTTGATGAAGCGGATAAAAAACTGGTCGATCTGCATGAAGGGATCGAAAATGCCTTGCTAATTGTTCATCATCGCCTGCAAGCGGAAGCACCATTTCCTGAAATTCAGATTGTGAGAGATTATTGCCAATTGCCACTGGTGAACTGTTATGCCAGCCAGCTCAATCAGGTATTCCTGCATATTTTGGTCAATGCCATTGATGCACTGAGGATTGATGCGATTCCCGATCCAACCATTTGCATCACCACCAAAATCACGCCTGACCAGACTGTCAAAGTGTCGATCGCCGATAACGGTCCCGGTATGGATGCAGCTACTCAGGATTGCATGTTTGATCCTTTCTTCACGACTAAACCGATCGGTTCTGGAACAGGGCTGGGACTTTCCATCAGCTATCAAATTGTGGTTGAACAGCACGGAGGCAAGTTGTGCTGCGTTTCGGCTCCCGGTCGAGGCGCAAAATTGGTGATCGAGATCCCGATTTAGGCTAATTCCCTACGCTGTCTCTAGATAAAAGCGATACCTGACAAACATACGATCGCAAGTATGCCATACTAAGCGTGAGATTTTGGGTATTCAATGGGGGACACAAAACAGTGGACGATTATCGGACAGGCCTGGAGTGGCTGGAATGGGGACGCAGACTACAGGCCATCGCTCAAACAGGACTGACTTATACTGAAGGCGCTTACGATCGAGAACGCTATAACCAAATCATGGCGATCGCCAGTGAAATGATGGCAGCACACACCGGTGCAAATTCAGTTGATGTGCTGGATCTGTTTGCGAAAGAGAAGGGATATGCAACTCCCAAGGTAGATGTGCGAGGCGCGGTATTTCAGGACGATCAGGTTCTATTGGTTTTAGAACGGGAAGATCAGAAATGGACGCTGCCTGGAGGCTGGGTCGATGTGGGAGAGCCACCGGGAGAGGCCGTGGTGCGGGAGGTTTTTGAAGAATCTGGTTACGAAACGCGTGTGGTTAAGCTGGGTGCAATTTACGATCGCAACAGGCATCCCCATCCACCTATGGTATTTCATGCCTATAAGCTATTTTTTATTTGTGAATTGACGGGTGGCTCGGCTCAAACGAGTTTAGAAACGGATGCAGTTGAGTTTTTCCCGGTAGCTAATCTGCCAGAGTTATCGCTGGGGAGAGTGGTGCCTGCTCAAATTTTACGCATGTATGAACATTGGCAACATCCGGAATGGGCCACAGAATTTGACTGATGACGGTTCAATCGCGATCGCTTATTGTTCAGCAATGCTGTTCCATTGAACTGGCTTGGGGATTCCAATTCCGTCTTCAATTGTATAACCAGAATAACTGTCCGCTCTGGCTTGAATCGTAATCCAGCAGAGATCTTCACTCAGCGATAAATTACGCAGGCAACGTTCACCTTCCGGATCGACGCGAACGATCGTACCAGGTTGAATCGAAAAGATTTGCCCATCCACCTGAAATTCGCCCATGCCCTCAATAAAAATATAGATTTCTTCGTTGAGATGGTGTTTGTGATAGAAGGGGATAGAAGTTTGGGGTGGCAGATTATTCAGGGAAATTTCACTGCTGGTAAGCTGAAGCAACTGCCGAAGAAAAACCTTGCCTTCGAGCTTGAGCGGAACATCACTGGCGGTGAAGCAATATTGGCGTAGATCGGCAAAAGTGCCTAGGTGGGCCGTTGCAAAGTTTGGTCCGATACGGGGAGTTATTGGCAAGGAACTCATTGAATGTGATCTCCATCGAGATAGTAACTTTTAACTTGCAATCTAAAATTTGAAATCAGTTTATCAATTCAGCTTGTAAAATGCAAGTAATTCATTATTTCTTGCTTGATCCCCATGACTTCGTCTCGCCGCTCTTGTTGTCCTATTGCCTGTACGTTAGATATTTTGGGCGATCGATGGACTTTACTGGTCGTCCGCGACATGATGTTTATGAGCAAACAACGGTTTGAAGAGTTTCTGGAATCACCAGAAGGAATTTCAACGAATATTTTGGCCGATCGATTAAAGCAGCTAGAGGCAGCAGGTCTGGTGCAGAAGCGACCCTACAGTAACCATTCGCGTCGGATGAATTATTCACTAACAGAAGCCGGTCAAACACTGCGGCCCATACTAAAATCTATGATCGCTTGGGGATTGAAATATGTTCCTGAAACCGCCACTCCTCAACTAGATCTAACCAATCCAAATGAGCAGGAAATGGGCAGTGAATAAAGCTTTTGCCAGAATAGTTGCATCCTTTAGAAAATTCTGCTATGAGTCATTCCAACTCCGATCAGCGAGATAGCAAGGTTTATGGCAACTCTTCCCAACTTAAAAATTGTTAAAGAACGGCGGGATTACAATACCTGGGTTGCAACCGAAACACTCGAAGACTATGCCCTGCGCTTTGCCCCCAAATCCTTTCGCAAGTGGCCGGAATGGTTAGTTGCCAACACGGCAATTGGTGGGCTTTCCTTTTTAGCGCTGGAGGCGATCGGTGGCTCTCTGGTGATCAGCTATGGGTTTACGAATTCCTTTTGGGCAATTATCGTTGTCGGGGCAATTATTTTTCTGACGGGTTTACCGATCGCCTACTATAGCGCCAAATATAATGTTGATATTGATCTTTTAACGCGAGGAGCAGGATTCGGCTACATTGGTTCAACTGTCACTTCACTCATCTACGCTTCATTTACGTTTATTTTCTTTGCGCTAGAGGCAGCGATTATGGCCCAGGCGCTAGAACTTTATTTCCACTTACCATTAGCGATCGGCTATATTTTTTGTTCGCTCATCATTATTCCGCTTGTTTTCTTTGGGGTGACCTTAATCAATCAGCTTCAGCTCTGGACTCAGCCGCTTTGGTTGGTGCTGATGGTCATTCCCTATGGCTTTATTTTGCATAAAGAACCAGAAGCGCTGACGAACTGGATTCACTTTACAGGTAATGCCAGCGAAGGCAATGGGTTCGATCCGCTCTTATTTGGAGCGGCTGCCACAGTTTCTTTCTCCTTAATCTCGCAAATTGGCGAACAGGTCGATTACCTGCGATTTCTGCCAGAGAAAACAGCAAACAATCGGCGTCGTTGGTGGTCGGCTTTGGTGCTGGCAGGTCCCGGCTGGATTATTTTAGGGTGCAGCAAACAGTTAGGCGGGGCATTTCTGGCCTCATTGGCCGTCAGTCATGGCGTGAACTTAGCTAAAGCCAAAGAGCCAACCCAAATGTATCTGACGGGCTTTGAGTATGTGTTTTCCAATCCAGAAGTTGTCCTGGCTGTGACCACGCTGTTTATTGTCGTCTCCCAAATCAAAATTAATGTCACCAACGCCTATGCTGGATCGCTGGCCTGGTCGAACTTCTTTTCTCGCTTAACCCATAGCCATCCCGGTCGCGTCGTGTGGCTGGTCTTTAATGTGGCGATCGCCCTCTTGCTGATGGAATTGGGCGTATTCTCAACGCTGGAAGCCGTATTGGGACTCTATTCAAATGTGGCGATCGCCTGGATAGGAGCCTTAGTGGCCGATCTTGTAATCAACAAATCCTTGGGGCTGAGTCCACCCCATATTGAGTTCAAACGCGCCTATCTCTATAACTTTAATCCGGTGGGATTTGGCTCGATGGTTGCCTCTTCGGTGGTGGCTATTTTGGCTTTTTTAGGCGTATTTGGTCCGTTTGCTAAGGCGTTTGCGCCGTTTATTGCCCTGATTCTGGCCTTTGTGTTAGCACCTGCGATCGCGTTCTTGACGAAAGGAAAATATTACCTGGCGCGCAAAGATGCGGTAGGCCACTCGTCTACGGGTGAAACAAATTGCTGTATCTGTGAGCAACGTTATGAACCGCAAGATGCCGCTTTTTGTCCAGCCTATGCAGGATCAATCTGCTCGCTCTGTTGCAGTTTGGATGCACGTTGCGATGATGCTTGTAAAATGTTAACGTCTGGAATGCAGGATCATTTTCCGAACGTTGGAGCGATGCCTTCTAAAACGTTGTTACAAAGCAAGCTATCGCCCCAGATCGGGACAAAAATTCTGCGCTATTTGCTGATCTTCTTATCTCTGTCGAGCGTGGTCGGGATTGTTCTAGGCTTTGTGTATTATCAGCAGGTCGTGATGCCGCCTCGTCCTTTGACAGCTGCCACCCAGCAAGTTGCTGCCACGCTGATCGAAGTCTATGCTGCCTTTCTGGTCCTGATTGGGATTGGAACTTGGGGCCTGATCCTGACACAAGAAAGCCGCGAGCTGGCCGAGGAAGAGTTGGATAAGCAATATTTGCTGTTGCAACAGGAAGTGAAAGAGCGCCAGCAAGCAGAGGCCCAACTTCAAGAAAAAGCGGAACAGTTAGAGCAAACGCTGACCAATTTGCAGAAAGCGGAAGCCCAGTTGATTCAAACTGAAAAGATGGCAGCGCTAGGTGGTCTGGTGGCCGGTATTGCTCATGAAATCAACACGCCGATCGGCAATAGCGTCACAGCCGTTTCCCTGTTGATGGAAAAGTCGGATGATTTTGCGGAGCTATTTCAAAAAAATCTGGTGAAACGATCGGATTTGAAGAAGTTTCTGGAGTTGGCCCAAGAAAGTAGCCGCATGACGCTTACCAATCTGAACCGGGCAGCTGAGCTGATTCAAAGCTTTAAACAGGTAGCTGTCGATCAGTCAAGTGGTTCCAAGCGATCGTTCAATGTGAAGCTGTACCTGGAAGAAGTCTTGTTGCAGCTCAGTCCTAAATTAAAAAACACAGGCCATCAGGTCGAAATCATCGTTGATCCAGACCTGTACCTCGACAGCTATCCCGGCGTGTTCTCCCAAATCGTCACGAATTTGGTGATGAACTCCTTGGTTCATGCCTATGGCCCAGAAGACGAGGGCTGTATTGCGATCGCCTTTTATCAACATCTGCATGAGCTGATTTTTGAGTATGCCGATGACGGCAAAGGCATTCCTGCCAAGAACCTTAGCAAAATTTTTGATCCCTTTTTCACAACCAAACGGGGGCAGGGCGGTAGCGGATTAGGGCTACATATTGTTTACAATTTGGTGACTCAGAAATTAGCTGGCACGATTCAATGTCATAGTGAAGTGGGTGCAGGAACAAGGTTTGTGATCAAGCTGCCCCAGATTGGACTGGCTGTCCATGACTGAGTTAGAGAATGAGCGCGCGAGGGTTGAGGAGGGGACGGCAATGCAGAACTCAGAAATTGTGAGTGAGCAGGATTTGCAGGACGAGCTGTTATTTCAGGACGAGGAAGAGAACCTGATTGAAGAGGGAAAGCTGGCTTCAGAAGCCGATCGCCCACCCGCTCTAAAAAGCTGGAAAATCCTGATTGTTGATGATGATGTGGAAGTCCATAACGTCACAAAATTAGCGCTGCGAGATTTCTTATTTGAAAACAAACCGCTCTCGTTTATTAGTGCCTATTCTGCCCAGCAAGCCAAGCAGCTCATTCAAGCCCATCCCGATATTGCGATCGCTTTTGTAGATGTGGTAATGGAAACTGAAGATGCTGGATTGCAATTGGTGCAATACATTCGAGAAGAATTAGGCAACCAATTAATTCGAATTATTATCCGCACTGGACAACCGGGTCGTGCGCCTGAAGATCTAGTGGTCGTAGACTATGGCATCGATGACTACAAAACCAAAACAGAACTTACTTCAAAAAAGCTGTTCATCACTGTTGTGACTGCGTTACGATCCTTCTCAACGTTAATTCGAATGTTCGAGCAGTCGATTCAGGGCTTACAAACTACGCAACCCACTTTTGCCACACCAGAAAAAATTGAAGCACTCAGCCATCTGATCATCGGACTAGCACGATCGAATGATGGGGCTAATCAGGTCGATGCATTTCAGTCGATGTCGGTCGTGACCAGGATTGCTCGTATGGTGCTGCGGGCAACGGATGAACATTGCGCCAAATTAGGCATTTCCCAAACGAAGCTGGCGGTTCTGGTCTATTTGAGCGGTGAACCGGAACAATATGCCAGCCCTTCTGCCTTGGCCAAACATTGTGGCGTCACCAGAGCGGCCATGACGGGCTTGCTGGATAGTTTAGAGCAAGAAGGCTACGTCGAACGAGACCCAGATCCGACCGATCGGCGTGCCTTGATTGTGAGACTGACTGCAACAGGCCAACAGTTTCTCGATTGGGTGGTGCCGCAAGACCAATATGAATTCACTGAGCTGATGACTGCATTAGAGGAGCCGGAACGCAAGAAGTTAGCTGAGTTAGCGTTGAGAGCGGTGCAGTTGATGGAATCAGACGATCGGGTGGACTGAGGGATAGGTGGACGATCAAGCATGAGATGCTGAGATCCAGATCCAGAAGAATTTTCAATCCAAACTTGATCGATCGCCCCATTTGACAAACGGTGGCCTGACTTTCGAGCCATCCTTAAAAAATTCTGAAGCAAGAAAATTGTCAGGTAATTCACAAAATATCCGGAAACCCTGACCTGACAACATGTAGATATATTTTTTGATGTTAAAAACCGCGAAAAGGTTGGTCACGATACAGAAAAGATTCGCTAAGCTCGAATTAAAGGCACTATAAATTCCCTCTTCAAAAAATTTTTTGGTGATCTAACCATGAAGATTCAACTTGAGTGCACCTTAGGAACGTGCTCACCCAAATTGCCCTGTATTGCCTGCCAGCGCACCTTTGAAGTCGGCAGAATCCGCACCCTCCTTTGTAATGATCAGGGCTTAATTTACGGAGATGTCTGCCCCGATTGCCTGGAATCAAAAGCGATCGGCATTCAGCACAAATTAAAACAGCGCGCCGTGCAGCAGATGTCAAAGTACCGCAAAGGGGAATGTCAGCATTCCATTCGTGCCTATCGATCGGCCCTGGAGCTGTTAGAACTGGCAGAAGCTCCCTTAAAGTTGCCTAGTTTCTGGCAATGGTTGTTGAAAAAGCTGGAAGTGCTGTCTCAAGAAACTCAGGAACTTGAAAATGCTCGACTCGGATTATCAAAATGTGAGTGTCGATCGGACTTGCACATCAGATTTCAGGATGAAGAGACCTCTTGAGCAGCGTGAAAAACCATGGGAAAAACTCTATAAAAAAAGGCAATGAATGATTGATGACATACCATCATTCATCACCCGGTGAGCTGGATATCTCTTGATGAGCGATCGAGTCAAGTTGGGCAAATTCCCTAGTGGCTGAGCATCCAGGGCCGTCCACCCGTATGACTCTGTGCTTTTGGTTTTTCGGGTTCCCGTTCAGGTCGTTTGACAAGCTGCGGCTCAGGGTTTTCTCGCTTCAACCGTAATGAGCCAGATAAGACCATCGGCGGTGAAAAGATGCGTTTGCCTGGTTCTTGGCAGGTTGGACAATGGGCAGGCTGATCAGATTCAGCCATAGCGCGCCATAGGTCGAAAATGCCACAGCTATCACAGCGAAATTCATAAAGCGGCACGATCGAACTTCTCCTTATCAATCTCTACAATTTCATTACCCTTTTGGTATCAACCTCATATCCTGTAGGGGGAAGCATCCAGCAAATGATCTTTTCAGAACGGATATCGATTTCTATCGGAATGCTCCACCCCTACATTCACAGAATGAATACGAGGCTAGACCGGCAAAATATTTTTGTCGAAGATCTCGGTTGGGATGGCAATTGTACAGCAAGCATTTGGGATATCGACAATGCCACTGATTCTGCCCTCAACGGGTGCGCAGCTTAAGAGTAAATAAGCTTGTTCGCCTGTGTAACCAAACTTCTTGAGATATTCGATCGCATTTAAGCAAGCCCGACGGTAAGCCACATGGGCATCCATAAAGTATTGCTTGCCGGTAAACTCATCTACCGAAATTCCTTCAAACACCAGGTATTCCGAATAGCGTGGTTCAACTGGACCTGGCTTAAAGATGGGGTTGATCATGCCATATTTTTCCATTCCCCCTTTGATAATATCCACATGCAGATCGATGAAGCCCGACATTTCGATCGCGCCACAGAAGGAAATTTCGCCATCTCCCTGCGAAAAGTGAATATCCCCCATCGACAGCTTAGCCCCTTCCACATATACCGGGAAGTAAATTCGGGTGCCGCGTGACAGGTTCTTGATGTCGCAGTTGCCGCCATGCTCGCGTGGTGGGACCGTTCGGGCTGCTTCTGCTGCAACACGATCGTACTCAGCCGGATCAAGGGTGCCCAGAATTGCATTTTGGGGATTGGGCAAAGCTGCAAGCAGGGGAATATCTCCTGCTAAACCTGTGCCATAGGTCCGCAGATCGGGTTGTTCAGCCATTAGTGCAGCTTCCCGCTTGTTCCACTTAGCAAGCAGCTCATGGGAAGGGGCACAGCCAATTAGACCGGGATGGGTAATGCCCGCAAACCGCACACCTGGAATATGACGGGAAGAGGTGTAGATGCCCTGAAAATCCCAAATGGCCTTAGCAGCTTCAGGGAAATGATCGGTGAGAAAACCACCGCCGTTTTTCTTGTCAAAGATACCTGTAAAGCCCCATTCGTCTCCCTGCAACGCGCCAATATCAACCAAATCGACGACTAAAATATCGCCTGGCTGTGCGCCATTCACCCAAATTGGACCACTAAGAACATGAACAACGGTTAAATCGACATCCCGAACGTCACTCGGATCGTCATTGTCTTTGATTTGTCCATCAGTCCAATCCTTACACTCAATCCGAAATACCTCGCCAGGATTAACTGAGACAACGGCTGGAATATCGGGATGCCAACGGTTGTGGCCTGGTAATTCCTGCTGATCCATCGGTTTGGTCAGATCAACTTTGAAGAGTGTTTTTGGCATAATTGTCCTCTCAGGCAAACAACAAACTTGAGGATGAAAATGAAAAAGTTGGTGTATGGGCCTAGCGCTCCATCAATCAGCGTTCAACCAATCCGCGTTTAACTGTCAGCCTGCCTTCATACACCAACATATCGAATTAGGCTCAAGAACCGTCTGAGCAAGGGATGACTCCATCAAATTCGAAAGATAGATTGCAACTCTGGCAGGGGCAGGGGCTGCCGCACTCCCAGGTGGAGAATTGCGGTAACTTTACTCAGGCCATGCAAGCGAATTGGATGGAGATCGATCGATAAAAGAATCGGTTGATCAGATCTGACAGTCGAATTCATTGTCAGGTGAATGATTCAAATCTATCGGTGTCAGAGATAGGTCAACGGCTCAGGCAGATGCTCCTGGTGCAGCTTTGCAAGCGTCGTGGCATTGGGCATCTAGACTACAGCAGAGTGAGCAAATGGGACCTTGATAGACGGGGCAGTAAGCCATATCTTCCCGTTCATATTCATACTCACAAATTGAACATTGAGTCAGTTCAGCAACGCTGGGATTGTCACGAAAGTGAACATCTTCTCTGGCAATATAATACTTGCCTTTGGTAATAACTGCAATAATCGGAGAGAGAACAAATGCCAAGCCAAGCGCGATAAAGGTGGAGAAGGCCTGTGCTGCAGGTCCCATTAACCCGAAGAATGCAATCACAGATACAATCGATGCAATCATCATGGAACCAAATCCAACAGGATTGAAGTTGTATAGGTGAGCCCGCTTAAACTCAATGTAAGAAGGACTTAGCCCAAGAGGCTTGTTAATGATCAAATCTGCCACGAGTGCTCCAACCCAGGCGATCGCCACATTAGAGTAAAAACCTAGAACCCAAAGCAGCACGTTGAACACCCCCAGTTCTTGTAGAGTCAACGCAATGATCAGGTGGAATACCAACCAGACAACTCGACCCGGATGGGCGTGCGTTAATCGGGAAAAGAAGTTCGACCAGGAAAGTGAGCCCGAATAAGCATTCGTAACGTTAATTTTGACCTGAGACAGAATGATAAATAAGGTGGCTAGCGCCATATAAACGGCTGGATTCGAGAAAATTGCCTTGAACCCTTCGATATACATGTGGATCGGCTCATTGGCCTTGGCAATATCGACTCCGGCTTTAACGGCAATCGCTGTAAAAAATGCACCGGCCCATTGTTTCCATGCCCCTAAAATTACCCAACCTGGACCTGCAGCTAATACAGCCGTCCACCATTTACCTTTGTTGCGCTCGGTTAGATCAGGCATGAATCGCAAATAGTCTACCTGTTCGCCAATTTGGGCGATTAGCGATAAAGCAACCCCTGCACCTGCCGCGCATAAGAGAATATCGAATCCATTGCCGCTCGGCGATTTGCCCGCAAAGCTGGTCCATGTCGTCCAGGCTGTGGGATCCTTCACCAGTACGGCAATCCAGGGCGCAAACATTCCCAGTAGCCAGATTGGCTGCGTCCACACCTGCATCTGAGCCAACAGGGTCATGCCAAACACCACCAGCGGAAAGATGGCAACAGTACAGAGCAGATAGCCCCAGGCCAGCGGTAAACCTGTATAAAGCTCAATCCCTTGAGCCATAATTGCCCCTTCCAGGGCAAAGAAAATGAAGCAGAAAGACGCATAAATTACCGAGGTCAGTGTCGAACCGATGTAGCCAAACCCTGCCCCTCGCGTCAACAAATCCATATCAATGTTGTAACGAGCGGCGTAGTAAGAAATAGGCACGCCAGTCACAAAAATGATGATGGCCGATATCAAAATCGCCCAGAATGAGTTGGTGAATCCTGAACTGATGGCGATCGAACCACCAATCGCGAAGTCTGCGAGGTAAGAGATACCCCCTAAGGCAGCATTCGCAACAGTAAATTCAGACCATTTGCGGAACGATCGGGGTGCATACCGTAAGGAATAGTCCTCTAACGTTTCGTTGACGACCCATGAATTGTAATGCCGCTTGGATTTTTCAAGACGGGCAGTTGCATTTGCATCTCTGGCCATTATTCCCCTCAATAAACCTGATTAATTGCATCTAAGAATAAGGAAACTCTAAAGTTTCTTTTAGTAGCTGACAACACAAAATGAATAAAAAAATGAATTAATCCTTTAGCGGTTAAAAAACAGAAGTCAAACCTAAAATTTACTGAATTTAACACTGCTGAATGAATGGATAAATCGTCGGATTTACCCATTATGCAGTCATTTCAAGTGAATGTCATAAATTAGCTGCCAGGATGATGAATCAAATCAATTGTGGCATAGGTTCCCTCACCCAGCGGGACAGGCAAAATGCCTGCTCCACAAGAAATGGACTTTATCTAATGCCTGTGCTTTAGCAGAATTTATTTGCTTGATTGGACTGGAAAAAATTTTAGAATTGTAAGTAGCCGATCGATTCAGGTTTGCAGAGTGGCTTTTGCCCAGAGTGCTCTTCAATATTTATAGATGAGATTCTCAAGGTAGAGGGTTGATTGGCGACAAGAATTTCTAACACCTGAAGCCGCACCTTATATCTATTCTTGAGTATCCTGCGTGTTGCCTGTCTACCTAACTGCTGGATAGCGCTGCGTAGACTTGCAGTCGCCTCAGACCAGGAGTAGCCAAATTGCAAGGCAAAAGCGATCGCACTCTGATCGGCAGCAGTTGCTTCTCTCAGAGCATGTTCACCTCGATTACGTTGGTAAAGCTGATTGCCTGACAATCCAGCCACAACCAGAGTAACCGACAGCAATAACAAATTTTGGGTAGTAACCTCCATCAGCGCTAGACCCAGGGCAGCAGTGAGAACAGCCAATTCCCAAGGAAAGGAAGGAATTGCCCGATTTTGAATGCGAGCGACTTCATGCCAGAACAGTAAATCCCGTTGCTGAGGAGAAAACTGCTCCCATTGAATAAAATCGATCGCGATCGCAAATTGTTGGTTGCCTAGTTTCTCACTTGTAATTAAGGCTGGCCTTGTTCGATTGGAACGGGCAACCACAATCTTAGATTGAAGGTCTACAGGAATTAAGGATTTCAACCGTTGAATTTCATGGTTTTCAACGGCAGCAAAAACAGATTGAGTCATCAACTTTTCCACCGAGTATATGTTCGGAAAGTTCACAACGCACAATCGATGCAAAATTAATGCATCTTTAAGGCAGGTAATCAATTTTCACAATCACAATCACAATCAAGCTTGGGACGATTTTTCGATCCCACGAACCAATTCAACTCCTAACTGAAGCTAGTCGCGAATCCTCAATAACGATTTGGGGCAAGGGTGAAAGTGAACTTAGGCGAATCATAAAGGTTAAGCAAATAGCAATTTGTATTTAGTTTTACAGTTAATAGTTAACCAGTTAACTATCTCGAAATATTCGGCTTGTCTCAAAATGAGATTGGTTAGACCAAAACCTTGGAGATCGATCGGTCAATTCGAGAAGAAGGATTTAATATCGTGCCTTCTGCATTTCAGCTAATATTCAACTTATTTCGATTCATTCAGTTTTCAGATATGCTTAGCTAGTCAACAGCCATTTATTTTGTTTTGACAAAAGCATTGATTTAGGCTGATGTTATTCGATCGCTCTACTTGGATAGTTGAGATAGTAAGCAAATCCTGTTTCTAACCCACGAAAGGCCAAGTCCAGTCCTGATTTATCAAGGAGTAATATGCAGAGTTTAGAGAGACAAAATGGAACCCTTCACAGCAATAAGAATACTTACTATTTAGAAGTCGAGGGTCTGAAATATAGGATTCTGGAGTTTGACGACCATAAAGTCAAGGAAGGAGATAAAAACGGCTCAGCACAGTTATTCCGATATCTCAACAGTGTTGATGGATATGATGGATATGTTTACATCGGCAGTCTGCGTGTTGAAGCTGAAGGGAAAAACATTTCTGCATAGCAGCTTGAGTTAAGAGAACCTGATGGTTCGATCGCAACATCTCCTCAGCAGCAGTTATCTTGCCCAATGGATGCAGGGTCTGATTTGCAAGGCAGACTTTTGGCTGAGATATTATTAAGTCATGAGTGGATATTCTCGACAGATTATATAGTCAATTTATCGGGCTTGTAAAACCTGTGGTAGAAACCCGATTTGTAGGGAAGTTGATTCAACTCATGCCGCTTTGGTAGTCCTGTGTTACTGTCTTAGTAAGGCTTATTTTCGGTTGTATAATTCGTCTTTCATAGCGTTTCTCCGAATCTAAATCTCTATAACCTATTGATTCGGGAGAATCTTTATGTCAATTTATGTCGGCAATCTATCCTATCAAGTAACCCAGGATGGCTTGACTCAGGTTTTTGCAGAGTATGGAACGGTTAAGCAAGTTCAAATGCCAACCGATCGAGAAACAGGCCGACTGCGTGGATTTGCTTTTGTTGAAATGGAAACAGATGCAGAAGAAGCTGCAGCAATCGAAGCACTGGATGGGGCAGAGTGGATGGGTCGTGACCTCAAAGTGAATAAGGCCAAACCTCGTGAAGAGAGAGGTTCTTCTGGCGGAAGTTGGGGCAATCGAGGTGGGTCTTCGCGCCGCTATTAAGTTTTAAGAATTGAAAGATATTCTTAAGCTTTGAGGGATGCCGGGAGAGCACTGGGGCAAACGAAGGTTTGCCTCTCAATTTTCCTATCTCGTCTCACCTCGATGAGTCAATTTATAAGGAGATTAAATGACCCAAATTGTTCCTGGCGAAAACGAAGGAATTGAGTCAGCATTGCGTCGATTCAAACGTCAGGTTTCTAAGGCAGGAATTTTCCCAGACATGAGAAAACATCGTCATTTTGAAACTCCGATCGAAAAACGGAAACGGAAAGAGATTGCCAAACACAAACAGCGAAAGCGGAAGCTCCGTTATTGATTGTTGACAGGTTTGAGAGCCGAACGTACAACTTGGTGAATAGATGATCAAAATGCTGTTTGAGCGCTACTTAGTTTTTCCTGCAACATTTTCACTTTCATCAACTATTACGTCACTCTAAAGACAGATTATTTTGTCAAATTATTCTTTCACTCGACTTAACGCTATGAACACAAAGGAACTTTTGAGCCGGTATGCAGCAGGACAAAGAGACTTCAGAAACCTGAATTTGATAGCAGCCAATCTCAGAAATATGAACTTGAGTGAAATCAACCTCAGTGGGGCAAATCTGACAAAGGCGAATCTCACGCGAACCAATTTTACTCAAGCAAATCTGACAGGAGCCATTTTGGTTGGGGCAAATCTGATCGGAACTAATTTTACTCAGGCGAATCTAACAAGTGCTAACTTGACTGCTACTAATTTGCAGGATGCCAATTTAACTCGAACCCATTTACGTGGAGCAACGCTACCTGAAGCACTGAAACCTGAAGCATCTGCTAATCCATTGGGAGTTTCTCAATCATAGAAATGCTTAAGTCAGCAATCTATGTTTTTCTGAACCACGAATCCAATTCAGGAGTTATCTACATTACAAAGGATTTTCTCGTACTTAAACGAAAAAATGATTGATGTACTGATTTCGATCGTGAATTCAATCTATTCCTATCATTAGTTCAACCCGGATTACCTTCATCAATCAGGTGCTCATTCAGCTTCTTCTGATAATTCGGGTCCTGCGTACCGAGCAGCCTGTCCCAGAAAGTAAAATACAAGCCGTAATGCACTCTGTATTTGAGATGGTGAATGGAATGGTGTGCCGGACCAATAAACCACCGTCCTAGCCAATGATGGGGAAAGGAAGTGGGTAATCGATCGATCCCCAAATGATTCACCACAGCCCAGATCGTCATAGTCGTCAATACCGCAATCAGCGTAATGAAATGCAGCGGCATCACGAACACAATTCCCACAAGGAAAAGAGATTGCACCACTGCTTCTAATGGATCAAAGGCAAACGAAGTCCAGGGCGTCGGATAGCGCGATTGGTGATGTCCTTGATGCAGCCATCGAAACAGGGACGGGTGATGAAATAAGCGATGGGTAAAATAAAAATAGGTATCTTGCAGAAGCAGGACAATGATGTAACTGATTCCCAGATACCAGAATCCATACTGTTGAGAATAACTATATAACTGGGTCATCCCAAAACTGTATCCTGACAAAACCATGGCCGATGCCAGGGCAAAGACGCCTGCAGAAAGCACTGAGAGCTGAATGTCTTGCTGGATCGATCGCCATGTGGGAGGCTGATATGGAAGATCGTGACCGACAAAGGATTGGCTAAATGGCGAATAAAAAATTAAGTAGGTTCCGCCTGCCACCAAAAAATATCGCAACAGGATAATGCCAAAAAAAGCAATGCCATAAAACCCAAATGAGTGGTGGATCAATTTAATCTCCTTGCGTCCCCGAGGTTCTGATTCGAGAAGGCTGCTGCTGACCGACGAGTACAGAGCCACTCTTTAGGTTGTGATATTAAACGCTTGTCACTTGGTCAGATCATACAAGATGCCAAGAAGGTTCTTGAACCTGTCGCTGGGCTGAAAATCAATCCCCTGGTGTAAAATTTGCAAGCTTTGCATGAGCGATTGCGATCGGCTTACTCCCAACCGTTGGGCTGAACCAGGTGATACAAAACTTGAAAAAAATTTAGAAGCTGTTAGGATGCCTTACTTCCTAAACCGAGAGCCTTTTGCTATGCAGGTTTGCTGCTGTTTCTTGGCTGGCAGCTTGCCTTTTACCATTGCTTCAAGCAAATTATAGCCGATTGAATCAATTACTGGCTGAATCTCTAAATCAACGAATGGCGGTATGATTTGTCTGGTTAGTGATCTAAAATGGCGAAAAATCGTCATTAAGCGCTAGAAAATCGTCGCCAGGAATTTTGATCGAATATTCAGAAAATTAAAAAACATGTAAGGGGAGACTTCCGAAACATGAATACGAAACCTACAGTGGATCCTTCCTTGGTTGCCCTGGGGCTTGTGTTGGCTTTTGCTCCTTCTGCTTTTGCTCAAACGCTCGCTCCAGATTTTGCAAAAGCAGCTCAAGATGCTTGTGTTAATTTGGCAGCGTCTAAGGGATTTGCATTGACAAAAGTGGTCTCTGTTGAGCCAAAAGGTACAGCGGAGGAAGCCACGGTGGTTCTAAGCCTCGATCGGGCTGGTGAGCCTTATAAATTAACCTGCGGATATACGACAGCAGGGGGCGTGACAACGAGTGCTGATCAAGCAGCTCAGGCATCCTCGAATCCAGTTATACAGACAGTCTCGAACCTATTTACACAGGTAACCTCGAATTTCAAAACTCAGCCGGAACCCAGTCCCGCATCGACCACACCGGAGCCAGCAGCGCAAACTGAACCCAATCCTGCGCCTCCTGCGCCTCCTGCCCCTCCTGCGCCTCCTGCCCCCAATCCAGTTATTCAGGCTTTACCTAATCCCGCAACAATCCTGCCTTCATTGGATCCCTCATTAGATCCCTCATCGGCCTTTGTCACCAATACCGCATCTGACTCACCGAATCCGAGCGCAACCTATTCCACCCCAAGTTTATGGTGGTTATTGCTGCCTTTGATTGGCATGCCTCTGTTGCTATTCTGGCTCAACAAACGAGGAGCAGGACGGGATAACCCTGACGTTGCTAATACTAATCAGCGAGAAGCGATCGTCAGAAGTAACGATCCATTTATCAAAATTTATTCCCGTCCAAACGTGAACGATGAGGTGATTGGAACAATACAAGACGGAGCGCAGGTAATTTTATCCGGTCGGCAGAAAGATGGCTGGGTTGAATTGGAGTCGGGTGGTTGGGTGCCAGCGCAATACTTGGATTTGAATGCCCGATATAGCGTTCTATGAATGTCAATCGATCTGGCAGTGAAACGAAATAGAGAGGCTGCAAAGTAGATGCTAACTGCCAATCAACTTCCGTTTTGTATTCTCTAACTTTCCAAAATTCTCAGAATTAATCTTCTGCAAAGCTCTGAATAGTCAGGGCTTTTTATTGCTTAATTTACTTCAAAATTTATGATTCCATATCCGAGGAACTCATCGTTCTGTGACGGCGAGTACCAAATAGGTAAGCATAGACATAGGAGAACACGCAGCCTAACAGAAAGATTTGGCAGGTGAGGAAGATCCAGAGCAACAGAATCATAACGCTGCCGATCACCCCATAGGAGAGAAAGCGGCTGCCGATCGATATAACGCTATTGCTGACTAACTGTTGCAATCCCACCAGTAATGAAGCAGTCAGCAGTGCCCCCAACCAGATATCCTGCCAGCCCACATAGACCGACGGCAAAATTTTGAATAAGATACAAGTCACGAGCGCCAAGACGAAGAAAGAAGAGCTGGTTTCCAGACCTTTGGTGAGCTGCAATTCATCAATTTCGATAAACGCAAAGGTTTCTTGAAAGTTTGCCACCAGTTCAAGAATTGTTTTAATGGCAATATTTGAAATCAAAGAAGCGAGCAACAGTAGCGCGCTGCCTAATACCAACAGGAAGGAAAAGAGTTTGTTCATCACCGAGAACAGGATCATCTTGACAATGGATCCAGCTTCAGAGACACGGCTGGGCGATCGCCAGATTTTGTTGACCGAGCTCCTGAGAATGGCAAAAACGGAACTGGCTGTCCATAACAGCACAACAAATCCAATGATTCCGGCCCCAACGCTATTTTCGTTTAGGGCGATCACCGTATCTTTGATCAGGCCATGCACTTCAGACGGCAAATATCGCTGTACGGCTTCCTGGATGGATTGAAACACTGCCGTATTAGGACCGATCAGCCAACCCAAAACGCTGAGAATCACCAACAGAATCGGAAATAGGGAAAAGAGCGCGAAGTACGACAGGGAAGCAGCCATGCCGGGGCAGTTATCCTGATCCCACTTGATTGCAGTTTGAATCAAGAGTTGGGCGGGCTTTGAAGGCAGGATGGTAGACCGAATATATCGCAACATCGCTAGCTCTAATCCGTGGTTTAAAGGGGCTTTAAAGGGAAGGTGAGGGGCAAGGCGTTGCGTTCGGGAAGTTCAGCATCTGTCCCAGCGAAAAGCAGACAAAGGGATTTTCGGGAACGGGCGGACGACCCGCAGCCACCCAAAGCAGCAAATGGTCAGGATCGTACAAGCCCTGCCGCAGTGAACCATTGCCGCCGGGACTGGCATCATCATCAAACACATCAAAAGGACTCGCTTCCCCTGTATTGGGGTTAACGCGATCGCGCCCAATTTTGACCATGTTTGCCGGATCGAGTTGCCCATAAAGTGTGGCAGATCCATTCGGTTCCATCAACTGAGCAAAGCGTTTAAACCGGGTCAGGCTGGATTCGCTCACCGGAAATTGTTGGTGATCGAACGTTTCTGGCAGAACCGCATGGTTGGTGGTATAAAGGACGCCATTCGGCTGCAGGGGTCGCACGCCGATCGTTTTGCCGATCACTTCAAACACGCCTGCTTCTTGGGTTTTACTATCTGTTGCCATGATCAGATTAGCCCTGCCGCTGGGCTGTGTTTCCATCACCTGCCGCGCTTCGGTAAAACTGGTTGCGGTTTTGAGAATCTGACCCATGAGCTGCACTTCACTTCTGCCGACTAGCGGTAACTCATCAGCGCTTTTGGGATGGAGTGAGTCCAGTCCGAGCGTCAGACCAGCCACATTTAAGCCCCAGTTCGGCCAAACCACGCCTGGATAGGTGATAAAGACATGGGGTAGCCCATCATTGGGTTGACGGACAAAGACAACGGGATGATTGACAATGTAATCGATCGGTTTTTTGTCGTTATCGAGGGTGCTGCCGTGATAAATGCGGCCATCCTTTGTGGCATCCCCGGCGGCAACCCATTGGCTACAGCCATCCCAAAACAGCACATTCGGCAAGGTGTTCGCAAAAATTTCCTGATAGATGTCGCCATAGGCCAGGACCAGACAAGCATCCATCGTCATGCCAATATCCTGAGTGGCATCAGATAGTCCCCGACATTCTTCCACCACGTCTGGGAAGGAACGACCTGCGGCCAATCGGCCCAAGGCCAGCCCTCGACCCGCAAATCGCAGTGCACTCAGCACTTCACTGCCTAAAGCGGCAATTTCATCATGCAGATATTGCCCATGTTGATAGCCCATTTCATAGGGAGTGCCCTGCTGCCAGACGACCCTGATAATGCCGTGATCTTCTCGGTGGGCTGCAACAGGCTGCCAACTGGGCGGCAGAAAGCGAGCGATTTGATCGGGGGAAATGGTGGGAGCGGGGGGCAAAATCGTTTCTGTTCCCGGTACGGGTTGCTCACAGCTACAAACGCTTTCTGCTTCTGAGGCTTGCAGCTGCACCAACCAATCTTCCAGGCTGAGCACTGCAGTTTTTATCCCCCCACTGGCTCGAAATCGACTAGCATCGCGACCCAGTCTTGCCAATCTTGCGCCGTTGAGATGCACCTGCTGGGTGGGATAGCGCTGCAAAATTTCTAAGAGCGACAGCCGATCGTCCTTCACAACCGAGAGAATCGCAGCCGATCGCAAGGCTTGAATATTCGCAGTATTGGAAGGGGTATGTAAAACCTGGCCAAGTTCATAGAGGGCAAACTCTCCCAGCAGGTTATTTAACGCTTGATCCAGCAGCTTCAGCTTGACGGAGATTGATTGATTCAGAGCCGTGCGAACATCCTCTGGATTAATTCCAGCCACATTGAAGAAAAATCGCCAGCCTCTAGAAATTTCCCCCGTTTCGGCAAAGTGAGTTAAATCGGCCAGAGAGATCGATCGGCCAAGCGGACCAAAATCGATCACCAGCCGTTTATTGGCTAAAGCCGGAGAATCACTTGGTTCTAGTGCAATGCGTAAATCATCAACTGGTTTTGCGGTGCTGGCTGCGGAGTCACTGGTCGCTAAGTCACTGCCTGCCGAGCTACTGGCCGCTGTATTAGTCCATAACGACTTCAGCGCAGCCTGATTCTGAGCATAGGCAATTGCTTGGGGAGTTGATTCAGAGAGATTATTTGCAACATTACAGTTACAAAGTAATTCTGGTAGCAACGCGTCAGCAACTTGTAAGACGGGCTGAATGCGTGTGACGAGCTGATTCACATCAGAATAAACCTGTCCAAGGCGACCGAGGGCTAAGCGCACAGTCGGTTCTGGATAGGCCTCTAAAACCTCTAAAATTGAAAAGGTTTTGTCCTCAAATGCTGTTGCAAAAGCGACTTTCAATGGTTCTAAATTTTCTCGACCTAGAGGATCGCCCAACACTTTGTTGATTTGCAGCAGCATAAAGCCTGGGTCGATTTTCTGGGTGAGTTGCGGTGGTTTAATTGGAGTAGTCAGCCACTGGCGTAATTCAGCTGGATCTTGACGGTTTCGCTGCAAAAATTGCTGAAGTTCGGGAGAAATTGCTTGCTCCGAAGCCAGGGCAACTAATTCTGCACGCGGAATCGAAATTCTGCGATCGAAATGTTGCAAGATTACCGTTTCTGAAGCATGAACCGACTGACTGAGCACTAGAAGGCTGATGCCGATGCCTAAAAGCAAATAGAAGGCCGATCGCCTGATTCGGGAAGCAATTCGACGGAATATTAAGCGTAGGTTTGAAAACTGGGGCATGAACAGGGGAAGAAGAGGATAGCGGTTTCTCGTCGAGCTGGTTCAGCAATCGACTCACTGATTATCGGAGTTCTCTTTTGAAGAATCAACTAATCCTTCAACCGCCAGTTCTGGAGATGTTTCTGGGAGAGTTGCGGCTTCTGTGGCTTGAATCCAGGCTGCAATCATCCCTGCGATCGGAATGGAGAGAAAGATTCCCAAGAGTCCTGCGATCCGCTGGCCGATAAATAACGCCAGGAACAGCAACACCGGATTCAACTCCAAGGCATCCCCCATGACTTTGGGCCGCACATAATTATCCTGAATTTGAATCAGCACAATGGAAACCACCACCACCCGAAGTGCGATCTCAATTCCCTGAGATGCAAACACCAAAAAAGTCACCAAAATAACGCCTAGCGTAGCCCCAATCCCTGGAATTGCGTCGATGATTCCTAAAATAACGGCCAGCAGCAGGGCATAGTTGACACCCAAAAAGGGATAAATCAGCAGTGTAGAAATCGACAGAAACAGCATCAACAGCATCTGTCCCCGCAAAAAACCGAGGAAGCTGCGTTGAAAGATGCCCGCAAATTTTTGACGAGAATGGGTTGGAATCAGCTTGAGGCTGGCCTGCCAGAGCTTGTCACCATCGATCAGCATATACAAACTGATGACCGCACCAAACATGCCGGTAAATACGCTGGAGAAAATGCCTTGAACAATACCCAAACCAGAAACCAGACCGGTTTGCAGCGTGCTAATGATCTTGCCAATGTCCAACTGGGCCAAAAAATCTCGGAATGGCAAAGGCCCCTGAGCATCCAGTGCCCCTCTAAGTTGCGACACCAATCCCTGGCCCTGGTTCAGCACCTGCAGCCCAATAATGGTAAATAAGCCCAGCAGTACCACAACTGCAGTAATGAAGGTGATGGCGATCGCCCAGCCTCTGGGAATGTAGCGCGACAACCAAACCACCGGATAATTTAACAAGGCAGCGAATATCCCGGCAGCAGTGAATAGGGCGATCGTGCCGTAGAAATAGTTGATCAGGAGGACGGTGACCCAGCCGCAGCCAAACAGCAGTAGGTATCGCAGCAGGGTGGAGGTGCTCAGGGCTTGCCAGAATTGAGAAGATTGGGGCGTTGTCATGGGTATAGATTATCGATTAACTTATCGTACTCTGCATGGGTTCCAATCCAGAACCATAAAATACCCCCTTCTACTTCAACACCTAAAGCTCGGTAATCCAGCCCTGCCTGAACTGACCAGTACTTTTTCCCAATCTTCTTGAAATGCAACGATAGGTGAGCGGGATCAGCTTTTAGTAGTCCGTAGCATTGAGCTGCTGTTTTCTGAATATTTTGGGGTAAAGCTTCATAACACTTCCAAAATCTTGGTGTAGTGTAATGCATCAGATTGCCTGATAACGCTCTGCGTTAAACTCAGCGATCACCTCCTCAGCTAAGGCTTCTAACTTACCATCAGCAATATCTTGTTCCAGTTGCTCATCCCAACGATGATTATCTAGATCCAGAAACCACTGCCTGAGTCGCTTAAACTCATCTGCTGGAAGTGTCAGGATTGCGGCTTCAATTTGTTCTAAGGCTGTCATGGCGCTCGCTCTTTGATTTCAAGTTAGATTATAGCTATGACGTAAAGCATTGCTCCCTGCACGGATGCTCTCATCGCGTTTAGCATCATCGATCGCACTCTACAGAGCTCAGGAATTTTCTGAGATTCACAGCGTCATTGGCACGATCGGTTCAATATTCGGATCGTATCCACCGATTTGATTTGTGCGTAACACCCAGACCGAGGCCCCATGCTGCAAAAACACCTGCACGATCGTATCGCTCGCCTTGCGGGGTAACAGGGTGCGCCAGCTGCCCAGGCCTGTCCAAAGGTTGCGCAAGGGGTCATCTTCCAGTGTGGTGCCCAGGTTGAATTGGTTCGCTTCCCAGTCCGATCGGGGAGAGCCAAACGGCTGTAATTTGCTATATAGCTTGCTTTTCACCGATACAAGCTGCTGATAACCATCGGCCTGGGCTGGATGATCGGCTAACCAGGCTTGCAGCAAGGATTGATTCGCTTCGATGCGCTGGGAGATTGTGCGAATACTGGCAAATAGCGCTTGATTTGAATCCTGAGCGCAGTTATTGGCTGGACCGACATAGGTTGCGCCCGTACCATCCCCAATCCGATAGCGGGCCGTCATTGCCTCAAGCTGCCTCAGCATCATATCCAGAACCGATTGATGGGTGCCATTCACCTCAAATGCGCCTGTAAAGGGTTCAAATTTGATCAAAATATCGCAGACGGGACGATTTCCCACCCAGCCAAATTGCCGATCGCCCATGTAGCGTGACCAATGTAACGTCCCAGAAGTCAACCCGTCGATATTATGGCTATAGACTTGATAATACTGAATTTCAAATCGTCGTTCGTTACTCAATGGATCATGAATGACCGTAGCTAAGCCATAGGAGAAATGACCAAAGAAAATGGGGGTGGAAGCAGCAGGCTCTTTCTGTTCACCGCCAATGCCGCCATAAACATGCAGCAGCAAGGCCCGATCGCCCACTTTCCAATCGTCAATTGCGGCCTGATTGTCTTCCGTTTGCCGATGTCCGACACACAGCACGGATGATATTTTGCCTTTTTGTTCTACGGCATCTGCCCAGGCTTCTTTACGAATATAGCCATAGGACGCTTTACTGCCAAACAGAACCCGATCGGGCTGAAGCCGAAAGAGCGATCGCGGAGCCAGAGATTGCACCACAAAATAACCGCTGGCATCTTTTGCACCATAGATATACCACCCTGTCTCATTCAGCGGCGAACGTTCTAGTTGATCGGTTGTGGAAGGATAACTGCCATAACTATGAGCTTTGACCACCTGCGGCAACCGCACTTCTTCCATGCCGCCATCAAACTGCCGAGAGGCCGCATTGAAATGTCTGACCTGAAACCGATCGGTACCTGCGACAGGTGCTTCGAATTGGACTAAGCCGTAATAGCGTCCGGTAATTTCGACGGGTTGACTTTGGATATAGAGAGTTGGGAAGGAGTCGGGGAGAGGGGAATCATTCTGAACTTCGACGTGGCCTTCCAGCATGACGATCAGGTCATCAGTAGGATGGGAACCGGCGAGGGATTCCAGGGGACCGACTTTTTGCCAGTGATTTAAGCGATCGGGATGAAGACTGCCTCCATATTGGCTGGAGTATTCAGCATCAACGCTGAAGTGAACATCACGGGTAACGGCTTTGACAAAATCTTTCACTTTGGGATAATCGGCCCAACGCAGCATCACCTGTTGTCCCACCAGGAACTCATAGCCTGGAGCGGCATGATGCACCTCAAACCAAACTCCTTTTACTTGTTGCCGTTCCGAAGCCTGGGGCAAAATCAAACGGCCCATCCAGGCTGCGATGGGGCGATACCGCTCAGAATCAACGGTTTCGGTTAAGGGATAGTAGGTGTAGTTGTTGAAATCAGCCTGTTTGTAAAGTTCATAATTGCTGGTGGTTCTCGATCGACGGGGGCTATCTGCCCAAATTTGACCTTGCAGAATTGAGAGGATTTTAGCGATCGTATGTTGCAGATGGCTTTCACCATTCGGCAAGAAAGCATTGGGATCCATCATGCCACCGGGCACTTGATGCCCCATAGGACCGAGGGAAATTTCGCTAATTTTGCCCTTCCGCATGGCGCGGTTCCAGTAAGACAACGGCAAAAACTTGCGTCGGCCTGGAAATAAAATTGGTCCAAGCGCAGTGACACCATCTTTGTCGCCCACCAGATGGTAAAGGTGCTCTAGCTTCAAAAAGTTATTGTTGGCACTCATTACCCCACCCAGCGAGATCACTTCAATATCTGCACCTAAAGCTCGCTTCAGATAAGGGGCTGCTGCTACTGACATCTGGGCACCACCGCTATAGCCAATCAATGTCAGCGGCACACCGCTACCGGGCTGATAGCCTCGCCTCGCCAAGCCGTTATAGAGTACCTGGGCAATTCCCTGATTATAGATGGGACCATAGCGTTTATCGGCTGAAACCGCGACGATCCAGGCATTTCGGAGATTCACCATTAAACCCAGAAGCGCCATGGGATTTTCCCACCGCATTTTGTCAGCCAATCGCCAAACCCAGGCCAACGGTCGATTCGCGACCAGCGGCTGATTACGCACGGAATACATCATCAAACCCTGCACAAAGGCCATATTAGCTGGCAGCACTGGTTCGAGTGCCTGCAGAAAATCAACCACATCGGGCGTATAGGCCTCACCTGATTGACCCACCCCGTCTAAATAGATGACATAGCGATCGACCGATCGATCTTTGGCATTGCCCAATGGCAGCGTCACAGGACTGATCGTTTGAGTGTCCAATTCTTCCCCATACCAGCCAGCCCACCAGCCTAATGTTTCTAGAGGAGCCAGCAACCCGGCAAAAATCAGGGCAACGATACCAATCCAGGTCAGGTCGAAGAACCAACGCACAAGACGGGGCAGACTCTCATGCCAAATAAATAGGCTATCGCGAACAGGACGGAGAAGAATGAGGACGATCACAAAGCATAGGATCATGCCCATTAAAATGAGCCCGAGGCGAATCATCTGGGGAATGCCCTGCCACCAGTGATCGAATCGCACCCCGATCGCTTCCGTATCTGGAGCGGGTAATTGTAGCGCCGCAACATTGCCCGGTTGAACTGTGAATTCTGTATACTGAAAAGCAGTTTGGGCAGAGGGGAATCTTGATGACTGAGCGTCTGAGCCGGAATCATCGGCATGAGCAGCTTGGCCAACCTGACCGGGTTTCAGGGGAGCAAACCGTTCTTCTAAACCAGATTGGATCAGTTCAGCCAGCTCTGATCGACGATGAACTAAGTCTACCCCTGCGGCTGTTCGGCTAAGCTTTTGCCCCAATTGGGCGATCGGTTGTCCCACCGTGCCTTGCAGCAGATGCAGCATAAACCAGCCAAACGCAACAAAGGTAAAAGCGCTAGCTCCACTGGTTTGGGCGATCGCACTCACCCCGACAACCATGGCCAGCAAATGCCAGACCGATAAAATATTCAGAATGGGTACCCCAGCATAGGGCAAGGCTCCCAGAAAGCTGAACAGCAACGGCGCATAGCTTAGCCCCAGACTAATCACCAGATCCCGCCAGGCCAGATGGCTAAATCCGGGGAGCCAGCCGATCAGCCAGGTGCTCAACACCAGAAACAGAAACCCAAAAACGAACAGAATTGCGTTGACCAGCAAACTGAGAATAAACCGGATGGGCTTAACCTGATTGGCAAACAGAATGATGCTCTGCCCCACTCCTAGAGAAAGTCCCGCAAACAAGACCACAAGTAGCGCGATCGTTTGGCCTCCAGAGATATCGACGATGGCTCGGAATGTTTCCCGATTTAAGGAAAAGGATCCCCCAATCAAGTTGCCAAGTTGGTTGAGCCATTGGTCCGTCATATCTTTGATCTCCTAAAGCTCGATTCCAGCTTCACGCTGCAAAATTGCCTAAATTCTCTCACCTTTTCCAGGCAGTTCAGCGTCTTGTCACACAGCCTTAATTATCTGCTGGCAAATGCCTGATCACTCGTCCAGGGCTGACAAAAGAAATGCCCTGATTGCCTGCCGCACTGATCATAATGGCTTCGATCACGGGTTCAGACACCTGCTGTTGCGCCACCCACTCAACAATAAAAGCTGGACCTGAGCCACCCGTTGTATCTTCCTGATTCACTACAAAGTTCGTTGAAGCCAGAGGGCCCAGCTTACCAGGTTGCGCCAGATAGTTGCGCACCAGTTTGCCCTTACTGTCGTAATACTTCACTGTAGATAGAATGACGGGGTGATTCAGGTCTGTATTGCGAATACTCAGCGTGGCAGTCAAATTCATTGTCCGACTCGGTTCCCAGGTGTAAATGTGCGAGTAGATAGGAACATAGACGGTTTGACCTGCAACGAACTTTGCCTTGCCATCAAGAGTAACTGTTTCCAACGATGTACCAAGCTCGACTGGCGGTTTGGTTAGGGCGCAGGCTGAGAGAGGCAAAATCAGCAACAACAAGTAGTTCCAGAGAATTCGCTTCATTGACTTGTTGGAAAGAGCATAATCCAATTACCCTAGCGCATCCTCTTAGAACTCTGTTCCATTTGATTTTCATACCTTAACGGGCTTCCACCACATCCGACACATTGCCATTCACAATGATTACATCCACACCTTGGCTCATATCGACGAGTTTCCACCGTTCGATTACCCGTGCATCTGTGTGTTCCATGGTTTGAACGAAGAAGAAATTATTTTGCTGCAACCAATCACGCGCCTGGTTTTGCTCCACACCCAACAAATTTTGCCGCACGGTTGATGTTGAAGAGGATGACCCCGATCCACCACTGCTTGAAGAAGTGCCACAGGTTCCTCGTGACCAGCCCCATTCCTCTGCACCCACAGAAATTTCTGAGCCGACTCCCACATTTCCCTTTGAGAGATCGACTAGCGTGATAGCAGTCGCAGCCTGAAAACTACCGCGATAAATCGGTTGTCCTGCTGTATTGGTAGAAGAAAAAGTGAGGGTTGTGACCTGGGGCGGCTGACCCGATCGCTCCCAGCGAATTTGCGTAAAGCGACCATTCACAAACTCAGCGGTATAATTCCAGCCGTTGCTCATGCGGCCAGGACAAAAAAACTGTTGGGTGGCATGGGCCGGAGAGAAAACTGCCTCTGTGACGCATAGACCAACTCCGGTCAATCCTGCGATGATTGACCCTTTCAAATTCATTCGGTTGATAGCCATGATGGAACTCAACTATTTTTTTAGGGGAAATTCTGACATTCAAACTATATGATTGGGCCGATCGCCCCGGTAGCGCTCCGCTCTTTCTGCTTCTCGAAAAAACACAGGAGCCTTATGCAACCTTCTATAGGTCTGGTAATGTTCATACAGCTCGCGGTTGGTAAAGAAAAACAAAGAAACTGCTTCCCAGATAAAAACCCAACCGCCAATAAATAATCCTTCACTCAGGATTGATGCAAAAGGGACACCTTCAAACTGTTCTGAAAATTTGGTCGCGACCCACAGCAGAAAAAAGCCGATCACCACAAATCTCAACATTTGAACATTGGTTTGTTTCAGCTCTCTTCTTAGCAAGTACAGCTTGAAGACAAAATAGTTCTTTAAGCTGTTGCGAATTTCCTCCTCAATCTGTTGATCTCGGCTTCCCTTCGGGATCGTGAAACTTAGCTCGATCGGATATCGCAGGGGAATCTCATTAGAACTGCCTTCCAGGTAGAGTTGCAAATCCGGGTCAAGGTCTCGCCGCTTAAATGGAGCAGAATCCCACTCATTGAAAATATCGCTGTAGTGATCCAGCGCGATCTCAATCATGTAGAGATTCGTCGATGCATCAATTGCGTAAATTTCATTGAAGAGCTGATTCTGCTTCATAGATCGCTAAGAGGCTGAAGGAGTAAGGGTTCGCCGCACTGCGATCGCCGCAGACAACAAAGCAATGCCTCGCATGAACAGCCCAATTCCGACATAAAGGCCGATCAACCACAGAGCACTGAAGGGAAAGCGATTAATCACCATAATGCCTAGAATCAGCGTTACAACTCCATTAAAGGCAACCAACCAGGACATGCGGTGGCCAGCGCGATTGGTGAACGCCATGATAATGGTGAAAATTCCTTCCACAATGAACAGAACACCAAATGCAAACGTGAGGGCCAGCATGGCGGCTGCGACATTGGACAGGATATAAATTCCTGCAATGACATAGAAAATCCCAACAATTAAATTCAGCCAAAATCCGCGAACGGGCTTGGACTGAAACGATTGAACGATCATCACTATTCCGCTAATGATCGCGAGCCAGCCCATGACAGAAGTGAAAAATGCCGAAGCCACAGCAGGCATTAGCAGCGCCAGCACACCCAAAATAATCAATCCAATACTGAGGGCAATGATCCAGCCAGTCGATCGTTTAATTTGGGTGTCTAACTGTTGAATATCATCAGTGATCATAGGATTTACCTCACTTTTAATCAGGATTTGTCAATTCATTTGTCAACTGGTTTGTTAACTGGTTTGTCAACTGATTGGCCGCGAGCGAAACAGGTTAAGCCCCAACTGTTCGGAGAGAAACCGGGCAACGAGTTGGCCTTTGACGCTGTTTCCGGCAGGATCGAGCGGTGGAGCAAACACGCCTAACCCCCCTTTCCCAGGTGCGACTGTTACCAAACCACCGCTTACTCCACTTTTGCCCGGAAGACCAACCTCATAGAGCCAATCTCCCGAATTTTCATAAAGTCCGGCTGTGACCATCACCGCAAGCACATGTTGGCAATGGAGCGGATCAATAATTTGTTCTTTCGTCAGAGGATTCATGCCGCCGTTGGCCAGCGTGGCTGCCATGGTTGCAATATCTTTTGCAGTAACGTTCAGCGCACATTGCCGAGTGTAAACATCGGTTGCTTCAATCGGATCAAAGAAAATGCGATCGTAAGCATCCAGCAATTTGGCGATTCCCTGATTGTGCTGATTTGTAGCGGCTTCAGACTGATAGACCTCTTCGTTCAGCACCAGAGGTCTGCCTGCAAATCGGGACAGGCCGGTTTGAATAAACTGCCATTTTTCGGCAGCGGTCTCGCCGGGTGCCAGACTGGTTGCGGCGATCGCTCCAGCGTTCACCATTGGATTACTCGTTCCCTCATTGCTGCGTTCAACGGCAATCACCGAGTTGAAAGGCAATCCTGTACTGTTCACGCCCAGCTTATCGCGAGCCTCATCTTCGCCGATCGCCTGACAGATGAGAGCAAACAAAAACGGCTTCGACAGACTTTGGATGGAAAACTCGTAGTTTATCTCTCCAGCCAGACAAATCTCGCCGCTGCTCCCAACAATGCAGAGTCCAAACAGATGGTGGGGCACCTGGGCCAGTGCTGGGATATAATCCGCGACTTTGCCTTCGTCAATGCCTTTGAAGCGATCGTAGGCCTGATTCACCAACGATTGCACCTGATCGGCAGGCGGTAGATGCCCCAATACCGTCGATCGTGATGTAGTCTCATCGATCAAGGGGCGAGTGTTCATAGCAAGATGCGCGTCAATCGATTGGGTTACTTTTAAGCATCGAACTGCAATCAAAAAAGGGGAAAAGAGCTATTTCCCCTGCCTTAAGGAATGAGAGGAAGCGATTACGTTCTTTAAACATCCAGAAGCCAATTTGATACGTCAGACAACTTTATTCTATAGATTAGAGCAAGAAAATATGAAACTGATAGGAAAAGTTGGCGCTAGCGTGGAGCGTCCGAGTTACGGTGTTGTCCAATTTGATACAGCAGCAGCAGGGCAACAACCGTGCCAATCAGGCCAGCCGCAATTGTGCAGATCATGGCTTGAATAGCGATCATATTGGATGGCGTGATCAGGGCTCCTGGCGATGCCAGCGTGGTACCGATTTGATTCGGCGCAATCACCGTTGCCCCCTGGGGAAGCGTCAACATCTTAAAGGTCAATTCCCCGACTCTAACGAGGGCAATCACCACGGCGCTGCTCATAATCCCCAGATTGGCCAGTACACCCAATTTCAGATCGCGAGTCACATCAGCCTTGGCTGGACGCAGATCAGGCGTTTCGAGCCGATTAGCCAATTTCGTGTAGCGGAAACACCAGTAAATGCTAAAAAACAGAATGACCAGACAGACGATCGCCAGCCCTAAGCCAAAGGAGGTGCCACCCGTTTGCCGTTGCGGTTTTGACAGAACGTTGGTGATCACAACCAGGATCGGAATAAATCCTAGAAAAGCCTGTAGCCAGAAGCCAGTCCAACCAAGCCAGCGGAGGGAACGAGCAATCTGTCGAGGGGTGGGGCTGGGCGCTTCCGTCGCAAGAAAGTCAAACATTGAAGAAGTGTCTATGAATAGTAATGTTGGATAGATTCAGGTAGAAGGTTGAGCAGAACACCGAAATTCTACAGCAATCATAGTCGGTTTACTCTTCTCCAAACTCAGGAAGCGTACCAAGTTTGCGAATCGTCACGTTCACGTCCATCCCCAGGTAATCTTGAGCGTCGCCAAACCAGGAACCTGATAGCGGTATAACCTGGCCGGGATGACGGGCAATAGCAACCCGAATCAAATCAAACCCTGCCGTGATGCGATTGGTTGGATCGTAAGCCCGCCAGCCCGCACCGGGCAGATAAACCTGTAACCAGGCATGAGTGGCTCCTGAACCCGTCATCCCCGTTTCACCGCCATCCAGGGCTGCGTCATAGAGATATCCGCTGACAAAGCGGCAAGCAAAGCCCAACCGTCTCAGGGCTTCGATCATCAGCCATGCATAATCGCGGCAGGTTCCGGATTTCAAGCGCAGCGTTTCACTGGGCGTTTGAGTCCCTTCAGCTTCCCGAGCCTGATACTGGAGCGTGCTGTTAATTTCATCCATCATGCGCTGCAGCATCTCAAGCGTATTGTCCTGATCGCCCGCGACAAAATGTTTAGCCCAGGCGGCAATGCTGCCATCGAGATCTTCAGTATGAGGACGCATAAACACAGAGAGATCGATCCACTCATCGGGTGTATATTGCACGGGCACTTCTTCAGCACGCGCATCGAGGGGAAATTCAGCAATGGCCGGAATGCCAAAGTGCTCTCCTGTGACCTGATAGGTGACGATCAGCTCCTGAGCCGGTTCGCTAAATTTGATCAGCGCCACATTGTTGGAAAGCGTATCCATCATCCAGCGAACACTAGATAGGATATTAGTTTTGACTGAGTAATTCAAAACTCGTCCGCTGTAGCCCGGACTGGGTAAAAAAATGGCACGATGCTCTCCAAAGGTGACGGGATTGCGATATCGGTAGGTTGTGGTATGCTCAAGCTCGTAAATAACTGTCACTGCGATTGGCTCCGTTTGAATAGGCGCTGTAGCTCCTCCATCCAACTATCTTATACAGCTCACTTACCCCCAATCCTCAAGACTTGTGTGACCGGGGGCTTTTCTCAATTCAGCAATTCCTGTTTTTAAATCCTGACCATATCCATAAAATAGCGGCCTCGATCGTTACTGCGAGTAGAAATGCTAATGCGATAGTTGCCGGGATTCAGCCTTCTGGTAATGGCGTTAATACCTCTGGGGACCACCGTAGCACTCGTGATGGTTCTTAACGTCCGATCGTCAATCAAATCAAGAGTCATGCGGCGATTGTTGGAGTTCGGATTGGAAAACTCATTCCCCAAATAAATTCTGATGCTTCTGCGGCTCGAAAGTTCGAAGCGAAACACATCGGCAAAGTTGCGTCTGACGCTGCCCGACGTGGTAAAAACGCGATCGAAGCGTCCGATCTCCAAGCGCGATCGGGTGCCAAAGCTCCTGGTTTTAGGACCGTTATTTTGCACGAGCGGGTTAGACAAAAAAGCAGCACTTCGGATGGAACTTGCATCAAGTGCGCCTGAAGTCGAACTAGTATTTGCAAACAGACTCATGGACTTTTCCTTGTTTTAATGATTGGCCAATTAGCAGTCAGGCTTCTGCCATCCCAATAAATTTGAGACTTGGTCAGGCAGCGTGGAAGGATTGAATGGTTTCGTAATCGCTCCTGCGAATCCCATCTGATGGAGTTGATTCAGCGTAAACCAATTAGCTCTGGCTGTAATCAGCAAAATGGGAATGGATTGACTCATTGAATAATACTTCAACTGTTCACTAAAAATAATGGCATCTGTTTCAGAACTTGATGTATCCAACAGAACGACATCTGGAGAAATTCGCATGCAAAGATCGATACCTTCTTGAATCGTATCCGAAAGCGTGACTCTCCAACCGCCAAACTCGCTGAGGCAGGTGCGTAAAACTTCTCGAATACTAATTTCAGGTTCAATCAATAGAATTGACTTCGTAAGCATGAACGACGCCCCTCTACTTCAGAAAAGAAGGGTAATCCCACCTTGTAAACATGAAAAAATAGCAAGCTTAAAATCAGACTTATCATCCCGCTGATTTGCTGCATGAGTATTTATTCAAGTGAGATTTTCAGAAACTCGATAAATTAAAAGTCCTATTGCTCTCCCCAGCCGCCGTCAAAATTGGCAGTTTGAGAAATGATCGGAACACGACTTGGGCTAATCATGCTGCTGAGCAATGGATTAGCGATGATCTAGTAGAAACCGCCTTAATGAGGCCAAATTAAAATATCGATCGCTAATCCTATGGAGTTGGCGTTTGATCAATCATCATTGGTTGAGAGAGTATCAGAAATATTGAATTATTTGATTTTCAACCTAAATCAAAAATGTATGAAACTCGTATGATTTTGAGGATTGATAAAAATCTTTAGCCTAATTCACCTTTTGAAATTGATTCTCGCTCATAGGCTGCATTCGTTCAACTTTGAAGCCCGTAATGCCATAAGCAAGCGATAAAATTGGGCTGGCAATATTGAAAATAGCAAACGGCAAATACAGTAAAGTTGGCACACCCAAAGTCGCGGCCATGAATGCGCCACAGGAATTCCAGGGAACGAGCGGCGATGTCACCGTTCCGGCATCCGCAGCCACCCGCGAAAGATTCTGCGGCTTTAAGCCCCGCTTCTGAAATTCGAGGCGAAACAAACGGGCAGGTAATACGAGGGCAATATATTGATCGCCCGCCACAATATTTAAGCCTAGCGCTGTGATCACTACCGTGAGAAATAACAACCCTGTCGTTTTAGCGCGATAAAGTACTGGATTAATCAGTTTAGCCAGCAACCCAAACTCTTCCATCAAAGTACCGAACGTCACCGCGCCAATGATAATCCACAGGGTATACAACATACTATCCATGCCGCCCCGTGACAGCAGCCGATCGATATCTGCAATCCCAGAGTTTTCCTGATACCCATTCGCCAGGGCCATCCAGATGCCTTTAATGTAGACCAGCGGAGTGGCTAAATTCGGATCGTTGACAAAGCGGACGATCGCTTGCGGTTGCAGAATCACTCCTGTGATGCCCCCTACTAGGGCAGCAGTCATAATTGCCAGAGAAGCAGGCACTTTGCGGATTGAGAAGAACACCAAAAAGGCCAAAGGAATCAAATTCAGCGGGGTAATCCAAAATAGCTGATTCAACTGATTCAGGTCAGTGACGGTTTCAACCGTAGAAGCCACATCTGCTTTCAGTCCAAGCACGATAAAAACAACCAGGGCAATCACGAAAGCTGGAATCGAAGTCCAAATTTGGTTGCGGATATGGGTATAGATATCGACGCCAACCAGTTGGGCACTCAGAATTGAAGTTTCAGACAGGGGAGAGGTTTTATCTCCCAGATAGGAGCCTGAAATGACTGCACCCGCCGTGATCACTGGAGAAACCCCAATCAGCGAGGCAATCCCGACTAATCCAACCCCGATCGTTCCAACAGTTGTCCAGGAGCTACCGATACTGAGGGCCACCAACGCACAAATAATCGCAGAGGCCGCATAAAACCAGCTCGGTTGCAACAGTTGAATACCGTAGTAAACCATTGTGGGAATGGTACCTGACATATTCCAGGAGCCAATCAACGCCCCGACCGCCAGCAGGATAAAAATTGCGCTGACGATCGAAGAAACTGCCCTGCCCCCTGCTGCTGAAATTGATTCCCAGGGGTGGCCATTCTTGAGCAGCACCACAGACGCTACCATGCTGCTAAACAGCAAGGCAACCTGAACCGGCCCATCAATCGCAGAGAGGCCAAACAAAGAAACCGCTCCGCCGATCGAAGCAATCAGCACCACTAGGGGAATAATGACATCTAAATAGGATGGATTGCGAATCGATCGTTGTCCGGTCGGTTGATTGGACATGGCAGCAGCCTCAGGATGGGTTTAGGAATAGATAGATAACGGTTTAGAAATCAACCGCATCTCGGATGATCGGACAGGTCATGCAATGTCCACCGCCACGTCCGCGTCCCAGTTCAGCCCCAACGATCGTCACCACTTCAATTCCTTCTTTGCGGAGGGCCGTATTCGTCAAGGTATTGCGATCATAAGCCACCACGACACCGGGTTCCAGGCAAACAAAGTTATTGCCGCTATCCCATTGCTGCCGCTGACGGGCATAGGCATTTCCCTGGGTTTCCACAACCCGCATCTTTTTCAATCCCAACGATGATGCGACAACATTCACAAAGGGTTCCGTTTCGTGGGTAATTTCATATCCAGGCGCTTTGTCGCTGGGACGGAGGGAAAACGTCGTCACCTGATTCATAATTTCGGGATACAGGCTGACCAGATCGCGATCGCAGAAGGTAAACACCGTATCCAGGTGCATAGCTGCCCGCAGTTTGGGCATTCCGGCCACGATCACTCTTTCTGCGCCGCCCTTGGCAAACAGCGCTGCCGCCAATTGAGCAATCGCCTGCCGCGAGGTGCGTTCGCTCATGCCAATTAACACGACCCCATTACCGATCGGCATCACATCGCCGCCTTCCAGCGTAGCTGAGCCATGGTGCTGCGTCGGATCGCCCCACCAGACTTCAAATTTGGCCTGGGTAAAGCTGGGATGGAATTTATAGATGGAGGTAGTTAAAACTGTTTCTTCGTGACGGGCTGGCCAGTAGAGCGGATTCAAGGTGACACCACCGTAAATCCAGCAGGTTGTGTCGCGGGTGTATAACGTATTGGGCAGGGGCGGCAATAAATATCCCGTAATACCGCTGGCTGCTTGAGCCGCCGACAGGAAGTCTCCACCAAATCCTTCTGGAATATCATAGGCAGCCAGTCCGCCGATCAGATATTCAGCTAACTGCCGCGAACTCAAACCTTCCAAAAATGCCCGCACATCTTCGACCAGTCCCGGCCCCACTTCGTTGGGCACAACCTGCTGATCTAAGATCCATTTTTTCGCTTCCGGCACATCCAGCGTTTCGGCCAGGATGTCATGCATTTCGATCACTTCCACGCCGCGACTGCGCATCTTGGCAATGAAGTCTAAATGATCGCGCTTGGCCATGTCCACCCACATGACATCGTCAAACAGCAAATCATCACAATTGGAAGGGGTGAGGCGAGAATGGGCTAAACCGGGGGAACAGACCATCACTTTGCGCAATTTGCCCACTTCGGAATGGACACCATAGGCAACGGAAGTTTGCTGAGCTGCGGGTGTGTTTGCTGCAACCGTCATAACAACTCCTTGAATTCAAAAAATGACTTTGGTGAGATTGCTCGCTAAATTTTGATTTGACCCGTTACCAACGCATAGAGCGCCGAGAGGGCTGCGATCGCAACAATCGAAAACACGAACCATTCTCCAAAAGTAAAGATCTTGCGGTTCTGCTCCCGTCGAGCCAGGACGAACAAAATCGTGCCCGGTGCATAAATCAGGCCGGAAAGGAGCAGATATTTCAAGCCGCCCGCATAGAGCATCAAAGCAGAATAGAGCGTGGCGATCGCAGCAATGGTCAGATCCCGACTGCGGCTGGTGCTGTTCGCCTCATACGTTTCTCCCGTGATTGCAAGCTTGAAGGCATAGGCTGCAACCAGCAAATAGGGAATCAGCGACAGAGAACTCGTCAACTCTAACGCCAACGTAAATGCATATTGACTGAATAAAGTGACGATTAAAAACACCTGGATGAGACTGCTCGTTAACCAGAGCGATGCAGCCGGGACGCCTTGGCTATTCTCACGGGCCAAGAACTTTGGCATCACGTGATCTTTAGCGGCCATGAACGGCACTTCAGCCGCAAATAAAGTCCAGGCCAGGTAAGCGCCCAGCACTGAAATCAGCAGTCCCAGACTGATAAACGCCGACCCCCAGCGACCCACAACGGCCTCTAGTGCCGCTGCCATGGAGGGATTTCGCAAAGCGCCTAGCTCCTCGCGCGGCAGAATGCCGTAAGGCAAGATGGTGACCAAGACCAGCAGACAAAGCACGCTGAGAAATCCCAGAACGGTTGCCACTCCTACATCCGATCGCTTTTCGGCATAGCGGGAGTAGATGCTGGCTCCCTCAATTCCCAGAAAGACAAATACCGTAACCAGCATGGTACTGCGGACCTGCGCCAGGATCGATTCGTCGTACCCTTCGCCCCCTAGAAAATTCGTGGTGAAGAGATCGGCATTAAAGTTGAAGATCAGAATCAGGACGAAGATGAGAATGGGGACAATCTTGGCAACGGTGACAATATTGTTTAAGCCAGTGGCCTGCTTCACGCCCCGCAGAATCAAAAAATGGAAAGTCCAAAGCAGAATGGAAGCAGTGACGATCGCAGGAACTGTGTTGCCATCCCCAAACGCCGGAATGATTCGTCCCAGAGTCGATTTCATCAGAACAAAATAGGAAACGTTGCCAACGCAGCTCCCGGCCCAGAATCCCAACGCTGCAGCAAATCCCAGATAGTTGCCAAATCCAGCCTTGGCATAGGCAAATACGCCTGCATCAAGATCGGGTTGCCGCTGGGCCAGATTCTGGAAAACAAAGGCCAGCATCAACATACCAATTCCGGCGATCATCCAGGCAATCAGTGCGCCTAAGACACCCGTTGCACGCCCAAATGATGCAGGTAGGGTAAAGATTCCGGCCCCCACCATTGAACCGATCACCAGGGCAGTCAACGCCCAAACCGAAAGCGTTTGCTTAGTAACGGCGGTTTCATCCGTGGATGTCGTCGTGGTCATACCTATACCTCTGCCCCAAAGTCTTCTCGCAGCTTGGCTTCTTGCTCAGCCGAGAGATTGGATTGAATTAATTCCCCTCTTTCTTCTGGAGTAAAGGCTGCCTCGACTTTATCGACTGTTACCTGACCCGTCAGCAAAAACAGGGCAGAAGTGCCTTCGGTAACCTTGCCACGTAGATCGGCAATAAAGTCATCATTGATGCCATAGTCAGTTAAGCGACCGGATAATGCCCCTGTAGCTGCTCCAACGATCACTCCCAGCAGTGGCGCAAAAAAGATTAACCCAAACAACATGCCCCAGAAGGCTCCTCCCAGCGCACCCGCACCAACCGTATTCATGGCTTGATAGGTTTTAGGCTGTTTCCGCCCCTCTGGCCAAGAGACAATGGCGGCATCCAATACTTGAATGATCTGCTGTTTTTGTAATTCTCCGAGTTTTGTAAGCGCTTTATCTGCGCCATCAGCCGTTTTGAATTTCCAAACGGTCAATGTAGACATTGTTAAATCTCCTGAGTTGTCTAAGTGTGTGAAGCTGGGCGACATGATTGGCAGGATGGTTGACACAACGGCTGACCTAACGATCTGGGAACTCAATGAATCGGTCAAACCAAACCGAATCGGTCAAACCACAAATGCAACCCTGCCATCGTTCAGATCTCCGGAAAATTCTGCGTCAAGGTAAACCAAATTGGAACGATCGAACTTCGTCTTAAGAACATTAAGTGAAGTGAATTAAAGATGATCAGATCCACTTCTGTGATTGTTAACCCTAACAGCCAGAGATGAAAACCAATAGAACCAAGATATCCAGATCGATCAAACAGACATTGCTCAACACTCATGAAATATCAATTCATGAGATGAAAACATCTGTGGAATTCAGTGCCGCTATGCGATTTGTCTTTCAGGTTAGAGGAGGAAGATATGAAACTGATATGATGCCCGTATAAAAGTATATTTTTATGAATTCCACCCCAGAATTTCAGCCACCTGCTGCCAAATGGTGACTGGGTTAAAAGGTTTGGTAATAATTCCTGCAACATCTAGCTCAATGAATTGCAGGCGATCGCTCGGCAATACTTTTGCAGTTAACACAATCACTGGAACTTTCTGGGTACGAGGATCGGTTTGCAGTCTTCGACACATCTCCAGTCCATCCATATCCGGCATGGAGATATCCAGCAGAATGGCATCTAGAGATTCTGCCTTTGCCATTTGTAACCCTTCAAACCCAGAGGCAGCAGCACTCGTCAACCATCCCCCAAATTCCTCCAGGGATACTCGCACCACATCACGAATATCTTCTTCATCATCCACAATCAGAATTCGCTTAGGTTGCTGCATGGGTTTCACCGATCGGTAATGTAAAGTAAAATACGCTGCCCTGACCTAACTCGCTCTCCACCCAAATCCTGCCGCCATGTTGCTGAACAATGCGACGACAAATCGCCAGCCCTAAGCCAGTTCCACCTTTCTTGCGAGAATCGGAGATATCCACCTGCTGAAACTGCTCAAAAATAATATCCAGTTTGTTGGCAGGGATGCCCCGTCCCTGGTCTTCGACGGTAAAGACAATGCAGGCAGATTGCTGGGATAGCACATATTTCTCTCGATCTTCGATGGCCGTGAGCCAGACCGTGCTGCCTGCGGCTGAGAATTTGATGGCGTTGCTAAGCAAATTGGTCAGCGTCTGGACGATCGCATCCGGGGCCGCCTGCACCTGCCGCTGGAGGGGCATCAGCGATAGCGTAATATTGCCTTGATCGGCAAGAGCCTGCACGCTCTCTACAGCCTGCTGCATCAGCTCTGCCACCTGACACGACTCTATCACGAGCTGCACTTTACCCGACTCTAACCGCTCTAAGCTGAGGATGTCATCGACCAATCGCACCAGTCGATCGCTATTCTTGATGGCGATTTGCAGCATATGTTGGGCACGGCTGGGCTGCTGATCGAAAATGCCGGTTTCCAGGATGCCGAGTGCACCCCGAATCGAAGTCAGCGGCGTGCGCAATTCATGACTCACAACCGAAATAAATTCATCTTTCATCCGCTCCACTTTAAGCCGATCGCGAATATCTTGAATATGACCGACGTTGTAAAGCGGCTGTCCATTTTGGTCACGCACCAATGCCGCATTCAAAAGCACCGGAATCAGGGTTCCCTGCTTGGAAATGTATCGCTTTTGCATCTGAAAAGAGCGAATTTCCCCCGATAGCAACTTTCGAAACCCTTCCCGGTCAGCCTCTAAATCAGCCGGGTCTGTAATATCTGCAAAGTTGAGCGCGAGTAGCTCTGCCTCGGTGTAGCCCAACAGATTGCAGTAGCAAGCATTCACCTTAATAAATTGTCCGGTAGGCGAAACCAGCGAAATGCCGATCGGGGCATCATCAAAGGCGCGGCGGAATTGTTCTTCACTGGTGCGCAAGGCGGCTTCGATGCGCTTCAGTTCGGTAATATCCACTTCGACGCCATCCCAGACCGTGCGGCCATCCTCCAAGCGACGCGGGACGGAACGAATAGAAGACCATTGGATCTCACCCTCAACCGTTCGATTGCGCATTTGAAGTTCGATCGGCGACAGGTTTTTCAACGACTCCTGCACCACCCGATCGGCAATCGCCAGATCTTCGGCAAACCCGATCGTGCGCGTCTCCTTCGCATTCGCCAACACGGCCTCAGGTTTTAAGCCCAGCAATCGCTCAATTCCAGCACTGACATAGGAATAATAGAATCCTTTACCCGGCTCATAAACGCGCTGATAAATAAATCCCTTCGGCAAATTATCGCCGATGGCTCGCAGCATGGCTTCTCGTTCTTGCAGCGCTTTTTCGGCCTGCTGGCGTTGGGTCAAGTCTCGCACCACAATCAGAACTTGATCGGCTTGAATTGGCATGACTCGCGCTTCCTGCCAAAGGTGCTGCCCTTGTACGTAAAGGGGAAATTCATAAACTTGCATCGTGCCCGTTTGTAATGCCGTGGCAGTCGCTTCTAAGTAGCGTTCAGCCGCAGCCGCCGGTAAGACGTTGCGAATATTCTCCCCAACCCGAAAATTGGGCAGATCGGAAGGAAAAGCGGTTGCGGGTTTGATCTCTAGATAGGTGCCATCTTGATGCAGCCGAATAATTAAATCTGGCAGGGCATTCAGAATCGCGCGATTCAGCGTTTCGCTTTGCTTCAGGGCCGCTTCTGCCTGCTGACGCTGAGAATCCAGCGTGAACCGCTCCTTGGTAAAGTTGGCGCGTGTCCGCAGTAGCTGGAGTGCCAGCCCACCAGTCATAAATCCACTGATTCCCCCTAAGATCAGGCCGATCGCATATCCCACGAACAGCGAGGGCTGAAAGGGATGAACAACCTCGATCATTGGTTCACAAGACTAGCCTCCGGCATAGAAGGGTGGGCAGCAGGTCGAGCCAGCTCTTGCCGCAGCTTTTCCAGCAGTTGTATGTACTGATGCGACATTTGCCGATCGGGACTGGCCTTCGCAACCAGTTGTTCGATCGCCCGAGCAATTTCAGAGGCGCGATCATAGCCAAATGTGCCCAATCCGCCAGCCAGCTTGTGGGCTTCTTCACGGACGGCATTCTGCTGCTGTGAGCTGAAATAACCCGTTTGAAACGACTGGGCTGCTGCTTCCAAAACGGCAATACGCTGATCCAGGGAAATGCGAAATCGATCGGCAATGTGATGAATGGCTGCTATTCCTCGTTTTTCGCGGATCTGCCAATCCTTATCGGCTTTGACGGACGATATTGCGGTAAGTGCACCATGCTCCCAACTATGGTGTTGCTCTGCTCGCTTCTCCTCATGCTGTTCTGCAGGGGCTGTTTTGAGCCGATAGCCTAATCCGTAAACCGTTTCAATAAAGTCTGCTGCCATCCCGGCAGATTTTAATCGATGGCGCAAGTCTTTGATCAGATTCGTTACCGAACCTTCTACCGGGGTTTCCTCCATTGGCCACAGGTGATCGATGATATTGCTGCGGCTCAGAATCCGTTGGGGATGGCGTAAAAAGAGTTCTAACAGGCTGTATTCTTTGGGCCGTAGAGCAATGGGTTTCTGGTTGTACGTCACTTGAGCACAGGTCGGATCGAGCTGGAGCTGCCCCCAAGTCAACAGTGGCGACGAAAAAGTTTTGCTACCGCGCCGCAGCAAGGCTCTCATGCGGGCTAGCAGTTGCGACATGTCACAGGACTTGGCCACATAATCATCGGCTCCGGCATCAAGTCCCGCGATGATTGCTTCATTGGAGTTTTGAGCAGTCAACATCAGGATAGGGGTTTGATTACCCTGAGCTCGCAACTGGCGACAAATTTCGATCCCGCTTAAGGTTGGCAACAAAACATCCAGCAGAATTAAATCATAATTCCATTGCAACGCTAACTCTAGCCCTAATGCACCATCTGCGATCGTATCAACGACATAGTGATGATCTGAAAGCATTGCTGAAAGCAAGTTACTAGTATATTGATCATCCTCTATTAGAAGGGTTTTCATTATGCACCTTATCTTAGTAAAGCTTGCTTTCTCAAACCAGAGATAAATGAAATCTATGCCCTTAGAAGCATAATATGGTTCATATAATACTGGAAGTGAATTCTAAAAATTATTAAGAAGCATGAGAATTATCACTTCAGTAATGCCAGACTTAATCCTGCCAATCTTACTAATCCTACTTATCCAACTCGATGGGCGGCGAAGATAGGAAGATTGACATTACTCTGCTGGGATATCCCTCCCTATGCTGGTGTCATTAGCTGTTGCAGCCGCCGACTTTCGAGTTCCAGGATGCGTCGTGCAAAGTCAGGATCATGCTCCAAGAGATCATCGATAGTATCAATCGGAAGTGCCAAAATCCGGGTTGTTTCAGCATCTGCGACGATCGTATTTTCTGAATTGCTGTGAGATAACACCTCCAGCTCATCCAGCATTTGTCCAGGCTGAAGCCGTTCTACTGGCGCTCCATCATCTGCTCGATCGGAAATGTAGGCATCTCCTTCGATCAACAGCAAGAGTTCTCGACAGGTATCTCCCGCTTCCGTAATCACGTTACCCGTTGAGTAGGTTTTGACCTCAGCCCGATCGGCCAAAGCCGTCAGCGTTGTAGGTTGCAGACGATCAAATAGATCGCTGTTGCACAAATGCGCTAATTTTTCGAGCTGGGGGAATTTCGCCAGTGGCGGTGCAGCAGACAGGGTTTGCAATTGAGCTATCGTTTCTTGCAGCAGCGATGATATCACCCGGTCCTGGCTGGTCTGATTAGGGCTTGGCGGACTTAGTGTTTGAGCAATCTTTGTCTGAGCAATCGCTTTTGCCCGATCGAGATCGAGTTGCGCCATCAAATAAAGCGCTGCCGCTTGAACGATCGGATTGTAGTGCTGGAGCAAATTTTCCAAATGCCCCCAGACGGTTGAGGTTGAGGGAACTGATGCAGGGCGGGGCTGGACTGGTTCCATCAGGATTTGAACCACCGCTGGCGGCAATTGGGTTGGACCATCATAATGCTGCAAAGCGGCAACGACCTGCTGCGGGGCAAGCTGCTTGAGAGATTGGGCAATGGCGATCGCATTGGGATGATCTTGTAACGCAACCAGAATTTCCCAGAGCGATTGGATAATGAATGCCTGTTTGTGTTGCCCATTGTCTTGCAGCAGTTTTACCACGAGAGGATGGTTTTGCAGGATGGGGTGCTGGCAGGCCCGATCGCAGTCCACCCATTCCGCTAACCGGGCTAACAGCACATCTGCCTTTTGGATATAGCTAGCATCCGCAGACAGACCGTTCAAAATCCCATCTTCTTCTTGCAGAGTAATCGAATATGCTCGACGCAACGCCTGAATTTTGGAATTTTGTGGCGATGGTGAGGGGACATCAGACTGGCTTTGCTGAAGCCGCATCAACCGTTCCAAGGATTTTTGGTAGCCGCTCAACCGAATTTGATTCTCCAGAGTGCGTTGGCGAGTGGGATTGAGCAATTGCGGATCTTCAATGCCCAACTCTTCCAGGACTTCGTCATGCTCATCATCGGAGATGCCCAACTCCTGTCGCATGTGTTGTAATACTGACAGACTGCTAGAGGTGTTGATGTAACCCTCTTCCAAGGCTTCTCGTACCACTTCTTTATAGGCTTGATGCCGTTTTTCGCGTGTGAATCCTGGCAGCACTTTTGCCAGCACATAAACCTCATCGGTACGCAAGTCATCCAGAGAACGCCCCTCTAAAAACTGGCTGATATTAAGCTGCAATTTCTCTAGCTGTTTGCGGAATCGACTCGCCAAATTTTCACGAGAATAGCGATCGGCACTGCGTCGCCAGGTTTGTTGCAACCACAGCGTGCTGAGGAATACCAGGCTGACATCGAAGCCATACTGCACCCAGAGCGGCAGTAATTGAATCAGCGGACGGCCCGCAAAAAAGAAGAAAAAGTTAAAAATACCAAAGGTGCAAATGGCAAAAATGCGATGCCGAATCAAGTCAGGATTCAAGTTGGCATGGCGCTGACGAGTGATAGATTTGATCCAGGTTTCGATCGCATTGCCCAACCCATAGCCGATCGCCGTTGTAGCTCCTAAGACTAAAGGAACAGCAACAAGTTTCGGAATGTTAATCGGCTGTCCGGCCAGATAGAGGCCAGGACTCATCAGCGAGGAAAGCTGGTCAGGATCGCGGTTCCAGGCTCCAGAAAAGTAGTAGTCCCAATTACCCGCGTAGAGATAGTAGTAAACAAAATAGCCGACCACCAGACCGACATAGCCGTAGCGAATCAGTGATTCTTCTGGTTTGTTGAGGCCATCCCAATAGGTGCGCTCTGAATCAATATCAAAGCAGGGACTCTGGCAGGCTACGCAAGCGCTTTGTTCGTTGCCATCAGGTAGGGTAGTGCGGCACATTGACTGAGTGATGCGGCTATCGCTCATGTGCGCTTTACTGCCCAGCAAGCCTCTCGGTTCACTAAAAATGGTTTGCACCGGAGCCATCGGACAAAAATATTGACACCAGGACTTGCCGCCATAGAAGTAGCCCACCGCAATGGCAGCTGCGATCGTAAACAGCAACCAGCCTGCGAGAACGAGCCGATCGGCATTGAAGAACAGAATGCGGCCACAGAGCCCCACAAACAGCCAGCCAAACTGGACATAGGCATAATTTCGGCCCAGCCAGGAGTCCGATTGGACTTTTGCCAGCTCATATCGCACTTTGCCCGTCGCTTTGTTTTCCCGTTTGAATTGGCGCTGCCAGCCCAACGCTCGCGGAATTTGCGACAGAAATGACAAGGGGCAAATTCGTCGCCAGACCTCATGGCCAAATACCAGCAAAATCAGGATGCCAGAAGGAACGATCGCGCCCCAAAACAGGGTAGCTCCGATCGGATAGGGCTGTTCTTCCAAACATTGTCCCTGCACCTGCACACAGTCATCTGCAAGCCGCAAGGGACTCCAGGGATGATCGGGTTGGGTCAGATTGACAGTCCAGGGATCATAGAACAGAGAAGCAATTACCAGTAGCCAACCGATCGTCAAAACCCATCGAACCCAGTGCATTTGGCGTTCTGGCAGATGTGCAACCATAGATATTTTTGGATTAACAATATTTGATTGGATGATGTTTCACAGATCGATCGACAATTCCTATCATTGCCTATCTTTACAGGTTCTGTTCGATGCTCTGGGCTAGAATTGGCCGATCGGCCCTCTATCCTCGATTTCTTCTGCTAGGAAGTTTGGCGGCGGTGCCTGCTGGTGCCTATTATCGTCAGGTAAAAATGGGTTGAATTCGTCTTTGTCATTCATAGGAAATCTCTGATTGATCGTTGATAAATTAAATGATGAACGGTAGATGGAATGAAATCAGGCTAGTCGATCGAAGAAATTAGACCTTTGATCATCGGTACTATCGATCGGTACTATCGTACAGGATTTGCATCAGTCTTGAACCTGGTTCATTCAGGGCATCGCGGGCGATCGTTGCAACTCTCCCTGAGACGCTAACCGCATATTCAGCCACAATATCACCAAAGGAATTGCGTTGGATCGCCACTTGCTGACCAGGGATTACCGCTTCGTTCAGATCGACCAGTAACTCGACAAATCCGCCTGCGGTAGCCCGAATCGTCTCAAAGCGATCGCCAAAGAAAGTGCCTGCGGTTTGAGCAGTGCGGCCTATCGAACCTGGAATCACCTGGTAATGTTTCAAGACATTCACAGTGCCTTCCATGGCCATGGTAATCTTGCGAGTATCAAAAATGCGGGGACTGCCAATTTCGATCGTCATCACCGGCACGCCAACTTTCAGGAAGGCCATTTCTAGCGAACCCTCCTCCCCTGCATCATTCTTAATTTGCTCGATCGGAAACAGCTCTGCCATTTGCCGAATTTCCGGGTTGCGCAAGTCAGCAAAGATGAACATGGTAAAGTCACCGCCAGTAGACGCCGTGTGATAGTCCAGCGCCACATCAACGTTATGTTGAAACAAGCGATTCCACAGCAGTCCGGCATGACGAGTGGGCGTATTTTCCCCAGCCTCATCACCAGGCCAAACGCGATTGAGATCGACCAACATGCCGCCTTTTTGAGCCACGGGCCAATTGCGCTGGGTATATTCCTTTGCCGGACGAGACAGATCGTAAACCGCCATCACGGTGCCGCATAGGTCCGCAGGGTCCAGGCTGGCCATGATTCGCTGCACTGCATTCACCGGACTCAACTCATCCCCATGCACGCCTGCCGTGAGGGAAATCCGTTTGCCGTTCTGTGCCCCTTTTGCCACGACTACTGGAACATACCAATGCTGTCCCGTCCCCATCTGCACGCCTTGAAAGAAGAAGCGGTGTTTGCCCGGTTCGAGGTCGTTGACATTTAACTGGGTGATCACGGGAACCCCCTGGATGCGATCGCCCGTGTAGATGGTGCTGGGTGGATTGCCAGATGGATGACCGGGTGGATTGAGGGATAATTCTTCAGTTCTAGCTACCATAGTCCTCTGACAGTTTGAGCCGTAAAGCGTAACACGCCTGATCCCTGTTCGGTTTGATAAGAAATGGTTAAATTTCCCTGATCATCGATTTCATAGCGCTGTGCCCCCTGGAGCGCCGCCAAATATTTGGTTTCCTGAGTCATAACATCCTGTTCACAGGCCTTAAAGGTGGAGGCCAGTGGGCCAATCGTGATTTGTTCCCCCTGGACTTTATAGCCACCCATAAAGCGGTTGCAGCCCCCTGAGCCACCAATTTGATCACCCGAAAATTCAACGGTCAATTCACCCACAGGCAGCATGGGAGTGGGCAGATTTGCTGAAGTCATGTTCGCTAAGCGCCAACTGCCAGATAGAGACGAAGATTGAGCCATGTAAAAAGGTTGTGGATTTTGCCAGGAATGCGGTGCTGCGGCAGGGTTTGCCATGGCGGGATTTGCTCCCATCAGGCCAAGAGCAAAGACGATCATCCAGCTTGGCTTAAATTTCTGAGAGTAGGAAGTTTGATCTGTCATGGCATCTCCTCGAACGAAATGATTTTTATCTGAAGCATACAATACTCAAATTTGGCCGATCGCACTTGTGATGGAGTTGACTTGAGATCTGGAAAGTATGGGGTGAAGCGATGAGAAGCTGATATAGACTTCTGGCCTTTCTCACAGCGGATAGTGAGTGCTTGTTCAACAACAATTTTTGCACGGACAGATGTCACCTTTGGACAGTCCCATTTCTGAATGGATAGAAAATAATTATCGTTGCCAAAGATCCTGCCAGGGAGCTAAAAGCCGGTGTTCAAGAAAATTTTAGTTAAACAACTGCCTTACCTTTCAGATTGAGTGCATACTTACCCATGAGAAATTGTATTTTATGCAACAAATTATTTCTTTGCTAGACCTTATGCAATCAAGCCTGCTACTGTATAAGAGTACACAGTTTTCGGGAGGAAGTTGTGAGTCAAAGAGTTACTGTTGCTGTCCCTGATGCACTATTTGAGCGCCTTCAACCCGTCAAACATCACTTCAATATTTCCGCTGTTTGCCAGGAGGCACTAGAAATGGCTATTACTCAGGAAGAACTCAAACTCCAAGTTGCTCAATCAGACAATTTAGTCGATCGCCTACAGACCGAAAAGCAGATCCTGCTCAATAAGGTGCGTCAGGAAGGATATGAATTAGGCATTCGCTCCAGTGCCAAACTCTCCTACAAAGAATTCCGCCATTTTGAACGGGTCTCTTCTTTAGCAACCTCTCTGGATGAGGAAGTGTTGGAGTACTTGTGGAGCTTTTTAGACCTGAAAAACTATCCCCAGGAAGCCCGCATTCAGGATCCTGATTTTGCTTATTTGTTGGAAGTGGATCCCCAAAGTCGGATTGTGTTTGCTCAAGGATGGATTGGTGGAGTCCTGTCCGTTTGGCAAACGATCAAAGCGCAGGTGGATAAGGTGCAGTAATCGATCGCTGCATGTGGGTTAAGGCCATCGTAAATTTTGATTCCATTGCTGGGTGGATGGCAGCTGCCCGTTTCGTCTACCGATAAATCTCAAATCTGGATTATTGGTACGCGAGAGCAAGTTTTGCATACGATCAAAAATTTTACGTGAAACGCATTGCGACAGACAGAGTGAAGTTTACACCGATCGTCCCAGCTCCCTTTGCAACTGGAAAGTACATGACCGTTCTCGAAAGATAAAGTAAACGATTTGCCACGTCTATGTAGACAATTTAGTATGAAAATGGAGTGTAGGATATCAATCATTCACTAAAGCATTAGAAATCGATTGTCAATTAACGACGAATAGACTCCAACTGCTGAAGCATCTGCTGAGCTAAAGTATTGCTTGGGAAAACAACCAATAAATCTCGCAAATCGCGAATTGCCATTCTCACCCAGTTATTGGGAGCATCAGAGGCAAAGCCATACAGCATTTCGGCCTCATCTATTTGACTGTTTACTAAATAATAGAGAGCAAGGTTGAAGATATTGCACCAGTCTGTTGGATTTTGATCGTATTCAGCTTTAGCTTGTTGAATAGCAGCAATGAGATCAGCTTGAGCCAGTTCTACTTGATTGAGAGCAAGGTAAGCAAGGGCACGAGTATACTGTTTCCAGTTACTTTTGGGTTCCAGTGTAAGAGCATAATTGAAATCAGCTAATGCTTGCTCGTATTCACTCAAAGCCAATCGGGCTTCACCACGATTTGCTACTATCCACGCTGAATCAGGATCCAGTTCGATCGCACGATTGAAATCTGCAATTGCTTCTTCGTATCGTTCAATTGATTTATAAATTAGTCCACGATTTACAATTACCCAAAGGTAATCTTGATTCTCATCAAATTGAACGATACGATCGAAATCTGCAAGGGCAGCAGCATAGTTTTCTGTCACTCGATGAGTTTCACCTCGAAACGCAATTGCACGGATGTTATTTTCATCAAGCTTCATTGCATAGTCAAGGTCAACGAGAGCAGCATCGTAGCTTTTTACCAAAAAATAGGTAATTCCCCGTTCTGTTAGTTTCCAAGCTGAATCAGGATCCAGTTCGATTGCACGATTGAAATCTATAATTGCTTCTTCGTATCGTTCAAGTGATTTGTAAGTTTGTCCACGGCTTGCGATCGCCCATGCACTAGTTTCATCCAATTGAATAGCACAATCAAAATCTGAAAGAGCTGCATCGTAATTTTTCATCAATCGATGAGTTTCACCACGATTTTTGATCGCCCCCGTATAATTTTCATCCAATTGAATAGCACGATCAAAATCTGAAAGAGCTGCATCATAATTTCTCATCAATTGATGAGTTACACCACGATTTACCCAAGCAAAAGAACTTTTTTCATTCAGCTTAATTGCTTGATTGGCATCCTCGATCGCTTGTTCATATTTTTTGAGTTCGCGGTAAGTTTGGCTGCGGTATCCGTAGATGTCTGAATTATCTGAATACAGGCTAATTGCCTTATCGAAATTTTCGAGAGCTTGGTTATAATGCTCCATCCAGTGATAAGTCTTGCCGCGATCGAGCCAATATTCTGCTTCTTCTGGAGCGAGGCTAATTGCTTCATTCAGGTCCTGTAATGACAATTCATATCGATTAGCGTGCCAGTAAACAACCCCTCGCCAATCTAAGGCAACCGGATGCCACTGGGCTTCAACCTGAGGGGCTTTGAGTAATGCTGAAAACATTTCAATCGCTGGCTCATAGTGTTCTTCTTGATAGGCCTGTAAACCATCTTGTAATCTTTCGCCCCATTGTTTCACCTCCACGCAATCCACACCATCTTTGATGCTGACCATTACTTCAGCCCATTCCCACGCAAAAGCCCGTGAAGCTTTCAATGCTGCTAGCCATCCATTTAAGGCCGTAGCGAGTTGCTGTTTTGGATTGGCACAAAGACTGTGATATAACCACTCCAACGTATACTTCCGCCAAATTTCATCCTTACGTTGTTTTTCCTCTTCTAAAGCCAGACTTTGCCGCAATTCATCATAGTAAGCTGACAATCTGCCATGCAGCTTAGCCCAATCCTTTTGGGACACTTTCCGCTGATAGAGCAACATTTGCTCCCGCACAATCGCATGATATTCCCAGCCCTCTGGATGCTTCATCACGAATGAGCGTGACTTCAGCCATTCAAACAGGTCATGCAATGTTGCTTCTTCTACCAGCAGCCCCAGCACATCGCGATCGAGCACTCTCGGAATCGCGGCTTCCATCGCTAACTGCCGTTTTACAGGATCTATTTCCCACTTCAAAAACCGTTCGACTGCTTCTTCACAGAAATCCAGCACTTCATGAGCACCTTTGGGAGCAGCCTGCGCCATCATGTCAACCAGCAACGGCAATCCCCCGGATGACAACCGCCAAATCTCTTGGATGACGGATTCATCAGTAATGCCTTTGTTCGCAAGATATTGCCGTGTCTCTTCTTGGGAAAATGGCTTTAATTCCGATCGGGCAATACAATTCTCAAACTCTGTCCAATTGTTCCAATTCAGGGGTTCTCGTCCTGCGATGGCTAGGAGAAAGTTGTGAGGCATCTTACCGTAATAGTCAATCAGCACTGCTCGCAGCCAATCATCCAGAAAAACGCTGGTTTCCTCATAGGTGTCAAACAACAACACAACCGTCTTCTTTTCGGCAATTTGATTCAGGTCCTTCAAAAACAGTGGGGTCAAAACTTCGAGCGGTTGTGTTACCAGCTCCACATCATCTTTGTTGCGAAATTTGCTCCAGGCAAAACTTGCCAGATCACCCGCTTTATCTGCAACGGCATCAATATTGATCAATTCCGACATGGCATCCCCAATTCCAGGAATGAATTTCACCGCCCCCAAACCTGCTTTTGCTGTAACCTTGCCAATCCCAGCCACAATTCCCTGGGGTGCTTCCGGATCAGCCTCTATCTCTTGTTTTTTCTGCCGAAAGGTTTTGTATCGCTCACGAAATTCATCAAACTTATATCCTTGCTGCTCAAAATCTTTGACCAACCGATCGATCACTTCCGGCACATTATCCACCCGGTTACTTTCAATCCCCTCATTGACATAGACCGCAACCTGCTCTAAATCTACGGTGATTTTGCGAAATTGCTGTAGGAGCGTAGTTTTACCAATTCCACCCTGCCCAGAAATATTGAAGATCGGTTTACTGCGTTCTTCAATATAGGTGGATAGCGTACTGCGAAAAGCCTGAAGCTGAACTTCTCGTCCAATAAACGAACTTTGACGACCACGTTGCAAACGAGCTTTCCAATTGAGTTCGCGATTGTTTTGGGACATAGGGGATCGTAAAGTCGGGGAACCACAGACTTCTCTTGATCAAGTATGTCCTGCAATTCTTGAAACGACCAGATCGAAATGACCTATTGAACGATCGCCCAATTTTCACAATTTGTTGACAAACCCTCAACTACGCTTGTGTACGATCGATCTTTCCTCTATGCTAATAAATGCTGGTTTTCCAAGTGAATGACCAGTAGACAGGCTTAAGGCTTGGTCGCTGATTAAGAGTGTTGGCATCACTCCTAACCAGCTAGCCTACACCCCCTGGATCTAGCAGAGGGCATTGGTTGTTGATCATGATAATCGATCAACGCCTCGCTAATGCTGAAAAAGTGGTATAGGGAGCCAAGTCTTGAGCTTGTCTTCTCAGCTCAACGATTAGCGAGGCCATCAATATGACTACAGAGTTCAACGAACTGCTGCCCGTTTCGCATACCGATAAATCTCAAATCTGGATTATTGGCACCAGAGAACAAGTCCTGCACACGATCAACGAGTTCTATGTAAAACGGATCGCGACAGACAGAGTGAAGTTTACACCGATCGTCCCAGCCCCCTTTGCAAACGGAAAATATATGACCGTTCTCGAAAGATAAAGTAACCCATTTGATGTGTCTATGTAGACAATCCAATTAAAAAAGCGATCGATCCAGTTTATGTAGATCGATCGCTCCAACATTCCTTCAAAGTCCCCCAATTTGGGGGATTTAGGGGGCCGCTTTACCTTGCTGCCGTTGGCATTCCCAGAATATCCTCGATCCGAGGCATTTCTTCCAGCGGAATTACGCGGCCCTCATCTTCAAATCCAGCAATTTGATCGAAGTTGAGATAGCGATAGAGATCGGCTGCAAAGGGATCGATCTTCTTCTGAACGATCTCCATGTACTCTTCCACCGATGGAATACGGCCCAGCAGCGCACAAACTGCCGCCAACTCTGCCGAGCCAAGATATACTTTGGCATCTTTGCCCATGCGGTTATTGAAGTTGCGCGTCGAAGTGGAGAACACCGTCACGCCATCTGCCACACGCGCCTGATTGCCCATGCACAGTGAACATCCCGGCATTTCCGTTCTGGCTCCTGCGGCTGCAAAAATGCCATACATGCCTTCTTCACGCAGCTGTTTCTCATCCATGCGGGTGGGCGGACAAATCCACAAGCGCACCTTCACCGGACCTGCGCCTTCCAGAATTTTGGCCGCAGCCCGATAGTGACCAATGTTCGTCATGCAGGATCCAATAAATACCTCATGAATCGGATCGCCTGCGCATTCCGACATCAACTTAATGTTATCCGGATCGTTTGGAGCCGCCACGATCGGCTCTTTGATTTCACTCAAGTTCACTTCGATCGTTTCTGCATATTCGGCATCGGCGTCGGCCTTCATCAGGCTGGGATTTGCCAACCATTGTTCCATTTTGGCCACCCGCCGCAGGATCGTGCGAGCATCGCCATAACCCCGCGCCACCATATTTTTCAGAAGCGCCACGTTCGATCGCAAATATTCCGCCACTGTATCGGTGCTAAGTTTGATCGTGGAACCTGCACAGGATCGTTCAGCGGTTGCGTCAGTGAGTTCAAATGCCTGCTCTAATTTCAGATCGGGCAAGCCTTCCATTTCCATAATCCGGCCAGAGAAGACATTCTTTTTGTTCTGCTTCTCGACCGTCAGCAAGCCTCTTTGGATCGCCACATAGGGAATCGCATTCACAATATCCCGCAGCGTCACTCCGGGCTGCAACTCACCCGTGAAGCGCACCAACACAGATTCCGGCATATCTAACGGCATGGCTCCCAGTGCCGCCGCAAAGGCCACCAGTCCCGAACCTGCCGGGAAGGAAATCCCCAATGGGAAGCGTGTATGCGAGTCGCCACCCGTTCCCACCGTATCCGGCAGCAGCATCCGGTTCAGCCAAGAGTGAATGATGCCATCTCCCGGACGCAGGGAAACACCGCCGCGTGAGTTGATGAAATCGGGCAAATCGTGATGCGTTTTAATATCCACGGGTTTGGGATAGGCTGCCGTGTGGCAGAAGCTCTGCATCACCAGATCGGCACTAAAGCCCAAGCAGGCCAATTCCTTCAGCTCGTCTCGCGTCATCGGTCCAGTGGTATCTTGCGATCCAACCGTGGTCATTACCGGCTCACAGGACAGGCCCGGACGCACACCCGGCAATCCGCAAGCTTTGCCCACCATTTTTTGCGCAAGCGTATAGCCCTTACCCGTATCGACGGGGGGTTGAGGCCGAATGAATAGCGAACTGGGTTCCAATCCCAACGTCGCCCTGGTTTTATCGGTGAGGGTGCGGCCAATCAGCAACGGAATGCGACCACCAGCCCGCACTTCATCCAGAATCGTATCCGGCTTGAGGCTGAAGCTGGAAATTACTTCCCCTGCCTCATTCGTAATCTCGCCTTTGTAGGGATAAATTGTGATCACATCCCCGGTTTCCAGATGCGTCACATCACATTCGATCGGCAATGCCCCGGAATCTTCAGCCGTGTTGAAGAAAATCGGCGCAATCTTACCGCCCAAAATGTAACCGCCCGATCGCTTATTCGGCACAAATGGAATATCATCGCCCACATGCCACAGCACCGAGTTAATCGCTGATTTACGAGATGATCCAGTTCCTACGACATCTCCCACATAGGCCACCGGATGACCTTTTTGTTTGAGTTCTGCAATGGTGTTCAAACCACCCGGCATCCGAGTTTCTAACATCACCAACGCATGCAGCGGAATATCGGGCCGCGTCGTGGCATGAGGAGCAGGCGACAAATCATCCGTGTTCGTTTCACCCGGCACCTTAAATACCGTCACCGTGATCGACTCTGGCAGCACCGGACGACTGGTAAACCATTCCCCATCCGCCCAGGCTTGCATCACCTGTTTGGCATAGGCATTGCCGCTTTCGGCCAGCTCTTGCACATCATGAAACGCATCATAGACCAGCAGCGTCTTACTCAAAGCAGCCGTCGCAGTCGCCGCAATCTCGGTCTGGTCCGAAGACAGCAGATCGATCAACGACTGTACGTTATAGCCACCCATCATCGTGCCCAGCAGCTCAACCGCATACTTGGGAGAAACCAACGGACTGGTCGCTTCCCCTTTGGCGATCGCCGTCAAAAAGCCCGCCTTCACATAAGCCGCCTGATCGACCCCTGGAGGAATGCGATCGCGCAATAATTCCNAATAGCGTTTCTTCCTCGCCGACTGGAGGAGTTTTGAGCAACTCGCATAAAGCAGAAGCCTGCTCAGCCGACAAAGGCAGGGGCGGAATGCCGAGGGCCGCCCGTTCCGCAACATGTTGACGATAAGATTCCAGCATTCTAGTTAACCTCTCCAGCCAGCAGGATAATGGCGCAGACAAACTCTGCCCCAAAACAACTATTTAACCGTATCGAGACATCTCTAAGGTAACGCGGCACACAATTGACCGACAGAAGCAAGCACTGAGGATGCGTCTTATGTGAGAGGCCAGCTTAAACAGGGCCTTCTATCCTGTGAGGGATCGATATTCAAATCCACAGCAGGAAATGTTTATGAACACAATCAAAGCATTCTTCCAGCGGCTACCCCTCCGCAGTTTAGTGACTCTAGTATTGGCAGTTGTTGTGCTGGTCGTTACCACTGCTTGCAACAATGGCGATCGGCTAGGGGCACGCCCTGATGTTCCACCGGTGCAAATGGGAGGCCAAAATAATCCCCATAAAGCAGGTGGCGATGGCTATACGCAATACAAAATGGCCCCTGACCCTTCAGTTAACAAGACAGGCAATCAAGCGACATTGCCTAATTTTTCCCATCTCTTAGCCAGAACTTTGAGTTCAGATGGGTTGCTCTATCCCGGCTCAGAACCTGCGAAGTCTTCTAAAAGCGTGAATGATTTTGTCAGCCCGGAACGTCAGGCTGAATTGCAAGATCCAGGTCAAATCCCTGCTAAACGGCAGCCCGTGATCGATCGTTCTAACCCAGACGATCGATTGCTGGAAAGAATTGGGCAAACCTTCAAAGATGCTTCAGAATTCGTGAAGGAAGGACAACCGATCAGTGATGATCAGCGGTCCTAAACGCTGCAATTTTTGCAAATCTTTGGGTATTCAATCTTTGGATATTCAATAATTGCGATCTGAGTTCGGCCTCGGATCAATTCTGCTCTGGAAGGTGGGTTGCTAATCGATCGATCGTGGTGGTTAACGGACTCAGATCAACCTCAATACAGGATTTGCCATCATACTGAAATGGATTATCGAGATCGCGGATCAGCACCAATAGGTAAAGAAAAGAGGCCACCAAAAAGCTAGACACGACCAAGGTTTTGCCGAGTTGCTCCTCCTGGATCAACAAGAGTGCAGTGGCCACACCTGCGAGAAACAGCTCCAGCAGAACATAGGTGGGAGCCAAAAAATCAGTTTCTCGAATCACCTGGATCCGCACGATCGCAAACCGAATTTTGCTTTGCTCAGCCTGCAATCGGCTAATGATGGGTCCCGTGGTGAAGGCTTCCATCTGGGCAAACAGCGGATTCAGATCCACGATCGCCTGGTCGATCGGTTCGGCTGATTTGTTCTGTGTCAGCCATTCCAAAATTGTTTGCATCACTTGGGCTAAGCCCTGACTCAGCTCGGTGACATCATACTCCGCATGTCCGGCAGCGACCATCAGCCCCGTGTCTTGAATTGTGGCGATCGCTGTGGCAATTTGAGCAACCATATTTTCGCCAATTCGGTAGTCGTTAAATGTGCCGCTGAGCGTAAAGGCAAGCACAAAAGTTGCCGCACCGATCAAGGCTGCAATTAATGGATCAAATTCCCACACTTCCCAACCCAGTAGGTGGGCTCCCCACTTGGCAAAGCCAAACAGCAGGGTCAGGGGCAGAATTTTAAGCAAAATGCCCGATCGAGGGAAAATCAGTGGCTGCATCACTCTTTCCTCAACAAATCCACCTTTCGCCACTCACAATTTAAGCGGAAGCAGCAGAGCATTTCTCAAGAAATCATCTCCACTACTCCCGCTCATCATCCAATCTCAACCAATCAAAACAAATTCGTTTTCAATCTACTGAGTCTGTTGAGTTCCCCTGTCTTAGCTAACCGGAACCATTTGCTGAGGCTGCATCACCTGACGAATCCGATCGGCAATTTGAGGAGCCGTTAAGCCCAAATCGGCAAAGGATTGTTCTGGTGTCGCATGATCGACCAGAATGTCGGGCACGCCCAGGCGAGTCAGCGGCACCATGACTTCGTGATCCATCAGCGATTCAGCCACCGCAGAACCAAAGCCACCCATGAGACAACCTTCTTCCAGCGTCACCACCCGCTTCATTTGGCGAGCGATCGGCACAATCAGTTCGGTATCTAGCGGCTTAGCGAAACGAGCGTTGATCACCGTGGCTTCAATACCATGCTCACTGAGAATTTCAGCGGTTTGCATGGCCGGATAAACCATCGAGCCATAGCCCAGCAGCAGCACATCATCGCCCTGACGCAGAATTTCGGCTTTACCGATCGGCAGCGATTCCCAACCTTCTTCCATTAAAGGCACGCCGTAACCGTTACCTCTGGGATAGCGCATAGCAATCGGTCCATCGGTGTAGTTCACACCTGTGGCGATCATCCGCTGCAATTCGGCCTCATCCTTGGGAGCCATCAGCACCATATTCGGGATAGAGCGCAAATAGGCAATGTCATACATGCCCTGGTGCGTCGGACCATCTGCACCAACAATGCCAGCCCGATCCATGCAGAAGAAGACCGGCAGATTTTGAATGCAAACATCATGCACAATCTGGTCGAATGCCCGCTGCAAGAAAGTGGAATAGATGGCGCAAACCGGACGCATGCCTTCACAGGCCAGACCTGCCGCCAGAGTCACCGCATGTTGCTCAGCAATCCCGACATCAATGTACTGATCAGGCAATTTCTGCTGCAGCTTGTCCAACCCGGTTCCCGTGGCCATGGCTGCCGTAATGCCAATAATTTTGGGATTGTTTTCGGCCAATTTGGTCAGCGTGTGGGCAAACACCTTCGAGTAGGCAGGTGGTTTGGGCTTACTGGCTGGAATTGCCTTACCCGTGGCTAAGTTAAACGGATTTTGGGCATGATAGCCGACCTGATCCTCTTCGGCGATCGCATATCCCTTACCTTTTGTCGTTGACACATGCACCAGCACAGGTCCGGGCTGTTTGTGGGCCAGTTCAAAAGTGGCGATCAGCTCTTCCAGGTTATGTCCATCGATCGGCCCCATGTAGGTGAAGCCCAATTCTTCAAATACGGCCCCCACTTTTGGCACGGCTAACCGTTTCATCCCTTCCTTGATCCGATTCAGTTCAGGAGAGAGGGAATCGCCCACAAATGGCAGATGCTTGAATTGCTCCTCCAAGTTATCGGTAAGGAACTGCATCTGAGGGCTGAGCCGCATTTTGTTGAGGTAGCGAGGAATAGCACCGACGTTGGGCGAAATCGACATTTCGTTGTCGTTCAGCACCACCAGCAGATTGGTTTTGGGCAGATGTCCCGCATGGTTAATGGCTTCCAGCGCCATCCCCCCCGTTAAGGCTCCATCCCCAATCACAGCAGCAACTTTAAATTTTTCTCCCTTCATATCGCGAGCCAACGCCATCCCCAGAGCTGCGGAGATACTGGTTGAGGCATGACCCGCACCAAAATGGTCAAAATTACTTTCACAACGTTTCAAATAACCCGCAACGCCGCTTTTCTGCCGTAGGGTATGGAAGCGATCGTAGCGTCCGGTAATCAGCTTATGAGGATAGGCTTGGTGCCCCACATCCCAAATCACCTTATCGCGATCGAGATCGAGGGTTTGATAGAGACCCAGGGTGAGCTCAACCACGCCCAGTCCTGGTCCCAAGTGTCCTCCGCTTGCTGCAACCGTCTCCAGATGCTTTTCCCGAATCTGCCGAGCTATCTGCTTGAGCTGGTTGATCGATAACCCATGCAGTTGATTCGGATGGGTAATTTCACTCAGATGCATATCATGAAATACCTTGAAAATAAGACTATAGTTATAGTCTCACTCTAAAACGATTTGGGTGACAGATTAGAAAAACTTGCGAGAACGATTAAAAATTCTTCTCACTTCCAGACATAGGAGAACGATCGGCCCAAATGTTCAAAATAAATCGCCATATAGTTATTTAGAGCTAACCTTCCTCTCAAACTAATCTCCAACAGCACTAACCAACAGCAGTGAACTGTAGCGTGAACCGATCGTCGTAAAGTGGACACTGCTCAACTCCCTTAAGTCAGTGTCACCAAGCTAGGCTCCACATGGCATAGAAGCATCATTTACGATCGCAACTCTCAGAAATGCACCTTCTTAAATTTTCAAATCTCTGATCATGCACCTTCTTAAATAAGCAAAATGATTAATTCATACGAAACTAAACCATATCTGGATCAACCCCTAACTCACGCAGTTTTGCAGCCAGCTTCTCACTCTGACTTTGAGCCGCTTGAGCCGCTTCTTCAACCGTTGGCACCAGTTGGCCATTGGGTGTAAAGAACCGCAGTTGTTCTTCATGTAGCCCTAAAAAGAGCTGTAGCTGTTCACTCCAAAGCCAGTCTTGCTGATTGGGCTCAAGCGGCAGATATTTGCCATCAACGAGGTGAAATCCAGCCAACTCAAGACTATTCGGATCAAACCAGAAATAATCTGGCGTCCGAAAAATGTCCTGATAAATTTCTTTCTTGAGTCCTCGATCGGTCTTGGCTGTGGAATCAGACAGCAACTCAATAATCAAGTTCGGATATTTACCCTCTTCTTCCCAANACGACCCAACTTTTGCGCGGCTTGCGTTCTGTTCCTAGGACAACAAAAAAATCTGGCCCTCTAAAATCTTCAGCTTTGCGCTGCCTGGGACTGTAGTAAATTGTCAGATTGCCCGCCGTAAAGTAATCCTGCCGATCGCGCCATAACCAGTTCAAGCAGGTCAGCAGTAAGATCATTTGTTGTAAATGAAGGGTTGTCTCCAAAGGGGGTTCGTTACTTTCAAGATCGCTCGGTGGGAAAATAATATCCGCTGCAAGGTCAGACAAGGGTTGCTGCTCTTGCATTGCGCTTGCAAGATCGAGATTGGTTGTAGTCTGATCTGCAAAAACTGACATTGCAGGAAACGGCAAGAACATCACGTTTATTCTATCAGACTTAATTCTGCCAGCCGATCGCTCCTTCACTCACATGATCCCGTAACCGCCGCCGCCAGGGGTTTCAATCACAAACACATCTCCGGGTTGCATCTCCACTTCTGCCTTGCCGCCCAAAACTTCGATCGTGCCATTCGATCGCTCAACCCAATTGCGACCGACCACTCCCGATTCTCCACCCGCTAAACCAAAGGGCGGCACCACTCGATGTCCCGACAAAATCGCAGCAGTCATCGGCTGTAAAAACCGGATGCGGCGAATCACGCCATTGCCCCCCCGATATTTGCCAAACCCGCCGCTATTGGGCCGAATCTGAAAACTTTCCAGCAGGACCGGGAAACGCCATTCCAACACTTCCGGATCGGTTAGCCGCGAATTCGTCATGTGGGTTTGCACTGCATCAGTGCCGTTAAAATCCACACCTGCCCCTGACCCACCACAAATCGTTTCGTAATACTGATAGCGATCGTTGCCAAACGTAAAATTGTTCATTGTTCCTTGAGATGCCGCCATTACCCCTAAAGCTCCGTAAAGCGCATTGGCAATCGCCTGAGAGGTTTCCACATTGCCTGCTACAACTGCTGCCGGATATTGGGGATTCAGCAGTGAACCTTCTGGAATAATTAGATTTAGGGGTTTGAGACAGCCTGCATTCAGCGGAATTTCATCTTCTACAAGCGTGCGAAATACATAGAGCACAACGGCCTTACAAATAGCGAACGGCGCATTAAAGTTGTTGGGCTGTTGCGGAGAAGTTCCTGTGAAATCGATCGTAGCACTGCGGTCGGGACGATCGATTGTAATGTTAACCTGAATTTTGCTGCCATCATCGAGCGGATAAGTAAAACTGCCATTCTGTAAGACTTCGATCACTTGTCGTACCGACTCTTCGGCATTGTCTTGCACATACTGCATATAGGTCTGAACGGTTGCCAAACTATAGTGCTCCACCATTTGCTGAAGTTCATCTACACCACGCTGATTGGCAGCAATTTGGGCTTGCAGATCGGCGAGATTTTGAGTCACGTTGCGTACCGGATAGCCTCCAGAAGTTAATAATTCTCGCATGGCCTGTTCTCGCAGCTCTCCCTGTTCAACCAGCAGAAAATTATCAATTAAGATGCCTTCCTGATCGATCAAAGTGCTGTGGGGCGGCATAGAACCGGGCGTGATACCACCAATATCTGCATGGTGTCCGCGAGAAGCGACATAAAAGAGAGGTCGTTCCGACAATTGAATAAATACAGGCGTGATCACTGTGACGTCAGGTAAATGAGTACCGCCGTTATAGGGATTGTTAATCATATAAACATCGCCCGGTTTCAGCGTTTCTCCTTTCGCTACCATCAAGCTCTGAACGCTTTCACTCATCGATCCCAAATGCACCGGAATATGGGGTGCATTAGCAATGAGTTGACCTTGCTGATCGAAGATGGCACAAGAAAAATCCAGTCTCTCTTTGATATTGACTGAATAGCTAGTGTTTTGCAGCGTCACACCCATTTCTTCTGCGATCGCCATCACTAAATTGTTGAAAATTTCCAGCAAAACCGGATCGGGTCGGGCTGGCAATGCCTGAGGCTCCATGTTGAGTCGATTACTCTGAAGTTCAATGGTTTTCTTCAAGACCAAATGATTCTCTGCGATCAGTTCTGCCAGCCAGCCAGGTTCAATTACATTAGTGCTTGTTGCTTCAATAATTAACGCAGGTCCATTAATTCGATCGTTTCCACAGAGATCTTTTCGGTCATAGACAGGAGCATCATACCATTGTCCCTGAGTGTAAAGCTGAACGGTGTTACGAGGAACCAGTGGAGTCAGGCGGGTTGGCGCACAATCCAACTCATCCGGAATTTCAGTCTTGCCAATCACCTCAACTGAAATCGATTCGACAATCAACGGCTTCTCTGGTTGCGTAAACCCATAGCGCTGTTGATAGGCGCGTTCGAACTGCTGAATCATCGTCGATCGATCGGCCAAATCGACTATCAAGGTTGAATCCGTTCCCTGATAGCGTAAATGTAGCTTCGGCAAAATTTGAATCTGGTTCTCTGGAATCCCCTGCTGCTGAATTTCTGCTTTTCCTTCTGCGATTAAAGGCACGAACCGATCGGCCACTTGAGCCAAAAAACTATCGCCTAGCGGCTGTTCGATCGCCTGTTCTCGCATGGTCGTTAAATCCGCTAAACCCATACCGTAAGCTGACAGGACGCCCGCATAGGGATGGAGAAAAACCTGCTTCATGCCCAACGCATCCGCGATCAGACAGGCATGTTGTCCACCAGCCCCGCCAAAACAACACAAAGTATATTCCGTAATGTCATAGCCACGCTGCACCGATATTTTCTTGATCGCATTCGCCATTTTGTCAATTGCGATCGTCAAAAAGCCTTCAGCCACTTGTTCTGCCGTACGGCGATCGCCTGTTTTGGCCTGAATTTGTGTGGCGAGATCGGCAAATTTCTGCTGCACCGTTTCTGCATCAAGGGGCAAATTACCTTCGCTGCCAAACACATGCGGAAAATAATCAGGCTGAATTTTGCCCAGCATAACATTACAGTCCGTTACCGTCAGTGGACCACCATTGCGATAACAGGTTGGCCCCGGATAAGCTCCCGCAGATTCTGGTCCGACTCGATAGCGTGCTCCATCAAAGCTCAGAATCGATCCACCCCCTGCTGCAACAGTATGGATCGCCATCATTGCAGCCCGCAGCCGCACGCCTGCCACTTCTGTTTCAAAGGTGCGTTCATATTCGCCGTTATAGTGGGACACATCCGTTGATGTTCCACCCATATCAAATCCAATCATTTGAGAGAATCCGGCTCGAATACTCGTTTGTACTGCCCCAACAATTCCCCCTGCCGGACCTGACAGAATACTATTGCGGCCTTGAAAAAATCGAGCATCCGTTAAACCGCCATTGGACTGCATGAACATCAACTTTGGAGAAAGTTGAGTTGTCAGTTTTGCGTTTTGAGTAGCTAATTCTGTGGCAATTCGATCGACATATCGTCTCAAAATGGGCGACAAATAGGCATCAACAACAGTCGTGTCACCTCGACTCACCAGCTTCATCAGGGGACTCACCTCATGGGACACCGAAATTTGCGTAAACCCAATTTGTCGAGCCAGGGCGGCCACCTGCTGTTCATGTTTGGGGTAGCGGTAGCCATGCAGCAAGACGATCGCACAAGCTCGAATGCCATTGTCATAGGCAGCTTGTAGGGCCGGCTGAATCTGATCTAGCTGAACGGGTTGCAGGTCTTCGCCTTGAGCACTGTAACGTTCTGACACTTCGACCACCTGCTCATACAGCATTTCAGGCAACACGATTTGTCGGGCAAAAATCTTCGGACGGTTCTGATAGCCAATCCGTAGTGCATCTCGAAAACCCTGCGTGATGACTAATAAGGTGCGATCGCCCTTCCGTTCCAGTAGCGCATTGGTTGCAACCGTGGTTCCCATTTTAATCACTTCAATTTGTGCCGCCGGAATTGGCGCATCACCTGCCACCTCCAGCAGATCACGAATGCCTTGCAGTGCTGCATCTTTGTAGCGATCGGGATTTTCTGACAGTAATTTGTGAATCACGAGTTGACCATCCGGTCGTCGAGCTACAATATCCGTAAACGTACCGCCACGATCGATCCAAAATTGCCATTGATTACTGGACTGGATAGGGCTGCTAGACATAATCGTGGTGTTTCCTTTTTTCAATCAGCTAATTAGTCAATCTTGCAACGGGTGGGTCAAGCAAAACGGATCAACGTGAAATTCTGCGGTAATTTCTGGGATACCATTTCACTCCAAAATTTGAGGGTTGGAACGAGATGTGATGAACTGCCACAGTGGGGAGTTGGAATGTCGCGATCTGTGTCCGATCGGGCAGTAGGACGACAACATTCAATAAAAGAAGTGCGATCGCTGCAATTCCTCTAAGCCTCAAGCATCGCTTCTTCAAGCCGAGAATAAACCAGGATCTATCAAAGTTAGGACTTTCACGCAACGATATTCTAAACTTAGCAACACAAACGTCATGATTGATAGAATTAACGTTCAACATAGTTTCATTGCCTTTACTTAAAGCCAGTCTAGTCAACGGATAGAGTTCATTGCTTCATCAAGTGTTGATTCTTTTGCCAATCCCTGTTGTACTTTGCCCAAACAGCGTCGAAGACCTAATTCTCAACCACAGGCATCCATCGCCACCTGATGTTCTGATCTTCAAACGATTGAGATGATTTAACCGTTAAAATTTCTGTGGGCGGATCAATTCGATCGCCATTCGAATGAAATTGGATCCTTCCTGTAACGCCTTGAATCTGCTTTTGCTGGTCTTTGAAATATTGATTCAGGTGAACCATTAAATCCTGACTATCAGCGCAGGAGTATTGTTCTAAAATTCTCAAAATCACCAAAACTGCATCAAAGGATGTCGCACTACGCCAGGTTAGCTGCTCTTCTCCCCACAAGGAATAGCCCAATTCACAAAAACTGCTCGCCAACAAATTTTTGCTTTGACCACCATTCTGGTGACTATGCCAATGCCAGGGGACGCAAGCAATCATGGGTTGACAGTTTTGATTATCTCCATTTATCTGACGCTCATGCATCCAATGTAAAATGTTTTCCTGATAAAAAGTGGCAGAACCAGCAATTAGACAGTTCTGTAAATTGAAGCGGCTGATCAATCCTGTGTTGTTCAATGAATTCGGTTCAAGACCACCATCCGGAATCAGAATAATAATTTCGACCTTTTCGACCTGAATGCGATTTAGATAATTTTGAATATATTCGAATCGCTCACTCAGTTCGCCACATTCTTCCAGAAAAATAAATCGATCGCTATGCCAATCCAGATACTCTTTTACAGTTGTACGATAAGAAGTGCTATATTGGCTGTTTTTGTTGTAGATGATCGCAACTCGCTTGGGGATTTCAGCCGCAACTTGAACAAGATACTGGGCTAATGCTGCTCCATTGATCTGATCTTGGGTCGTTACGCGAAAAAACAAAAGTTGTTCTCCTTTGGATAAATGCGAAAGGGAGTTAGCGGTACTGCTGGCATTGATTAAAGGAATTCCCTGCTTAGCATAAAATTGGAGGGCTTTTTGCGTCATTTCACTAGAGTAGTGACCCACGATCGCAATTAAGTTGAGTTGGGTGGCTAAACCCGCCAACTTTTCAGCCGTTTGGTTAAACGGATCATGTAAGTTATTGGGATCGTTCACAATCAGAACTCGCAGCGCAATCGATTGCCCTATCCTGCTGCTTAATCCGGTCAAGCGATCGCACGGAATTACATCAAGGTTGAAATCCTTAAGCAATGTCAACCGATCCAAACCAGCAAAGTTGATTTGAGATTGAATTTGAGCAACCCCTCGCAAAATTTCAGCAGCAATGCGGCCTTGGTTGTGGTGAAATGGGACAACAACAGCAATGGTATAGACCTGAATCCCTTTTTCCTGAAGCAGCGATCGCTGATATTCCACCAAACTATTATTAATATAAATGAGAACTTCAGGATTACCATTCTGGTAGATTTCTTTTTCTTTCTGCCATGCATCTAAAAAGCACTGCAACGCTGCATAATAAAGCCCCTGTTGATAGAACTGACTGGCTTCAATCTGCGATCGGACGATCGCCTGATGGGTTGGATAAAGAAAGATCTGCCGACCAAAACTGCCCTGAAAATTATCGCTATTGAGCTGAGGCGTAGGGTTGAGGCGATATCCGTTTTGGGGATTCAACAAAAAATTGAGGATTTTGACCCAGTTGCCTGCTTTTTCTCCAGGTTCAGCAGGAATGAGATGGGCCATGCCGGGATAGATGTAGTCACCGAGACGATCGCGCACCTGTTCCGGAGATAGCCCCAAGCGCGTTGCGATCTGCTTACGGGAGTCCCCTAAGAGAGATTGATAGAAAATTTCTTGGTCCAATGCACTCAGATCATTCGTGCCTATTTTTATTCGCTGTAGAAAAAGATCGATGTCGATCCCCAACTGTTCAATGACTTGCTGACGATATTGACTCATAGACCAGATTGGCTCATAGATTAAGTTGGCTCATAAACAACTCGATACCGCTTGCTTTAAGCAGCATATTTGCTTGCTCAATCACTGTCTGCAACGTCTGTTGAAGGTCATTGCTACACCTGTTGCCGCAAATAGCAGACCTACTGTCCCAGGTTCGCAGCCATTCATACATTGCAGTCTTTTGGACTGTAGCTGAGGTTCGCTGCATATCCAGGCCAGTCGATCGCAGCTATCCTCAATTGGTCTATCTGCACATTTTGCCCCTTTCCCTGACTTAGTTACAGTTCTTTACTATCATCAGCATTTCCTGTCAAATCCACTGCTGTTTTTCGCAATTCCAAAGTTATGATGAGAAAGTCAGCGAGCGTTTTAATTTCGGATGTCTAAGTCGTTTTCAATTTCAATGAGCGTCTCTCCGAATTTCAACCTCTGCATTTTTCAAATTCTGGAGACACGCTATGTCAATTTATGTCGGAAATCTTTCCTACTCCGTCACCCAAGATGACCTGACCCAGGTCTTTGAGGAATACGGAAAGGTAAAGAGCATCACCTTACCCACCGATCGCGAAACCGGACGGATGCGCGGCTTTGCCTTTGTGGAATTGGATTCTTCCAATGGTGAAGATGCTGCAATTGAAGCACTGGACGGCGCTGAGTGGATGGGTCGCGATCTGCGCGTTAGCAAGGCTCGTCCTAAAGAAGAGCGCTCTGAACGTCGTTCCTTTGGTGGTGGCGGTTCTCGCGACAGCTTCAGCCGGGGTGGCGATCGGGATAGCTTCAGCCGGGGTGGCCGCCGCTACTAAGCGACTAAAAGGCTTCGAATGTTTGAACTTCTGTAAAGCAGTCCATTAGGCTGAATCATTCGCAGAGATTTGAAATAGGGGAGGTGAATCAGGTAGAAGATGCCGGTTCCCTCCCATTTTTTGCTTTCTAGTCCTAGTACATGTTGAAGCTCAGGAATTTTCGAGATCGGCGATCGCCTTGGGAACTCCTTCTGTCAGAATCTCACATCCCGTTGCAGTCACCAAAACATCATCCTCAATGCGGATGCCAAGGCCATGCCACTTCGGATCCACTTCGGGTTGCCCTTCTACGGGCTTAATGTAGGGAGAAATGTAAATTCCAGGTTCGATCGTCAGCACCTGTCCGGGTTCCAGGTTATGAGGCGTTTCCCCATGCTGATAGACTCCGACATCATGCACATCTAGGCCGAGCCAATGTCCGGTGCGGTGCATATAAAAGGGCTTATACTTCTCCTCTTTAATAATTTCTTCGATATTGCCCTGTAGCAAACCGAGTTCCATTAGCCCTTCGACAATCACCCGCACGGCCACATCATGCGTTTGCTGGTAGGGATTGCCCGGTTGCACTTGAGCGATCGACTGAAGTTGGGCTTCCAGCACAATCTCGTAAAGAGCTTTTTGCTCAGGGGTGAACTTACCGCTAATCGGAAAGGTGCGCGTGATATCCGAGTTGTAATACTCATAAGCACAGCCTGCATCGATCAGCAGCAAATCGTGGTCCTGCATTTGGCGTGTATTTTCGGTGTAGTGCAACACGCAGGCATTCGCTCCTGATGCCACGATCGAAGGATAGGCGGGTCCCATTGCCCCCCGCATCCGAAACAGGTGTTCCATTTCGGCCTGCACTTGATACTCATACAGTCCCGGTTTAGCAAACTGACGGGCATGGTTATGCGCATCGACCGCAATTTGGGCTGCCGTTCGCATCAGTTCCAGTTCTGCCTCACTTTTGATTTGCCGCATCGGATGCAGCAACGTGATCGGATCCTCTAGGGCGATTGGTCCATATCCCTTCCGAGGATAGACCGCCAACTGCCTTTGCCAGAATCGCAACACCTTGTCGTTAAAGGCTCGATCGCGTCCCATATGGTAATAAATCCGATCGGCCTTTTCCAGATATTGGGCCAACTTTTCGTCTAATTCAGCGATCGGATAAACCTCATCGGCCCCAAACCTTTCTTTTGCTGCTTCTACGCCAACCCGATAGCCCGTCCAGGTTTCCCGCTCCAAATCTTTAGGCTGCACAAATAAAACGAATCGATGCTGTTCATGGTGCGGTGCTAAAACGGCCACGGCTTCCGGTTCGTTAAACCCAGTCAAATAGAAAAAATCGCTGTCCTGACGGAAGTTATATTCCACATCATTGTGCATCACCGCCATCGGAGCACTGCGAAAAATGGCAGTCCCCTTACCGATTTTTGCCATCAAATTTTCGCGCCGCTGAGCATATTCCGCTTGCATAGTCATTAGAGGAGAGAGAGTGGGAGAAAACGGCCTGTTACATCAGCCTAATTTACTACCCTACAATAGAGCCAAGCTAATTGGGGTTAGATTCATGACTTCTACGCTGCCAGTTTCCCAAGCTCGTTTCACCCTGCCCGATCACACCCAACTGCCTGAATCGGATGGCACTTTCGTGAAAAATTTTCAGGAGCATCCTCAAAGTGTTTTGCTGACCGATTCAATTTATCCCACCCTCCAGGCATTACATCCCGACGGACAGTTTTGCATTGGACAGGATTCTGGTATTTACTGGCGGCTGATCGATCCACCCGAACGAGGAGCCGAATCGCCAGATTGGTTTTATGTTCCCAACGTGCCACCCAGTCTGGATGGCCAATTCCGCCGCTCCTACGTTTTGTGGAAAGAATACGTTGCACCCCTGATTGTGATTGAATTCGTTTCAGGCGACGGTTCCGAAGAGCGCGATCGCACCCCTCCCAGACAGGGAACTACGCAGGTTGGCAAGTTTTGGGTCTATGAACAGGCGATCCGGGTGCCCTATTACGCGATTTATGAAGTGGCAAAAGCACAAGTCGAGGTTTATCACCTGCTGGATAATGCCTATCAACTGATGCAGCCTAATGCTCATGGGCGCTATTCCATTCCGCCGATCAGAGTAGAGTTAGGCATCTGGCAGGGGTGTTATCAGAATATGGAGCTTCCCTGGCTACGCTGGTGGGACTTGCAGGGCCATTTGTTGCTGACCGGCGATGAACGAGCGGCAGTTGAAAAACAGCGGGCTGAATATGAATACCAGAGAGCCGAAGCAGAAAAACAGAAACGCCAGCAGCTCTTGGCAAAATTGCAGGCTCTGACGCCGGAACAGTTAGCAGCGCTGGGGATTGATTCAGAATTACTGGAGTTTTAACGAAGTCAATCAGTCTTTGATAATGTTCCAGGCTGAATTTTTCAATAAAGCCGTGACAAAGCGAGAAGGATTGAGGCGAGACCCGTAAACCCGTAGCGATCGCATCGCGCGAGAACAGGCTACATAAAACAGTTTGGCTTGTTCGTGTAGCACTTCATCCTGCTCTTGATGCGGCATACCCGCTAAATTGGGCAACAGTCCTTCTTCTAAACCCACAACCGCAACAAACGGAAATTCCAATCCTTTCGCATCATAGATTGACATGACTTTGATGCAGGCTTTTTGCAGGTCAATTTCTTTGCCTTCCAGATATTCCGCTTTGAGACCCAGGGTGGTGAGCTGCTGCGCCATAATTTTGCCCACTAGCCGACTGGGACAAAGAACCGCCGAATTGTAAACGGAAGTTTCCCAACGTTTTGCCGACTTCGTCAGGAACTCCTTAATCACTTTGGGTTGATTGAAGCAATCGTCCATTAGCACGATCGTCGGTTTATCTCCTTTCAAAGCAGTATTGGGCTGGGTTTGGACAATGTCATCATCCTTGATGCGATGCGCATGGGCAACTTCTACACAGGCTTTGAAAATCGACTCTGTAGCACGATAGCTCTGTTTCAGATAGTGCGTTTCTCCGGGAAAAGGGATGACTTCTTGTAAGTGATGCCAGCTAAAACAGCGCTGATAGAGAGACTGCGACATATCTGCTGTGAAATACAATCCGCCCGGCGCTTTCACTAACTCCGATAACAATCTCAACGTCGTCGGAGCCAGATCCTGGGCCTCATCTACAATCACAGCGTCATAGGGTTTGCTGTTTTTTTGCTGGACGATCGCCAATGCGTCCTGATGAATTTTGCCAAGGCTCGTATAGCCAGCATCCTTTAAGACCCTGACCCAGGCTTTATAAAAATTCCAGACTGCAATCCGTTGATTCTGGTTGAGTGGCACTTTTCGACCAACCCGCTTGGTATTCAGATAGGCCGTTTGCGATGAAATGTTATGGGCCTCAATCACTAAGGTGATCTCTTCCAGCCAATAGCTATACCCTAAGCGATCGATCCATCGATGATGCTGTTGATAAAGCGATCGATCGGATTGAATCACTTGCTTGAGTAGCAACAATCCTCCATCTTCCGGCAGAAGGGGTGGCGGATATTGTTCTTCGTAGTAGTCCAAAGCCACTTGATCGACAGTTTTGACCGTAATGCCGCAAGTTCCGGGTTCCTGGCGTAAAAGTGCCCTCAGGAGTTGGTTGGAATAAGCTGCCAGAGATTCGGTATAGGTCGCGTACAGAATTTTCGGATAACCCTGCTGCGCCAAATATTGGGCGCGATAGATGGCCAATAAAGATTTTCCGGTTCCCGCTGCCCCTTTTACCAGCACGGCTTTCTGGCTTCGCAGTGTTTTCAATTTCTCCTGAATTGGGTTCAACGGCAGCAAGAAAGCTGAAATTTCTACTTCACCAGCCATCAACCGATCGAGATCTTCCAAGTTAGTGAGGGCTACAACAGGTTTGGCTTCCAGGTGATCAAGCTGGGTTGGCACCAAAATATCGAGAATTTGGTTGCTGTAAGGCGATGGAATCTCAAGTTCTAGTAACTCATCCGGATGCTTGAGGTTGAGCAATCCCTGCCAATAAGCTTGGGGAATGCGCCACTGCCGCAGTTGAGCCTCTGTGATCAGCGGACCTACGGGTTGGACTTCAGGTTGTGGAGCGATCGCCGCTTCGATGTGAATCTGGCCCTCGCTATCCAGAATTCTTTTGTAAACGTCATTCCGGTGACCGATCGTCAGCAGGGTCAACTGTTGCGCTGCTATTTTATAGATCAAACGATAGTCATGACCAATCCGAATCCGATAAACGGCCTGTTGTGACTTGAGCTTCTTCGCTTCTGAATAAGGGTCTTGCTGGAGCGATCGAATTGCTGGGGCAATCTTCCGACTAATTTCAGACGGTAGAGCCAACATTTCATTTAATAACTTTGTGGTGATGCAGATGGCGTAAGACATAGCGGGAAGCTCTCACAACTGCGGTTAAGGTTAGAATTCCCATAGCCATGTTTCCATCGTATTTGCTTCACCGTAATTTCTGACGCATCCTATATTTCTGATACACCAAAACAGACCCGGTGAGGTGACACCAGGTTTTGCTATTCCTTCAGTTCTAATCTGTTTCTCAGATCAGGCAAGGACTAGGCATAACTCATAACGCGAATTTGGGTGCTCTCTGGCAAACCACCGGCAGAAATGGTGATCGAGCTGCCGACTTCCTGAACCGGCGTGCCGCTCATCAGCGAGAGGAAATTATCGATCGGCAAAATGTCGCAGGTTGCCGGATCTGCCGCTGCCGTTTTATATTGGGTCGGAATCACCAATTTAGGATTGAGCAAACGAATTGCAGCCTGGGCCTCTTCTGGCGTAAAGGCTTTAGGGCCATCCCCCACAGGCACGAGCATCACATCTGGACGCCCCATCAGAATTTGCTGTTCGGTAGTAATGGGCGCTGCCGCACCGCCTAGATGCAAAATATTAACCCCTCCCTGAATCCACTTCCAGGCGACATTAATCCCAAACCGTTTGCCGCCTACATCATCGTGATCCATACTGATGCCCTGAACCTGGAGGCCGTTCAACTGATAAACCCCCGGCTCATAGAGAATACGCGGCGATCCGGGCAATCCTTCTACGGATCCCTCATCCAGCAAACGGCTGCTAATCATGACGACATCAGACTCTACTTGGGGAGCACGATAGCCTGCAGTACAGCCGATCGGGCGAAACGGATTCACGAGCAACCGCCGACCATCGCCGCTGAACAGAAAGCAGGTATGCCCCAGATATTGCAACGTAACGCCACTTGACTGGGCCTGAACGGGCTCTCGATCGATCAAACTCAGTCCTAATCCTGCAACTAACCCTGCACTTGCAAACTGCACCAACTGTCGTCGTTTCATCGTCTCCTCACCTTTTGCTTACATTGGCCTTGCCCAAGACAGGTTTAGCCAGTTAATCATACGACATCTACGCAACCCGCTCTAGCGTTGCCCCTGATCGATCGCCCACGGCAAACACACTGTAAATCAGCTTACAGGGATTTGAGACGGGTTCTTGCGGAAGTTGTTGCCGCAGGCCACTACCTTGAAACAGCCACCGGACGCTGCGCCACTTCTAGCAGGAAATTTTTCAGCAATTGCTTACCGGACTGCGTCAGCACACTTTCTGGATGAAACTGCACGCCTTGAATGTGAGGATAGGTGCGATGCCGCACACCCATAATCGTGCCATCTTCCACCCAGGCCGTAATTTCCAAAACATCCGGGCAGGTATCTCGATCGATCACCAGACTGTGATAGCGCGTGGCCGTCAGCGGATTTTCCAACCCGGCAAACACACCAATATTTGTATGCTCGACAGGCGAGGTTTTGCCATGCATCAATTCCGGTGCAGAAGTAATTTTGCCGCCAAACACCTGACCGATCGCCTGATGTCCCAAACAAACCCCCAGCACGGGCAGCGTGGGACCCAGCTCTTGAATAATGGCTAACGACACTCCCGAATCTTCGGGACGACCGGGACCGGGTGAAATCACGATCGCATCAGGTCGGAGCTGACGAATTTCTTCAAGGGTAATTTTGTCGTTGCGGTAGACCTGGACTTCTGCGGCGATCGGCATCTCTTGCCCCAATTCACCTAAATACTGCACCAGGTTGTAGGTAAAGCTGTCGTAGTTATCAATCACGAGAATCATCATTTCTTCCTTCTGGCTTCAACAGTGCTCAGCAGTTCTTATCCTTCACTCAATCCCCAACGCTACCAGGCCCTAACGCCACCAAGTTTGTAAGAGAGCAATGAGAGGAGGAAACAACAGCGAACCTGCTACCAGAATTGCTGCTAACGCTGAAATCAGCACTGCCCCTGCTGCACAGTCTTTGGCAATTTTGGCCAGCTCGTGATAGGTCTGCCGCACGGTCAAATCCACAACCGATTCTAAAGCGGTATTTAACAGCTCCATAGTCAGCACAGCCCCCGTCGTTAAACCGATGATGGCAATCTCAACCCGGCTCAAACCCAGCAGAATGCTCAAACTGACAGCCAACAGTCCCACTGCCACATGAATTCGAAAATTGCGTTGGGTTTGAAAGGCATACATGACCCCCGCCCAGGCATATCGAAAGCTGATGAAAAGATTAGAAGCAACGCGCCAGGAAAGCGATCGACTGAGTTGATTGGCTGAATTAACTGGGGTCGAAGTAGGAGGCGGAGTCTCGGTTGAGAGTTCTTGAGTCATGTGCTGTACTAATTAACCCAATCACGAAACAGCTAAATAATCTCAAATGTTAACCATCAGGGAATCGGAGCAATAAGAGCAGAGTGACCCGCAACGCATCGATACGAAGTGTATCAGCTCAATCAGGGAATCCTCTCAGTAACCACCCAGAATTTTAGGGCGCTTCGGTTACATCGGTTCGGGTTCCCCCTGATGATAGCCGCTGGGTAAGCCAATTGTCTGTAGTAAAACCGTCTGCTGCTTCAACATTTCATCTAAACTTGCTTCGTCCGGATGGTCCCATCCCAGCAGATGCAGTAAGGCATGGGCCGCCAACCAGGCCAGCTCCTGGGTCAAAGGATGTCCCTGCTGCAAGGCTTGAGTTTGAGCCGTTTCGACCGAGATCAAAATATCGCCCAGATAAAGGGGCAGGTCTGGCGGCAATTCCTCCCAGGTGGGAGTCTCCACTTCTAGGGCAGCAAAAGCAAGAACGTCAGTTGGTTGATCTTTCTGACGATATTGGGCATTGAATTGTCGAATTTCAGCGTCATCCGTCAGCCGCAGGCTCAGCTCATAGTAGTCGTTGCTGGTCAACCGGGGCTGCATCATTTCCAACCAGCGCTGAAACCAGGTCTGCCAGGTTTCGATCGAAATCGGTGAGGTTTGTATTTTCGGATCGGAGGTGGATTCGATGGATGGATCGCTCGCCGGATCGCTAAAAAAGCAGTCTTGAATATTGACCTCAACTTGTAGGGTCGGAGTCATAAAGAAATCCAGAATGTCAGCTTAGTGGGTCAAATAGGCAAGGCCCACCAGCAGTCCAAGCAAGCCAAGGGTAGTGAGGGTGAAGTGATACAAAGACTTGCCGCCTTTCCGCACCATGTTGCGCATGGCTAGTTTCACATAGCTGGGCGGACGAGTTGCCTTAACAGTAGGCTCTACTCCAGCAGCCTCAGCCGTCTCAGTCATCACGGGGTCAGAAGAAGATTGACTCATAGTCAACAGTGCAATCTTGAAGTTCATTCATAAAGGTTCAACTCTACGCTACTGCAACTGTAACAATCGAGCAACAAACTACCGACATGGATCGCTCGGGGCGATCAGCAAACTGCGCATTCCACCCAGCCCTGAATCACATCTAAGGATCGTGGATTTAATAAATCCGCAAATTGTACGGGCGGGTTTAGCAAACCTATCTGCATCCTGCAATGGATTTGATAGTAAAACCCGCCCCTACTCAGTTCAGACACTGCTGCTCTCAACCAGCTGATTCTCCTGTCGCAGCGAACTTTCGATGAAAGTATCCAGTTCCCCATTCATCACATCATGAATAGCAGTCGTTTCCGTGCCTGTCCGTACATCTTTGACGAGCTGATTGGGATGGAACCAGTAGTTGCGAATCTGGTTACCCCAGGCCGCTTCCACCATATCGCCGCGAATATCGGCAATTTCTTTGGCCCGCTGTTCTTGAGCAACGACCAACAGCTTAGCCTTGAGTCGGGCCATTGCCTTTTCCTTGTTTTGCAGCTGCGATCGCTCTTCCGTACAGCGCACCATGATGCCCGTCGGCAGGTGTTTGATCAGCACAGCCGTTTCTACTTTGTTAACGTTTTGGCCGCCTTTGCCGCCCGATCGAGTTGTGGTGATTTCCAGGTCTTTATCTGGAATTTCCAATTTGATCGACTCATCCAGGATGGGCATCACTTCCACTCCGGCAAAGCTGGTATGCCGCTTGCCATCTGCATTGAACGGCGAAAACCGGATCATGCGGTGCGTGCCTTTTTCCACCTTGAGGTAGCCATAGGCATACTTGCCTTCCACCTCTAATGTGGCAGATTTGATTCCGGCTTCATCTCCTTCTGAAATCTCGGAGAGACGGGCTTTATAGCCGTGGTTTTCAGCCCAACGGGTGTACATGCGCAGCAGCATCTCGGCCCAATCCTGGGCATCCGTTCCACCTGCTCCGGCGTTAATGGTCAACACAGCGCCATGCTGGTCGTAAGTACCAGACAGCAATTGCTGCAACTCCCATTGTTCTAACTCACGATTCAGGGTGCTGACATTGGCCTGGGCTTCTTGCAGCAGTGCCTCATCATTCTCTAGCTCCAGCAACTCCAGAATGGCCTGGGTGTCTTCCAGGTTCGATCGCCATCGATCGAGTTGGTCCAGGTGAGATTTCAGGTCATTCAGCTCTTGCAGCGTTTTCTGAGCAGTTGTCTGGTTATCCCAAAAGCTAGGTTGAGCGGCAATTTGCTCTAAATCTTGAATTCTGGCGGTTAAGGCAGGCAGGTCAAAGATAGTCCTGGGTTTGCCCCAGGCGACTCGACAAAGATTCCAGCTCGCGTTTAATTTCTAAAGCTTCCAGCATGATTTGCAATTCCAACAATATGTAGATACTTGAGGGCCATGAGCCAATGCAGCTCTCAGCCCNTTGATTCTACTCTAACAAACCAAATTACAGCACAAAACTATTGCCGCATGGCCTGCTCATAGCGCTGATTCACCGTTTCCCAATTCACCACATTCCACCAGGCATTGAGATACTCATCGCGCTTATTACGATATTTGAGATAGTAGGCATGTTCCCAAACATCATTGCCCATAATCGGATAGAGTCCCTGCATTAACGGACTATCTTGATTCGCCGTGCTGGTGATCTGAAGTTTGCCGTCAGGCGTCATCACCAACCAGGCCCAACCGCTGCCAAATCGCTTGGCTCCAGCTTCATTAAACGCTTTTTGGAAGTCTTCAAAGCTGCCAAAGGTCTGGCGAATTGCCGTACCAATCCCGTCGGGCGGTGTTCCTCCCCCATTCGGCGTCATAATTTCCCAGAACATGGAGTGGTTGACATGGCCGCCACCATTATTGATCACCGTTTGGCGAATCTCTTGCGGCACCGTTGCAATCTGCCGCAGCAATTCCTCTGCCGTCATCACCTTCAGTTCTGGATACTGATCGATCGCCGCATTCAGATTTTTGACATAGGCAGCATGGTGCTTATCATGATGAAACTGCATCGTCTCAGCATCGATGTAAGGCTCCAGCGCATTGTAGTCATAAGGCAACGGCGGCAGCGTGAAGGTTTCTGAACCCTGGGCCACTGAGTCTGGAGATAATCCGATCGCCCAAGACTGCATGCTAAATCCTAAAACACCGCATGAAGCAGCGCCAGTAGTAGCACCTAGCAGGGTGAGAAAGTGACGACGATTGAGAGTCATAAGCTGAAGCGGGGGGAGCGACGACAATTCAGCAGGCGATTGATTTTTAATTGAATTGATTCAATTGATTCTTCGATCTTCAATCTTACTGCCGTGGCGGTTGCCAAAATCATGGTGGAATGGGGAAGTCGAATCAAGAAAAGTAAAGATGCAGCCTAAACTTGCCAAAACCGACGCCGAAATTCTAGACTGCTTTGCCGTGATGCAGGAGCTGCGGCCCCATTTGATTGAAAGGGAATTTGTCGATCGGGTGCGGCGACAACAGCAGCAGGGCTATCAACTTTTATTTCTAGCCATTGATGGAACTGTTCAGGCCGTAGCCGGATTCCGAATTTTGGAATGTTTGTCACGTGGTAAGTTCCTCTACGTTGATGATTTAGTTACCCATGCCACAGGGCGATCGCAAGGATATGGTGAGCAGCTAGTCACCTGGCTGATCGATTACGCCAAACAGCAAAACTGTACCAACTTTGAGCTTGACTCTGGCGTTCAGCGGTTTGCCGCCCATCGCTTTTACTTCCGGCAGCGCATGGTAATCACCTGCTATCACTTTGCGCGAGAGCTAGACAAAACATGAAATCTTTAACGAGACACTGTTCGCATCTGTCCAATGGCTCATCTTAAGCGCCACAATAGGGGTACATTCAAAATTCCAGAACGGCTATGGCGGTAGAGCAGTCGAATGGGTTTACGGACAACTGGGCTTATTTGCGAACGGAACTGTATTGGCTAGAGCGGTTGCTAATCGCGGCTGTTGCCAAGCAGCAAAAAGAGGTGAAAGAAATCGATCGGGTGGCTCGCTCCAGGGCCGATCGGGCAACCAGCCACTGGTGGAAAGGGATTATTGCGTCTGAAGACAGCATCGCCTACGACGAATATCGGGAGCCTGCGACTAAAACAACTCATCACCAGCAAATGGATGTACAAATTAAAGCCACCCATCAGCGCGGCGTTGTTTTAGCGTTACCCACATTACGTGAGCGTCTGGGCCTGACCCTGTTTGAAAAAAATGTGGTGTTAATGAGCCTTGCCCCAGAAGTCAATCGCCGCTATGCCCAGCTCTATCGCTATTTACAAGGAGAAGAAAGCAAACCGCAAACTGATCTTCCCACGCTGGATCTGGTGCTGCGACTGTTATGCAAGAGCGATCAAGACTGGCGCGCATCGCGCAATTATCTGATCAATAAATCTCGGCTGACCCGCTATCGTTTGTTGAGCTTGCTGCCCTGTACGGAAGAAACATTGTTAAACGCACCGCTCAAATTAACGGAGCCTTTGGTCAATTATCTGCTGGCCGATCAACCAACTGCCCAAGCGCTCGATGACCTGTTGAAAACTTGCGTGAGTCCAGACCCCCCTGTGAGTGAACCAAGCGCAGCCGCCCCTATCCAGATCAAAAAAGCTGCCCGCACCAGTTCGCTGATTTTTCTGCGACGTGTCGCCAGTTCCAAACAATGGTCCGATTTGGTTTTGCCAAAACCTGTCGTGGAAACCTTAACGGGGATAGAACAGCAAATTCTGGGTCATTTAAAAGCCCAACAAAAATGGCAGCTCAGTTCAGATTTATACCAACCTGGATCTTTACTGCTGCTGACTGGCATGACGGAACTCAGCAAAATTTTGGCCGCAAGTGCATTGGCCACATCCCTAAAAACATCGTTGTGGCAAGTCGATCTGGCAGCAATTGATCCGATCGATTATACTGATCTTCTCAAAGAGATTCACGAACTGTCTCCAACCTTGCTGCTCATACAATCTGCAGAGCAATGGCTCAAGCGTTCCTCACTGCTTGCTGAGCATTTACTCCAAAAGTTTTGGACTGAACGCCAGCAGAAATCCTCTGCCACATTCTTCAGCACTCACCAACCTGCGGCCATTGCAGCAATCCGGCAATCTCGGTTTAACCATCAGCTTGATTTTCCGATGCTGGATGCGACCGATCGCTGGTTATTGTGGCAGAAAGCATTTCCCACACAAGTCCCGCTAGAAACAACCATCAACTGGAAAGAGCTGGCTGAGCAACTTCCCTTAAATGAAGCAGAGATTCGATCGATCGTGCAAGAGTCGATCGCTTATGCGGCAGCCAGAGATGCCGAAAAAGTTAGTTTAGACCATATTCTGCAAGCCCTGACTCAACGGCAATTATCCGTTCAGATGCAGCCGCTGGAAGTGAAGCCAACCAAACGACGATCGAAGCAGAAGACTGTTTAGCAGAAAACCGCTTTAAAGACATAACAAGGGGTATCGAAAATCACAGACCTCAGCAATGAATCGATTTTGGCGATGGCATTCCTGGTTTCAACCGATCGATCCACCGATCACCATTGCAGATCGACGCACGATCGGCTGGCTGCTGTTGAGTTCAGTCATCCCGCTTTATTTCGGCGGTTTAACCTGGCTGCATAGCGTGAGCCAGCCTTATATTGTGCAGGATGATGCGCGGCAGCATGTGGTGTTTCTGGAACGGTTATGGGATCCGCAGCTTTTTCCCAAGGATCCGATCGCAGATTATTTTCAGGCGGTTGCTCCAGTTGGTTACAAAACGCTTTATGGCCTAGTTGCTCATTTAGGAATTTCGCCAATCGATCTGGCAAAAATATTGCCTCTAATTTTGGGGTTAATTGCCACAGTTTATTTGTTTGGCATTAGTCTACAACTGTTACCAGTGCCGATCAATGGCGTTTTAGCCGTTCTAATTTTCAATCAGCAAATCTGGTTAGATGACAGCCTGACTTCTGCAACACCACGCGCTTTTATTTATCCGATTTTTACTGCTTTTTTGTATTATCTCATCCGTCGATCGTTCTTCCCTTGTCTCATGACGATCGGATTACAGGGACTCTTCTTTCCCCAACTTGTTTTTGTCCAGATTCTGATTCTGTTTCTACAGCTTTTTCGGCAGCAGAAGCATCGATTCAATCTTCAGCTAGCAATTTCTGGTATTCTCATCGCCAGCATCGTCCTGTTACCCTATGCTGTCAATCGCTCGGGGTATGGAGCTGCGATCACGCTTGAGCAAATGAAGGCAATGCCAGAATATGGGCTGGGAGGACGCAATGAATATTTTGGTGTGAGCTTCTGGCAGTTCTGGCTTTTCGGCAACAGCGGTTTACGGATTCCCTGGTTTCCTTCGTTAAGTCTGATTGGTCTGAGCTTGCCCTGGATCTGGCGATCGCAGCTACCACTCATTCAGAGAATTAGCGGTGAAGTTAAACAATTGCTCCATGTCTTGCTGGCTTCGCTCGTCATGTATGGACTGGCCCATTTGCTGCTGCTTAAACTCCATTTTCCCAGTCGCTATACGTACCATACCTTAAGAATCATCTTGCCAATTGCAGCAGCGATCGTCCTGACCACGCTACTAGAGACCAGTTGGCGGTGGCTACAGCAAAAACAGCAGTTTTCTAACCGCGAGAAAGGACGAATTGGCGCGATTGTGGGTTTGATTCTGATCGTGATGATTGTCCCTGCCATACCGCCCCTGTTCTACCAATTTCAAGGCTGGGTTGTTGGAGAAGCCCCTGCCATTTATCAGTATCTTTTAAAGCAGCCGGAACAGGTACGGATCGCGTCGATCGCGCCTGAAGCAAATAACATTCCTGCGTTTGCAAACCGATCCACTCTGGTAGGCCGAGAGTTTGCCCTACCCCATCACCCCAGCTATTATCAGAGCTTTCAACCCAGAGTGATCGAGCTACTGCACGGACTCTACAGCACAGAATCTACTAAACTTATTCAGCTGATCGATCGATATCGCATCGATTTCTTGCTAATCGAGCAGGATTTTATGCAGCCGGATTACCTCCAGCAGGATTGGCTGGTTCACAGTTCCTTTCGAGCAGAAGTCGAGGAGATTATTCATCGGTTATCGATCAATGAATTACCAATTATCGCGCATTGGATACGAAACTGTACGGTTGCATCTACAGTTACATCAACCGAATCACTTTCTTTAATTGATGCAGCCTGTATCAAACAACAGGCCGAAAATTAACAATAGCAGCGAACATCTTCCTGACATTCATCCGCCAAATAGGAGAGCGCTCGAAATCTGAGTCCTACCAGTTCTTCATAGAAGGGATTGAGTTTGCAGAGGGGAGGAATATGAGCGATCTTACGACCGAAGAAATAGATATTCCGCTCGAATGGACATTGAACCGGTATGACTCGACAAAGCATGTGAGCCAGTTTTGCGTCGCGAATTTCGATTTGGTTCAACCGTTGGCGGAGAGATTTCAGCAGAGTGAACGATCGACGAGGAATGTAGCTTGTGATATTGGGTTGGATGTGAAACATAATGGTCTGTTCATAAGCTTCTACTAGCAGTCTACTGATAATTTATGGGAATGCGTAGAGCCAAAAGATATAAACTAATTTGATGAGTGATAACTCTACCTTAAGTGTCAGGGTCAGATTGGTTTTGTAGCGAGAATGACGAAATTAAACTCAACCGATAGGGCGCTTGACCGATCGCTAAGGCATAGGCCGATCGTAGATAGGATCGATACGCTGCGGATTGCGCCACGTAAACCTGGAAAAATGCGAGGCTGAGAGCATTCTGGTAATCTTGCCCAATCCATTTCAGTTGTTCCCAGGGTGTCGTGTCATGGGTAATGCGGCTGAGGGCATCATAGGTAACGCGGGCATGGGGCAACCCTTCTGTGACCGCCAAGTATTTATTTGAAGCTTGGAGTGCTGTAAATGCCGGAATTTGCTCAACCGCTAAGGGGGTCAAAATATCCAAATCAGTCACTTGCCAAAAAATCGGAATCTCGACATTGGCCATCTGCCCAAACAAACTTTTGCTAAACGGAACAAACAGATAAGCAGCTTTAATTCGATCGTCCTTTAAATTAACAGGATCACGCGGTAACTCTAGGGCTCGGCATTGATAAAGCAATGAGATATTCACCAGTCCCATCTGGGTCTGACAGTCTGTTTCCAACTGATCAAAATCAATGGTGGCCCCAGCCAGTGAAAGCGCCGTGCTCCCCCCAAAGGAATAGCCAAAGATGCCGACCTGACGGGTGTTGAGCCGATCGCCAAATTCGGTCGGATTGCGCCGCTCTAGTTCATCCAGGAGGAATTGAATATCTCGTGGACGTTCAATATATTCAGTCGCTTCAAAATTTTCTCGATGCAGGCCCGCATAAAAGTCCCGCAGGTATTGGCGATCGCTACCAGGATGATCAGGGACAGCGACGGCAAATCCATGCGAGACCAAATGGGGGGCAATTTCATCAAATCGGTCGCGTCCTGCACCAAGGCCATTCGAACCGACAATCAGAGGAATCGGGGCCTCTGAAGTTTGGGGTAAGTAGAGATCTGCCGCGAACCGTCGATCGCGTTTGGCATCATATAGATCAATCACTCGTTTTTGGTAAGCTACCAGTCCAGCCTGTCGAGGATCGGAAAGCTGATTGAAATCAATGTGAGGTTCCTGGGCTGCGATCGCTGCTGTTTGTTGATTTAAGTCGGCAACGATCGTTTTGGTATCCTTTAAAATAGTGGATATACGCTGTACTAAATTGAGAACACGTCGCAGATCAATACGCATATCGGTCGGGAATTTCTGCAGAAAGCCCAGAATACTTAGTCCACCCGGATCATCCGCTGCCAATGTCACCGCCGATCGAATCCCTTTAAACCCATTTTGGCGGGCTTCCGACTGGATAATTTGACCCACTTCTTGCAGCAGTTTTTCGCCAGAGCTGGTATAGGCAAATCGATCGAACATGACCGGATCAACAGCATACTGTGTTTGCAATAGCTTCTGAATTTCTGTCTGCTGGTCTGCACTGAAGCGCTGCAAAATAGACCGTAATGTTCCTGCTGATTTACCCGTTTCAGCAAAGGTTTCGAGTTGTTCAAGTGGGATCGATCGGCCCAACAGGCCATAGCTCAAGTAAATGCGATCAGCAGCTTGGCTGGGTAGCGCGATTAGCAGGAGTGTGAGGATCGTTAACAATAAAAAACGAATGCGGCGATTGACTAAATTTACATTTCTGAAGAATTTTGAATAGATAAGAAGGATGACTCGTAGAGTTCTAGCTTGATTTCGCTTAGAGTTGTGGATTAAATAATTTAGTATTGGTTGCTTGAACGGTCCGGGCGGACAAGATGTCCACCCCACCAGAAATTCTGTTTGATTTAATTTCCGTTTCTTAGAAACCAATCGAGCGGCAAGATATTTGAGAAAACTCATTGCGGGCATCACAAAATAGCAGGAATATTTTCAAGAGATATTTCCAAAACGACTATAAATTACAATTGCGTCAGGTTGAGGGAGTCATTGCCGCAAGCCAGCGCTGAATTTTGCCCTGGGTCAGATTCTGATAGCGTCTCAGATGCGTTGCCAACTTGAAATAGCGTTCCATCACCGCATTGGGATCGCTCGGAATTTCTGAAGGTTGCTGCCACTGGTCTAGCAGGTCGAGCTGATTTTCCAGGAATTGTTGACGACAGGCCGATCGCTGTACCTTGCCACTCGAAGTTTTCGGTAAGCCCCCTGGTTTAAGCAGCAAAATTCCACGGACATCCACAAAATGTTCTTCGAACACACGCCAGCGAATTAACTCAATCACTTCATCTACCTTCAAACCACGATAATTGCGTTCAACTTCTTGAGCAATAATCAGGCGATCGTCTCCATCGATTTTGGCTGAGAAAGCGGCTGTGCCATCCTTGCGAAATCCCGGATGCGCTTGAGCAACCGTTGCTTCGATATGCTGCGGATAGTGATTGAAGCCCCAAAATACCATGACATCATGCAATCGGCCTGTAATGAATAGTTCACCCTGATGTAAAAAGCCCAGATCGCCCGTGCGCAAATAGGGTCGAGGTGAGTCAGGTAAGGTCGCGTGAAATGTATGTTGCGTCAACTCTGGCTGCTGCCAATAGCCCACACCGAGACCGGAACCCGCCACCCAAATTTCGCCAATCCGATCAACTGGACAGGGCTGACCAGATTGCGGATCGACAATGCGGATCTCAGTATCCAACCAACCTTGACCACAGCTCACAAGCTGACGACCCATCCCAGAATTCACATCAGACTGATCGACCAGCACTACCTGATTTTGTTCCAGCGCCATTTCTTCCAGTGAGAGGACAACGGGCGAAGTCAGTTTTTGGCCACCCGAAATGAACAGCGTTGCCTCCGCCATGCCATAACAAGGGTAGAAAGCTTCTCGTCGAAATCCACAAAGGGCAAAAGTTTGGCTAAATCGATCGATCGTCTCCGCTCGCACGGGTTCTGCCCCGGTAAAGGCAAGCTGCCAGTGGCTTAAATCCAACTGCTGAAGCAATTCTGGTGTGACTTTGCGACAAAGCAGCTCATAGGCAAAATTGGGTCCTCCGCTCGTCGTTGCCTGATAAGTGGAGATGGCCTGCAACCAGCGCATCGGCTTCTGGACAAAATCGATCGGAGACATCAAGACACAGGAGGCTCCCACATAGAGCGCTTGCAGGACATTGCCGATCAATCCCATGTCGTGAAACAGCGGCAGCCACCCAACTCCGATCGAATGCGAATCATGACCGAAAGCTAATTGGAGCAGCTTTTGATTTTGCATCAAGCAATCATGGGTGATGATGACGCCTTTGGGGACACCTGTTGAGCCAGAGGTATATTGCAAAAAAGCGATCGTGTCTGGCGTAATTGTCATAGGTTGCCAATCGCTAGCAATCGATGTAGATAACCGATCGGTCGCGCACCAGCGGCAGGTGGATTTGAATTCGGCTAGCTGCGTTTGCAGTTTGGCTAATAAAGACTGAGTGGTCAAAACGGCTGCAGCTTCTGCACCCACCAGTCTTGCCTGAATTTCCAACACACCTGATTGATTGCGAGGGGGATGCCCTGAAACTGCGATCGCTCCTGCATATAAACAGCCCAGAAAAGCCGCGATAAATTCCAACCCGGCATCGTAAGGATAAACCAACAGCACGCGCTGTTGCGCCAAGGACTGCTGCTGAAGCCACGCGGCGATCGATCGGGCCTGCTGATCTAATGTCCCATAGGTGAGGCGATGGTCGGGCGTTTCACCATTTTTGAGAAAAGTATAAACCGTTCGATCGGGCTGCTGTCGGGCATGCAACTGGAGTAGATCGACGAGGGTGGAACCTTCAGGGGCAATTTCGGCGGTAATTTTGGGGGCAACCATGCGAGTTTGACTGGAACGGCTAGGTCAAAGTCGATCGTAATATCAACTCAGACTCATCCATTCCTAAAATAAATTTCAAACTTTGCCAAGTCCTATCGCTCCTACTGCTGAATCAATCTAGCGATTAAACCCGTCCAGCCCGTTTGATGAGAAGCTCCAATTCCGGCTCCATTATCCCCATGAAAATATTCATGAAATAGGATAAAGTCTCGCCAATGGGGATCGGTTTGGAATAGTTCAGTGCCACCATAAACGGGTCGGCGTCCAGTAGTGTCTTGCGTGAAGATGGCAATTAATCGTCTGGAGAGTTCATGGGCAACTTCCTCCAGGTTCATCATTTGTCCCGATCCTGTGGGACACTCGACTTTGAACTCATCTCCCCAAAAGGCATGAAACTTGAGTAGAGACTCAATGATTAAGTAATTGACTGGCAACCAGATCGGTCCTCGCCAGTTGGAATTGCCGCCGAACAAAGCAGTCGTCGATTCTGCCGGTTCATAATCTACCCGGTGTTCCTGTCCCTCGACGAAAAAGCGAAATGGGTGCTCAGCATGATAGCGAGAGATGGCTCGAATGCCATAGTTACTCAAAAATTCAGTTTCATCTAGCAGCCTTGCTAAGACGCAGCGGAGCCTGTGTGGAGTCAACAGGGACAGAATCCGCATATTTTTCTGACTGTGAGTCGTGAGAAACGCAATGTCCTCGATTAAATGGGGACGATTTTCTAAAAACCAGGTGGCCCGACGTTTGAAGTGAGGCAATTGATCGATCGTCTCCTGCGGAATCAGGGCGGCTGCAAATAGAGAGGTTAGCCCAACCATCGATCGCACTTTGAGTTGAATTTGCTGCCCATCAGGAAGATTCAGCACATCGTAATAAAACTGATCGGTGTCATCCCAGAGTTTCGTGGAGTTTTTGCCAACCCCATTCATGGCAGCGGCAATGTAGATAAAATGCTCGAAAAACTTACTGGCAATGTCCTCATACACCGGATCATGTGTACTCAATTCCAGGGCAATGGTAAGCAAATTGAGGCAATACATTGCCATCCAACTGGTGCCATCCGATTGTTGAATATATCCACCCGTCGGTAAGGGTTTGCTGCGATCGAAGATGCCAATGTTGTCTAAGCCTAAAAATCCCCCTTCAAAGACATTATTGCCGACCAAATCTTCCCGGTTCACCCACCAGGTGAAATTGAGCAACAGCTTTTGAAAGATTCGCTCCACAAATTCCAGATCGCTGCGTCCATAGATCTTCTGTTCCAGCTGATAAACCCGGATGGTCGCCCAGGCGTGAACGGGTGGATTGACATCTTCAAATGACCACTCATAGGCAGGCAGTTGCCCATTCGGATGCATATACCACTCGCGCGTCAGTCGTTGAAGTTGTCGTTTGGCAAACGCGGGATCGAGCATCGCCAATGGAATGGTGTGAAAGGCTAAGTCCCAGGCGGCAAACCAGGGATATTCCCACTTGTCGGGCATGGAGAGAATATCATCGCAGTGGAGATGTCGCCAACGGCTATTACGACCCTGTTGTCGCAGTTCTGGGGGTGGGATTTGTCCCGAATCGCCATCCAGCCATTGCTCAACGACATAATAGTAGTACTGTTTGCTCCATAACATTCCAGCAAACGCCTGCCGCTGGATATTGCGCTGATCTGCCGACAGGTTAGGAGGGGCGAGGCGATCGTAAAAGGCATCTGCTTCAGCAATCCGCGTTTGCAAAATTTGCTCAAAATCAGTGCTAAATGGATTAGATAGATTGGGTGAATCACTCAACCGCAAGCGCACCGTTTGGGAAGCACCAGGCGCAATTGCCAGTTGATAATGAGCCGCCACTTTTGTCCCCATGTGACCTGGATTGGTCGCTTCAATCTGTCCCTGAATCAGGTAATGATGAATGCCATCTTTGACATAGGCGGATGCATTGGGCATCCCCCAAAGTCTTTCATGATTGGTTTCATTTTCGGTAAATAGCAGCTCAACATCGCTTTCGCAATAGAGCCAGCGTTGACCGAGGGTAGGATGATCCGCTTCAATCACAGACCAGTTGGCACCAGTATGACGAAGTTTGAGCAACGGTTTGGCCGCCTGAGTATCCCACGCCCAGGTGTTGCGAAACCAGAGCGTTGGCAATAAATGCAGGGTTTGAAATTCAGGACCTCGATTGACGATATTGATATTTATCAGAATATCTTCTGGTGACTGCTTAGAATATTCAACAAGCACATCAAAATAACGATTCTCTGCAAACACCCCAGTATCGACTAATTCAAATTCAGGTTGATGGCGATTTCTCCGTCGATTCTCTTCTGCAAGTTGAGTATACGGAAATGCAGATTGGGGATATTTGTAGAGATACTTCATGTAGGCATGGCTGGGCGTATTATCCAAATAGAAGTAATACTCTTTGACATCCTCACCGTGATTGCCTTCACTCCCTGTTAGACCAAAAAGACGCTCTTTCAGGATGGGGTCTTTGCCATTCCATAGGGCGATCGCAAAACAGAGTCGCTGATGATTATCGGAAATCCCGGCAATTCCATCTTCGCCCCAGCGATAGGCATAGGAGCGCGCCTGATCATGGGTAAGATAATCCCAGGCTCCTCCTGTCGGGCTGTAGTCTTCTCGCACGGTGCCCCACTGCCGTTCGCTCAGGTAAGGCCCCCAGCGTTTCCAATAGGCGGTGTGATCCCGATCTTGTGCCAATCTAATTTCTTCTGCTGTCATAGCTCTTTCTCCTGAAAGAGAGTTGCATAGATGGCAGGGATATTGCCTTGCAACGTCCCCACAGGTGTTTCAAGTTTTCGGCTGATTTAATCGACAGCTCTAATTACTGTTCGTGATAATTCCACAACAGCCCACCATCCACAACAAAAGTGCTGCCAGTAATGTAATCCGCATCCTCTGAAGCGAGAAAAGCAACGAGGGAAGCGACATCTTCGGATTTGCCTAAACGATTGAGTGGAATATTTTGCAGCAGCGCACCTAACTTTTCTGCGTCGTTCAGTAATTTGGTATTAATTGGAGTCTCGATCGCGCCCGGTGCAACATTATTGATGGTAATACCCAGAGGTCCCAATTCCACTGCCAGATCCCTTGCCATCATTTTCATGCCACCCTTACTCAAGCAATAAGGAGCAAAGTTTGGGAACGGCAAATCTTCATGCACCGAACTGATGTTGATAATCTTGCCAGGACGCTTGGTTTCGATTAAATGTTGAACCAGGGCTTGTGCGGCAAAGAAAGCACCTTTGAGGTTAACGTTCAGCACCATGTCATAGTCAGATTCAGTCACTTCCCAAAACGGGGCATGTCTCTCTACTCCCGCGTTGTTTACCAAAATGTCTAATTTGCCAAAATGTTGAATTGCCGCATTCACGAGATCCTGAACTTGCTGAACGTTTCCCAAATCTGCTTTAACGGTATATCCTTTACTACCGATATTGTTGACTTGTTTGAGCGTTTCCTCTGCCCCCTCTGGATGAGAGCGGTAGTCAATCACGATACTGGCTCCTTCTGATGCCAGCTTCAGCGCGATCGCCTGTCCAATACCCTGACTGCTGCCTGTAACAAGTGCCACTTTTCCTTCAAGTTTCATAGTTATTCTCCATTTATTAACCGTTGCATTGTATTCGGTAATGAACCCTTCTTTGGTGCATTTTGGTCAACTGAAGTAAGGCAATATGCAGGACTTTATGGTTTGAGTTCGTGGGTTTGTTCTAATGGACTGCTGCGACCAAATGCTTCATCGATAATGGATCGGAGCCGCTGCACCGATTCAGGTAAGGGCGATGTAAAATCCTTCAGTTCATATACTCTGCCCAGGAATCCATACTTGCTTTCACCAAAACGGTGATAGGGCAGTAACTCATAGTCGATCACATTGTGGTACGGACGAATGAACGCCAGCACCGATCGAATATGGTCTTCGTCGTCATTCACCCCAGGAATCAGTGGGGTACGGGCAATGAACGTTTTGTCAGGGAAGGTTTCATAGGCTCGCTTCATGTTGGCTAGAATCTGGCGGTTGTCCACACCACACCACTTTTTGTGGCGCTCTGGGTCGGTCAACTTATGGTCATGCAGAACGACATCAACGTGGGGCAATACCTTTTCCACATGGGACCAGGGGACATTAAATGCTGTTTCGATCGCCGTGTTAAATCCCCGCTGATGTGCTTCCTGGAGCAGTGCCGCACTGAAGTCCGGTTGAAGCTGGCACTCACCGCCGCTCAGTGTCATTCCGCCACCCGATTCTCGGTAAAATGAGCTGTCCTGCTCCACCTCATCGAGGACCTGCTCCACCGTCATTGCCTGACCAAACAGGTAAAGGGCACCCGTCGGGCAGAGGTCAACACAGTCCTGGCCACAATCGCTAGCTAAATCCCAATTAATGCGAATGCGATCGTCCTCGCCCTCCAGAACATAAAAGGCACCCTCTGAGCAAGGCGGCTTTAAGCACAGACCACACTGTTTTTTGCCGATGCATTTGCTGATGTTGTAGGCCAGTTCAGGTTTGGGGTGAATGCTTTCGGGGTTACTGCACCATTTGCAGCGGAGGGAACAGCCCTTCAGAAAAACCGTGGTGCGAATGCCGGGACCATCATGCGTGCAGAAATGCTGAATGTTGAGTACCAGTCCAGTTTGGTTTGTGGATGAATTTGTCATGGTTTTGACCTCCTCAGCCTCCTAAGCAGATGCCCAGCGATCGGGCAATCTGGACAAATTCACTATCTGCTGGCACAATGCGGATTTTGTTGATGGCCTCCATTAACGGCACAAAGCTGAGGTTGGGTGGTTGAAAATTCACCATCACTCCAGTTTGTCCTGCATGCAACGCCCGCACTGCTCCGGCCCCATAACTCAGTCCTAACTGGCGATCGACAGCGGTGGGAGCGCCCCCCTTAACCCAATCCCCCAACACGAGCGGATAGGTTTCCTGATTGATTAACCGCTGAAGCTGGAGCGCCACAGTTTGCGCTGCGTGCCCAGATCGCTGAATAACATGACTTCCCTGATAGTCGGTTGCCAAAGGAGATAGGGATGCTTTGAGCGGATTCGCAGATGCAACAACCGCTTCTTTGTCTACGGATAGCGCTCCTTCAGCAACGATCACCAATCCATGCGATCGCCCTGTCCTAAACTTATCCTGAAGTTTCGTTGCCACCTTTTGCAGATCGTAGGGGATCTCTGGAATCAGCACCGCATCCGCACAGACGGCTATCCCAGCTTGCAATGCTAGCCAACCGCTATGTTCTCCCAGCACTTCCACAACCCCAACTTGGCGGGCAGATTGGGCGGCTTGCTTGGCGCGATCGAGCAGTTCTGTGACAAAACTCAGGGTGCTGTTAAACCCAAAAGACAATGCCGTTGTCGCAATGTCATTTTCGACTGACCTGGGTATACAGATTGTGTTGAGTCCTTTGCGGTGCAGCTTATAGAGAATGCTCAGTCCTTGGGTTCCAACGACTGAAATTACGGCGTCAATGCCTTCTGCCTGCAAGGTTTTCAGCAGGTGATCCGATCGATCCACCTCTTCGACTAGACTCTCGGCGTTGATGATGCGGACATGAAAGGGATCGTTGCGAACGGCAGTCCCCAGAATGTTGCTGGAGGGATCGAGGGTCTCAACTAATTCAGGGGTAAGGAGCACCAGTCCCCGATCGGGATAGCGATCGCGAAACAGCAATCCCTCAAACCCATCCCGAATGCCAACGACCTCCCATCCCAGTTCGTTCGCAGCCAGCACCGCTCCACTGATCACCGTGTTCAAACCTGGACTGTAGCCAAAACCGACATTAATTGCAATTCGTTTGATCGTTGCGTTCATGGCTGTAAGCCCTCCGCAGTCTTAATGTTTTGCATCATGAGACGCTTGCATATCAGCCATACGTTGACGAATGACGGGACGCAGATCTTCCCCAAACCCGGTGAGCGCACCACCATCCACTGCAAGCACCTGCCCCGTGATCATGTCAGCCCGATCGCTAGCTAGAAAAACTGCCGCATTACCCAGGTCATCGATTGTGCACCAGCGTCCTAAGGGGATTAATCGCTTCGTGGTCATATCGCGGTATTCCTGAGTCGTACCTTGTTCTGCCAGAGGCGTAAGAACAGCTCCAGGTGCGATCGCATTGACGTTGATGTGGCTATCCGCCAGTTCCCAGGCCAGATGGTTGGTTAAACCAATCACTCCATATTTTGAGGCGGTGTAGTTCGCTCCCCCAAAAAAGGTCATCCGAACTCCTGCCACAGAGGAAACGTTCACGATCTTGCCCTTCCCCTGATCCATCATGGGTGGAATGACCGCTTTGCAGCAGAAAAACACGCCCTTCAGGTTGACGGACAGAGTTCGATCCCAGATTTCTTCAGGAATATCCTTTAACAACATGGGTGGGCTTTCAATACCCGCGTTGTTCACAAGAATGTCAACTCTGCCAAACTGCTTCACGGTCTCTGTCACCATCGCTATAACCTGATCTTCCTTTGCCACATCTGCTGCAATCGCGATCGCTTTTCCCCCATCGGCTCGAATCTTCTCGACCGTTGCCACGCAATCTTGCTCTTTGCGAGAATTAATCACAACGTTTGCGCCCTCGCGAGCCATTGCTACGGCAATTCCTTCGCCAATACCTCTGGCAGAACCTGTGACGATCGCTGTTTTCCCTTGCAGTTCCATAATGCGTAATCTCCGTTATTGATCTTTTTCAACATCGCCGAATCGATTTATGAATTTGAAGCTATATAAATTGGAAATTTTTTCCCATTCATAGCACTATTCAGCACAATCTCTTTTATGACTCAACCCACATGTTCTTCCGTGCGAGCAATAATCTCTGCCTGCTGCATCGGCGAAAGGTCTACAAAGTAGGCGGAATATCCCGCAATTCGTACGATTAAATTACGGTATTTATCGGGGTCTTTCTGGGCCGCCAACAAGGTTTCCTTATTGATAATGTTGAACTGGACATGCCAATGCTTTAGCTCACTCCAAGTGCGGATAATCTGCATCAACCGTCGCGTCCCTTCTTCCCCTGCCACATTGGCCGGACTGAACTTCAGGTTAATCAAATCGCCGCCCTTTTCCCGGTAGCTCAGGTCTCTGCCCCGTGCCATAGATGTGAGCGCCACAGTTGGACCTTTCACATCCATCCCGTGGGAAGCCGAAATCCCTTCCGCCAGGTATTCACCCGCAGGTCTGCCGTTGGGAGTCGCCCAGGTCACCTTGCCCAGCGGCACATGGAAAGTCACAGGGATCTGGCGTAGCAGAAAGCACTGGTCGTGAGGTTTGGGATGTTGATGCAGGTACTCCAGAATGAAGTGCTCAATCTCCCAGCCGATTTGATCTACCCACTCAATGCCATTGCCGTATTTGGGTGCGTTCAAGCACATTTGACGGATGGCTTCGTGTCCTTCCCAATTGGCTTCGACCGCCTCCAAGAGCTGATCCCAGGTCAACCGTTTCGTATCAAAAATCAGATGCTTGACGGCAGCTAGACTATCGATCGCCGTGCCTTTACCAATTGCCTCAAAGCAGGAATGGTCGATCGCACCAGGAATATAGTCACCATGACTGTGCAGATCGCGGCCATGCTCCATCGCCAGGTCATGCAGCATGGAAGTGGCTGGAGCCGCGAAATAGTTCGGTTTAATCTTTAAAGCTAAATGCTGCTGAATCAGGGCATGCTTCGCCAGATGCTCAAGTTGAGCGCAAAAGGCATTCCATACCTGATCAAAGCTCGTCCAGGTACGAGGATCGCCCGTCTGAACGCCAAATTGAATATCCTTGAGAACTTTCAGCTTGCCATTCCGGAAGGTCATTTCCACGACTGAGCCATAGTTGATGCCACCATTCCCGGTCACGTTGGTTTCCCGGTTGATCAACCGATTTTCGCAACAGCCTGAGATGTTCCAATCCAATGCTTCTTTCAAGGTGGCTCCATTTGCCAGGTAGAACGGAATCACCATCTCATCGTTGAGCAGTTTCGGAAATCCTTTGCCATCCTTAACGACTTCCGCAATGTAATGCAATAAGCGATCGGGAGTATTCGCATGAATGCGAACGCAGGGCTCCGGCACCGGAATTTGCAGCGATCGGGTCGATTCCAAAATTAAATAGGTCAACTCATTGGTGGCATCTCGACCACCAGTGGTCTGTCCGCCCAAAACCACATCCTCAAATTTAGAAAACCCTTCCGTTCCGGCTGCTGCCACTGGATTCAGCTTAATCTCGACACATTGAGCCATCTGAATCCAGACACATTGCAGTAATTCCGTCGCCGACTCAGGCGTGATTTTGCCTTCCGCCAGGTCTTTCTGATAAAAGGGCAGCAGGTACTGATCCATCCGCCCCTGCCCCATGGCGCTACTGGTTTGCTCGATGCGGTTAAACATTTGGCCCCACCACTCGGCCTGAAGCGCTTCATAAAACGTGCGAGCCGGATTTTCAGGCACCCAGTTACAAACTTCAGCGATCGCCAAAAGCTCTTGTTTCCGCTGAGGATTTTGTTCGTTAGCTGCCATTTCGGTAGCCAATTGAGCATATCGCTTGGACCAGAGGGTCATGGCGTCGCAGGTAATGATCACCGCTTCCAGGAAGGGCTTCTTGTAGATCACATCCCGTGGCTCGTCTAGCGCATCCAATTTCGCCTGCGCTTCCTCCCGAATCCCTTTAACTCCTCGCGTCAGAATTTTTTTGAAATCGGGCGTCCAATTCTGGGAATGCCGGATGTTGGAAGTTGCCAGGACAATGCAAGTTGGCAGGAGCAAATTTTTTGGATCGGGACCAAACATCAGAAACCGGGTTTCGTCTGGCAGCGCATCGTGAAAGGCAGAGGCATAGTCTTTGCCTGTCCAGTAGGGGGTCAGAACTTCGTTGATGATCCGGGCATCCTCGTCCGTGACAACCACTTCCCCTGCCTGACCCTTGTTTTTGCGAAACATCTCTACTCCAGCTGGCATGATGCTGCCGTCCAGTTCGGGATAGACGATCCCCCACCGCCCCAGCCAAGTGTTGGGACGCCCCACAATCAGCTCATCGTCAAAAATGGCGATTGGCGCTTTCTCGGCATAGTGTTTGAGCGCTTTTGCCCAGCGCACCACCATCGGCTGGCTCTCGGTTTCCTGAAACGATTCAGTGAACAAGACCGCCCGATCGAGCGCTACTCGAGGTGGACCGTAAGCACGAATTGCCTCATACATTCGCAACACGCGAGCGCTCACGTTTTCATACAACGCTGTTTTGCCCTCTGCGATCGCCCGCTCTTGAGCCGTCAGCGTGGGTACCGTCATGGATGTCATAACCCGTTCTCCAATCGTTTCAAAACCTCAGTTCGATTACCGATCGTTAAAAGCAGCCAGTTCTTCCGCCAGGATAGGCACACCCAAATAACAAGACTCCATTCCGAAAGCAACGCAAACCTTGAGCACTTCCATAATTTCCTCCATCGTTGCGCCCAACTTTAGAGCGGCTCGAATGTGCCGACGGGTACCAGGGGCATACATGTGAGTAATCGAGGCATCAAAGGCAATACTCAGCAGTTCAACCAGTTTTGGTGAGAACAGTTGACTGGCATAGATGCCGATGCCCGTTGCCATAAACTGATCGGTCCAAACGGGATCAAGTTCATAAAAAGGATCCCAGGCAACATTCCATTGCCCGATCGCCTTCATCTGGTCACAGGCGGGAGTTGCTGCTGCCTGTTTGGGCATCGGTTCTACCCCTGCTGCCTTTGCCTCTTCCAAAAGAATGGGGGCACCCAGGCTACAGGAATGGATCGACATCACCGATGCCATCTTTAAGATCATTAAAATCTCATCCCGCGTTGCCCCAGCTTCGAGTGCTGCACGAATGTGCCGACGAGTTCCATCGGCCTGCAAATTGGTACAGGCTGCGTTTACCCCAATGCAGATTAGCTCGATCGTTTTAATATCCAGAATCCCATTCTTCCAGGGATTGGTTGTCATGTTTAGATACTGTTCTACCCAGACCGGATCCCATTCCTGCAATTGATCCATTGAAGTGTCCTGTCAATTCACAACGCGCACGGTCCTGAACTCAGGCGATCGCAATCGTCACCCTTTCATCAGTTCCCTAGGGAGTCGGTACAACCCGATAGAAAACTCCATTGGCACCATAGCCAGGACTGAACCACGTTCCGTTATAAACATAGTAGGTTGCCCCACCCACTGTCTGAATAGCAGCACCCGCAGGCAGAGTTGTATAAATTGCGCCTATAGCATACGCATCTGCTCTCGCGCCAGCAGCATAACCCGCAGAATAGGCATTGGCATTTTCGTTATTAGCAACCGCTACTCCTGTTGCCGCCCCAACAACCGCCCCCGCAACCGCAGCCCCTGCGTACCAGCCACCACAGTTATAACAACCAGCTCCATAGCTATTCACCACCGTTGGCGGATGGTATCCCCCGTAGTATGCACCCCCATAATAATGGTCAACGCCGCCGTAAACATGCGTTCCATAGGAAGTAGTAGCTTGCCAAGAACCGCCGCCGCCAGAGGCAGAGCCACCCCGATAGCCATTGGCACTCCAGGAGCCATCCCCACCGGATGCGGTTGAGCCCCGAAAACCAGTGCCACTCCAAGAACCATCGCCGCCGGAGGCAGAGCCACCCCGATAGCCGCTAGCACTCCAGGAGCCATCTCCACCTGAGGCAGTGCCGCGCAGACCGCTAGCACTCCAGGAACCATTGCCGCCGGAGACGCTGCCACGCCAGCCACTCGCATGGAAATAAGCCGCAGCCGAGTTAGCATAGAGCGCAGTGATGAGAAGACTGACAGTCCCCATTGTCATTAGTTTGATCATGCGATCGACCTCCTTATGAGCAGTAAGTGAAATCAGAGATTGAAGAATCGGTTAAATCAGGAATTTGGAGATGAAATAACACTGGCAAGCGCCGAAAGCTAGGGAGGATCGGGGCGAGTAAATGGAATTCGAGTGGCACTGTTAGTACGATCGGTGCTAAATGTATCTGGTGCAATCGCACTATTCAGTTGCCAATTTGTGAATTCAACCTGGTGTCTCAACCAAAGTGGATCATCCGCATAGACGACACGCATCATCCGAGGTAAATCATCTGCACCAATCCAAATCTGAGCAAACACTTTGTCATTCGCGATCGCAATCATATCGGTTGTCGTGCCATCCGCTGCCTGAGATTGCCCGATATAAAACGCGACCTTTAAACTGCTGGCAATATCGCCATAGGGGTCGGCAGTGATCATATCCGTAAAGGGAAAATAGATTGCTGCCGCACTGTAGGCTGATGCTAAGGCCGCATCGATTGTGGCTGGAGCCTCTGCCACCGCTACCAGATTCTTATCAGGGGCATAGGCCGTCATGGTCTTGCCATCATAATAAAACTCAGAGGCTGCACCTTGGCCAGACGTAATCACCCGCAGCTTGTCTGGACGCTGTAAGGTAACTTCAGAGACGGTCGTATAAACCAGGGGGACTCCCAGCCGACTGGGGCTTTCGTAGCTAGAGATAGCAGTAAACGCCAGGGTTTGGGCAGACGCCAATCGATTGCTCATGGCTTTAAAGCGATCGATCGCATTTTGCTCTAAATTCAGCTGGGGCGAACCATTCGGAAGTGCATCACTGAGTGGAGCTTCGCGCGAGGGTTGTGGGGTTTGGGCATTTGCAGCATTGCTTATCCCAGGGATTCTGAGCGACAATAAGCCGATCTGGAGGAGGAACACTCCAATAATCAGAGCGTTTGTTTTCGAGATTGCTGATTGTTTCATATTAAAGATCCACTAGTAGATAAGATGAATATTGCAAAGCTTCTTATCATTACTCCAGCTCCAACATCAATAGACATCCAGCACAAATATATGACACCTAAAAGTCACAGCGGTTAAAATACCAATTTGTTTAACGTCTGGGAAAAGCAGGGTAATTTTCTGCAAGGCTCTGAGCCATGCCATACCAAACACTCACCAATTGACAATTTCTGCGGTCTTATTGCAATTGGTTCATTGAAGTATTCTTTGAATTCGGAGCGATCGCAATCTTACCCTCAGGTGATCGCAATCATCACCTTCCCATCCATCACCTGAACCGGATAGGTGGTTAGGGCAACTTCAGGATTGTTCGCCATACAACCCTTGGTGAGATTAAACTTCAACCCGTGAGCGCGACAGGTAACCATTGAACCCTCCAATTTTCCCCAACCCAGGGACGACCCGGCATGGGGGCAGGCATCATCAATGGCATAGATTTGCCCATCGATGTTGAATAAGGCAATGGCTTTATTGGCGATCGTGATTGTCGTTCCTTGCCCCGATGGAATCTGGTCTAATTCGATTGCTTCAACAAATTCCGCCATTTTCTACGTCCTCCGTACATACGGACTGATTCTATCCATGGCATTCCATGCAGTGAATGCAAGAATTCATTTCCCCTGCTAAATCTTGATTCAATCAGAGCTGGCCGACACCAATCATATAAGATCGGCTCGCTAAAAACTTTTCACACAAAACCAACTTTCCCATCTTCACGCCTAATTAAGAATGAAGATGGGAATGCATTATCTGTGTAGATACTTACCCACTTAAGTTGTACATACTACATGTACTGACTCCTCAGGTTAGCTTGTCATATGCTTCTCAAACACTTTTGGTGATGAAGCAAAATCCGGCTAATATCCCGAGTCAATATAGCGATACAGTGAAGCGATCGTCATAGAACGCTGGTCGGAGAAGTTGCCACGCCCGTTGGTTTAGGAAGCCGACCATCACTCTCATAAGCCAGAAAACCTTTGTAGCCTTCGGGGCGATTGGGTGGCAGTCCAAGGTTGAACAGCGTTTCTTCCACCGTGTCGTACCAGACATCGAGCTTCATGATCTGGCGTGCTTCGTCTGCCGTCGCCACCTTGCGGCCAAACTGCTCGCTCTGCTTCACCGCCCATTCGATCTGCTTGACTGTCGGCCAGCGCTTCTTGTGCATGTCCCAAATATTATCTTCGTTGCCTACCCGTACATGCACGCCAAGAATGATTGCCATTGTCTGGATCGCAATGTTGCCGCGCATGCTGCTCCAGAATGTCACACTTGATGAGCCGTGTGGCGTACGGCGAAGCATCTCCATCCAATCAAACGGGTTGCGCCCCATCGTACCGCCGCCATAGCCGCAGAGAGCCACATTCAACGGCCCCTTGTACACTCCAGCGCGGAGCAGTCGCTCAATAATCTCAAGCTGGTGGACTGTTCCAGGCACGAAGTAAGGCTGAATCTTGTTTGCACTCAACCGCTTCAGGTGCTCAAGATAGAAGGCTGGCGTTGAGTCCACTACCATGCCACTCCAGGCAGCTGCCACCTTCGGATCAGCCAGATGGGTTCCGTCTGCATCACCTGGAATGAACGCTTGTGTAACATCCCAGAGCGTTGAGCCCGTCGTGATCGTGACGCAGTCTGGCTTCGGATTCAGCTCTGTTAGCATGTGGCGAGTGTCGTAATCGAGCCATTTGGCTTTCGCGTCCTCGGTGTGCGGTGCGAAGGAGATTGATCCTCCAACCTGAAGGATCATCTTCGGCACAGCCTCACGCAGCCGCCCAATAAACTCGTTGTACTGGTCGAAGTTGGTCGAGCCTTGCCCAGTCTTAGGATCGCGCACATGGACATGCAGCATTGTCGCACCCGCATTGTAGCAATCTACTGCGGCTTGCACCTGCTCATCCCACGAGACAGGAATATCCTCGACATCACCCGGCAGCCATTCAGGACCAAAGGGAGCCGCTGTGATGATAAGCGGTTGCATATTTTCAGGGAACAAAGAGTCATCCGTGAAATACATAAGTAAAACCTAGAGTTCAGTAACTTGTCTCACTGTGATGTAAAGGGCATTATCTGAGGCTTGCTCGTTCGTTGACTTGTTTTTTCACGCCAAATCCAATAAGATTTGCGAAGTTAATATATAGTCCGAGCCACCAACCTTTTTGAATTGTCCTGGAGCGAGAGCCCTTGTCAGGTACTGGCTAACAGCAAAAACTTTATGAATGCAATTCCGCTGGTTCGGGCTAATGCTATCCTGCCGCTGATTAAATTTCTTGACCAGAGCGGCTACTCATCAGAACGATTCCTGAGGCAGGCGAAATTACCGATCGCAGCCCTAGAGAATTCTGAAACATTGATTCCTCTCTATAATGCTTTTACTTTTAGTGAGCTGGCTGCTCAACGAACAGGTCTTGAACTCTTTGGTGTGCTGTCTGCCCAGAAAGTTCAGACTGATGATTTTGGGATGCTTAGCAAAGTTGCCTGCCAGTCCTTAACGTTGTACGACTTTCTTAATACAATTTCGGATTTGCTAACGGCGACCCATAACTCTGGTGCGCGAGTGTGGCTGAGCCAAAAGGATGGCAAATTTTGGTTTAACCACCAGTACATCAACCAGGCTAACGTGGAAAATCAACAAGCTCAGTATTATGCCTGTCTGCTTTATCTCAAAGTTATTCAGTCAGTTACTACAGATGAATGGCATGCAACTGACCTGCATTTCCAAGCTAATAGATTAAAGGGCCTAGAAGATATTGAAGTGTTTTCCCAGGTACAAGTCTGCTTTAATCAACCCAATAACGCGATCGGCTTTACCAAATCTCTCTTGAGCCTGCCACTCAAACAGTCAGTGAGTCACCATCTATCTTGCCAGCCGCAAGATTATGAAGTTTGGCGGTTTTCAGCTCCAGCCACAGACCTGATCGGGTCACTGCACCAACTCATTCGAGCTCATTTGCCTGATGGGGGATTGCATGTTACGTTAGCGGCAGAAGCAGCGGGCCTAAGCTCCCGTAGCCTACAACGACGACTGGCTGAGAATGGTTTGAGTTACTCTCGCCTGATTGACCAGGTCCGCTTTAGTTTAGCGTTGGATTTGCTGAAAAATCCTTCCATTCAGCTAATAGATGTTGCCCTCGAACTAGGCTACACCGAACCAGCCACGTTTACTCGATCATTTCGACGGTGGACAGGAACTTCACCCAGTGAGTTTCGGCGCTTGCATTCGTGAATGTAGTTCCGTTAAACAGGACAACTCAGTTGCAGCTCAAACAGGATGAATTGGCAAGTCGAGTATTTGAGGATGAAGTCAATAATCAGTAAGAGGGTACAGAAATCTTCTCCCTGCACCCTCTTAGACCGGATTAGTTCTTCTTGATTTAAAGGAAGCGTATTTTACCCATACAAGCTCAGATAACCTCAACCTGCATGAATTCGGTGTTCTTCCTCGAATTTCTCCTCAGCTCGATGTTCAGGTGAAGCTAAAGAGACAATGATGCCAACCGCAAAAGCAAGGGGAATGGAAATCAACCCTGGATTCTTCAGCGGGAACAAGGCAGAGGCATGTTTGAGAATCGTCACCTGAATCGTGGGCGATAGATAGATGAGAACCAAGGATGTGATGGTGCCTACTAACATACTGGAAACCGCACCCTTTGTCGTAAATCTCCGCCACATCATCGACATCACGAGTGCCGGGAAATTAGCGCTTGCTGCGATCGCAAAGGCTAAACCGACCATATAAGCCACATTTTGACCTTTGAACACAATGCCGAGAACGATTGCTACAGCCCCTAAAACCAGGGTGGATGCACGAGCTACTTTAAACTGTTCGTTTTCATCGGCTGAACCATGCCGCACCACATTCACCCAGAGATCATGGGATAAGGTGGCTGCACCAGAAAGGGTTAAACCCGCGACGACAGCCAGGATGGTAGCAAAGGAGACTGCTGAAATAAAGCCCAGGAAGGCATTGCCCCCCAACACTTCGGCTAACATAGGAGCGGCCATATTGCCGCCTGCATCGATCGCCTTAATAGCATCTTGCCCAACAAAGACCATTGCGCCAAAGCCCAACACAAAAGTTAGCAGATAGAAGAAGCCAATGAAGATCGTGGCATACATCACAGAGGTGCGAGCCGCCTTCGCATCTGGAACGGTATAGAATCGCATGAGGATATGCGGCAAACCAGCGGTGCCAAACATCAAGGACATCCCTAGAGAAATGGCATCCAACGGATCGGAAACCTGTTTACCCGGTGCTAACACCGCATCCCCATATTTATTAGCAGCCGCTTCAAACAGTGCGGTTGGACTAAAGCCAAACGGAGCCAACACCATCACAACCAGCAAGATCGTGCCTGCCAGCAGCAAGACGGCTTTGATAATTTGCACCCAAGTCGTCGCCATCATGCCGCCGAAAATCACATAGGCCAGCATCACCCCACCGACAATCAGCACCGCCAGATTATAGTCCAGACCAAACAGCAACTTGATCAGGTTGCCAGCGCCCACCATTTGAGCAATCAAATAGAAGCACACCACGGCCAATGCGCCGATCGCAGATGCGACTCGCACCGGTTTTTGCCGCATCCGAAAGGCCACCACATCTGCAAAGGTGTAGCGTCCCATGTTGCGCAGCGGCTCCGCGATCAAAAACATGACGATCGGCCAGCCCACCAGAAATCCAATCGAGTAGATTAAACCGTCAAATCCATTTAATGCCACCAGTCCGGCAATCCCCAGGAAACTGGCCGCACTCATATAGTCACCTGCCAGCGCCAAACCATTTTGAAAACCGCTAATATTCCCACCTGCTGTGTAGAAATGAGAGGTACTGCGGGTATGTTTAGCAGCCCAATAAGTAATGCCTAATGAAATTGCAACAAAGACAAAGAAAAATGTAATCGCGAGTGGATTAAATTGCCCTAAATTTGTATTCACTACTCAGCCTCTTGATGCAACCGCGAAAGTTTTCGATCGTAATAAGTATTTGCCCAACGGACATAGACATAGATCAACACCCATGCGGCAACAATGACCAATGCACCGAATAAAATGCCCAATGAAAGTCCGGGCATAATCAGTGTTCCTAAAAGAGGTTTATTGTAGGCGATCAGCAAGATGAAACCGAAGTAAATGGCCATCATAATGCCGGTTAGCCAGAATGAAAACCTCCATCGCTCATCTCCTAGAGCAATGATTGACTGTTTGCGATCGTTCATAAAAATTCAACTGATTCCGTTAAATTTCAGACGAGTTCTTTGCACTCTCTCAAACTGAAACCTAAAGGTTGTTCGAACCAAAATCCAGTTAAAACCAAGCATGAAAACTGACCGGAATCGATCATCTAAAAAATTGTTTACATTGCTTATTTCTCTGGAAATCTGGTTTGAGAAAGCACAACTTTTAAAATGATTTTAGGGGCAAAAGAAATCCTTTTGCGTCTCGATTTAATGAATAATTACTAAGGAGTTAGCAATTTTTTTGAAGCAGGAACTGAAAAGTTTTTAACGATCGAATTTTAGATATTTCAAGGCAACAGAAGGGATTCAAGCTAATTAGGTAAATCATGGTATCCTGATTTTTGCAAAATCTTTTGCTCCACCTCTCACATAAATCGTTATAGAACGATATAATTATTAAAACTCAACAGCAAGTTCTTGCACAAGCAAAAATCGCGCAAGCAGAAAAAGATAAAAGGCGGCAACCCCCGATCGTGAAAGTCATCTAACGGCGGTTTTACATTAGGTCGATCGGCTGAAACTCAACAGGGCCAGATTGATCTGCACCTTCTAAAGCGAATCTTTCTAGAGGCAGAGGGTTGGGGTTTAACAAAAGACTAGGATGTTAGGGCAGTTCTACTGGCGCTGGTTTCTTCGGTTTGGCATTCTGCTCATCTGATATGTCTGGGTTGCATCTACCTCCTTCTCATTGTCTTGGAACAATTCTGACTTTATCGTCGTCACTTGAGAGCAATTGCCATATTGCGCTAAAGACCACAGGAATATTGGGTGATTTGCAGGCAAGGAATATCTTGCAACCTGCTTCATTGCTTAAGGAAATTCAGTCAAGCTAGCAATCCTGGTTTTTCTTGCAAGAACCTGCAATTCATTTGCGGCACAAATCATTGGAGCAGATTCAATCATGAGAGTTGTCCTGATTAACAACTATGATTTGATGGGAATTTTGAAGTCATTTCAGGAAGAACAGGAAAATGCACCCGCTCAACACCTTTGGGGATATACTTTGCTTGAGAAACGAGGGATTTGTGTTGATATTCTGCCGTTCGAAAAACATGGCTGGCTCAAACAGTTCAGTCAAAAAGTGAAATTCCTGGGTGACTTGGATCAGCAGCTTAGATTACTGACCCAGCTCGATCGGTATGATGTAATCTATTCAGCCCATCATCTCACCACATTATTTTTAGCTTTCCTGAGATCGATCAAACTTCTGAATATACCGATCATCGCGATCGCCTATCAAACTCCTGCACAAAAAACCTGGTTTTGGAAGCTCTTCACTCAGATGTTCGTGCAGGGAAATGACAAAATTCTCTGTCTCAGTGAGGCTTTGGCCAAAGATTTAAAGGAATTCGGCGTTCCAGAACAAAAACTAGAGCTGATCGCATGGGGGCCTGACCTCAGATTTTACCAGCCCGACTTTTCCAAAACTCAACAACCTCATTGGTTTGAGCAGGCCGATCAGCCACTCAATCAACTGCCCAATCAACCGCCCGATCAACCTAAATTCATTTTTAGCCTCGGTAAAACTTATCGGGACTACTCGACCCTACTCAAGGCATTTCAACAGATTGATTGTCAGTTAACCATCTGTGCTTCCCGTGCAATTAGCGCCGCTGATGTAACCGCCTTGTCGCTAACGAATGTCACCTTGTATGAAGACATGATTCCCTGGCGAGGGCTGATTGAGCTCTATCAACAAGCTTACGCGGTTGCTATTCCGTTAACCTGTCACAACGACAAGTTCAATAATGCGATCGGTCTTACGGCTCTGACTGAAGCCATGGCAACCGGGAATGCGATCGTAATGACCAGAAATGAATATGTTGGCATTGACATTGAAAAGGAAGGAATTGGGCTGTGGGTTAATCCAGGTGATAGCCAGGGATGGCAGAAAGCGATTACCTATTTGTTGGAGAACCCCGCTCTGACGCAAGAGATGGGCCGCAAAGCTCGCCTGCTGGCCGAGAAAAAATTCAACCTGGTCACTTTCTCTAACCAGTTAGCAGCAACCCTTGAGCAATTCGATCAACTCCCTCATGCGAAAGGGGAATTTTTAAGACAAGGGAATTTTTGAGCTCCAACAGTGGCATTCAGCCTCATCCGCGCGATAATACCCAATGGGAGCTGATGCCGCCCATCCATGCCGATTGTCTAAGATCCACCTATGAGTAAATATTGGAGTCCGATCGTTCATCGTCTCACCCCCTATGTGCCGGGCGAGCAACCCAAAATGATGCAGCTAATTAAGCTGAATACGAACGAAAATCCCTATCCTCCTTCACCGAAAGTTTTGGCGGCACTGGAGGCAGAAGCCAGTGGGCAACTCAAGCTCTACCCCGATCCAAATGCCGATTTGCTGAAGCAAGCGATCGCGGATTATTATCAGGTTTCACCCCAATCGGTGTTTGTCGGCAATGGGTCTGATGAAGTTTTGGCTCATACTTTTTGCGGTTTACTCAAGCACGATCGCCCCATTCTCTTTCCAGATATTACCTATAGCTTCTATCCAGTGTTCTGTCAGTTATACGAGATCGAATCTACCATCATTCCGTTGACAGAAGACTTTAAAATTCGCGTTGATGATTACTTGCAGCCCAATGGCGGCATTATTTTTCCAAATCCTAATGCGCCGACTGGCTGTCTGCTGCCGCTGGACGAAATTGCGCGATTGGCTGCAAACACAGATGCGGTCGTCGTGATTGACGAAGCTTATGTAGATTTTGGCGGCGAAACAGCAATTCAGCTGATTGATCAGTTTCCTAATCTCCTGATTATTCAAACTTTCTCCAAAGCCCGATCGCTAGCAGGATTGCGGGTCGGATTTGCAGTTGGCAATCCAGTGCTGATCGAAGGGCTAGAGCGAGTTAAAAATAGCTTCAATTCCTATCCTTTGGGACGATTGGCGATCGCAGGTGCAGTGGCTGCTTTTGCCGATCGAGCCTATTTTGAAAAGACGCGTGATGCGGTGATTGCCAGCCGTGAATGGTTAACCCAACAGCTCGAATCCCTGGGATTCACTGTGTTGCCCTCAGCCGCAAATTTTGTGTTTGCCCGTCACCCGCAACGAGATGCACCCGAACTGGCAGCGGCCCTGCGAGAGCGGAGAATTATTGTGCGCCATTTCAAACAGCCCCGTATCGATCAGTTTCTTCGCATCAGCGTCGGTAATGACGAGGAATGTCAGGCTCTCGTAGCAGCATTACAGGAGATCGTGGCATTGGTGCCATCTGCTTAATTAAGGAGAGGGATGGAGCAGGGGAGCAAGGGGGAATTGCCACAATCGATTCTCCTCACTCCCAACTCACCCCATGCTAGGTGGTATATTCTGCGTTGATCTTGACGTAGTCGTAGCTGAGATCGCATCCCCAAGCCATCCCGGTTCCTGATCCATTGCCAACGCTAACCGAAACCAACACGGTGTCAGCTTTCAGGTATTCTCCTGCGGCGGCCTGCTTCATATAGTTGCTGGCTGCGGCCCGATCGAACGGTAGGGGTTGACCATGTTCCATCAGTAGAAAGTCACCTAATTGCACCCGCAGATTTTCCTGATTGAAGGGAACACCTGCTCGTCCAGCAGCGGCAGCAATCCGGCCCCAGTTGGGATCGCGACCATAAACTGCGGCTTTAAATAGGGCAGAACCGGCGATCGTCCGAGCAATTTGGCGAGCGCTTGCATCATCTGCAGAACCAGAAACCCGGATTTCTAGCAGACAGGTGGCCCCTTCTCCATCCCGGGCAATCGATTTTGCTAATTGCATACAAACCTCGGTCAGCATAGCTTCGAGCCTATCCGCATCAGGGCCGGGTTCTGTAATCGCTGGGGTGCGCGACTCACCATTAGCCAGAGCGATGAGGGAGTCATTGGTGCTGGTATCACCATCCACCGTAATTTGGTTGAAGCTCTTATCCGCAGCACGGCTGACCATTTGTTGCCAGAGGTGGGGAGAAATGGCCGCATCGCAGGTGACGAAAGCCAGCATCGTCGCCATGTTGGGGTGAATCATGCCCGATCCTTTGCAGATGCCGCCAATCCGCACAGGACGCCCATCAAACAGGGTTTCTAGCGCGATCGATTTAGTTACTAAATCCGTTGTGACGATCGCCTTGGCAGCAGCATCCGATCCCTCAGGTGACGCAGCTGCAACTAGAGCAGGAATGCCCGCCCGCAATGCCTCCATTTTGATCCGCTGACCAATAACGCCTGTGGAAGCGACAAGCACAAGTTCGGGTGCAATGTTCAACGCCTGAGCTAACAGCGTCGCACTTTCTACGGCATCTGCCCAACCCTGTGCCCCTGTGGCTGCATTTGCCTGTCCCGCATTACAGAGGATGGCGCGGGCTGTCGCTTTGTCCTGTAATCGCTGACGACAATAATCAACGCAAGCGGCTTTTACCTGACTCGTGGTGAACACGCCAGCAGCGATCGCATCTACATCTGACATGATCAGCGCCAAGTCGGGTGCCCCCGAAGGCTTTAATCCAGCCGCAATGCCACTTGCCCGAAAGCCTTTTGGTGCAGTCACACCCCCTGCAATTTCCTGCCAGTCTGCCATGATTCCTTATTCCTATTCGTTGAGATTTCTACGAGTTATGCTTCAATCTTGACGGACAGAATTTTGTCGCCCTGCCGAATTGCATTGACAACGTCCATATCATTTGTTTGGCCAAACACGGTATGCACACCATCCAGGTGAGGCTGGGGGGAATGGCAAATGAAAAACTGACTGCCGCCAGTATCACGTCCTGCATGAGCCATCGACAGAGTGCCTGCAAGGTGCTTATTCGGATTGATTTCGCACTTGATCTTGTACCCCGGACCACCCCGGCCCGTTCCCTCAGGACAGCCCCCCTGAATCATAAAGTTGGAAATAACCCGATGGAAGTTCAGCCCATCATAAAAGCCTTTGTTGGAAAGATCGACAAAGTTTTTCACCGTGTTGGGAGCATCTTTGTCAAACAGTTCCAGATGGATTGTTCCTTTTTCGGTCTCCATAATCGCACGTGTCATAGTTACTCCTGAAATGGGTTAAAGTTCACCGATATTCAATCGGCGTGAAGCCTAGTTTACGGCAATCTCTTCCTCTTCGGACGATCGACCTGACACAGGCCCCAATCAAAAGAACGCCCCCCATTTGGAGAACGTTCCGGTGTTGCTTTATGGCTATCTAGCTATCTACAAATTAGGAGCATGAAGTCTAAAGTGATGGAATTTCAAGTCAGCAGCCTGCAGTTGAAGCTTTCGCGCTGCTTTCTTGAGCCAGATGGTCTAACTAGTGGCTAAACAGGCGATCTAGCTAGCAGAGGAGTTGCTGCGATCGTAGTCTGCACCAAAGTCAGCTGGGAATTTGCCTTGAATGCGATTTTGGTACTCACTTTCAGTCAAACCCAATTCAGCAGCAGCACGGCTGAGCATGGACTGCTGGCGATTTTTGACCATCTGGTGATGACGCATCATGAGCGCGCGGGCTCGATCTTGAGTAGACATAGTGAGATCTCCGTAAATTAAATGTAAGGAAGACGAATGAAACTGCTTCTAGATAAACTATACCAAAAAATTCTGTATCAAAAACTACAAAACTAGATTTGAAACAAAAATTTATATTCCTGATTAGCTTTGTCTGAAATCCAACCTGTGATCTAAGCAGCTCAGCGCTTTTGATCTATTTCAACCAGGCCCAAACTATAGTCGAAAACTCCAACTGGTAGCGCTTTTCAGAAATTGTCTAAAAAATGTCGCCTGCATTTTGCAGCCAAACTGCATAAACCAAAGCAGTCCATCCTACTGAATCTCAGAGGGGTGCAAAACCAACCTTTCATACCTCGACACTCAAGGATTCAGGAGAAACGACAATGGCTAAAATCAAAGGTTCGGCACTGGATGACACCCTACTCGGTACAGTTGGCGATGACATTATTAAAGGTTTATCTGGCGATGATGTCCTAAATGGTAAACAAGGAAACGACACCCTGAATGGTGGGGCAGGCGATGACGAATTAAAGGGTGGCGGCGGCAATGACATTCTGTTAGGCGGGGCAGGGGATGACACCCTGGTTGGCGGTGGTGGCAACGATACCCTCAAGGGGGGTTCTGGTGAAGATACCCTCAATGGCGGCGGTGGGGATGACATCCTGTTAGGCGGGGCAGATGACGATGTGCTGAACGGCGGTTCTGGCAACGACTTGCTCGATGGCGGTTCTGGTAACGATGAGATGGCGGGTGGCAGTGGCGATGATACCTACATTGTGGACAGCGCATCAGATGTAGTCACTGAAGATTTAGGTGCAGGGACCGATACAGTGAAAGCCTCGATCAGCTATGCCCTCAGCGCAAATGTTGAAAACTTAATTCTGACTGGATTTGCCGCTTTAAATGGTACTGGCAATACGCTAGATAACACCATAACGGGCAACGATGCCGACAACTCCTTAGCAGGTGATGCAGGCAACGATATCTTAAATGCAGGTGCAGGCAACGATACCTTAGACGGTGGTATTGGTGACGATCAAATGACAGGGGGTCTAGGTGACGATCTCTATTTAGTAGATAGCGTTGGAGATGTTGTGACAGAAGCAGCAAACGCTGGTACAGATAAAGTAAAAGCTTCGATCAGCTATACCCTGACTGCAAATGTTGAAAATTTAGAATTAACGGGCACCGATGCCATCAACGGGACTGGAAATGAGCTGAATAATATCATTACAGGCAACGATGCAAATAACATTCTCTCTGGCGGTGCAGGTGACGACACGCTGAATGGCGGCAGTGGCGATGACACCTTGGATGGCGGTGCGGGCAGTGACCAAATGGCAGGTGGTTTGGGCAACGATATCTATATCGTAGATTCAGCAACCGATGTGATCACAGAAGCTGCAAGTGCAGGCACCGACACGGTCCGCGCCTCAATTACCTACACCTTGGGTGATACCCTGGAAAACCTGACGCTGACAGGCAGTGATGCGATCGATGGAACAGGCAACGCCTTAGATAACGTGATCATCGGCAACAGCGCTAACAACACGCTCAAAGGGGATGCTGGCAATGATACCTTAGATGGCGGTTTGGGCGCAGATACCATGCAGGGTGGCTCTGGTGATGATACGTATGTGGTAAACGATGCGGGGGATGTCGTAACAGATTTAGTCTTCTTTGGCGGCACCGATACAGTTCAGTCTTCGATTACCTACACGTTAGGGAACTACATCGAAAATCTGACGCTGACAGGCACAGATGCGATCAACGGTGACGGGAATTCGCTCAACAATATCATCATTGGCAACAGCGCCAACAACTTTGTTCTGGCCTGGGACGGAGATGATACAGTCTACGGCGGCGGCGGGGATGATGAACTGCGCGGCAACGATGGTAACGATACCGTCTATGGTGAAGCGGGTAACGACTATGTTCGCGGTGGTCGGGGCAATGATACGGTCGTCGGTGGCGAAGGCAATGATACGGTGTTGGGCGTGAACTCTTTGGATGCGAGCAAGGGCGTTGGAGAAATCGACACCCTCACAGGGGGTTCTGGCAATGACACCTTTGTTCTGGGTTCTGCCACTGAGATCTATTATGATGATGGCGTTTTTACCTTAGGGAATGGTGGTAATGGTGACTATGCCCTAATTACTGACTTCACGGATGGACAAGACAAGATTCAACTCAAAGAGCTGTCTGGACCGTTCAACAACTATGATGTGGTCAACGCAACGATCAACGGTGTTTCTGGTGCTGCCATCTATCGTTCAAGCTTGCTTACCGGCGAGTTGGTTGGTCTGGTTCAAGGGGTTGATGCCAGTGCACTGACTCTGGGTGCTGCTAGTGGTGGCGTAGTCAACTTCAGCTAATCAGCAGCTAATCAGGCAGAGCATTATTCATCAACAGGATGGCTTTGATGATTTAGCAGAGAGTCAAATTTCTTGAATTCATGAATGAAACCTGGGAGGCAGAGCAACACTGCCTCTTTATTTTTGATTCGGTTTCTAAACCGTAGCAAGGAGTCCTAATTTTTCTAGTACAGGACGGGTGGAAACAATGTGGCGTTCCATACCGAGTTGCTTCGGACTAATGCCAAGCGCCAAGGCGACCAGTTGCGAAAGATGCAGGACGGGTAGATCGAGTTTTTTGCCAATCACCTTTTCCACTTCCGGCTGCCGAGAATCGAGGTTGAGATGACAGAGCGGACAAGGCGTCACCATGCAATCTGCTCCAGTGTCGATCGCCTCTTGAATATGATTTCCCGCCATTTTGAATGCTGATTCGGTGGCATAACTCGACAGAGGCCAGCCGCAACATTGGGTCCGACCGCGATAGTAGACAGGTGTAGCACCGATCGCCCGAAACAGATTTTCCATAGACTGGGGATTATAGGGATCGTCATAGGGAAGGTGATCTTGCGCTCGCAGCAAATAGCAACCATAGAAGGCGGCACATTTCAAACCCGATAACCGCCGAGTCACGCGCTTTTGCAGTTCGTCCAAGCCAAAATCCCCCACCAAAGCCCAGAGCAGGTGCTTAACTTCTGTCGTGCCTCGGTAGGGTGAGCATCCTTCATGCTGCAAGAGCCCATTCACTTGTTCCAAATAAGCCGGATTTTCTTGTTGAGCCTCTTTCAGCCGTTCATCGACATGCCCGATCACGCCCTGACAGGTGCTGCAATGGGTCAAAAGCGGCAGATTCAATTCTTCGGCAAGCGCAATGTTGCGGGCATTTACGGTGTCTTCCAGGATCTGCGAATCTTCCTTAAAAGTGCCAGAACCGCAGCAAGATGCCTTTTTCAACTCGATCAATTCAATGCCTAGCGCTTGAGTCAAGGCTTGTGTGGACAAATAAAGCTCTCGACAAGCTCCCTGCGCGACACAGCCTGGGAAGTAAGCATATTTCAATGTCATGGAACGTTTGGGTAAGTGGAATCCTCTCTTTCTATGATGCGATGTTTGGTGGGCGATCGGGCGAGTGATCACACTCCTTTAATGCTTTGCCTGATCGGGCTAGAGGAACAGGGTCGGGATGGCAACTCATAACAATCTCCATACCCAGCACAATTTGATGGCTTTAAACAAATTTTTTATGTTTAAAAAATCGGATTAACCACTTTTCAATCTGGTACTTAAAAAACAGCAAAAACACAGTTAAATCACAGTTAAATCACAGTTTTTCAAATAATTAGAGAGCAGACAATTATAGAACCGATCTAATTCAAAAAAGGGCAGTAAGACCTTTTCCAACTAATTCTAACTTCTGCAATTAAAACACCTCAAAAAATAGCTGACTTTCTCTGACCTTTTCAGACTGACATCACCCAATCGAGCTTTTAGAGTAATAGCAGAGTCAAGTCAAGCAGACTTTGAAAGTCGAGAAACAAGCAACTCCATTAAGGAAATTCAATTTTCGGCTTTGATTGTTAGGCAGATCAATCGTAAATTTGATGCAAAAAAAACATCGAAAATATCTGATCAACTGCCCCTGAAAAATTGCATCTACCTATTGATTTCCCCTCGAAATCGATTTCATTGGATTTCAAATCGATCTGTGTTTCATTCTGAACGTCAAGGAGAAAATTATGCCAGTAGTTCGTGAATTAACCCTCGGAAACGATCAATTTACCGGTGACAGCAATGACGAAAAAATTCTTGCCAAGGCAGGAGATGATCAGGTCAATGGAGCAGGGGGGAATGACGAAATCTATGGGGATTTAGGCAACGATACCTTGTATGGCGATGTCGGCAACGACCGTATTGACGGTGGATGGGGTAATGACTCCCTCTATGGGGGTTCTGGCACTGATACTTTGGTGGGTGATTTGGGTGATGATTACCTGCGTGGAGGGACTGGCAACGATACCTTGCTAGGCGGTTCAGGACTCGATCGTTTGATCGGAGATGCGGGCAATGACGTGCTCACGGGTGGGCTTGGCGATGATAAGTACTTTTTCAGTACAGGAGTTGCTTTCAGCCGCACAACCCTTGGAGTTGACACGATTACAGACTTCGATACAACAGGTCTGCTCTCTGGCGTCTCTCAGGACAAGATCGTACTCAGCAAAGCAACTTTCACAGCGCTGCAAAATGGCTTGACCTTCGAAGCAGTGGAAGGACCGGGTGCTGCCGAAACAAATTCCGCCGCGATCGTTTATATCAAATCGACCGGGCAGTTGGTTTACAACCCGAATGGTTCTGCCCAGGGGTTCGGTGGCGGAGATATCGGCAACTTGTTTGGGGCAAATGGCGGCGTGTTTGCAGTGTTGTCCAACAAGCCTCAAGACCTCAGTAAAGCCGATTTCCAGGTAATTACCTAATCTCAGTCACGGTTTAATTTCAGTGATTTAGCCTCAGCCTTGGTTTCTCAGGTGCCGAATCCATCTTCGGGTTGGTGAGTCGATCGGTTAAGCCCAGCCGTTCGAGCATCAGCCCGATTTCCTGTCAATTCTTCTAGAAGATTTTGAGAGTTGACAATTCATTCTCTAAAGAATGGAGATGGGCTGGCGAGTTTGCGGTGCAGCGCAAAAATTCTGAGAAAATAGGGAAATGCTTTCTGACATCTTCTATCTCATCCGCTCTAAAACCGACGGGCAGTATCTCGTTGCTCGACCCAGACCTTCTGGCAATTCTGAAGGCCAACCCGATCCAGGCTTTCTGTTAATGTTTCGGGAATATGCTGACGCGCTCAGTTATCTCAATACGCATGCGAAAGAAGTGGCCGATCGATTTGCTATCGAATCACTGCCTGGGTCACAGCTTAAAGCGTTGTTTAATCGCTGGGGATTTCGTGGGATCGGCATGGTCCAGGATCCCCTGCTGCCGCAAATCGAGTTTATGCTGCAAGATCGCTCAATCGGCTTGGATTAAGGGTTAATCCATCCTTAAGACTTGGATGCGCTTAAAAAATCCGCTCCTGAATATGAGATAGAATACTCGATCGCAACGATCGTTCTTTCTATATCGAGAAGTCTTACCACCCATGAGCAAGCAGTACCGGATCACTCTTTTACCTGGCGACGGCATTGGCCCTGAAATCATCGCAGTAGCAGTATCGGTGCTAAAACAGGCTGGAGAGCAGCTCAATGTCGGCTTCACCTTTACTGAAGCTCTGCTGGGCGGTGCTGCGATCGATGCAACGGGTAATCCCCTGCCGGAAGAAACTTTAGAGGCCTGCCGCAATAGCGATGCAGTTTTGCTGGCGGCGATCGGTGGTTACAAATGGGATAATTTGCCGCGTCATCAGCGACCTGAAACGGGATTATTGGGACTGCGAGCAGGGCTGGGGCTCTTTGCAAATTTGCGGCCTGCCAAGATTTTGCCTCAGTTAGTTGATGCCTCTTCCCTCAAGCGTGAGGTAGTGGAAGGCGTCGATATGATGGTGGTGCGCGAACTAACGGGCGGCATCTATTTCGGTCAGCCAAAGGGAATTTTTGCCACCGAAACAGGGGAAAAGCGTGGTGTCAATACCATGGTTTATTCCGAAAGTGAAATCGATCGGATTGGTCGCGTTGCCTTTGAAGCAGCGCAAAAACGCAGTGGCAAATTGTGCTCGGTTGATAAAGCCAATGTGTTGGATGTATCTCAGCTCTGGCGCGATCGCATTACCCTGCTTTCTGATGAATATCCGGATGTGGAGCTATCTCACCTCTATGTAGACAATGCAGCCATGCAACTTATCCGCGCACCCAAGCAATTCGACACGATTGTCACAGGTAACTTATTTGGCGATATTTTGTCAGACGCGGCAGCAATGCTGACGGGCAGTATCGGCATGTTGCCCTCTGCTAGTTTGGGAGCCTCAGGTCCAGGTTTGTTTGAACCAGTGCATGGTTCTGCCCCCGATATTGCTGGACAGGACAAAGCCAATCCGCTGGCTCAAGTGCTGAGTGCAGCGATGATGATGCGCTATGGCCTAAATGAACCTGAGGTGGCCGATCGCCTGGAAGCAGCCGTCGATCAAGTGCTGGATGCCGGGTATCGCACAGGCGACATTATGTCAGAAGGCATGAAGTTAGTCGGTTGCCAGGAAATGGGTGAAGCACTCTTACAAGCTCTCTAGTAACTTTCGATTCTCTTTAAATCCAAGTCGCCAATTTAGAATTGGGCATCCTTGCAGATAAAAATGTAATTTGAATGACGGCTGATGGTGAATTCCGGGAATGTGTTTCCTTCTAACTCAGAAAACCTAACTCCTGAAGAAGAAACTGATGACTCCATTCGCGCCATTGGCCGAATTCAACCCCACGGAATCTTGCTTGCGTTTAAAGCAGCAAATCTGACCATTACTCATATCAGCCAAAATACTCAACATGATTTGGCGATCGCATCTGACACGCTATTGGGTAAGTCATTGGTTACAGTTTTCACCAAAACCACCATAGATTGCATTACAACAGCCTTGTCGAACTTCGACTCAACGTTTTGCAGTCCTTTCCCAGTTAAATTCAAATCTCGCCGATCTCAGCCTGCTCCTCAGCTCGCCTGGGTAGCAACGCTGCATCAGAATGGTGAACTCGCCATTTTAGAGCTAGAGCCTATCCGATCGCTCCAAAAGACTCAGGCACTGCCAATTGACGAACAGTTGCAGCAAGTGCTTCGGGCGATCAAGCAAACTGCATCCCTATCAGAGCTATTTCAGACGGTTGCAGCAGCTATCCGCCAGATGATTGAATTCGATCGCGTAATGATCTATCGCTTCAAGCCTGATGGTAGTGGTGTTGTCGTCGCAGAAGATTTTCGATCAGATTTAGAGTCCTATCTGGGATTACATTACCCAGCAGTAGATATTCCTGCTGTCGCGAGAGAACTTTTTGTGAAACAGGGGCTGCGAATGATCCCTGATGTCAATCACCAGACCGTTGCATTACTTGCTGATCTCGATCAAGCCCCTTTAGATTTGAGCTCATCAGAATTGCGAGGCGTTTCTGGCTGCCATTTGGAGTATTTGCGGAACATGGGCGTTGCAGCCTCTTTGACAATTCCCCTGGTCGAGCAAAACCAGCTCTGGGGATTAATTGCTTGTCATCACTGCACACCTAAGCGGGTGAGCTATGAAAATCGCAAAGGCTGTCGGCTGTTAGGCCAGTTGATGTCGGTTGAGCTGGTTTTGCAGGAAACACGAGAGTTGCAGACTCATCGTCATCAGATTCGGCAAATTGCAGAAAATTTCAGACAGGCACTAGCTCACCATCCTGATCAAATCGACACCGTTCTGCAGCATCACCAAGATGCGTTGCTTCAATTAGTGCGAGCTGAAGGCATGGCCATTGCCCTCAATCGTCGTCTGATTCGAGTTGGGCAAACGCCGGATGATAATCAAATTCATGCGCTGCTCAGTTGGCGATCGACCCATCTAGCGGAAGTTTTCTATACAAGCGCCCTTGCTCAAGACTATCCGGAAGCTGGAGCATGTGGGAATGCAATCACGGGAGTTCTGGCAATTTCTATTCGGGTGAAAGAGACGTCTTATCACATTCTATGGTTTAGAGCCGAACAAGCTTACACCGTGAATTGGGCTGGCAACCCCTATGAAGCTGCAACCTCTGATCCCTTAACTGGATCGGTGCGGCTTTCTCCCAGAGGTTCTTTTGCACTCTGGAAGGAACTGGTGCAGGGCCGATCGTTAGATTGGGAACCTTTGGAGATCGAATCTGCGCAAGAACTGAGACATAGTCTATTGATTGCTGCTTTAGAAACCTCACAAAGTGCGTTGCGTCAAGCTGTAAAGCAGGCAGAAATGGCCAACCAGGCAAAAAGTGAATTTCTGGCTAACATGAGCCACGAGATTCGCACCCCAATGAATGCCATTCTTGGCTTTACTCAATTATTGGCAATGACAGCACTTAATCAAGAACAAAAAGGGTATCTTCGATCGATTACTCAGGGCGGCGAAAGCCTGCTTGCCATTATCAATGACATTCTTGACCTCTCAAAATTAGAAGTCGGTGAACTTCAGCTCAACTCAATTCGCTTTTCTATTCGAGACACCATTCGCAACCTCATTGCTTTCTTCCAGCCTCAAGCAGCAGTCAAAGCCCTGGAGCTGAGTGCCATGATCGATCCTGAAGTGCCTGAGTGGCTCGTGGGTTCGGTCGATCGTCTCCACCAAGTCCTGACAAATTTGGTCAATAATGCCATCAAATTTACGCCTACGGGTAGAGTTTTGTTAACTATCCGGCAAGTGGAACGCTCTGATGGGGATGCGGATGCGGATGCAGTGATGCAAATTCACTTCACAGTTCAAGATACAGGCATTGGTTTGGATGCTGCCGATCAAGATAGGATTTTCGAACCCTTTACCCAAGTCGAAACTTCATCGACTCGCCAATATGAAGGAACGGGTCTAGGGTTAACTATTTGCCGCAAAATTGTGCATTTGATGGGAGGCGAAATTGGAGTGAATAGCGCAGTTGGACAAGGATCAACGTTCTGGTTTACCGTCCCGTTAGAACAGTCCAATCTACCTCGGCAGCCAAACTCGGAAGAGTCTACATTCAATGCAATACCTTTAACCCTATCCACTGCACGCATTCTGGTTGTAGAAGATAATCCAGCTAATCAATTCCTCATGATCAAAATGTTGGAAAACCTGGGCTATCAGGCAGATGCAGTCAGTAATGGGCAGAAAGCACTGGAGCGTTTAAGCAACCAACCCTATGATGTAGTCCTGATGGATTGCCAAATGCCCGTGTTGGATGGTTACGAGGCGACTCGCCGCATTCGCCAACAGACCAGCTTGCAGTCTCAACCCACTATTATTGGGGTCACGGCCTATGCCATGGTAGGCGATCGCGAAAAATGTCTGGCTTCCGGCATGGATGATTACCTCAGCAAACCCATTAAAATCCAGGACTTAAAGCGTTTATTACGACAGTGGTTGTAGCTTGATCGCTACTGTCGCCAATTGAGCGATCGGACTTTACCACAATAAAATTTGAAAAGTTATGTAAATATTTATTTCTGGCAATGCTGGAATCCTCAAAATCGTCTAGCGTTATAGCGTTAAGAGATGAACATGATTCACTTCTAGGAGATATTCATGGTGCATGCGTCAAAGCCAGAGGTTCGGTTGTCAAATCCGGCAGAATCGGTCAGTCTCTCGGCTTTGCTCGATCCAGCCTTGTTGCAAGCGGCGCGCTCAATCTATCGGACTTACTATGAAGTTCATCCAGATGAAACTCAACGTCCGATTGGGGTGGCGCTCGATCGGTTTAACCTGCGAGGCAAGCTGATTTTTGGCCTCAAACCCATCCTGTTGCCTAGAGAATGTTTTGTTCCCCTCAGCCAAATTGAACCGGGCATTCGATAACGGCTCATCCAGCTGCCACAAACCTATCAGGAGAAGCGAAACTGTGGCTATGGTAGATTCCTCTGATGTTGCGAGTGACGCTGCTCACCTGCCCGTTACTTATGCCGATGTTGCAGCTGCAGCCGCACGATTGCAGGGAGTTGCTCACCGCACCCCTGTGCTCACTTCTAGTACAGTGGACGATCGCACACAGAATCAGGTGTTTTTCAAGTGCGAAAATTTTCAACGCGCGGGCGCATTTAAGTTTCGGGGTGCCTATAATGCCCTAGCTCAACTTTCTCCAGAACAGCGACAGGGAGGGGTTCTCACTTACTCATCCGGAAATCACGCTCAGGCGATCGCTTTAGCAGGCAAACTGTTGGGCATTGCCACCACAATCATCATGCCGAAGGACGCACCAACCGTGAAACAGGCCGCGACCAGAGGCTATGGGGCAGAGGTGGTTTTGTACGATCGGGCTGAAATAGCGCGGGAATCATTGGCGCGTGAATTGGCAGCTGAACGAGGGGCAACTATCATTCCACCTTTCGATCACCCTCATGTTGTAGCAGGCCAGGGAACTGCGGCGAAAGAACTGATCGAAGAGGTCGGCCCATTTGATCTGCTGTTGGTGTGCTGTGGCGGCGGCGGTTTGCTATCGGGCTGCGCGATCGCCGCAAAGACCTTGTCTCCAAACTGTCGAGTGATTGGAGTCGAACCTGCGGCAGGGGATGATGTCACCCGATCGTTCTATACCAAAACCATCCAAACGGTTCACAACCCCAATACGATCGCCGATGGAGCTCGCACTCCCTGTCCCGGCAAAGTCACCTTTCCGCTGATTCTGCACTATGTCTCTGACATGCTGACCGTAACCGATACTGAACTACTGCGGGCTATGTTCTTGCTATGGGAACGGCTAAAAATCGTGGTGGAACCGACCGGAGCTCTGGCAACGGCTGCTCTGCTGGAAGGATACATGCAAGTCACTCAGGCCCGCATTGGCGTTATTATCAGCGGCGGCAACGTCGATTTAACCCAGCTTCAGCTATTCGAACAATTTGCTCAGTTGGCAAATAGCTGATCGGCCCGTTGACGAATTGCCGAGAGGTTGAGAACTAAGCCATTTTTCAGTTTTCGCTCAATCAGACCGATCGGCATAGTTCGCGGCGGCAAGACCGACACGGTGTAGCAAAGTTCGGTTCCTGCGCCATCTGCAATGGGCTGGAGACTCCAACTGCCACAGAACCGCTTAAAATCCCCCTCTACCATCTGGAAGTCGAGTTGATGCGGAAACTGCTCCACCATATCCAGCACTACTCGTGCACAAAACTTGAACTTCAGCAAAGCCTGGGTGCCAACTTGCTCAATCCGAATCCCGCCCTGCGGGTGCTCAATTTGCTGGCTTTTCGCTAAATTTGGAATGAAATCTGCGAGATGATTGTAATCCGTCAAGATTTGCCAGACTTGCTCAGCTCCATAGGGCAGGCAAATTCGAGCGGAAATCTGGCGTTCCCGGCCTTCCGCACGATCGGTCGTCACTTCTACATCCTGTTCATAACCAGTATCAGAGAGTTCATCCAGCTCTTCAATGTCGGCCCCAAGTGGCTCAAACTCCTCGTTCATTTCGATAGATTGGGGAATTGGGTGGGTCATGTTGCTCTTGATTCTACGTTAATTCCAGTGATTTGATCGGATGGGTCGCAGTCCTGACTGTCCTGGGGCCATGTTAAGGCAATTGCAACTTAGGCGATCGCATGAATACAGTGCTCCAATACCTGCGGCAAAGCAATTGTAAAGCAAGTTTGCCAAAGACTGTTGTCTTCCAGGGGATCACTCGTCGCTGTAATGGTCCCGTCCAAATGTTCCACTAAGCTCTTCACGAGGGCAAGCCCCAACCCAGTGCCTTGAATTGCCTGCTTGGTCACCCCTTGCCCCCGCCGAAATTTATCGAAAATATGGGGTAATTCCTCTGGAGTGATTCCTGCTCCCACATTACAAACTCTCAAAATGGTTTGACGATTACTCAGATCTCCTTGCTGCTCCATGGTGATTGCGATCGTGCTACCTGGTTCAGAATATTTTTTGGCATTCGTCAATAATTCGAGCAGAATCCGGTGCATGCTATCCCGATCGGTATACAGCGACGGTTTTGCTGGCAAATTCAAACTCAATCGCAACTCTTTCTCCTGCCACCCTGATTCGATCGCTCCCAATACATCTTGAATGGACTGGTACAGATCCAGCTTTTGATATTGGGCGGCAGCAGTTTTCAGTTCTAGTTTGCGCAGTGCCAACATGTCATTGATCAAGTGGGTTTCCTGCACACATTGCTGCTCCAGGATATCGAGATATTTCATCCGACGGGCATCATCCAAATCGGCCTGTCGCAGCATCCGAATGGCTAAGGTCATGCTGGTGAGTGGAGTCAACAGTTCGTGACTGATGGTGCTGAGAAATTCTTCTCGCTCTTCATTCAGCTTGCGCAGTTGCTCAACTTGCTGCCGTGTTTTTTCATAGAGCTTGGCCTGCACTTCCAAACTGCGCTGCAACTGAGCCGTTCTTTCTTGAACAACAGCCTGAACCTGCTGAAAGCTGTGGGTTTGAATAATCGCAGAGCTCAACTGAGTTCCGATCAGCCGAATAAATTCAATTTCATCCGTGAGCCAGCCACGTTGACAATCTTGCTGTAAAACAATCGCTCCTAGAACAGTGCCCTGGCTTTCGAGCGGCAGCAGTAAATAAGCAGGTAATTGATCAATCCGAAACAGCGGATCGGGAGATCGCATCTTAATTTCGGTAGCCTGATCTCCAACCACTTCCGGTTGACCTGTTAATAGCCTCTGGCATAATGAACAATCCGAGGCGATGAAAAAAGGTGCTGTGGTCTCGCTGGAGGAATGCGTTGCGGCCTTTTGGGTTGAATTTGACCACATCTCGGCAACGACCGTTGCTTTGGTTTTAGCAATGCTTTTGGCGTGCCTGCGAGTATGGGGCGCAGTATATTTGAAGATCAATAATAGGCCGCGAGTCACTTGCAGGGTTTCAACCAGTTTCGCGATCGTCTCTCGATAGACCTGAGTTAAATCTTGATTATTGCGGATGGAGCGAAGTAGCTGATCGATGAGTTGCTGTCGCTGGCGTTGCTGTTGCAGTTGACTTTGCAGTTGGGCAATCGACGGAGGAACTGAAGCGACAGATGGCGGATCAGTCAGCCTCACAGCTGATGCTTCTACAGGATGAGGATGAGAGTGCTGGGGCTTAGGAACGCCAGGATCGATCGCCATATTAACTCAGAGAAATTGAACCAACAATTTAAGATTCACCTTCTAAAGAGTTCCCGGATTGAACCCATAGAATCAGCTCAATCGCAAGCTCTTTATCAAAACCTTTGCAATCAGCCCTAAAAAATTGTCTGAGCGGGGACTAACTCGCACTGCTGGACTAGTCAATTGGGCAACACCCTGAAATTTTTCAGACTAAACCGCTTCAGCAACCCGTTTTACGATTAACCTTTGATCAGGCCCTAATACATCCGATCGCAAAAAAATGCCGGAGCTAGGGTTTATATTGATCGTCCAGTCTGAAATTTAAAGATTACATATTCCATGCCAAAACGTTATCCGTGATTTCTCTACGTTTTGATCGAGTTGTTTACCTGACTAAAATTCGCAAGCGTGCTTCTACGAAGCTCAAAATATTTTTAAGATTGACGCCTGCATGAATTCGGTATACCGCGTACTGTGCTTAAACTTGTGTCCTTATCTGCCCTTTTTGTCTGAAAGCTATGGCTCCTGTTTCTTTGGCTTCTCCCAAAACCATTGGTACGGTAAAGGGTCCCGGTGACGATGGCAACCAATATGTGTTCATCACTGCCGATAATCGTCAAGTTAAAATTGGGGAATTTGTTTACTACGAAGTGACAACCACAGCCAGTAACGGCCAGTTGCCTAAACTACAAATCTTAGGGAAAATTTCTGCCCGTTGTCTGATTGATCATCTGCCCGATCGAATTTTTGCGGATACCGAAATCAGTCCGGAGGCGATCGCTGCACTCGTCGGGTTTGTGCACCCCAACCCTGAAATCTACGAAGTCACGGTCGATGTGATCGGCTATTTCCATCCGGCCCTGGGCTTCATCAATCCTCGCATGACGCCGGATCCAGGGGCAAAGGTCTATTTAGCGGGCAACGACAGCCTCAAACAGGTGCTGAGCAAAAAGCAGCCTGGAGAGGTGGGATCGGCCTATGTGGGATCACTCTTGCTGCGCGACTTGGATGCTGTCCCGATCGCTCTGGATGTGAAAGAGCTGGTAAGTACCCATATGGCCATCCTGGCAGGCACCGGATCAGGCAAATCCTATACGGCAGGCGTGCTGGTCGAAGAGCTGATGTTACCTCACAATCGGGCGGCTGTACTCATCTTCGACCCCCATGGGGAATATGGCACCCTGTCAGAAATGCGAGGTCATTCAGCCTTTCAAGCAGCAGATGGCTATGCTCCCCAGGTGAACATCCTCAAACCTGAAGACATCCACATCCGGGTTTCGTCCTTGGACTATTACGATATTTTGACGCTGCTGCCCGAAATGAGCGATCGTCAACAGTCCATCCTCAACAAGGCCTTCACGATTCTGAAACGCCACAAATTTGGCAACTACCGCTGGGGAGTGTCGGATCTGATTGCTGCGGTTTATGAGGCCGATCGGACACAGGATGACGAGGGCAACGAGAAAATTGGCTCTTCCGCCCCGGCAATCGAATGGAAACTAGAGCGGTTGGCGCGATCGTCCTACTTCCACACTTCCGATCATTTGGCTCCCAAGGCGTTATTTGAACCGGGCCAGGTGACTGTGCTGCAAATGAACGAAATCAGCCAGGAAGAGCAGCAGGTGATTTGCGCTACGGTGTTGCGACAGGCCAATCAAGCCCGCATGAACACTCAAAAAGACCTGATTACCCCGGATGACGAGAATTACCTGCCCTATCCGGTTTTCATTTTGATTGAAGAGGCCCATCGATTTGCCCCTGCCCATGAACCATCTCGATGCAAGATGATCTTACGGACGATCCTGAGCGAAGGGCGTAAATTTGGGTTGGGGGTCGGATTAATTACCCAGCGACCCGGCAAACTCGACTCAGATGTGCTGTCCCAATGCATGAGTCAATTTATTATGCGCATTGTCAATCCCGTCGATCAGGATAGCCTCAAATATGGCGTAGAAGCAGCAGGACGGGATTTGCTGAAAGAGTTGCCTGCTTTAACGAAGGGACAGGTGATTATCTCTGGAGCCTGTGTCAATACACCTGTCTTGTGCCAGGTGCGCAAGCGATTAACCAAGCATGGTGGAGAGACTTTGAACGCACCGGAACTGTGGCAAAGCTATTTTCGATCGCACCAAGTTGAGACCCGCAAAATTGAGCAAGCGCCTGTCGCGAGCCGGGCTCGTCCCAAAACCTTTCGAGGCGTGAGTATTGAGTAACCCCCCGCGCTGTCACCAAGTTTGAATTCGAATCGGGCTAGGCTAAAATCAGGGCAATTCTATTCAGGGCCGATCGCATGAATAACCCATGGCAGCGCTTGAGGCAATTGCCTTGGCTATCTTTGTTTTGGATATCGCTACTGACCCTATTTTGGGCCTCAGTTCTAGAGCTGCTGCTATTGCTAGGGTCCAAGCAATTTGTACTGGTTGCAAATGCAATAACCATGTTGTTTACCCCACCGCTCGACACGATCATGATGCTTTCGATCGCAATGGGGATCGGTGCGCTTGCTGTTGTCTTCCTCGAAATTATTTATCCTCAAATGCTGATCACAGCAGGTGTACTTTGGGCTTTAGTGTTGTGTCTGTTGATTGCAACACTGATTCGAAGTGTAGTACCCATCTCGACGAGCTTACTCAGTCCTTCTTACACCATGCTGATTGGTAATATGCTGGGAATTTTTTTGAAGGGGAAGTCTTACTGGCGCTAGGATGCCAAATCTAATCCAATCTATTCAGCTTTTCCAACTAAAGCGATAAAACTACAGGAAATCAGCCCATAAGTTCCAAGTAATAGTAATCCACAAAGTAGGACAGGCATGGTTATTCTCCTCTCAATCCAAGTCTAGAAGTTGACTTCATCTTTAGTATTCCCAACGAGGGACGCAAAAATACAAGAGATCACCCCGTAGGCTCCAATCAATAGCAATCCAGATAGTGCGACAGGCATTGTTCGTCTCCTAAATAATGTTTAAGAACTCTGCTTATAACTCCACAGTATGCTAGGGCAATTCCGGCAACATCCCCCGATCGGGGAGTTCTCTTAGAATGAGTATTTCTTCTCTAGATAGACCGCATAACCAATAATCGGCTCTGTCCTCGATCGTCTGTCGCAACAAAAAGATTCGCTTATTCTAGGTAAAGGATGGCCTTCCTTCTCGAACACAGCGCATGAACACGCTCATCGGCAAAACTTTACAGGCTGGCAAATACACTCTGGAAGCCCTGCTCGGACAGGGTGGTTTTGGGGTGACGTTTAAGGCAACTCACCATTACCTCGGACAGCCGGTCGTCATCAAAACTCTGAATTTGCTGAATCAAAGTCATCCGCAATTCTCGAAGATGGAGCAGTTGTTTCGCGATGAAGCCCGCCGTTTGGCAACCTGTATCCATCCCAATATTGTGCGAGTCAATGATTTCTTTGTGGAAGCAGGGGCTCCCTATCTGGTCATGGATTACATTCCAGGACAGACGCTAGAGCAGATTGTTTTTCCCGATCATCCCCTCCCAGAAGCTTTAGCAGTTCACTACATTCGGCAAATTGGGGCAGCCCTCAAAGTGGTTCATCACAATGGGCTGCTGCATCGAGATATCAAACCCCAAAACATCATTCTGCGGGAGGGAACGCAGGAAGTGATTTTGATCGATTTTGGGATCGCGCGCGAATTTACCGATGGCAAAACCCAGACCCATACCAGCTTGATCTCAGAAGGTTACGCTCCGATCGAGCAATATGTGATGCAGGAGAAACGCACGCCTGCCACCGATGTGTATGGACTGGCAGCCACTTTGTATGCGCTAGTCACAGCCCAAATTCCAACCGCTTCGATCCTGCGCGATCGTCGCCCGATGTCAACGCCGAGAGATCTGCAACCCCAACTGAGCGTGGCGGTGAATCAGGCCATTATGCGCGGCATGGCTGTGGAAGCGCGCTATCGACCCAGCAGTGTTGCCGAGTGGTTAGAAAGCCTGCCAGAAGATTCTCCTGAATTTCCGCCGATCGCTTCTGCTTACTCAGGCCCAGCAGGAAGTTTATCTGAAGCTGCAACGCTAGCGGTGAGCCCTCGCCATACTCCCCGTTCACGCAGTGCGGTCCCATCCAGCAGCCCATCTCATATCCGTCCTCCTCGGAAGCAAGCCCGATCGGCCAATCCCAGTGCTGCTCAAACGGTGCCACCGCGCAATCCTTCCCAATGGCGAGGCGGACTTATTCTGGGCTTATTGACGATCGCAGGAGTCGCAGCTATTGCCCTCTGGTCTGTTGTGTCTCAATTAGTTCCTTCCAATTCAGATCCCAGACCAACTGGGGCAGACTCTCAAGATGCTCCTTCCATTCGTGTAGACACCCCGTCCACAACTCCAACACCGGAGTTAGCCAGTCCCTCACCGGAACCCTCAGAAACCCCGGAACCGAGCGAAGAACCGACCCCAGAGGAGACCGTAGAAGACCCAGAACCTCCTCCACCGGAAGCGATTGAGGAACCAACACCAGAATCTTCTCCAATTCAAGAATTTCCTCCTGCTTCTTCTGAAGAATCTAGGTCTACACCTAAAAAAACCCGTTCCCAAGATGTGAGTCCATCCCCTGAGAAGAAGCGCAACTCCGATCGCCTTTTGCCGAATCCATTACGGCGAGAACTCGAAGAACGGCGACCGCGAAATCAGAATTAGAGCGCATTAGAGGATTGCTAGATGCTGCGATCTTGCTTGTTGCAAAGCCTGTATGACAAACTGCTCTGTAAAATTCTTGTAAAGAATGCTACTTTTCCCTCAGACTTTCCCGAAAGCCTGCCTTTGCCGAGGAAGAGTTATATGGTAGATGCACCCTGATTTATACCCCTCCAACTCAAATTGGTGGGGTTTTTTGTTGCTTTTTACTTGTATTAATCATCACATTGAAGTTGGAGCAATTTCTAGTTTCCTAAAAATTAGATCTAAGCCCAAAGGGCTAAATTAGTAGATTTCAATTTGCTCAATCCGACGAAAATCTCGCTCTACCTCGTACCAAAGGGATTTGTTGTGTGGATCAGTGCGGAGGGCCTTTTTAAGATAGACCCTTGCTTTTTCGGATTGGCGATGGTTCACCAGATATCTGCCGAATCGCTGATAGGTGATTGCTTGCCACTGACGCACCTCGACATCATTGGGCAGGCGCTGGGCCAATCCCTCAACCAAGGCGATCGCCCGAGGAAACCGTTGCTGTTTCAATAATTGCTGTAATTGCTCGTACGACTGTTCCTTGAGTCGGCGATCGGTTTGGGAAAGATTTTGCGTTTGAATTGGGGGAGATTTTTTAGTAATTTTGACCTGTGGAGGTTTGGCTGAAGCAGTCTGCTCTCGAGATGGCTTGGAATTTTGTGGAGAGTCAATGCTAGGGGACTGGGTTGTCGGATTAGGACTTGGCCGCACTAAACTGGTGATGATCTTGTAGGCTTCAGTCAACTGAATAAATTTTTCCTGGGCTTGCTGTTGATTCGCCGGGTTCGCATCAGGATGATATTGGCGAGCCAAACGGCGATATGAGGCTTTAACTTCTTCATAGGAAGCGCCTGTCCTTAGCCCTAGCAATCGATAGCAGTCTGCAAGTTCCATCAAAATAAAAAATGGCAGATATCACAAATTCTGCCATCTGCACCGTTAAATTGAAAGAAATTCGCCTGAAGGAGTGCTGACCAAGATCGAATCAGCACTCATAACAAGCCCTATTGTTGAGCACTTGGATCATCAATTACCCGATCGATCAAGCCATATTCTTTTGCTTCCTCAGCAGACAAGAAGTAGTCGCGATCGGTATCTCGCTCGATTTGTTCAACGGTTTTGCCTGTATGAAAAGCCATCAGGTCATTCAACTGACGACGCACTCGCAGAATCTGCTTGGCTTCAATTTCAATATCAGTTGCCTGTTGACGACCTGTGCCGCCTAAAGGCTGGTGAATCATGATGCGGGCATGGGGTAACGCCAGTCGCTTGCCAGGACTACCAGCAGTCAACAAAAACGCGCCCATTGAGGCAGCAAGACCAACACAAATCGTCACCACTTCTGATTTGATGTGCTGCATGGTGTCATAAATAGCCATGCCTGCGGTCACAGAACCACCCGGAGAGTTGATATAGAGATAAATCGGTTTACTCGCGTCATCCGAATCCAGATAGAGCATAGAAGCAACGATCGCATTTGCAATCCCATCGTCTACTTCCTGGCTCAAGAAGATAATTCGTTCTAAACTAAGGCGCTGATAGATATCGATCCACTGCTCGTAGGAACTACCAGGCAAGCGGTAAGGAACTTTTGGGACACCGATGGGCATAGGTTTAAATTGGGAGTTTCAAGATTAAGCAGCAAACTAGAAAGCAGCAAACTCAAGTCGAATTAGGGGTTGACCTAGGTTAAAGCAGCCATTGGTTTGGGGAGCTGTTTGGGACTTTCTAAAATCCGATCGATCAAGCCATAATCTTTGGCTTCCTGAGGCGTGAGATAAAATCGGCGATCGATGTCTCTGGCAATTTCCTCAGGCGAGCGTCCCGTGTTGTTTGCCAAAAGATTCACCATCATGGCGCGATCGGCCATCACTTTCCGCGCATCAATTTCGATATCGGTGGCCTGACCGCCCGTCCGGCTATATTGCGGAGCCAACACAATTTCCGCATTCGGCAAACTGGCCCGAAAGCCTTTAGTGCCACAAGAAAGCAACATTGCAGCCGTGCTGTAAGCTAGCCCCAGGCAAATCGTATGCACTGGGGACCGAATGTGCTGCATCGTGTCATAGATGGCCATGGTTGCTGCCATGGGCGACACATCTGACCCTGCCGAGAACGCTTCACCCGGTGAATTGATATAGAAGTAGATCGGTTTGGTCTGATCGTCTGAATCGAGATAGAGCAACAGCGCGACCACCGAGTTCGCGGTATTATCGTCGATTTCTTCCCCTAGAAAGATAATCCGCTCATAGGCCAGTCGTGTGTAGATATCCACCCACTGCACATACTGGCTACCAGGGAAGCGATAAGGAACATCCATAAATCCTGTCCGAAAGACGGTACAACAAATAACTCACGCTTTAGGTGAGGGCCGGAATGGGTTTGGGAAGTTGTTTAGTGCTTTCCAGAACCCGATCGATCAGGCCGTACTCCTTCGCTTCTTCTGGGGTCAGATAGAAGGTGCGATCGGTATCTTGGGCAATTTTTTCAACAGGCTGTCCCGTATTTTTGGAAATGATGTCCAGGATGGCAGCCCGATTGGCCAAAACTTCCTTAGCGCGAATCTGAATATCGGTCGCCTGACCACGCGCCCCCGAACGCGGCTGATTGAGCACGATCGTGGCATGGGGCAAACTGGCTCGAAATCCCTTCGTTCCGGCAGAGAGAATCATGGCTGCTGCGCCCACGGCCTGACCAATGCAAATGGTGTGCACAGGCGGCTTGATGTAGTTCAACGTATCGCAAACTGCAAAGGCTTCCGTCTCAAAACCAATGGTCTGCCCTCCCCAAGAGGTTCCTGTCGAGTTGATGTAGAAATAAATCGGCTTTTCAGGATCGTCAAATTGGAGATAAAGCAATTGAGCAATAATCAGCCGAGTAAAGTCTTGCCTTGGATCTCTGCGATATTCGTCTAAAGAGTGTAGTGGACCTCCCAGGTAGACAATCCGCTCTTTCAGCAGCAGAGAGGGTAAATCTGGTGGCGGCGTCCGATAAGACGCTTCTCCATAATATGCACTTTGCATCGCTTTAATTTCCATCGCGTACAGCGCTTAAGGCCGATATTTCTTACATAATGCACAAGAACTGAGGCTTTTAACAACCTGCTACTTAATTCCCTGGAAATCGATCCGGTGGGATTACCCGATCGATCGCCCGATCGCAAGTAGAGCTTGCCTTGCGTTTCTGATCACTCGTTTCGTTGCCTACTATTTCCTGAAATGAGTCTTGTCCGTCTCAAGCTAGTTGTAATCAGACAGGAAACCTGATCGAGGAGCAGCCTTATTTTCTCTCATTACTTTAAAACAACCTGACAGTCTAGGAGCCTTTGATGAAGTTCAAGATTTGTCCTCTCGAAGGCTCTTTCATCGACTTTAAACAAACTTCAACCTACCCTGACGCTTGATATTCACCAGGACGAGTTGTGATTGGCTCCTGCCTCTGCAAAATTTTCAAATCACTTTCAAATCACAAAATTTTCAAATCGAATCGGGTCCGCTGAACCAGTGCGATGGAAACAGTTTGATAAAAACAACTAGTGGGTCATTTGGCATGTAGATAGCCATTTTTGGGGAACTCTGTGATGATAAAACAAAGTCTCTTGGTTTCTGACTATGACCCGCCATCAAAAACATCCCCTCCGCGATCTGAGCCTCGAAGAACGTCGAGAACTCGAACGAATTGTACGTGCCACCAGTGAGTCCGCAGACCGTGTGGCACGTGCGAAAGCTTTGCTAGCCGTTGCTGAGGGACAGAGTTATACTGCAGCAGCCCAAACCAGTGGACGACGTTCAGGGGATGCAGTCGGGCAACTGGTGGCACGATTCAACACCGACGGGTTGAGCGCACTCACTCGTCGTCATGGGGGTGGAGCGAAAACCCACTATGAGAGTGCCCAACGACAGCAGATTGTTGAGTTAGCTCAACAGCTCCCGAACTTAGAAACTGATGGTGTTTCCCAGTGGTCATTATCAACGTTGCAACGGCGGTTAAGAGCAGAAGAAG
>LUGL01000072.1 GCA_002796835.1 Elainella saxicola E1 | reverse complement strand
TCGAATTTTGTGGCTGACCTACCAGGCACGATTGCAGCCTGAGCAATCTTGTGAGTGCATCCTCAGTCGGGCAGAGTGGCGACTGTTGCGGCGCAAATTCGAGCCGAAAAATCGGAGTCAGAAGCCACCGACGTTTGCACAAGCAATTCGTTGGATTGCAAGGCTGGGCGGTTTTATGGGCAGTCAGAGTGATGAACCTGGACTGAAAACGATCTGGAGAGGAATTAGTAAGTTATATGATTTGCTTGAAGGGGTGCAACTTGCAGCCAAAACCTAAGCTGCATCATCACTTCAGCAACTTTTGCGTAATGGATAGGATTCATCTGCGGGCGGCTCAGCAACTGAGTGAAGCCTGAATTTGCGATCGACCTAATAAAAAGACCCAATGATGAGTTGCAACGGCAAGACTTAATCTTCCTCTTCCAGCAATTTCCCAAGATTGTGAGTCTCCATCAACTCCTTATATCGATCGGGCAAACTTTCTCGAAGGGTGTCCTCAACGATGCTGCTGACGGTTTGATCGCTAAGGCCAGATAGCGTCTTCAACAGCCTGTCCAGATTAGGCGTAATGTACAGGCGCAATTCCGTTTTCTTTTTCCTAGCCATCGAAAGTTGTTAGTGCTCACCCAGCCTTAGCGACTCAACGATCGTAGCTAGCTTTAAGGATTATTCTTTAAATCTGGCTATTCTATATTGCTCGAATTGCCGAATTATCCTATAGTGAGATCACAACAAAAATGCTCAGAAAGCCGACAGCATCTGGGCTACATCCTTCATGGAGCACCCAATATGATTACCCTTTCCGACGATGAAGTTGCGCTGCTCAAATCTCTGCTGACTGCCCTGCGATCGATCAAAGTCCGCGACATCGACAAAGCCCTCGTCATCCTCAGCAAAGCCAGCCGCAACCGGAGCGATGCTGATTTTGAATGAGGCGTGCTCATCGTCAGAAGCCAGCTTGGGCGAGAACTCCACAAACATTCCTATCCTGCCCGATCGCCATTAAAAGTTGTGATTTATTAAGATCTGCTTGTCTCTGCACTCGCGCTGGTTAATCTTTGCGACAATCGGAACAACCTCAAACCTGAACCCTTAGCCTTTGACCGTTTGCGTTTTTGTCGCTCGCGATCTGAGACGCAAAATAATCTCGCCTCCTTGGGCAAGCAAAACAGCACAACGGAGATCTGAATTTATGAAATTGGCCTACTGGATGTATGCCGGTCCAGCGCATATTGGCACGCTTCGCATCGCCAGTTCTTTCAAAAACGTCCATGCCATCATGCATGCGCCTTTAGGAGATGACTATTTCAACGTCATGCGATCGATGTTGGAACGGGAGCGGGATTTTACGCCAGTCACCGCCAGCATTGTCGATCGCAATGTACTTGCACGCGGATCTCAAGAAAAGGTGGTTGAAAACATCACCCGCAAAGACCAGGAAGAACATCCTGACTTAATTGTGCTGACCCCCACCTGCACCTCCAGCATTTTGCAAGAAGATTTGCAGAACTTTGTGGAACGTGCCCAAATTGAATCGAAGGGCGATGTGTTGCTGGCTGACGTGAATCACTATCGCGTCAATGAATTGCAGGCCGCCGATCGCACCTTGCAACAAATCATCCAGTACTACATTGAAAAAGCGCGTAAGAAAGGGGAACTGCCTGCTGGCAGAACTGAAAAACCCTCGGTGAATATTATTGGTATTTCGACACTGGGCTTTCACAACAACCACGATCGGACTGAACTGAAACGCCTGATGGCCGATTTAGGCATTGAAGTGAATGCCGTCATTCCAGATGGCGCATCGGTGCATGAGCTGAAGAATCTGCCGCGTGCCTGGTTTAACCTGGTGCCCTATCGCGAACTGGGTTTGATGACCGCAAGCTATCTGAAAACGGAGTTCGATCAGCCCTACATTGACATCACGCCAATGGGCATTGTCGAAACCGCACGCTGCATTCGCGCCATTCAGAAATTGCTGACCGAACAAGGGGCCACAGTAGACTACGAACCCTTCATTGATGAGCAAACGCGCTTTGTCTCTCAAGCTGCCTGGTTCTCGCGATCGATCGACTGTCAGAATTTAACGGGCAAAAAAGCGGTCGTGTTTGGCGATAATACTCACGCTGCTGCCATGACTAAAATTCTGGCTCGCGAAATGGGTATTCACGTGGTTCTCGCTGGAACTTACTGTAAATATGATGCGGATTGGTTCCGTGAACAGGTGAGTGAATACTGCGATCAAGTTCTGGTCAGCGATGATAACGCTGAAATTGCCGATGCGATCGCCCGCCTAGAACCTGCCGCCATCTTTGGCACGCAGATGGAACGCCATGTCGGTAAACGGCTCGATATTCCCTGTGGCGTCATCGCTGCTCCGATCCACATTCAAAATTTCCCGGTGGGCTATAAGCCTTTCTTAGGCTATGAAGGGGCGAATCAGATGGTGGATCTGATCTATAACTCCTTTACGCTCGGCATGGAAGATCACCTGCTGGAAATCTTTGGTGGCCATGATACGAAGGAAGTGATTACCAAAGGCGTTTCCGCAGATTCTGACCTGAACTGGAACAAAGAAGCGATGACCGAGCTCAATAAAGTACCCGGATTCGTACGCGGCAAGGTGAAACGCAACACTGAGAAATTTGCACGCGATCGAGGCTTCAGCGAAATTACGCTGGAAGTGATGTATGCCGCTAAAGAGGCGGTCGGCGCATAGATCGATCGTTTGACAAAATAAATTATGTAAGGGCATCCGGCGATCGGGTGTCCTTTTTTAAGGAGACAAAAGGAATTAGCGTTCCGATAGATGTAATGAACCTGGCAAAACCTTCAAAAGATAGACGATCGCTGCTGTTGCGCTCCACTACAGTAAGTTGATTAATATAAAAGTCGATCGCAGATTGAATCACTATGACATCCCCCAACAAAACTCCGTTTGAGCAAATGAACGAACTGTTGGCCATTGCTGCTAGCACCGCCGGAAATGCAGTATTACCTGTAGTTCACGAAGTGGTAGAGCGGGGAACCGAAACGGTTGGCAACATCGTGACGCCGATCGCCGAACATCCTATCACTCAATTTGCGACGCGCGTACCGGGGCTGAACTGGTTCATGGCAGCTTTAGGACAAGTCAATGTCGAAAAGGTTGAGCAGGATGTTGCAGAATTACGGCAAAAATATCCAACCGAGTCCGCAACAGAATTGGCACAGCGAATTATTGCCGATACAGCATTTAAAGCGGCTGGGGCTGGCCTGATTACAAATATTGTGCCACCGCTGGCGATCTCGCTATTGGCGATCGATATTGCGGCAGTGACGGCCTTGCAAGCAGCGATGGTCTATCGAATTGCCTCAGTGTATGGATTCTCGGTCAGTGAACCCACCCGACGTGGTGAAGTGCTGGCGCTTTGGGGCCTTTCCATAGGTGGATCAGGCGCTTTAAAAACAGGGCTGAGCTTATTTGAAGCAATTCCTTTAATCGGTACGGGCATCGGAGTTGCCAGCAATGCGGCGTTGCTTTACTCCCTGGGGTATGTGGCGCAACAGTTCTATGAAGCCAAACTCAATGCCAATCGCACTCCGGCTGATCAGGATCTAAATGATCTGAATGGCGATCGATAAAACCACTTCTGGGCTGGCGCTGACCGCAAAATCACTCTCTGACAGGAAATTTCGATCGAGATGGATCGGCGTGGGGTGATTAATGGCAAGGCTGCACAGAGACGGTCATGCAGTGGGATTGTTCAACAAACTGAACAGGAGTGACCTGATTGGGTTGATAAGCCTGGGATTGCTCGCGCCAGACCATCCAAAGCAAGCCGCTGCCCAAAGCACAGGTGACGCTAATCAAAAGGGTGGTAAGCAGCCTAACCCGAGAGTGCAGCATCCGAACTTCCTGGCGGTAAACTTCTAGATTTGCAACTGGAGCAGGCGGAAGGGCACCTGTTTCTGCAATTTGAACGGCTTGAACAATCTGCTTTGGTTCAAACTTAACCTGGCTATAGAGCCAGTCTCTAATCATGCGGGGACAATTTCTTTTAAACCAGCGGAGCGCAATCACTCGAAACACGGGTTTGGATAATCGAGCGACCCATTTGGCTAAGCGATTCAGCGATCGCGAATGCAGCTTCTGGTCGATCAGATTGACTGAACCAATGTCATAGAGATTGCCCAGAATCAGCTTGACAGTTGACTCTTCTCGGTCAAACATGGACTCCAATAACAGCAACACATCATGAAGACGGGCCTTCTCCAGAGACATTTGTTGAGTGGGATGCAATGTAACTGGTTGAATCGCTGTCGTCGGTTCGTTAGGGGGAACGGAATTTACCATAACTGGAGAGCAAATTAATATGCTTTAGTCTAAAAATTAGATTTATAACGCGCCGTCTCTCTAGGGACAGGAAAGATCAACCAGATGCAGCAATTGTAAAGGAAAAACCCATCGGCTGCGATCCGTGAAGTTGAAAATTGTCCCGATAATTCTCTGTTCAAGCGGTTTTTCCCATCAACGATGCTGATCAACTATGAGCGCCCTCCGCAAGCCGACTCCAGCCGAAGTTAAGGCGGCTGAAAATTCTAGAGTTCCCGATATCATTGCTCCTCAACTCAAAGTTTTATTTTGCGGCATTAATCCCAGTTTATATAGTGCCGTGGTAGGACACCACTTTGCCCGTCCCGGTAATCGATTTTGGAAAACTCTTCATGGAGCTGGCTTTACCGATCGCCTATTCAGTCCTGCTGAAGATCGAGATTTGCTGGAGCTAGGCTATGGGATCACCAATATTGTCGATCGGGCGACTGCCAGGGCAGATGAACTGTCGCCAGCCGAACTGATCGCAGGTCAACAGGCTTTAGCAGCCAAAATTGAAACCTTTCAGCCTCAGGTATTAGCAATTTTAGGCGTTTCAGCCTATCGAACTGCGTTTAGTCGTCCGAAAGCGCAAGTGGGTTTTCAGGAAGAGAGGGTAGGTTCAACCCAACTTTGGATCTTGCCCAACCCCAGTGGCCTAAATGCCCATTATCAGCTAGCCGACTTGCAGCGAGTTTATCAAACCCTAAGGCAGACAGTGGCTGAACGGGTGTAACTCAATCTCAACCCAGCTAAACATCAAACCGATATCGGATCGCGCCGGTATGGGGATCATTACAGATCTCGGCATAGCCATACTTTTCGGCCTCTTTCAGCAAGTTTTGCACTTCCTCAGGCGACAGCTCGGTGTAAAGCGCCACTTGTGCCATGGAAAGAGTGCCTCCCTGTTCTTGGGCAATGCGGAGTAATCGATGTAGAGGACTGACTGGTTTAGCAGAGACGGCATCCATAGCCGATTGCTGCGACACAAAGTCACTCACTAACATCACTTGAGGTCCATAGGAATTAATGCCCTGATAGCCATAAAGTCCCCTCAAGTAGATATTGCGTTTTTCTACCATTCCAGGAATAAAGATCAAATCCAGCAGTTGCCCAAACCCGAAGATCCCGAAGGTAAACAGATAGAGCAGCCCACTAACAAAGCGTCCGCTATAGAAGCGCTGTCCGCCACAAATTCCTAAAGCACAGAGAAACCAGAGAATGTAAGCTGTATTAGTCTGAAGCTGGGGCACTGGCTTCACCATTGCGGTGGATGAACTTCCAGACGAATGTGCACGATTTTCCATAGCAACTTTCTCTCGCCCATTTCGTCCAGTATAGTGGCCCCAAGTTGGGAACGTCTGGAAGGCAAGCGAGTTGTCTAGAGCTGGCGATCGCAGGCAAATGCCTCTATTTTTTCAACCAAAATTTTTTGGAACGCAGCATCTGCTTTAGGAGAGAAATCAGAACATAGAGGTGAATGGCTAAACCAATCAAGAGGCGATCGCCTACTTGTTTTTGGTTGATCAACCCATATCCCGTCATAATCCCTAGACTGATCCCCGCGCCGCCGCAGAAAAGAATGATATGGTTGATGAAAGTGTGAAAGTTGGAAATACGATGCCAGTCGAAGCTGAAACCAGGGGATGCCAGGGGAAACAACAGGAGCAGTAAAACACTCAATAACCCACCCATAGTAGAGCCAGTCATGCCGCCAATCAAACCGCCGATCGCGCCTTGCAACAGCCGAATGCCGGGATTTGCTGGTCGAGAGCGATTGAGAGACGAAAACCACTTGCCATAGGGACTGTGTAAAACACGAATGATCCCCAGGCAGAGGAAGATCAGACTATATAAGGTCGGTGCTAAAACGCCGCCAACAACCGCCGCCAATTCTGCTGAATGACTCACTGTTTGGACAACAGCAGCCGTGAAGATAGATAGCCCATAAATTGCTGCCGCGACATACCACTTACCATCCAGCCAGTAGCGGAAGCTAATCAAAAAACAGCCGATGATCAAGAGCGGTGCAAGATAACTGAAGTTGGGCAGTAAAACGATCGATCGAAACTGCTCAAACCAAAACATTTGTGGGCGTCAGAGAAAAAATAGGTTGCATCTGAGATCTATCATCACCTAGATTGCTGGCAGCATCATGTCAATTTATCAACAATTCAACCCTTGGGCAGGGCGAAAGTCAGCATTCGCTGACAAAAACTGCTGTATTTGCTGCCAAACTCGATCGACCAAATCAGGCGCATCCGCATCAAACCAATCAATGGTGGGATCGGCATGAAACCAGGTGCGCTGCTGTTTGGCAAACTGTCTGGTGTGTAAAACAATATTCTCGGTTGCTTCACCGAGTGAGAACTCGCCTGCCAAATATTGCTTGATTTCTTGATAGCCCAATGTACTGAACAGCGGCAGGTCCGTGCCGTATTTGTGACAGAGCGTTTCTACTTCTGCAACAAAGCCATCGGCGATCATCTGGGTGGTGCGTTGCTCAATGCGTTGAAGCAATTTTTCGGGTTCGGCCTCCAGCCCAATTTGCAGAATCGGATAGGCAGGCGGCTGCTCTCCTTGCTGTTGAGAAATGGGTTGACCGCTGACATAAAACACTTCGAGGGCGCGCAGGGTCCGCACCTGATCATTTGGATGGATTTTTTCAGCGGCGATCGGATCCACACTCTGCAACAAGCGATGACAAAACGCCTGCCCCAGTTCTGTCAACTGCGATCGCAATTCTGGCTGAGGGGCAACTCTGGGAATCTGCAATCCTCGCACAATTGACTTGATATAAAGTCCGGTGCCACCGACTAACAGGGCAGGAGTTGCAGTTGCAGCCGAAAGTTGGGACAGCAAGATCTGGGCCTGCTGCTGATAGTCTGCCAGCGTCAGCAGTTCGGTGGGATCGCAAATATCGATCAAATAATGAGGAACCTGTTGGCGATCGGCAAGTGAGGGTTTTGCTGTCCCAATATCAAATTCACGATAAACCTGCCGAGAGTCTGCGCTAAAAATCACGGTAGATAAACGTTGGGCGAGTTGCATGGCCAATCCAGATTTCCCGGTTGCCGTTGCGCCACAAATCACAATTAGATGACGAGGTCTTACCACAGCCAAACTCACTTCACGATCCCTGCTTTTGCTAGCTCTGTCTCCTAACTGTCTGTCTCCTAACCACAGGTCTGGCATTCTGCATCAGAGGCAATTCCTGTCGTTGTTGAGGCGAATTACTGTTACGCCTCGATTCCCAGATTAATGTATATCAATTTCTCCAGATACCATTTCTCGAGAAATTTGCGATCGATGACGTACCACAGATTTCTGTTACCTATTCAGACGAGCTGATACCTGGCACAAGGCGTTTCTATACCACAATTCAAAAAACCTATTGCCATTTCGTTACAGAACTGTTACATTTATTTACATAAAGCAACAAACAGTTACAGAGTAAGGGTTAACACAATGTACACAACCAACGAAGAAGGCATTCTCAACAATTACGCAACTGAGCCCGCGATGTACTACGCAGAATATCCCTCTGTGGAACAGCAGCGCCAATATGCTTTTCAAGGAGCAGTTGCAGTTCTCTTCGTTGCAGTGACATTCCTGATGGCCCTGGCTGTGAGCTAGGAAAGTTAGCCTGTTCAGGGTGGCTGACATTGCCGATCCGGAGGTTGCAGGTCGTTCTAAATAGCAGGCCAAAGATTGCAGAGAACCGGTTGCATCGGCTGACTCTCCTCCAGCCGGTCTCTCAGATCGCGGCTAGCTTGAACGAATGTAGCTTGTCCTCAATACGATCCAGCAAACTGCTGCTTCTCACCTGGAGGGCAATCTGTGGTTAATCCTTAAATGGGGTTTCACTAGAGATTTGGGTTTCACTAGCGTCGGCTCATTCGAAATTCAAGACAAGGATTCTTCCTGAAGCTCTGGCAATTGCTGGAGCTTTTTAATATTTAGAACTGGTGCTGCTGAGCAATAGCGCTTCAAGAGTCAGACCTGAGGGTATAGGCGATCGTAATAGTTGGATGCTCAAGGGACAACAAAAGTTGTTTCAATATATCTGGAGTAAAATTTAAGAGGAGTAGTTTGGTACAAAAGTACTAAAAAGATTGCGAGATTCAGCGATTATTTAGATTAAAAAATATTAAAAGCTTGTGCGATCGATCTCCTTAAAAAAATGCATCTCAGACCGTCTCAAAACCGCCAATAACCCTTTTGTGCTAAAATTTTGGTATATTTTGGTGTTCTGAGGTCTGAGACGGCTTCAAACCACATTCAGGAGCGTTTCATTCATGACAACTAATTACGGTGCTGAGCAAATTCAAGTCCTAGAGGGTTTGGAGCCGGTGCGGAAGCGACCGGGCATGTACATTGGCAGCACTGGCCCTCGTGGACTGCATCACTTGGTTTATGAGGTAGTAGATAATTCGGTCGATGAAGCTCTAGCGGGCTACTGTAAGCATATCGAGATCACGCTGAGGCCAGATGGTTCTGTGGCAGTTTCAGATGATGGTCGCGGCATTCCTACCGGAATTCATCCCAGCACAGGTCGATCGGCCCTTGAGACAGTGATGACTGTACTGCATGCAGGCGGTAAGTTCGGCGGCGGTGGTTACAAGGTATCCGGCGGTCTGCACGGGGTTGGTATCTCAGTTGTGAACGCGCTCTCAGAATGGGTGGAGGTCACGGTTTGGCGTGAACAGAAAGTGCATACTCAACGATATGAGCGCGGTGTGCCAGTCACTGAGCTAGAAGTGCAACCCTTTAAGGGAAATCGCACCGGCACTGCTGTCAGCTTTAAGCCAGATGCCACGATCTTCACAACTGGCACTGAGTTCGACTATGCCACCCTATCTGGACGGTTGCGAGAGCTTGCTTATTTAAACGCCGGAGTCGAGATTACCTTTACAGATGCTCGCTTAGAGTTGCTGAAAAGCGATGAGCCCAAATCGGAAACCTACCACTACGCCGGGGGCATCCGCGAATATGTCAGCTATATGAATAAAGACAAGCAACCTTTGCATGAAGAAATTATCTTTGTGCAGGGTGAGCGTAATAATGTCCAGGTGGAAGTGGCGCTGCAATGGTGTGTTGATGCCTATACAGATAATCTATTTGGTTTTGCTAACAACATCCGCACCATCGATGGTGGCACCCACTTAGAAGGGTTGAAGGCAGTGTTGACGCGCACCATGAATGCGATCGCCCGCAAGCGCAACAAGCTGAAAGAAAATGACTCCAATTTGGCTGGAGAAAACGTCCGGGAGGGTTTAACTGGCGTTATTTCAGTGAAAGTGCCAGATCCCGAATTTGAAGGACAAACGAAAACGAAGCTAGGTAACACTGAAGTACGCGGCATTGTCGATACTTTGGTCGGTGAAGCCCTAACGGAGTATCTGGAATTTCGCCCCGGCATCGCTGATTCGATTCTAGAAAAAGCAATCCAGGCATTTAATGCGGCAGAAGCTGCCCGTCGCGCTCGGGAATTGGTGCGCCGCAAATCGGTGCTGGAGTCCTCAACTTTGCCGGGTAAACTGGCAGACTGTAGCTCTCGCGATCCGAGCGAGTCTGAAATCTTTATTGTGGAAGGGGATTCGGCAGGAGGTTCAGCGAAACAGGGACGCGATCGCCGCTTCCAGGCCATTTTGCCGCTGCGAGGCAAGATTCTCAACATCGAGAAGACAGACGATGCCAAGATCTACAAAAATACAGAAATTCAATCTTTGATTACGGCATTAGGGTTGGGCATCAAAGGGGAAGAGTTCAATTCCTCCCAGCTTCGCTATCACCGCATTATCATCATGACGGATGCTGACGTGGATGGGGCGCATATTCGGACGCTGCTGCTCACCTTCTTCTACCGCTACCAGCGTGAAATTGTCGATCAGGGCTATGTCTATATTGCTTGTCCGCCGCTTTATAAGATTGAGCGAGGCCGCAATGCTCAATACTGCTATAGCGATCGGGAACGCGAGCAAATTATCGCTGGCTTCCCAGACAACGCCAAATACGACATTCAGCGCTTCAAAGGTTTGGGTGAAATGATGCCCCAGCAGTTGTGGGATACAACCATGAACCCGGAAACGCGATCGCTCAAACGGGTGGAGATCGAAGATGCTGCTGAAGCCGATCGGATCTTTACGGTGCTGATGGGCGATCGGGTTGCCCCTCGTCGGGAATTCATTGAAACCTATGGTCCCAAGTTAAACCTCACCGACTTGGATATCTAAAAACTAAGCTGGTTTATCTACATCGATTGAAAGATCGATATACAAGCAATTAAAGGGCAGTTATTTTCCTAGGAGAATAGCTGCTTTTTATTTGGGGGTACTCAGGAATACTGGAGATGACTGAACGAACATCTCAGCAATTCATCCATGATGAAAAATCCCGCTCTCTACCATCACCTCAAAAAGGTGAACTTAAAGAACGGGAATACAGTTCTGACTTGGTTCTGTCTGATTAGGCTTCCTCGATATCTAGGATACGAAAAATCCCTGAAGCCAACATCCGCCATGGCATTGAGATTCAAAAGTAGGGATCGACCACTTTGAATGATTAATTCATGTGTTTAGCTCAATAAAATTCAGCCGAATGACAGTTGACAAAACTTCATTACTTTGAATTCCCAAACTAGCAAGTCTAAAATTCACTTTAGCGATGCAGAGTGAGAGGGGGTGAGGAGGCTGCTACCTTAAAGTGTCTAAAGTTGAAATCGTAAATCTACATATAAAATTCTTGCCTGATCGCGACTTTAAGATGAAGCCATTTCTTAAGAATTTGTAATTCCATAAACAGGCTGAGGATTTGGGTAATAAACTTCCTCTAGTTCAAAAAGAATTTGGACTGATAATATGTTGTTTCCCTTGCCCCCAAGGGAAATTGTCCGTTTACCCCCTAATGCGGACCAAGAGGTGCTGAATTCTACCAGTTGTGAGTTCTCTGGGTATCAATTTCCGCTTTAAGGAGTGATTACATGCCGCTAACAAAACGTTGTATCGCTGAGTTTATTGGAACATTCTGGTTAGTTTTAGGTGGATGCGGAAGCGCTGTACTAGCTGCTGCATTTCCCTATGATGCAAAATTCCCTGAGACTGCAAACTTCTTTGGGTTAGGATTTCTTGGTGTTGCCCTGGCGTTTGGTTTGACTGTTTTGACCATGGCCTATGCGATCGGTCACATTTCTGGGTGCCATCTCAATCCCGCTGTTTCCTTTGGTTTATGGGCCGGAAAAAGGTTCCCCAGTTCTGAATTGTTGCCCTACATCATCTCGCAAGTGTTAGGAGCAATTTTGGCAGGAGGGGTCATCTACATCATTGCAAGTGGTCGGGAAGGCTTTGCGCTGACTGGCTCTAATCCCCTAGCAACCAATGGTTTCGGGGCTCATTCTCCAGGTGGCTATGGTCTTCTAGCTTGTCTCGTGACGGAAGTCATCTTGACCTTTATTTTCCTGATGGTGATTCTTGGTTCGACTGATACCCGTGCTCCTGCTGGGTTTGCGCCAATCGCGATCGGCATGTGCTTGACCTTGATCCACTTGATCAGCATTCCGGTAACCAATACTTCAGTCAATCCGGCTCGTAGTACGGGTGTCGCTCTCTTTGCGGGAACCGAGCTCTTTGGACAAGTGTGGTTGTTCTGGCTGGCACCCATCGTAGGCGCAATCATCGCAGGGTTCGTTTACTCTTCCGTGTTTGCAACTCCTTCGATCGAAGAAGAGCGACGGGTGCGGGAATCAGTTTAATGCAGCTCAGCTTGTCCCATATTGGGTAAGCGAAAGCTCAGATTTGAATCGATTGAGTGGGAATTTGCAACGCTTTCCGAGAAGGAGAAACTGCAAACTTCCCACTTTTTTATTCTGAATGTTTAGCTTTCACTCAATGGCATATGATTTGACCGATCGCCTTTCATCCTCTACTCAGCAATGATGGGCGGTGTGTACGATTCATCGTCCATCGTTTTGCCTTCTGCCTTTCCCCTTCCCCACTGCTCTGCATCAGTTCATATAATGTAAAGACCTAACTGAAATTGATAGCGGGAATGTCTACAGAACTTCAGACAGAGATTACCTCGGCAGTTGAAAAGCGACGCAACTTTGCAATTATTTCTCACCCGGACGCCGGGAAAACTACACTCACTGAGAAGCTCTTGCTCTATGGAGGCGCGATCCATGAAGCCGGAGCCGTCAAAGCGCGTCGAGCCCAGCGTCATGCCACTTCTGACTGGATGGCCATGGAGCAACAGCGGGGCATCTCTATCACATCAACCGTGTTGCAGTTTCAGTACGAGGGCTATTGGATTAATCTGCTCGACACTCCGGGCCACCAGGATTTCAGTGAGGACACATATCGCACATTAGCTGCTGCTGATAATGCAGTCATGCTGGAAGATGCGGCAAAAGGTCTGGAGCCTCAAACCCGCAAACTCTTTGAAGTCTGCCGGATGCGCGGCATTCCCATTTTCACGTTCTTCAATAAGCTCGATCGTCCAGGGCGAGATCCCTTCGAGTTGATGGATGAAATTGAACAAGAGTTAGGGCTGCAAACTTACGCAGTCAATTGGCCGATCGGCATGGGGGATCGATTCAAAGGCGTGTTCGATCGGCGTCAGCGAAAAATCCATTTGTTCGAGCGCAAAGCCCATGGCAGCCGCGAAGCTACCGATACTGTGATTGATTTGGGCGATCCTCGCATTGAAGATCTGCTGGAGCAAGACCTGTATTACAAACTCAAAGAAGATTTGGAATTGCTCGAAGGGGTGGGTTCTGAATTTGATCTGGAAGCAATTCACGCAGGCCAGATGACGCCCGTCTTCTTTGGCAGCGCCATGACCAATTTTGGCGTCGAACTGTTTCTGGAGTCTTTCCTGGATTATGCGCTAAAACCCTCGTCACACCGCAGTACGGTTGGTGAGGTGGAGCCCACCTATCCTGAATTTTCTGGCTTTGTGTTTAAGCTGCAGGCCAATATGGACCCCAAACATCGCGATCGCATTGCTTTTATTCGGGTCTGTTCGGGCAAATTTGAAAAAGATATGGTGGTTAACCATGCTCGATCGGGTAAAACGGTGCGGTTGTCCCATCCCCAAAAGCTGTTTGGTCAAGACCGCGAATCGCTGATTGAAGCCTATCCCGGCGATGTGATTGGTTTGAATAATCCCGGCGTTTTTGCGATCGGTGACACGATTTACAACGGCAAAAGGCTGGAATATGAAGGCATCCCGATGTTCTCGCCAGAACTTTTTGCCTATTTGAAAAACCCAAACCCCTCAAAATTCAAGCAATTTCGCAAAGGTGTCAGCGAGTTGCGGGAGGAAGGGGCAGTTCAGATCATGTACTCGGTTGATGAAGCGAAACGCGATCCAATTCTAGCGGCTGTGGGTCAACTTCAATTTGAAGTGGTGCAGTTCCGTCTGCTCAACGAATATGGAGCCGAAACGTTGCTGGAGCTGTTGCCCTACAGCGTGGCTCGCTGGGTTGATGGGGGCTGGGATGCACTCAAGCAGGTAGGCCGTTTATTCAATACCGTCACGGTCAAAGATAGCTGGGGGCGTCCGGTGCTGCTGTTCCGCAATGAGTGGAATTGTCAGCAAGTGGAAGGCGATCATCCAGAGCTGAAATTGAAGAAGGTTGCACCCGTTATATCCGGGCAAGAACCAGAAGCAGTTTAGGCTTGCTGAGATGTCGATCGGTTTAGGCTTGCTGTTGGGCTTGGATCACTTGCTGTTGGGCCAGTTCTGCCTGATGTTGCGCCTGTCGGGCCACTTCCTGAAGAGAATGGACTAATGTGCCATCCGGATAGAAATAGCGCAGTGTGCCGTCCGCATGGACGCCTAAGTAAAGCTCAAGCTGCTGGCTCCAGAGGTGACCCAGATCATTGAATTCAATCGATCGATAAACGTCCCCGACCAGTAAGAATCCCGTTAATTCTAAGGTGACCGGATCGAACCAGAAATATTCAGGGGTGCGAAAGGCGTTCTGGTAGATCTGCTTTTTCAATCCCTTATCCTGGTCGGCAGTCGAGTCAGACAAGATTTCAACGATTACATTGGGATATTTGCCCTCTTCTTCTCATACGACCCAGCTCTTGCGCGATCGCCGCTCCGTATCCAACACCACAAAGAAATCGGGGCCGCGAAAGTCCTGGAATTTGATTTAACGCGGACTGAAGTAGATAGTCAGGTTGCCAGAGGCAAAAAAGTCTTGGCGATCGTTCCACAACCATTCCAGGCAGCTAATCAACAACAAAATCTGCCGCAAATGCAAATCGCTTTCCAAGGGCGGTTCCTGACTATATCAATCGGTAGGGGGCAGTTGCGGTTCGACTGACTCGATGCCTTCAGCAAGCGACATAACGCATCCCTCAGAAGCCATGCCCCTTAGTCTAGCGAATTAGTCTGGCGAATTGATTTGTCAACTTAGGCCGATCAGGTAAACTGTTGGCTCAGCGTCACCGGGTTATGAACCGTAATCTTTTTCTTATGAATGGAGATCATGTTGTCCTGCCGCAGATCGCCCAGCAATCGAGTCACTGTGACCCGCGTTGAACCGATCGCTTCTGCAATGGCTTGATGAGAAAGCTTGAGGTCGATCGTAATCCCATCCTGAGCTGGAACCCCAAAATCGCGACAAAGAATCAACAAAAAGCTGACCAGGCGTGAACCCATATCGCGGTGTGCCAGGGTTTCAATCATCATCTCGGTTTGCAGAATCCGGGAAGAAAGACCTTGCAGCATGATCATCGAGAGTTCAGGATTGTCTTTCAGCGCTTTCTCAACCTGCTCGATCGGCACAGAAAGCAACTCGACTGGGGTAAAAGCAACCGCATGATAGAACCGATCGGCCCGTTGCCCCGTGATCAGTGACAAAACCCCAAACACGCTATTTTCGCGCAGCAAGGCGACCGTAATTTCTTCTCCGGCTTCATAGACCCGCGATAGCTTCACTGCTCCCTTCATCAAGAAATAGACTCTCTCTGCGGGATCTCCAGGGAAGAAGATGGTTTTACCGCGTTCGTATGTCTCGACAACAGGTGGAAAAGCGCCACCGCTGAGTTGACGGAATACATTTGCCAAGGGCCTGTCTTGCAACGCTACCATGCCTTTATCCCCAGCCTGTGGTGATTAGAAATCCTAATATTATGCGATAAGCAAACTATTTAAGCCTGAATTCTTTCAAAAACTGTGCTGGATAACACAATCATACTGTGATAGAACTCTGACTTTAAAACACTAAACTTAAGAATGCGATTGTTTTTTGTAGCAAGAATTACACAAACACAAACCTTTTCTTTTTCAAAAGGAGTGAAGCGCGATAAAGCTCTATCCCTGCGTCCCCATTTTTAAGTATTCTCCTAATTGCTGAAAACTAATTGCTGAAAACAGGCGTTGGGTAAAGTACATGTTGAATCTGTCTGGGAAGAATGCCCTCGTTACAGGGATTGCCAATAATCGATCGATCGCCTGGGGGATCGCGCAACAACTCCATGCGGCGGGTGCGAATATTGGAGTCACCTATCTGCCCGATGACAAAGGACGTGCGGAAAAGAAAATTGCAGAACTGGTTGAACCGCTTCAACCCAGCCTTTTTCTGCCCTGTAATGTCCAGGATGAAGCTCAGCTGCAGCAAACTTTTGATGCGATCCAAGACCAGTGGGGTAGGATTGATATTCTGATTCACTGCCTTGCCTTTGCCAGTAAAGATTCCTTAGTGGGCGACTTCAGCTCTGTCTCTCGTCAGGATTTCACGCTGGCGATGGAAGTGAGTGCTTATTCTTTGGTCAGCCTCAGCCGCATGGCTAAACCCTTAATGCCGGAAGGGGGAAGCATTCTAACGCTCAGCTATTTAGGAGGTGTGCGTGTGGTACCTAACTACAACACCATGGGGATCGCCAAAGCAGCGCTGGAAATGAATGTCCGCTATTTAGCTTCTGAATTTGGTCCACAAAACATTCGCGTCAATGCGATTTCAGCAGGCCCCATCCGCACCCTGGCTTCCTCAGCGATCGGTGGCATTTTGGATATGATTCACCATGTTGAAAAGTTTGCTCCCCTTCGCCGCACGGTGACCCAGCTAGAAGTTGGAAATGCTGCCGCGTTTCTCTGTAGTGATCTGGCAAGTGGAATTACTGGGCAAATTCTCTACGTAGATGCGGGCTATGAAACGCTAGGAGCAACGATTTCAGGAGAAGGCTAACCCTTTATTTAATCAAGCAGTAAGTCTGAGTTTTGATCAATCAAGTAGGAGTGCTGAATAGATAAGGAAGGTAGAAGAAAATCACTTCGGTATTTCCCGAAATCATCTTTAAGAATCTTAACAATTCGTTCAGTAATCCCTCCCTTAGGTTTGAGCCAATTCAGATGGTTTGATGTAACCATCAGGATTCAAGCGATGAGGAATTAGCACGATGACACTCTATATCACTGGCGCTCTGTTGGTTTTTGGTCTCTCCCTGCAGTCATTTCTGAAAGACACAACAACCCCGAAAACCGATCGTACTTCCTGGCTAGTGATTCTAGTGGCAACCGTGCTTTGGCCAATTGTTCTTCCTTCGATCATCCGCAAGAAACTCCTGAAAACATCTCCTGCTGTCCCATTGGAAACTCAATGGTCATGAAGCTTAACTTGAACTTTCGAGTCGATCTGACTTTCGAGTCGCTCTAACCTTCGAGTTGATAGAGTTCTAGTGCAACTACCTTCAATTCACGTCACTCTGTTTAGGGTGGCGTTATTTTTTGCCCGTATTTTTTGCCTATAGTTTTTGCCCATAATTTTGCCCGATGAAAGCGAGATGCCTGACGAAAGCGATAATAGAACTACTGTTGTCTTGCTTCGATCGATTCCATGCAAACCCGAGATTCTCGCATCCAGTCCACCGCCGCATCGTTAAACCTAGAATTTCCGAGTCGCACTGCTTCTGTCCATCGCACCACAGGCGAAACAGATGTGCAGGTTAGCTTAAATCTAGATGGTGAGGGGAGCTGCTCCGCCAAAACTGGCATTCCTTTTCTCGATCACATGCTGCACCAGATCTCGTCCCATGGCCTGATTGATCTGGATGTGCAAGCCACAGGAGATATCGAAATTGACGATCACCATACCAATGAGGATGTCGGAATTACCCTAGGGCAAGCATTGATGAAAGCTCTGGGCGATCGGAAAGGAATTGTGCGCTTCGGTCATTTCATTGCGCCATTGGATGAAGCCCTGGTACAGGTCTCGCTCGATTTCTCCGGTCGGCCCCACCTCAGCTATGGGCTGCAAATTCCCACCGAACGGGTGGGGAGCTATGACACGCAGCTTGTGCGCGAGTTCTTTGTGGCTGTCGTCAACCATGCCCAAATGACGCTGCATATTCGCCAACTCGACGGCATCAACTCGCACCACATCATTGAAGCCACCTTCAAAGCCTTCGCTCGCGCCATGCGCATGGCTGTTGAAATTGATCCGCGACGCGCCCATACGATTCCCAGTTCCAAAGGCGTGCTTTAAGGCATTTATTTCAACCGACCATCTTCCATGTAGATAATGCGATCGGCAATATCCAGAATGCGGTTGTCGTGGGTGACGAGCAGAATTGTGCAGCCTTGTTCTTTGGCCAGCTTTTGCATCAGTTCGACGACATCTCGCCCCGATTTTTTGTCGAGTGCGGCAGTCGGTTCATCGGCCAGGACAATTTTAGGATGGCTAATCAGGGCACGGGCGATCGCTACCCGCTGTTTTTGGCCACCCGATAGATTTTCCGGATAATAGTCAGCGCGATGGCCGAGTCCCACTGCTTCCAACATTGCAAGGGCTTTGGCATCCATTGCTTGAGCTGAACCGCCATCATGCAGTTCCAGCGCCATGCGGACATTTTGGCGAGCTGTCAAAAAGCTCATCAGGTTGTGAGCCTGGAAAATGTAGCCAATCTGCTGCCGAAGCTGGGTCAACTGCCGCTGGGTCGCGCCGCAAATTTCCTGGCCCAAAATCTTGAGGCTGCCTTCCTGAGCCGATCGCAATCCTCCCATTAACGTCAACAGCGTGGTTTTGCCGGAACCAGAAGGGCCAGTCATAATCACAATTTCACCCGTCTGAATTTCCAGATTAATCTCGAACAGCACTTGTTTACGTAAGCTACCCTGACCAAAGTAATGATTGAGATGGTTGGCCACAATCACAGGCTGGCGTTGGGCGGTAGGATTGACTTGGGGAGAGGAGAGAGTTTGCATAAACATATTTTTTGAATAGTGGGTGCTTGGAATGTGGCTGTGAACGTAAAAGTTTTGTTCAGATAGATTTAGAAAATATCAGCGGGATCTGCCGATCGCAATTTCCGAGTCGCGATCGCGCCAGAAGCACCACACATCAAAATCGTTAATAAAAACACGATGATGGCCCGGTTCATTGTCATCCCGATCGGCAAAAGGGTAGCCGCATGGGTCAAGTGATAAAGTCCGATCGCAACTGCGAAACCAGGAATATAACCCAAGACTGCGAGCAATAGGGCTTCTTGCAACAACACACCGATTAAGTATCTGTTGTCATATCCCATTGCTTTTAGCGTGGCGTATTCAGGTAAATGATTTGCTACATCAGTGTAGAGAATCTGATAGACAATCACTGTCCCAACGACAAAGCCTACAAACACACCCATGCCAAAAATAAATCCGATCGTTCCCTGGCTTTCCCAATAGTGCTTTTCGACGGCTGCGAATTCCTCAACCGTCAACACCGTGACATCTGGGGGCAGAAGGGCTTTGAGACGAGTTTGCACTTGCTGTCGATCGGCATTAGGCTTGAGCTGGATTAAACCAACATCGGGCTGCTCTGGTTTGCGATCGGGATAGAGCTTGAGAAAGGTGGAATCGCTGGTGAGAACATTGCCATCGGCCACGAAGGAAGATCCCATGGTAAACAGTCCTACCGCCCGCACCGTCTGTCGGTTCAGTTCTGCTTCGAAGCTGCCCTGCTGCTGTACCAAGGCTGGAATTGCGCCATATTCTGGACGCCCTGCCTGATCGAACCACACCTGATTCAGCAGCTTGAGGGAATCTGCATTTTGGCTGAGTTCTGGTAACCGAAAACTCGGAGCGCCTGGTTCTACACCCCATACCAGGATCGATCGGACGAGCCGCGTGTCGGGATTTTTCCAGTCGCCCATGCCAATGTAGATCGAACTGACGGACTGCACTGCATCATCGCTTAAAGTCTGATAAAGCCGCTCCCGATTGAAGCTTTGGATGGAAGTGAGGCTTTTGAACTGCGGATTGGTGATGACCAGATCAGCTTGTAGCAACCGATGGGGTACTGTAGCACTGTCATACAGCGAATCTTGAAAGCCTAACTGCACAAACATCAGCATGTCAGCGAATCCAATTCCGGCGATCGCCACCAACAGGCGGGTTTTCTCCTTCATCAATTGCAGCCAAGCAACAGGCGTTTTGCGAGCCATAAATTTTTCCCATCAAGTAAGTTATACCGACCATTCGTTATGCAATAGGACATATCAACAGGGCTGATTGAAGCTAAATCGATCGTTCGTTATCCATAAATTCGGGCAAGCGGCTTCGAGATCGTTGCGCTGAGTCGGATGCTTCGCTTGACTGGTTTGATCGATCGCAATCACCGTTTGCACCTGCAAATCGGTTAGACCCGCTACTTTTTGACTATCGGTCGGTTGGAGGCGAATTTTCACTTCGACCACGCGGCGATCGAGATTTTCCCCCGGTTCGTTGCTGAACACATTCTGACGAGAGACCTGCAGCCCAATTTGCGACACGGTGCCATGCAGTTCGCCTGCAAAAGCGGGACTGGTGACTACGGCAGCTTGGCCGATCTGCACTTTGCCAATATCAGACTGGTACACTTCAGCCACGGCAACCATCTGGTTCGTTTGAGCTAAATCTGCAATGCCTGCATCTCCCAGCTTTTCCCCCGGATGAGCATGAATTTTGAGAATTTGTCCGGCTTGAGGTGCTCGAATCTCGGCCTGTTGCCGATCGGTTTTGGCCCGTTCCAGTGCCGCGATCGCCGCATCCACTTCGGTTTGAGCGGTTTTCACGTCAACCGGACGCACTTCCGCAATTTGGGCCAGGGTTGATTTGGCCTGCTGAATCTGAGCTTGAATGGAGCGAACCGACTGATTTTGTTTGGCCTGAGCCTGATTGAACTGGGCTTGAGCCGTCTCGAACGCCAGTCGTTTGTTGTCTAACGTAGAGGTGGCAATGGCCCCCTGCTGATAAAGCTGTTGAAACCGATCGAATTCTGCCTGAGCCGTTCGGACCTCCGATTGCCAGCGAGCAATTTCAGCCGCCTGGGTAGCTGTTTCTCCACTCAGTTCAGCTTCTAACCGACGAATCGTAGCCTGTTGGGCCTGAATTTCTCCCGATTTTGCGCCAGCCTGCACCTGCCCCAGTTTAGCCTTGGCAACTTGCACTGCTTGCTCGGCCTCACTGACTGCATTAGAGAGCCGATTGTGCGAATCTAATACGGCAATTACCTGCCCTGCTTTGACCCGATCGCCTTCTTTCACCAAGAGCTGGGCTACCCGATCGCCATCTAAAGCTAGCGGAGCCGAAAGTTTGATCACCTCTGCTTCAGGTTCTAGTCGTCCAAGCGCAGCGACTTTGCGAGGCACTGGACTGGGGGAAGCTGTCCCTGTAACTGGACGAGGATTAGATTGTGAGAGGGCATAAAAGGCCGTGCTGCCGGTGAGGACCGTAGCAGCGATCGCCAAACCGACCAACCAACGCTGTGATGGTGGGGAAAACGGATACAGGCTCATAGGAATTGCAGAAATAACGTCGTGAGAAAACTAGAGAGGAGCTAGCGACGGAACACTTTTTCTAGCCACTGCCGCACTTCAGTCTCCGAGGTGAGCTGCGAGGTTCTGCCAGTATCCGGATCATAGAGATACCAGCAGACTTGCCCGGTCTGACGATCAACACTTTGCCAAACCCGCGACTCTAAATTGCGGAATAGAGCCACGTCAACGATCTGCCAGAGCACTTTCAGCCAAGAACCTTGCTGAAGGGGCCGAACATAGGAGGAGGCTGCCACCTTTGGCTCATCTGAAATGAGCTCGAGTTCCTTATAGCGTTGCCATTGTCGCTTCATAGCAGTTGCAATCGACCAGTCATCGATGGGGATTCTTTTAGAAACTACACTCTCTATAGGGGAATACCCGGACGGGCTATGCAGCACTAATCAGGGCGCGGATTTGCTTCCAGATATGCCGTCAGCATTTTGGTGAGCAGCTTCCCCTGCCGGGAGATCGAGGCTGGCGTGTTGTAAATCCGCCCAACAATTAATCCATCGATGAAACTTGCAATCAGACAAATTAAATCGGGATCGGTTACATCCAACAATTCGGCGATCGTGGCATAAACCTTTTCCTCGACCTGTTGCAAAGTGCCGCTACAGGCTTTCCCTTCTCGATTTTGATGTTGACTGAAATCCATCCAGATCATCATCTGTTTGAAGAAGTAGTCTTGATGGGCTTCCAGAAATTGGAAAGCTACGTCAAGTCGTTCAGACAGCGTGTGAGCCTGCTTCAGCTTTTCTGCCACCAGGGACAGATCTCGCTCAGATTGCTCAATCACCAACTGTTCAAACAGAGTTTCCTTATTGGGGAAGTAGTGATACAGCGTCCCGGTTGAAACGCCTAATCCCTGCGCAATTTGCCGCATGGTGATGGCATAGCCTTTTTCGGCAAACAGATTAAAGGATTTATGCAGCAGTTCTTTGCGGTACTGGTCATGGTCAACAATCTTCGGCATGGATCATTTGCGAGTGTAGTATTTCACCTCCTTTCATCATGATGGTTTGTATCCAGAGAAAACCAGTCACTTCGAGAGAATTCGATCGCCAAAAAGTGCAATCTTTTCTATATCAGCCGATCGATATAAAAAACCGGTCCATAGGCGCAGTTTGAGAACTTGAAGTTATCTTTGCTCGATTTATATCGAACAATCGTTATTTTATAAGTAAATTTAAGCCAGCGCAAGTCCTTTCGAGCAGGTTTTTGATCGATCCCCAAAATCAAAGAGAGGCCCTATGGATGCAGCCACCCATCTAGCCTCTCCCAGGTTAGGAATTCAGGTTTAGTCGATCACAAATCTTGTTGGGATCCCCCCTAACCCCCCTTCAAAAAGGGGGAACCGAGCCAAAAGAGTCTTTAAGTCCCCCTTTTTAAGGGGGATTCAGGGGGATCGAACATAGTGCCACCCAGGCGAATTCATTTCCCTACAAGCTCGACATGACGGTTCGTGCCGCTTCTAACGTGCGATCGATATCCTCATCCGTGTGGGCCAGCGAGGTAAAGCCCGCTTCAAACTGGGACGGCGCGAGATAGATGCCTTGCTCTAACATGCCGCGATGGAAGCGACCGAATTTAGCCGTATCGGACTGCTTGGCATCCTCGTAGTTGTGCACCGGACCTGCCGTGAAGAAAAGACCAAACATGGCGCTAATTTGGCCCGCACAAGCTGCATGACCTGTTTCTTGAGCGATCTTCAACAGGCCATCTGCCAGTTTCTGGGTGATGCGATCGAGCTGATCGTAAGTGCCGGGACGTTGCAGCAGTTCCAGTGTTTTGATGCCAGCGGTCATCGCCAAGGGGTTACCAGACAGGGTTCCCGCCTGATACATCGGACCCGCAGGAGCCACCATTTGCATGATGTCGCGGCGTCCGCCATAAGCACCCACCGGTAAACCGCCGCCAATTACTTTGCCCATCGTCGTCAGGTCTGGCGTGACGCCAAACTTCTCTTGTGCGCCACCATAGGCGATCCGGAAGCCCGTCATCACTTCGTCGAACACCAGCAGCGCCCCATTTTCTTGAGTCAGCACTCGCAACCCTTCCAGGAAGCCGGCATCGGGTGGAATGAAGCCTGCATTGCCGACCACTGGTTCCAGAATCACGCCTGCAATCTGGTCGGGATTGTCTGCAAACAGCTGTTTCACTGCTTCCAGATCGTTATAAGGAGCCGTTAAGGTGCTGGCAGTCGTGGATTTTGGCACACCTGGAGAATCCGGTAGACCCAGCGTAGCTACACCCGATCCAGCCTTAACCAAGAACATGTCGGCATGACCGTGATAGCAGCCTTCAAACTTGATCACCTTTTCGCGTCCGGTGAAGGCCCGCATCAGCCGCAGCACGGCCATACAAGCTTCTGTGCCGGAATTGACGAACCGCACCATTTCCACGCTGGGAACGGCATCGATCACCATTTCTGCCAGCACATTCTCTAAATAGCAGGGGGCTCCAAAACTGGTGCCTTTTTCCAAGGCTTCATGCAGCGCTTGAGTCACTTCCGGATGGGCATGGCCACAGATTGCGGGTCCCCAGCTTCCCACGTAATCAATATACTGATTGCCATCCACATCCCAGACATAGGCCCCTTTGACACGATCGAACACGATCGGCTGGCCGCCTACTGATTTGAACGCTCGCACCGGAGAGTTGACCCCACCGGGCATCAGCTTTTGAGCAGCCGCAAAAATTTCTTCTGACTTTGTTGTTTTAAGAGTTGTGGTAACCAAAACACTCTCCTCTGATACGCTTCAACCTGATCTCAGTGTGAAGTCACAGCGATGACTCATTTATGCACTCTTCTTATCCTAAATCTCTCGTGCGCCTGCCAGTTATCTTTGAAGGCTTTAGCGAGGATAATAGATTCTTGCTGCTGAAAGGACAAAAAGCTATGTCATCCCCATCCGTCACGTTTGAGTCTGCCATTCCGATCGACCAAATTCGCTATAACGAGCAGGGTTTGGTGCCTGCGATCGTCCAGGATTATTTGGATGGCACAGTGTTGATGATGGCTTGGATGAATCAAGAATCGCTGCAAAAAACGTTGGCTACTGAAGAAACCTGGTTTTGGAGTCGATCGCGCCAGGAGTTTTGGCATAAGGGAGAAACGTCGGGTCATTTGCAGCATGTCAAATCGATTCGCTATGACTGTGACAGTGATGCCTTGCTGGTGACGGTTGAGCAGGTTGGCGACATTGCCTGCCATACCGGAGAACGGAGCTGCTTCCATCAGGTTGACGGCAGCATCAAGGCTCCTCCTGCTGATACGCTATCGCAAGTGTTTGAGGTGATTTGCGATCGGCGCGATCATCCCAATCCTGATTCCTATACCTGCAAGCTGTTTGCCGGAGGCGATAACAAAATTCTTAAGAAAATTGGCGAAGAGTCCGCTGAGGTGGTGATGGCTTTTAAGGATGACCAGCCAGAGGAGATTGCTGGAGAAGTGGCCGATCTGCTCTATCACACGCTGGTGGCACTGGCACACCACAAGGTTGATATTCGAGATGTGTATCGCAAGTTGCAGGAGCGGCGACGGTAATCGATCGTCCGTTATTCAATTCGATCCCACAACGTGAATCGTTGCAGAGAGGAATTGCTTCTATTTTGAAGTTGAACGATCGAGTTATAAGCGTGGATGTTTTCAGCAAAGATATCACCCATGCAAGGTGAATATTGTAGGGGCGCAGCATTTGGATCGAGATCTCTGTTGTGATGCAGCGCATATTTTCCAAATGCCGCGCCCGTACGGATCAAAGGCCGATCGATCGGCCTCCAAGCATCATCGATTGAGATTAAAGCATGAATGTTCGAGTTCAAAGAGTGAATTGTCGAGCTAAAAGAAGCATGATTCGAGTTCAAAGAGTGAACAATCGAGCTAAAAGAGTGATTGCTTGAGGTTAAAGAGAGAGCGATCGAGTTCTGAGGTCAAATAATTGAGCAAAAAGAGGAATTGACTGAGCAAAAAGCAAGTTTGATGTCAAATTAGGGGGCAAAAATGGGAGCCAACGCTGCTAGATAAACCGGGTTGCCTTTATCCACGGCGGCAAAATCGATCGAGAGTAAGAGAATAGGGCTATCGAATGGTGCTCCTGGCAAAACTTCAGCTACAGTGAGAGCAGTTCTGAAATATAGATGCGATCGGTTCTTTTAGTATTTATCAACCATGCCTGCTCAAAGTGAAGCCATTAAACAAGAAATAGATCAACTCACTGCCGATCAGCTTCAACAAGTTGCTGACTTTATCGCCTTTCTTAAATTCCGCAGGAAACACCGCCGCCAGCTCGATCCATCCCAGCTTGCTGGATCCATACGCTGCATTTGAGAGGAGTCGCCAGTGCTGATAAATGGAGTGCGCTGCAACCCGAACCTATGACCTGAAAATGGATGAGTGTCGTCGCGAAATATATTCAAATGTGATTCGGTGGGCATTCTAGAAACGACCTAACGACATAACCACAGGGAGTTCCTACAATGCCCAATTTATCAATTAGTGCGCAGTTGAGTCAGAGCGATCGGGAAGCCGTGATGGCTGCCATTGCTACGATTAAAGCCAAGCTGCCATTCCTGATTGATTTGAATACGGACGATCGCAAAGCCTTGCCCAAGATGGGCGATAAGAGCCGTGCCTTTGTCAGCAAAGCGATGGAAGTGGCCGCACAAAACCCCGACTTCTTGCCGCGATCGTTTGACCTGGCCGAAATGCAAAAAGATGTGCAGCTCTATGAATCGCTGTATCCTGTTTTGATGGCGCTGACGCAACTTCAAGATCTGGTGGATGATACTTGTCTAGCCGTCGGCAGTGAAGCCTATGCTGCCGCATTGCAGGTCTACACCTATGCCAAAGCTAGCGGACAGGGCACAGGATTAGAAACTGCTGTCGAAGAATTGGGGATACGGTTTGCCCGCAAGTCCCGCAAGGCGAAGCCCCCGACCGAAAATTCCCAGTCCCAAACGGCGATCATTTAGCGATCGGATAGGTGGTACGGCAGATACCGTAGGGGCGTTTAGCTAAACGCCCTTACAGAACATTGAGCCAGCGTGACAGAAATGATGAGGGTGTGATTATGTCCCATCAAAAAGCCGCATCAAGGCAAAACACCCAAGGGACATTTTGCCAAACAGCCAGCGTTTAGCGATCGGATAGGTGGTGCGACAGATACCGTAGGGGCGTTTCGCGAAATGCCCTGACAGAATGTTGAGCCAGCAGCCATCATTTAGCGATCGGATAGGTGGTGCGACAGATACCGTAGGGGCGTTTCGCGAAACGCCCTTACAGAATATTGGGCCAGCGTGACAGAGATGATGGGGATTTTATTGTGTCACATCCAAGAGCCGCATCAATGCAAAACACCCATCAGAAGATTCACACCAAAAGTCAGCATTACAGTTCAAACAGAGGACGATCGAGCTAAAAGAGTGATCGTTCGACCTCAAAGAGTGATCGTCCGAGCTAAAAGAGTGATCGTCCGAGCTAAAAGAGGGAATGGTCGAGCTAAAAGAGGGAATTGCCGAGCTAAAAGAGAGAACGATCGACCTCAAAGAGTGATCGTTTGACCTCAAAGCATCATCGATCGAGCTAAAAGAGTCACTGCTGCATCTTAAAGAGCGATCGGTCTCTCTTGTTAGGGCAAGCTGGGAAGATTTGCGGAAAATGGCTGAAAAATGGGGTAGAACAATGGAAAGCGTTCTAGATCCCCCGATGATTGAACAAATTTCCCTGCTGTTGGCAGCCCCGATCGTCAAAGCGATATTGGACAAATTTTATGAGGGCGTTGGATCGAAGCTGGGTGAAAAGGCAGTCGAGATGCTGCCGGAGAAAGTGAAGCAGTTGGGCCAGTTGATTTGGGAGAAATGTTTGCGGGGTCAGCCTGGAACAGAGCAGCTTTTGCAGAGTGCCGCAGATGGCTCAGTAGACGAGCAGCGAAAGTTGGCGGAATATTTGCACAAGTTCTTGGATGCGAATGCGGACTTGCGGCAGGAAGCGCAGAAGTTAGCAGAAGAGATTCAGATTGAAGTCACCCATAATGACATTCATGCTAAGAATGTGTTGTATGCCACCGGTCAATCCCAGGCGCTTCAGGTGAATGATCCGAATCAACCTGTGATTCAAATCCAGGGAAACCCCACCATTCACTTTGGTGCACCTGCAAAACCCGATTGACCAGAGTCGTCTGGAGGGGCACAGACCAAGACAAGCACCCCCTACTTCCTGCCATCGGGCCTACGCGCTGCCCTGTTCGTGGGTCGATCGCAAGACCTGATCGATCTGCATCAAAAGCTGCAGCAAACCGATCGTCTATCCATCACTGCGGCGACGGGCATGGGCGGCATTGGCAAAACCACGCTGGCTTGGCATTATGCAGCGCAATATCGCGATCGCTATCCGGGTGGCATCTGGTGGATGTCGGCGAATCAGGTTGTCGTCAAGGTGGTGGAATATGCCGAATTCATGGGTTTGCCTTTACCCCCGGATGAATGGACTGAAGCCCGCAAGGTGCAGTGGTTTTATCAGAAATGGGGTGATGCAATTCCAGATGGAGCAAGGCTGATCGTCTGGGATGACTTAGCCGATGCCGAGGCTTACCGCAATTTACAGGACTATTTGCCGCCCGATCGCCGCTTTCGCTTGCTGATCACCACCAGAGCCAAATTGCGACATCCGGTGCAGCGATTGGAGCTGGATGTCTTGGGCAAAGCTGCGGCGTTTCGATTGTTGCGGAAACTGGTGGGCAATGATGATCGAATTGCCGCAGAAGTGAAGATAGCCAAAGCGCTGGGTGAATGGGTGGGACGACTGCCGCTAGGGATTGAGCTAATCGGACGATATCTGGAAATCCATGCCAACTTGAAGCTGGAAACGCTGCTGACCAGATTGCAAGCCCAAAAGCTGAGCGCCAAAGCCTTACAAAAAGTGCCTTCCGAAATGCCCTATCGAGATTCGATCGAAGCGGCGTTTGAGTTGAGCTGGCAGACGTTGAGTGAAGCTGCAAAGCAGGTGGGCAGTTTGTTGAGTCTGTTTGCCCTGGCTCCAATTCCCAAAGACCTGATTGCCCACTGTTTGAATTGGGATGAGGAAGACTTAGAAGACTGTTTGGATGTGGAGCTGGTGAATCGATCGCTCCTCTCCGTTTCAAACCACGGCTCCTATCTGCTGCATGCCCTCACCCGCGAGTTTTTTGCCGCCAAGCTGGAGAGTTTGACAACTGAAGCTGATGAACTGCGATGCAAGTTTGCAGAGGCAATGACGGAAATTGCCAAAATGATTCCCTACACCGTGACGCTAGAAGTGATCGCCAGAGTCAAAGCGGCCATTCCTCACCTAGAAGCAGCCACTGCCTACGCCCACTTTATCAACGATGAAGATTGCCTCTGGCCGAATACTGGAGCAGCTCGCTTTTACGCAGGGCAAAGCCTCTGGCAAGAAGCAGAACATTGGTATCGGGCTTGCCGAGAGATGACAGACGATCGATTTGGACCGGACCATCCCGACACCGCATTGAGTTTGAACAATTTGGCGGCGTTGCACGAGTCGCAAGGGTGCTACCGTGAGGCAGAACCGCTCTATCTCCAAGCCCTCGACATCAGACGATCGCAATTAGGACCAGACCATCCCGACACCGCATCAAGTTTGAACAATTTGGCGGCGTTGTACTATTGGCAAGGGCGCTACTCTGAGGCAGAACCGCTCTATCTCCAAGCCCTCGACATCAGACGATCGCAATTAGGACAAGCCCATCCCGACACCGCCTTGAGTTTGAACAATTTGGCAGCGTTGTACGCTTCGCAAGGGCGCTACTCTGAGGCAGAACCGCTCTATCTCCAAGCCCTCGACATCAGACGATCGCAATTAGGACAAGCCCATCCCGACACCGCMGAGAGTTTGAACAATTTGGCAGCGTTGTATCGTTCGCAAGGGCGCTACAGTGAGGCAGAACCGCTCTATCTCCAAGCCCTCGACATCAGCCGATCGCAATTAGGACAAGCCCATCCCGA
>LUGL01000008.1 GCA_002796835.1 Elainella saxicola E1 | reverse complement strand
AGTGAGTGCTCGTGCCATGGAAGCAGTTGTCGTCTGTCTTGGAGATGGGCACGATGGGATCTGGAACTTGCATGAAGCAGTGGTACCGAATTTGACGCAACGTTTTGAGATTCTAGATTGGTATCACTTGAAAGAGAATTTGTACCATCTATCCGCTGCTGAAGTAGACCGAGAAGGCATCGAAACCTTGTTGTGGAAAGGCGATGTTCAGAGTGCACTGATTGAGTTAGAAGATTGCACCTCTGAAGCTGCGGTCTGTTTTGGCAACTATCTGATCAAACATCGACATCGGATTCCAAATTATGATTACTATGCTGCGGAAGATTTCTGTTCGATTGGTTCAGGTGCAGTGGAGTCTTTAGTCAAACAAATTGATCAACGACTCCAGATAGTAGGAAGTCGGTGGAAAGCCGAACATGTGCCGAACGTGTTGGCGCAACGGTGTGCTTATCTCAATGAGGAACTTGAACCGACTTCTTCTTTTCTCTCAAGAAGGTGACACGCTCCCCTTTCAAACCTCTTCCCCGCAAGGGGACTGAAACGTAGCAGCGATCGCGTCTTGAACAAGCTTATGAACATCAACTTTCAAACCTCTTCCCCGTAAGGGGACTGAAACACTGAATCTTTCCATCGCACCTGTTGCACCGTCTTGGCAGCTTTCAAACCTCTTCCCCGTAAGGGGACTGAATCCCTATTTGGGCAATTTGCACCGATCGGACCGGAAGGAACCGCATCTGGCGTTTGATTTGATGGAGGAATTCCGATCGCCCATTGTCGATAGTTTGGTGATGTGGTTGCTTAATAAAAAGGTGCTGCGACCTACAGATTTCACGTTTCCGAATGCCGAGGGGGGTGTTTATCTGGAGTCAGCGGCGCGACGGGTGTTTCTCAAACATTTTGAGGATCGGATTTCAGAAGCGGTGAGCTATCCTGGCCTCGCTGATCCCGTTTCTTGTCGACGAGTCATCCAGTTACAGGTGCAGCTGTATAAGCGCTGTCTGAAGGGTGAAGCTCGCTATGAACCTTTTTTGCGATCGGTTTAGTCATGCTAGTCGTTGTGGTTTACGATATTCCAGATGATAAGCGACGCTTGCGGTTGCCCCAATTTCTAGAGGGGCATGGGTGACGGGTGCAATATTCGGTATTTGAGTGTTTTTTATCGCTGGAGAAAATGAAGTGGTTACAGGTCCAGGTGCGAAAGAAAATAAAGCTGGAGGAGGATAATGTGCGATTTTATTGGATTCCTGCGGATGCTTTACCAAAAACGTTGACTTTGGGCAGCGCTCCGCCTGAACCTCCTCCCCAGGCTTACATGATTTAAGAAGCCCTAAAGCAATCCACAACCTAGATCATCTCTTTTTCCCTCTGCCTCTTGACTGGATGCAGGGGGATTTTCTTTATCGACGAAAAAAAGGGTTTAATTTTTGTCACTTTGTAGCCGGAGTGATTGCTTTTTTTCTCCAGGCAGACTAACTTGTTTTGTATCGTCAGTTCGACGCGATCCGAGAGGACCTGCCAACTCCCGTTCACTTGATTTTGATCTGCTTTGAGGAGAATGCGAGCATGATTGATTGTGTAGGCGGCTCGTTTGCCGGTCTTAACCAGTTGTTCGAGAGACTCCCGTTCTACTTCGCTTAAGCTAACGATGTACTTTTTGACCATACCAACACCTTTGAGGAACGGACTCAATCTTACTCCATCTACTCGTCATCCTTTGATTGACTGAACACTAGCGAGCTTCTACAAAAGTCACGCCTCAATATCGGGGCTTACAATCAGAAAACTGATGGTCGTAATCTGCGAGCCATGGCCAAGTAATTGATTTGTGCCTACCTCTAAAGCGCTCCTTGATATCTTGGGCTTTTCCAACGTATAGCAATCCCTCAGTTCGATGGCACACCTCGGAAATTCCAGGTTATTATCGCAAATAAGGTTTTCATTATCCTAATCGGTTTCTAACCAGGAGAGGAAAGGTGCTGCAATAATCGCGGCTTGAATTCGGTCACGCACATTCAACCGCGTCAAAATGTGAGAGATATGATTTCTTACCGTTCCCTCACTGAGACAGAGCAATCGAGCAATTTCATGGCTGTTTTCACCATTGGCAATCAGGCGCAGCACTTGCTTTTCTCTGGGGCTAAGGGCACTGAATCCGGGCGGTAGTTGGTCTGGCTGAGGTGGGTTTGTTGTATGAGTAGACTCATTGGTAGGTGCGCTAGCCATCATTCGTTCTAAAACACCCGGACTAAACTGCGTGTAGCCGCGATCGATCAATCGAATCACTTCTGCCAGTTCCTCTAGGGGGGTATCCTTCAATAAATACCCTTTGGCACCAATCTGCAATGCTTCCGCTACATATTTGGCGTCGTCAAAGGTGGTAAACACCAAGATTTTAGTGCCTGAAAACTTTTGGCAAATCAATCGAGTCGCTGTCACACCATCCATAACTGGCATGCGGATATCCATCAAAATCACATCAGGCATTGCCCCTTGAGCACGCAAGGCTTCGACTTGTTCTATTGCCTCTTTTCCATTGCCTGCTTCCCCTACCACCTGAAAGTCTGGTTTGATTTCTAGCAGCACCTTGATGCCTTCCCGCACCACTTCTTGATCTTCGACTAGCAGTATCCGAATCATAATTCTCGACTTTCAATATAAAATTAACAGTGGACCCATCCTTCCTCATTTCTAATCAAACTTTTGGTTTACAGCCTTCAATTCAAGTGGCAGAGAGGCGCTAATACAGCAACCCTTGCCTAATTCACTTGTAATGTCTAGAGTGCCTTGCAATGCGATAATTCGCTCTTGCATCCCTTGCAATCCAAAACCAGAGCGATTTGCATCGAGCTGAAAGCCACGTCCATCATCTTGCAATGTGAGGAACAGGTTTGTATCAGTACATTGAATCTGCAGTGTGACGGTAGTCGGGTGCGCATGTTTACAAATGTTAGTCAGTCCTTCTTGCACAATTCGGTAGACTACCGTATTAATTCGATGAGGAAGGAGGGTGGAGAGGTGAATTTGGCAAGTTGGGTGGATGCCAGTAGTATGATGAAAGTCTTGAGTTAGGCATTCAATCGCTTCTTGCAGCGATCGACCTTGCAGTGGATCCGAGCGCAGACCGGAAACGGATTCACGAGTAGCTTGAAGGGCATCAGATCCGAGCTGTTTTGCCTTTGCCAAAAACTTGTAGGCTCGCTCTGGATTGTCTTTCCACAATGCTAGTGCGGTTTCCATTTGCACATTGAGTCCAACGAGGAGATGACCAAGCGAGTCATGAATGTCGCGAGCAATGCGATTGCGTTCTTCTAAGGTTGCCAATTCTTCGATTCGCTGGTTGAGTGCCCGCTCTTGTTCCAGCGCCCGCTGTAGCTCCATCTCCGCTTTTTCCAATTCTGATTCAATCGCAGCAGCATGCTCAGTCGTGGCGTAGAGCAAGATTTCCAAGTCTGCTTTTTCCTGCTGTAATTGTTGCACTTGCTGACGAAGATGCGCAATGGAGGGATGCATGTTGTCGGCATCCGAGCCAGGTTGGTGAATTGAGGCATTCTCTGCGGTCATGGCTCTGCTGATTCTACTTCAGTATCAAGTGCAAACCTAATGCTCATCCGTCACGATTCCTCAAAAAGTTTGATGAGTTCAATTATTTTATGGGCAACGATCGTTTGTTTTAACTTCAATGGTTGAAGCAAGATATAGACGTTTTGAGTAACAAAAGACACTATAACGCTAGTTATACGTGTATCGTGATTCTTTAGCAATTATCTTTAGGTTTTCAGTTTTCTCTTTACCCTAATCAAGACACATAGTCAAGATAGATGATGATCGGGATGAAAATACTCTTCCCCATCCTGCTGGGTAGATTCAATCCTCAACCCATGAATTGCAGGCCTTCATGGGCGACTACCGCCAAGTGGTTTCCTGTAGAATCTGATCGGCAAGCAGAGATAGGGATTTGCGTGGTTGTAGAGCGTGCTGCATCGCTTGATTCGTGCAAAATGCTGTAAACTCCTGCACCGTGTAAGGGTGATACCAGTAGCGTAGATAAACTTCTCGAGGGATCATGAGGAGTGACAAATTCTGCTCTGCAACGACTCGCTGATGACGAATTGAGGCCCGAATGACTTCAACATCACCGACTTGAATCCAAGGTGGAACAGCTTGTGAAAAAGATGGACAGAGCACGCGCAACCCTTCAGCAAAAGGAATATAAACAAAGCAAGAGGCAGATCCTTGCTCTATCAGCACTTCGCCTACTTCCACTTGCACCAATCTCACCTCAGCAAAAGCTTGCTCTGGATCGATCGCATCTACTTTGTGCCCTGTTTTAGCAATGCGATCGAGTAATGCTTGCTGTTTATCTAGGTTCCAGTCAGGCTGTACACCACTCAGATACCGCTTTACTTCATTCAGGTTTGCTCCTTGAAGTGAGACAACAGGCTGAATGCGATCGCATAAAGTGGGATTAAGGTGGCAAAGCTCCTCGCACACTCGTTCGGCAAAGTTGACGTTATCAGCAGTGTCTTCAACCAAAATCTTCATCTGACGCTCTAGCCGCTTTGGGGTCGGTAAGTCTGGTGGCAGATCCGAACGACGAAAGCTCTCGATTACATCTGCTTGGATATCATTAATCACCACGGCTGCACTGTGGATTGCCCACTGTTGGGCTTCCGGATTGGAGAAAGAGCCGCAGGCGAACGAGACCCGCAGATTTCCCTCTCGATCCAAATCTGCCCCTGTCATATTGGCTTCTCCAGCACTAATCGCATCTTTGCCTTCCAAACAGAAAAGACTGGAGCGATCGCGACTCCGCAGCGCATAAACCGCATGAGCATTATCTCGATTGATAAATACCTCGTAGCCTGCAGAGGTTTTAAATGTTGCGCCCCGCTCTCTAAAGGCATCGGCACAGCGAAGGGCGCGCAGTGCATCAATTACATCCTGAGTGAACGCCTGCACCTCTGGATGAGGAGAGGTTAACCAGGCAAAGGAATCTTCAAAATTTGGATAATAGCGCTGGACTTCCTGATTCAACAGCTCTTCTGGGGATTTGCCAGCAGTAAACGCCTGCACCTCAGCCTTGGCTTGATTGATGACACCATACCACCTGAGTCCTTCATACCCCTGCGTTTTTTCGGCTAGTTTGAGCTGCTTTTCGGCAGCAGTAACTTGTTGCAAATAGTAGAGGTAATGGAGCTCCGTGCCAATTGCAGTTTGCATGGTTTGCCGTAGTTTCGGCAAATTATTCAACGTCTCGATCGGCACTTTGCTTTTGCTATGACACAGCGACAGCGACAGTAGCTCCCGCAGCACCACTTGGGGTGATTGTGACAATAGTCCCCGCGTTGAGAGATTGAGCAAATTCCAGGCGATACTGCCTGAATTCTGCTGCCACAGCAGATCGATTAAAGAGTCAAACTCCTGGGTGAACACGAGTTGGGCTGCAAATTCAGGATGAACAGCTCTGCCAAAGGCTGTATAGTTTTTCAAGCCAATGTCATGCAGATAAGCCAGAACTACGCCATATCCGGTCATGAACTCTAGGCGAGTTGCGTCTCGTTGAGGAATCAGCAGGCCATTGATTTGATGAAGAACACGAATAATTTTATTGGCAATGTCTTGGCCATGCGAGATCCCGTGATCGGAAAAAAGGGCAACGTGCTTTAAGGGCGCATTCAAAAAATCCGGATCGTTGATAATCACTTCTAGGGTTGATAGTTCCGTAATCTTGCTGTAATAGTTCTGTTCGAGATAAGTGGTAAAAGCTTTGGGGAGGTTGATTGGGCTGTAGCCATCTGTCAAGGTTTTCATAGGATGGGATGGGGGCTGAATCACTTTGATAGCTCTACAATACCAAACCTCTCAAGGCTCTACATCTATCAAGTATCACGATCGCACCATGACAAATGTCACGATTTCAACCGATCGATTAGCTCCAGAACTCGTCCAGATTAACGCTGGAGATCTCTTCTTGCAGTTCCTGAAAATATGCGCTTTTCGTGATCAGAGCAACTTCCTGCTGGCGTTTCTGGTGATCAATCTCAATTTGTAGCTCTTTCAATTGTCGTTTCAGTTCAGCCTCTAAATATTTACGTTGTGTAACGTCCTCAACTAATCCTTCATAGTATAGAATTTCATTCTCAGAATCTCGTACAGCCCTAGTATTTTCTTTGATCCAGATAATACTGCCATCTTTACGATAAATCTGGCATTCCAGATTTTTGATCTGCCCCTGCTGATCTAGGCAACGTTTAATCAGGTCCCGCTGGGAGGGCTCGACATAGACTTGTGCCCCAATATCAGTGATGCTTGCTAGCATTTCTTCTGGCGACTGATAGCCGTAAATTCTTGCCATTGCTGAATTCACGTTAATAAACCGTCCATCAGGGCTGGATTGGAAGATGCCTTCTAGAGCATGATCAAAAATGCTGCGATAGTTTTCCTCTGCGATGCGCAGCGCCTCTTCTGCCTGCTTGCGATCGGTGACATCAAAAATAGTGCCATCTAAGTAAACGGGTTCCCCCTCTGCGTCAAAAACTCCTCGTCCCTGTTCATAAACCCAGCGAATACTCCCATCCTGATGCATCACCCGATATTCCAGCATGAAGGGCTCTTGAATAATCAGTGCATGGCTGACCACAACCTCGATTAGAACGCGATCGTCGGGATGAATGATGCTCCTCAAGGGGTGGGTATGATTCATGAACTCTGAGGCGGGACAACCCGAAATTTTTTCAATCGCAGTGCTGATAAATACTAAGGACGAGTCGGCATCAGGATGGCAGCGGTAGATTGCACCAGGAATATTAGATACTAAACTGCGAAAGCGTTCCTCACTTTGACGCAACGCATCTTCTCGGGCTTTCACCGTTTGCACCATGCGGGTAAAAACTCGTGCTAGCTGCCCTAATTTGTCATTCCGGTTGGCAACGTCTTTTAACTGGACTGACTCAAACGTATTGTTTTCAACTGCCGCTGCCGCTTCTATAACCTGCTCAACTTGTTGAATGTATCCTGACATCTCCTGATTCTTTTGAGTGATCGCCCGTTGCGATTGCTCTAATGATTCCAGCATGGCATTGATGTCGCAGGCTAGCATGGGCAATTCGTCACGACCAGACACGGTCGCTCGCAGGGAAAAGTTTCCTGTTGCCTCGATCTGCCTGACTTCACGGCTCAGGCGTGCTACCCGAGAGAGCACCAGCTGTTGCAGCAGGAGCAGCGTCACTGCCCCAAAAATTAAGCCTGACAGAACCACTGCGCCAATCAGATAAAGCAAACTGCGCTCTCTCTGGTTGGTGGGGTCTTCGGGCAGTTTCACCCGCAGCAACAGAGCTGGTTGATGATAGATATCTTTGATCAGGACATATCCTGCGATCGCCTGAGTTCCTTGTTTTTCAAAGAAGAACGGATTCTGCTCTGATAAAGCCGATCGTGCAATTTGAAAGTTAGGCGGTAGATTTGCATCATTCACGCTGCGCAAATCAATGGTCAAATGCGTAATCCTTGAAAGGCGTGCTATTTCATCAGCATTGAGCAACCGTCCGCCAATAAACGTGCCTCGAATGGGTCCATTCTTCTCACTGGGTAAAATGGGTCGCGAGCTAATCAGCATGGCCCCTTGCGGTACGATCAGGATTCCGCCTAAACTGCTGTTTTGATCTGGATGATTGAGTAGGCGATCGCTCAGAACCAGATGTTGTTTCACAATCTCTGGAATGGGGACATAGCGATGGCGATTGAGATCAAAGCCGGTGCCATACACCAATTTGCTATCAGCATTTACGTATAAGATGAGATTCAATTTTAAGCTGGACAAGGTTCCTGGAACTAAATTTGAAGCGATATAGTTCTGGTTTTTGTTCTGAATGAACTGATAGGTATCATCCCATGCTGCCCAGTCTGAGAGGCGGTTATCAAAATCTTCTTCGGTTTGAGTTAACACATTCAAAACGCTTTGCACCGTTTGACGGTTGTTTCGTTGCTCGGCTTTTTCAATCGCCTTTAGGAGAATAGTTGATGAAGTAACATACAGTAACCCAACCATTCCAGCTAGCGTTGCGCCAATGATGAGTAACGTTTTTTGTTGCAGTTTCACGAGATTACCTCGATAGGAGCAAAAAGAGAATGTGCCTGTCAGTACTGTTGCATAGTTTGTTCTATCATCTGTTGAGCAATCTCTTTAAACCTTCCATAGTAAAAATTACTGGTTCATCCAATCAATGCTGTTCAATTTTTCTGTATTTAGGATTGCTTTTATAATAGTATCTTCAATTATTTGAGTTTGTAATAGTAAAAAAATAATAAATTTTACAAGTATAGTTACGCAAATCTGTTAATTCATATAAAAGCTGACCTTGTCTTGGGTACAACAATGCCTAAAGTTGTTTCTGTTCACTCGTATCGAGGTGGTACAGGTAAATCTAACTTTACTGCCAACCTGGCAACGACAGTCGCTGCATTGGGTAATCGTGTTGGGGTGGTAGATACGGATGTTCCCTCTCCAGGAATTCATAACCTGTTTTGTTTGGAACCAGAGCACATCAGCAAAACCTTGAATCACTATTTGTGGGGTGAAAGCTCGATCGAAGCTGTAGCTTATGACGTCAGCGCCAATGTTGGCGTAGAGGGTGCGGGCAAGCTTTTTCTGGTGCCCTCCAGTGTTAAAGCGGATGACATTGCCAAGATTTTGAAGGATGGCTACGATGTCAAGCTGATGAATGATGGGTTTCGCAATCTTGTGAAAGCGCTTCAACTCGATTATTTGTTTATTGATACCCATCCTGGCTTGTCCAAAGAAACCTTTTTATCGATCGCTATCTCTCATGTCCTGATTGTGATTTTACGTCCGGATAAGCAGGATTATCAGGGCACGGCGGTCACAATGGATGTTGCGCGGCAATTGAAAGTTCGTAAGATGCTGCTGGCAATTAATAAAGCTCATAGCAAACTCAACCTGGAAGCCCTCAAACAAAAAGTAGAGGAGACATACGGCGAAACTGTTGCCGGAATATTTCCATTGTCAGAAGACGTTGTGCAGCTTGCCAGTGAGGGGGTGTTCTGTGTGAAATATCCAGAACATCCTGTGAGTCAGGAGTTCCGCAGAGTGGCACAGCAAATTATCGAGGGGTAAACATTATGTCGAATTTAGGGGATCTACAGTCTCTTGCTAGTTCCATTACGGCTGTTGCGTCCCCTTTTCGTAATTATTTAAATGATTTGTATGAGAAGTATCGATCGCTGGATGAGGACACCGTTGCCGATTATATTCCTGAACTAGCGCTGGCAAAACCAGAGTGGTTTGGTGTGTGTGGTTACAACCGAAGGACAGATATTTGAGGTCGGTGATTGTGACCAACTATTCACTATTCAATCGATTTCTCAAGCCTTTGTGTTTGGTTTGGCGTTGGAGGATCATGGCGTGAATATGTGAACAGCAAAGTCAGCGTAGAGCCAACCGGCGAAGCACTTAACTCGATTATGTTAGATGAAGCAACGAACTGTCCTTATAACTTGATGCATCAGGCGAATGGGCCTATCGGATAGGAATGCCTGCCAAGAGCGGAGTAGGAGGTGACATTTTAGCCGTAGTTCCCAAGAAGTTAGGGATTGGTACTTTCTCTCCCCCCCTTGATCCGAAAGGAAATAGCGTGCGGGGTATCAAAATCTGCGAAGACTTGTCGAAGGATTTTGGATTGCATTTGTTTAATGTGGCGAAATCAGACCGAGACTTGCAAGAATGGATTGCTGGAGGAAATCGCATTAATGATTGGTAAAAATGATTGGTAAAGCTGCCAAGAATTTCTCTAGCAAATTTCATCTATCCTTTTTGCCCGGTCATCAGCACCAAAAATAGGGCTGAAAGGCAGGCTAGAAGGAGCAGCGTCCGATCGATTTTCTGCGCCTTGCCTTGGAAAGCTTTCAGCAACGGGTAAGTGATGAATCCGATCGCAATTCCGTCTGCAAGCGAGAAAGTTAACGGCATCATCACCATCATCAGAAAAGCTGGAATGGCTTCCGCATGGTCATGCCAGTTAATTGATTTAACGCTGCCGCCCACCATCAAAACACCCACCAGCACTAGAACCGGAGCAGTGGCAAAGGCAGGTACAGCTGCTAACAGCGGCAAAAACAAGACGGAGGCTAACAGCAGAACGCTGACGATGATCGAAGAGAAACCGCTGCGTCCACCTTCTGAAATGCCAGCAGCAGACTCTAAGTAAGGTGCTACGGGAGAAATGCCCAACAGCGATCCAATTGTAGTGCCAGCTCCTATTGCTAGCAATGACTGACTGGAGCGAGGCAACTCTCCGTTTGCATTCAGGATCCCTGCCTGTTGCCCCAATCCCATCAATGCGCCGATGCTGTCAAACAGCGTGACAAACAGCAGAATGAACATGGCCGCAATCAGATTTCCGGTCTGGCTGGGGGTGAAATATTGAAAACCAGTCAGCGCTTGACCAAAGAGATGAACTGGAAAATGTGGCATGGCAATGAGCCCTTGCGGAGCAGGAGCAATGCCAAACCCCCATCCTAGCCCTGCGGTTGCCAGAATCCCCCAAAGCATCCCGCCTTTTACCTGCCGCACCATTAAGACTGCTGTGAATAGCAAACCAAATACTGCGAGTAAGGTGACTGGATTAGACAACGAACCTAACGTCGTTTTGGTCGCGTCACTGGCGACGATGATGCCTGCGCCCAAGCTGGGAGAGGCAGGATTGCCAGAAAGCGCAATGTACGCCATGAATAACCCGATGCCTGCCACGATCGCATGTTTGAGAGACAAGGGAATCGCATTGATTAGGCGATCGCGCCATCCGCTGACGCAAAGCCCCATAAACAACAACCCCTGCAACAGTGCCGCCATCAATGCCAGCCGCCAGTCCAACTTCAGATCTAATACGACCGAGAAAGCAAAGAGTGAATTGAGTCCCATTCCAGGAGCAAGGGCAACGGGATGGTTTGTCCACAGGCCCATTAAAAGAGTGGATAGGGCTGAAACGATCGCAGTACCCACTACGAGTTCATCAAATAAATCGCCAGGCTGCTGTAAGAAAATTGCATGAGAAAGAATACTGGGTGTAACCACTAACGTATAGGCTAAGGTGATAAACGTGGTGATCCCTGCCAGACTTTCTGTACGGTAGTTGGTTGCTAATTGGTTGAACTGGAAGAAGCGGGCAATCGATCGAATTTTGGAGCAACAGGTGCGAGTTAGAGGGCTGTAGCGAGTGGAAGAGTTCATGGTGTTTGCACTAATGGAAGCGGGCTGCTTGCAGTCGATGAGAATAGAATATGAAATCAGCAGAAGCCTTAAGAAAAGTGGATGATGTGAGCGTGTGATTATGCAGCTTGTTGTACTTCTAAATGCTGCGCCACAAAGCTGTTCAGTGATTGTAACAGGGCGTTCAATTTATAATCATCAGAAACTAGATAACCGCTATCACTAATACTGCAATTGTTCCACCACTCTAACTGACATTCAGATAATGTATTCAGCATGGTTAGATAAGGTGTCTTACGGTTCAGTGTGGGCATCCGATTAGATTCAAAGCTGTGATAGGTTCGGATGGCAGAACAGCAGAGCCGCACGTATGAAACAACTTTCAGTTGATGAGGAAGAGTGGAGTCAAGCAGGCGGTTTTGAGCAAACAACAGGCTTTTATCAATTGACTTTGATGCGGTCAAGGACTGTGATTTTAGAGCTTGTAGGGATGCAGTCATGATTAATCTCCGTCGAGTAAATTGTTTGAAATTCAATGGAATGTTGTTGATGAGAATAAGATAAGAGAACTGGAGAGCAGTTCACATCTAGCAAGTGTCACGATCTGAGCATGACAGATGCATATTGTTGACCGTGACAGATGTCATGGCAGAAGCAATTTCTCCGTTTCATACAGCTTTATACAACAATTGCCGCCTGTGGCTACAGCTGGCTCTCTAGGGCAGATCGGTTCTACAGGCAGCGATCGCTGAATATGTCGATCGAATTAATTTTCAGATAGAGTGTAAGCGGAACGCTCGCGGGCAAGATGCCCGATGCAGTGAGGTGTACTTAAACGAAGCCGTGCCAGAAAAGCCAGCCGTGGGGGTGAGGGGAATCAGAACTCTGAATCGGCTGTTTTGCGGACATATTCTGAGTCGTAATGCATCAGGGATACAACAGGGGTTATTCTATTTCAAACTGTAGACTGGGCATCACCCGCTGCAAATTCTTTAGCGATTTTTCCTGCCAAGCAATTTGCTTAGACGCCTGAACGAGCAACTGCATTGTGGCTTCTTGACGAACTTTCAGCACAAATCTTGACAAGACATTGAATCCAGAACTGTTTAGGTATTTTAGCCTCCGTAAATCCAACGTCAGCAGATTTGGCTTCTGGCTGATTACCTCATTCAGCAGTTGCCAGATTGGGGTGTACTCCTCCAGGTCAGCTAATCTCAATGTGCCTTGACAGGTCAGGGTTTGAGTTGCTGTATCATACCAGACGCAATAATCTTCAGTCTTAAGCTCCATTCTCTCAAACCCTCTTAGTAATTCCCTGGATTCAGCTCGTTCAAACGTTTACTTGCACCATTGTCGTAACAATTGTAACTTCTGGAGTTCCCGGAATCGTTTCAAATTTCCAACCCAGCCTAGCCGAATAATCATTCATGATGGTTACGAGACCCAATCCAGAGCATTTAAGAGTGTCATCTTGAGCAAGCTGTTCTAGCCGACGAAACAACATCTCACTTGGATTAGAGGCGAGCACCTCTTGTATAAACGCTTGATAGCTTTGGATAGTATTTGGCTTAATGCTATTTGTTACTAAAAACACTAATTTACTGAGATACAGCTGTAGCTCAATTCGGATAGAGGTTGGAGCGCCGTCATCGCTGAACTTCATTGCATTCTCTAGAAGTTCATTTGCAATATAGCTAACAGTACCTTGAATTTGATCCTGTTTGCCTACTGTCTCTGGATTGCCTTCATCGCCAGGAAAGAAAACTGCTAAATAATCTGCCAAAAAATCTGCGGATAAACCATTGGTGCGCCATCGCTTCTTTAATGGAAGAGAACTAGGGGAGAAGACAAGCAGTAAATATTCCCGACTTTCGGGTAAATTCTCCAGAAATTCTCCAAATATCTGCCCAACTGTAATTTCTGAGCAGGAACTTTCTGCTTGCTGTACGGCACGAGCTGGTGTTGTTTTGAAAGGATCACTAACCATTGTTGTTGACGATGACTTTTGCTTTAACCGTTTGTTTAGCAATGTGTTCTACAGGCAGCGCTGAATGCCTTTAAGGTAAAGTATAGGAAATCGACTGAGTTTAGCTGAGTTGGCTGGGTTAGTGATTATAGTCAGAAACTCCGGTAGCAATTACTCTTCCTTAATGACCCTCTAATTATATTTAGACCTCTCATATTATTACAAGCATCCAATTCAGATCGTGACAAGTGTCATGGTTTGAGCCTGACATTCGATTCAGATCGTGACAAGTGTCATGGTTTAAGCTCAATATTTCTATTGGTATAAATAAATACATAGATACAGTTCAATGATTATTTTTGCGCAGAAAACTTTAAATATCTTAATCTCACTTGTTCTACTTCTGCTTTAGCACCAGCAAGGTAATGTCATCGTAGACTTTCTGTTTCCCAATATGCGCTTGCACATCCCCGACAATGGCTTGTCGAATCTCGATCGCAGATTGTCTACAGTTCTCGCTAACCACTTGACACAATCGCTCCAAACCATAGTATTCCTTGGCTTCATTTTCAGCTTCGACAATACCGTCTGTATAGAGAATAAGGCTGTCACCTGACTGTAACTGGACTTCAGACTGAGCAATAAATTCAGTAATATCGGGCACCAGCCCTAAAAAGAAGCCGAGATCGGTAGTATCAATGCGTTCGACTTGACCATTCGATCGAACGACTAATATCTCTTCATGTTGTCCGCTCAGCCTTACTTGCCCAGCTTGATAGTCTAACAAAACAAGCGATAGATTTTTCTTGGAATTCATCCGCTGAGTGTTGTCATAAATCACCCGATTAACGGTATTCAAGAAGCGACGCGGATCTGTTTCATTATTGGTAAGCAGAGTGCGGACCGCTGTTTGGACCATAATCATCAATACACCGCTCTCTAGACCATGCCCTGTCACATCACCGATGCCAATTTTGACCCGATCGTCGTGTTGAATGACATCGTAGTAGTCGCCTCCAACCTCATCGGCAGGTTCCATAAATCCAGCGATTTCTAACCCAGCGATTTCTCTAAGCTCTTGTTCTTTTGGTAGAATCATTTGCTGAAGCTGACGAACCACTGATAATTCGGCACTTAAGCGGAGATTCTCGCTTTCCAGACGTTGATTGAGCAATTGGATCTCCTGATTCGCTAGAGCAAGTTGAGTTAAGCTGTTTTGCAGTGCCGCTTCTGCCTGCTTCCGATCGCTAATATCTGTAATCACAAACTCAAAGCAAGATTCTTCTAAATTTTGTTTGAGAGAGAACATTCCCCAGAGCATAGAATTATCCTGACGCCGGACTGGCAGTTCAAGATCACGTACTTCTCCCTGCTGTTCTAGCTCTGCTAAAATTCGCTGGCGATCGTCGAAGTTCCAGTAGAATTCAGTTGTGTATCGCTGACCGATCAAATCTGCGGCGGAATTGAAGCCGAGAATTTCAACCAATCGTTGATTGGCATCCAGAATGAGGCCGTCCTCTGGTCGGCTACGACCGATGCCAACCTGGGAATTCTCAAAAATGCTGCGATATTTTAGCTCACTCAAACGCAAGGCCTCTTCAGCCTGTTTGCGATCGGTAATATTGCGAATCATAATTAACGCGGCATCCGTGCCCCAAGGAACAACGCGCAACTCCTCATATTGCTGTCGCCCTTCAAACTCAAGCTGCTGTTCATACATTTGCACTTCGCCGGTGGATAGCGCCCGCTGGATTGCCTCAATTTGTCTGGTCGCTATTTCCGGTGGCAACAGCTCATTGAAGTGTTTACCAACTGGATTCGTGTCCATTGGAACAAGGTCAACTAGCGAATTGCTCCGGATCGAGTCGAGGTAAATTCCTTCAGCACTCACGAATGTCATTAAATCTGGAATTGCGAGGAGAATTGCACGATTGCGTTCTTCGCTTTGCCGCAGAGCTTCCTCAGCCTGCTTGCGATCGGTGATATCTGTTAATGCACCGATGATACCTTTTACCTCACCATTCGCGTCGATAAACGGACTGATCGAAGTTTGATACCAATGCAATTCACCCTGACGGTTAAGAATCGCTTGATTGGAGATAATTTTAGTTTGTTGGGTGGTCATCACCTCTTGATTGTCAGCTAGGTAATGTTCTACTTCTTCACGATCACGATTGAAGTCCAGATCGGTCTTGCCCAACATTTCTTCAACCGTTGCACCATAGATCCCTGCTGCGGATCGGTTCACAACTAAAAAGCGACCTTCGCGATCTTTGACAAAAATTGAACTAGGCACTGCGTCTAGGATTTGTCGTAGAAACGCTTGTTGAGCTTGCAGCTCGGCTTCTGCCCGTTTGCGTTCACTAATATCAAGAATCGCGCCTACCAAACCGCTAATGTCGCCCTGCTGATTCAAAAATACAGCCTTATAGAAAATGACATCGTGCTGACTCCCATCGGCATAAGCAACAAGAGTTTCGTAGGTTTGCGTTCCTCCTGAGTCCAATAGCGCTTGATCTGCGGCGGCATAGGTTTCAGCCAGGTGAGCTGGTGCAGTTTCATAAACCGACTTGCCAACGATTTGCTCGCTCGTCATGCCGCGATAATCGAGAAATGCCTGGTTGCACCCCAGATAGATACCTCGACTATCTTTGTAGAAAATTGGAAACGGCATTGAATCAAGAATCACTTGTAGAAGATGAAGTTGCGCTTGCTGAGCGATTTCTGCTTGTTTACGTGCGTCTTCGATGCGCTTGCGCTCGCTGATATCGCGTGCCACCCAAACTACTTTATCTGCGGCTAGAGGTGAAACATTGGCAGTAAACCAAACTTCTCGGTTCTCAATCGTTAAACAGTAGTCAATACTCATCATCTGCTGAGTACTCAACACCTGTTGGATATGGTCAACGAAGCGATCTGCCTGCGCTTTTGGGAAGATATCATGCTCGGTTAGACTTAATAAATCGGAGGCAGAAGACAGCAAGTTTGACGGGTTAGTCGGGGCAATTTTGCAATAGCGCCCGTAGATATCCTTAACAATTACCACGTCTGTCATGGCTGCAAACAAGGCACGTAACTCTGCTTCAGAGGCTTGCAAGGCTTCCTCAACCTGCTTACGTTCTGTGATATCCCGTGCGACCATAATTACCGTATCGTCCGATAAGAGAGACAGGTTCGCTGCAAACCAGACTTCCTGTTCATCCGATGAGGCGTTTCCAGCAATTTTTAAACTATATTCAAAGGAGGTTGTCTGACGAGTTTCTAGAACTTGTTGAATGAGCTGTAGCCGCAGATCTGCTTTATCTTTAGGCACAATGTCATAGATGCTTCGACCAACCATCTCTTCTGACGACATGATCAGCAAACTAGGATTGGTAGATGCAACTTTCAGGCAAGTCCCCTGGCGATTGTAGACCGTGATCACATCATCCATTGCGGCAAATAGTCCCCGCAGTTCGGCTTCTGATGCTCTGAGGGCAGCGTTGGCTTTTGCTAGTTCAGTGGTACGTTCCTCCACCATTGCTTCCAGGATTTCATTTTGGCGTTTGCGTTCTGATATATCTACCCAAATCCCCAGCAGATATTGCAACTCTCCTTGGGAGTTATAAATTGAAGAAGTCGTTAGATTGCACCATTGAATCTGCCCATCTTTGCGAATGTAGCGTTGATCAAGCGAAAAGGTTGAAACTTCTCTTGCAAGTAAACGACGAATTGCTGCAGTAGTGGCAGCTCGATCGTCTGGATGGGTCACGTCCAGATGCGTTAACTGACACAGTTCTGCCTCCGAATGGCCAAACAGTTGGCACAACCGTCGATTCACCAGGCTAAACTGTCCGGTTAACGTCACTAAGGCAATCCCGACGCTAGCTTGTTCAACGACTCCCCGAAAGCGGGCTTCGCTCTCTTGCAAGGCAACTTCTAGCTGCTTGCGCTCAGTGACATCACGCACCATGATCAGAACTTCATCGTCGGCGACCTTTACGATTCTTACTTCTTCAGCAATCGTTTGATCATTCAATGAAAGCTGCTGTTCATAAACCTGCAATTGACCCATCTGTAAGGCCTGCCGAATCGCCTGCATCCGCTGCTGTGCCTGTTGAGATGGCAGAGAGTCCGCTATGTTGACTCCTTTCAACGATCGATTGCCACCAAATAAAGCTTTAAGACGATTTTGACCGATCGGATTATCAATATAAGTCCCATCTGCTTTAGCGCGGAAAAGTAGATCGGGCAGGGCTTCCACAATTGCTCGATTTTGGCTTTCATTTTGTCTCAAAGCAGAAAAAGAGGCCTGCAGCTGCCCCGCCATATTGTTGAAGGAATTAGCTAGAGTTGCAAGTTCAGTGATGCGGCTAGACTCTATGTGCTGGTCAAGATTTCCTCTAGCAATTGCTTCAGCGGCTTGTGAAACTCGCAAAATTGGACGGCTAATCCATTGAGCCATCAAAACGCCAAGGGCAATCGCGACAACTAGAGCCACCAGAGTGAGCTGAATGGCGTTCTGCGTATTTGCGGCTATCTGTCCCGTGAAATCAGATTCGGGAATTACCACTATAATCAGCCAATCCAACCCAAATTGATCTTGAAAGGGCGACACCTGTAAGAATTTTTGCTGACCTTTGACCTCGAATTTTAGCAGTTTTGAAATTTGAATATTAATTCTATTTTTCTCAGAAAAGTTCTTAGTTAAATATTGCATTGTGGATTGAGTCAGCAGATTGTCACTCTCAATTGCTTTTACTCGTTCTGCACCAGAGTCTTTTGATCCGCTGTGAAAGGGGCTCTCACCTGTAGAAGTTGCCACTAACGAACCCGATCGCTCAACGATAAAAACTTGTCCAGTTTTGCCTATCTCTAAGCCCTGCAAGAAGTTGCCAATCTTGGAGAGGTTGATGTTTGTCAGCAGGACTCCCTGCAAGTCACCTTGCTGGTTGTAAAAAGGCATTGATGCACTTAGGTAGGCACTCAGTCCGGTTGTATTCGGGTAAATCTCACTCCACGTTGGTTTACCAGCAGCTACAGCGGCTTTATACCAAGGACGAGTGCGCGGATCGAAGTTCGATTGGTAGTGCAGTAATTGCAGTCGATCGCCAGTTTGATCGATCGCATAGGTGCGAAAATCATAGCCGTTTGCCTGAGTTGCAACCCCCAGAGTGAAAGACCCATCATCATTGAGTCCAGCCCCCAAAATGTTGCGGTTTTCAAACCCGATGCCAACGAACGTGAGGGTATCAAACACTTGCAACTGCCGCCAAAAATATTGCTCTAACCCCGGCAAGTTTTGCAAATTTAGTTGTCCCAGGTTGATCGCAACTGTATTATTTTGATTCACCAAATGCGGAATTGCCAGGTAGCTACGTAAATTCTGCTCAACACCAACCGCAATCTTCTGCCCTGATTGAGTCGCAATTTCCTCAATTGCTTTCTGTTCATTGCGGAGGTAGAGATAGCCAACCAGTCCAACGATCGCAAGAACCTGCAAAACAAATGAGACAATCAGCGTAGTGCGGAGGCGAAATTTAGGAGCAAGAGCATTTGCTGGCCCAAAACATGTTATATCTTTCCGTGGAACCATAAATGATTTGCTCCTTGGTGAAAGCGAAGCCGGGAAGCAGGAACATCAATCGCTTTTTGTCCATTTTTGGAAAGATACAGCCTTTTCTGCAAATCTGTAAAATAATTTATGTTAAAGGGAAAATTGGAGTTCCTCGTCCAATTCGGCTAACTATCTGACCAGAAGGACATCAGGTGCCGATCGAACAAATCTTGGATGCCACGCTAACAATGACACTGCTGCACCATAGTGCGTTCAACCCTTCCTGGTTGCCCATGCTGTTACACGGAGCCGATCGGTTGGCTGATCTGAGACTGAACGGAGGTTACGGACCTGAGTGCGATCGGCAATTTTGGCTTTAGGTTCTGCATTCGATCCCTCCGGCTTGCAAGTCACAAAATTGGGATCTTCAAGATTGAGAGATGCGGCAAACATCGTTAGGCTGAACTTCGCACAGTCGCTTCGCACAGCCGACGTTCCAGGAAGCGGCGCTCACTGTCATTTGTAACTAATTCTAGGGCTCGTTTGTAGCTCTGGGTTGCGTCCTCGAATGCTCCGACTCGCCGTAATAAGTCTGCACGGGTCGCATGAAATAGATGATAGCTGTCCAGTTCTGCAGCAAGTCGATCAATCAATCCAAATGCGGCTTGAGGACTGTTTGCCATCGCGATCGCCACCACTCGGTTTAGAGAAACAATGGGTGAAGGGTGCAAGCGTTCCAACACCTCATAGAGTTGCACAATTTGCGCCCAATCTGTTTCTTCTGCCCGCGCGGCCTGACAATGGAGAGCGGCGATCGCCGCTTGCAGGGCATAAACTCCCGTACCGCCGCGCAACGCTTCTTCCACAAGAGGCAATGCTTCAGCGATTTGTAGATGGTTCCAACGACTGCGATCCTGATCTTCTAGCAAAATCAGATCGCCAGCTTCATCCAAACGGGCATCTCGCCGCGAGTCATGTAACAACATGAGCGCCACCAGTGCCGTAACGTCCGAGGGCGTTTGGGGGGCCAGCAATTGTCGCAGCAGTTGCCCTAGTCGAATCGCTTCAGTACAGAGGTCAGCCCGCGCCATCAAATCCCCTTTTGTTGCCGCATAGCCTTCATTGAAGATGAGATAGATCACCGCCAGCACTGCCTCTATCCGAGGAGAGAGATCGGTCGTTTCTGGCACTTTATAGGGAATGCCTGCATCGCGAATTTTGCGTTTAGCTCGGACCAGGCGTTGTGCCATCGTTGCGGTCGGCACGAGAAAGGCGCGGGCAATTTCGTCGGTTTCCAATCCGCCCAGCATCCGGAGGGTCAACGCGACCTGGGTTTCGATCGCCAATGCTGGGTGGCAACAGGTGAAAATTAATCGCAGGCGATCGTCTCCAATTTCATCACTGTCGTAGGTTGGCTCTTCGCTCGATGGAATTAACCCAGATGCCGCGTACCATTCCAGCTTTTCGGTGAGTCGTGTTCGGCGGCGGAGTCGATCGATCGCTTTATATCGAGCAGTGCGGATAATCCAGGCGCGAGGAAGATCGGGGATACCGCTAGTTTGCCACTGATTGACTGCCGCTGCAAACGCTTCCTGAGCGGCTTCTTCAGCCAGATCAAAATCTCCTACCAGCCGAATCAGAATAGCGATAATGCGCCCCCATTCAGTCCGATAGACGGATGCGATCGCCTGAGCAACATTGGATTTTGGAGTTGAAGCCATACCTGTCATAAAACGGCACAAAGTTTTTTGGACAAGGTGTCGATTTGAGGAGTTCTCGTTCGACTGACTGACAAAGACAGTACAGTTCAATTGTACTAAATAAAATTTTTCAACAAGATGTCGATCTGAGCAATCACCACTCGACTTAACAACAAAGGAGGCAACCGAATGAAATACTTACTGCTGATCTATATGGACGAAAACGCCATGAGCGATACCGAGCGGGAGCATTGCTACGTGGAATCTGCTCAAGTCGCCCAGGATCTCCATACGAAAGGACAATTTGTGGCATCAGCTCCCCTCCATCCTGTTGCAACGGCAACCAGTGTCCGCGTTCGTGAGGGCAAATCGCTTGTGACGGATGGACCCTTTGCTGAGACTCGTGAACAATTGGGCGGGTTCTACCTGGTTCATGCTCAGGATTTGGATGAAGCCATTGCGATCGCCAACCGAATTCCAGGAGCCCGAGTGGGCACGGTCGAAATTCGTCCCGTTCTAGAAATTGCGGGATTACCAGCGCATTGAACTCAAGGAGCACCCTCATGAACAATCCCAAAATTACTCCCTGTTTATGGTTTGACGATCAAGCCGAAGCAGCCGCTCAGTTTTATACATCAGTTTTTCGCAACTCCAAGATCATCCACATCAGTCGATATGGAGAAGTTGGACAGGAAATTCATGGAAAACCTGCCGGAACGGTCATGACCGTCAGTTTTGAGCTCGATGGTCAGCCATTTACAGCACTGAACGGAGGTCCGACCTTCAAATTTAACGAGGCGATTTCCTTCCAGATCTTTTGCGATACCCAGGAGGAAGTGAACGATTACTGGCAAAAACTGTCTGCAGATGGAGATGAAACTGCCCAGCAATGCGGCTGGCTCAAAGATCAATACGGGGTCTCGTGGCAAATTATTCCGCGCATTTTGATTGAGTTGCTCAATCACCCTGATGCGGCAACCGCTCAAAACGTTACTGCTGCAATGCTGCAAATGAAAAAGATCGAGATTGATGAACTCAAGCGTGTTGCTGCGAGTTAGCGATCAGCACACCAAACCTCTAGGAATCGAACTCAAAACGACTCAACAGGAGATTTCACAATGAAAGTCATGGTCTTTGTTAAAGCAACTCAAGACTCCGAAACTGGAATCATGCCAAGCGCCCAGCTTTTGACTGAAATGGGGCAGTACAACGAAGAATTAGTCAAGGCAGGTATCTTGCTCGCCGGTGATGGGCTGCATCCTAGCTCAAAAGGGGTGCGCGTTCGCTTTTCAGGAACGGATCGTACCGTCATCAAGGGCCCCTTCACGCCAGCGCAGGAACTAGTGGCAGGGTATTGGCTGTGGCAGGTGAACTCCATTGAAGACGCGATCGCCTGGGTGAAGCGCTGCCCCAACCCAATGCCAGGAGACTCCGAGATTGAGATCCGTCCCATCATTGGCGAAGAGGAGTTTGAAGCTCTGATGACTGAATTAAAGGAGCAGGAAGCGTAACTTCATCAGCTGCCGTGCAAATGATGTTCACATGCAAACGTTCATTTCATCAGAATGCAGAATCGATGATTAAAGGAGAAATCAATGCAACTCAATTCTTACCTGATGTTCAACGGCAACTGTGAGGCTGCATTCAAATTCTACGAACAATGTCTCGGTGGCAAGATCACCATGATGATGCCCCACAAAGAAGCCCCTTCGGCAGAAAATGTCTCACCGGAGTGGCAGGACAAAATCATGCATGCCTGTCTTGAGTTAGACAACCGACTCTTAATGGGATCGGACTGCCCAGCAGGATATTTTGAAACCCCGCAAGGCTTCTATGTGCAAATTAGCGTTTCCAAACCAGACGAAGCCGAACGAATTTTTCACGCTCTGGCAGAAAACGGCAAGGTGAAAATGCCGATCGCTCCAACCTTCTGGTCTGTTCGCTTTGGCATGTTGATCGATCAGTTCGGGACGCCCTGGATGGTCAATTGTGAGCAGGTTGTTTAAGCCTCTTACCGCCTTTTACCTCCAGTTTTGCTGATTGTCCTACCCGCTGTTTCACTACTGAATTAGGAGATATGCACCATGATTCAGAATGCAATTGCCCATCCAAAAATCGTTGGAAAAGACGAATGGCTGGCGGCCCGTAAAATGTTGCTGGAACATGAGAAAGAGTTGACCAGGCAACGCGATCGTATTAATGCAGAACGACGCAAGCTACCAATGGTCAAACTTGAAAAGAAATACACTTTTGAAGGATCAAATGGTTCTGCGAAACTCATTGATTTGTTTGAGGGACGAACCCAGCTAATCATCTACCACTTCATGTTTTCTCCAGAGTGGGAGAAGGGCTGTAAGGGTTGCACAGGCTACGTCAATGCCTTGAGTGATCTATCAATGTTGAATGAACGTGACACAACCTTCGTGCTGGTTTCTCGTGCCCCGTTCCCCAAACTGGAAGCCTACAAAAAGCTGAAGGAATGGACTGTTCCCTGGTATTCCTCCTTTAGCAGTGATTTCAACTACGATTTCCATGTCACGCTAGACGAAAACATTGCGCCCATTGAATACAACTATCGAGACAAAGCTGAGTTAGAAGAACGCCATGGACCGAATGTGGTGCAGGGTGAGAGCCATGGACTCAGCGTTTTCTTTCGTCTCGGTGACGATGTGTTCCACACCTACTCGACCTACGCCCGTGGCGTTGAATCTCTCACGGATGCCTACAGCCTGCTGGATATGACTCCCTACGGACGACAGGAAGACTTTGAAGATTCACCATCTGGTTGGCCACAAAAGCCAACGTATGGATAGAGAGGTCACACTTCTCGCCAATGATCGTAATGCTCAATCATTCATCACAGGAAATAAATCAATGGAAACTACTCAAACCGAACAAACCTCCCCCATGCCTGCTCAACCGCAAAAAGAACATCAGTGGCTCCAGAAACTAGTTGGTGAATGGACCTATGAGATTGAAGCAATGATGGGACCAGACCAACCTCCCGTAAAATCAACGGGAACTGAAACTGTGCGATCGCTGGGTGGATTTTGGACATTGGCGGAAGGGCAGGGTGAGATGCCTGGTTGTGGTCCTGCGACAACACTGATGACGCTTGGCTACGATCCACAGAAACAGCGTTATGTGGGCACTTGGGTTGGGTCAATAATGACGTATCTTTGGCAATACGACGGTGAATTGGATGAAGGCGAAACTGTGCTAACGCTTAATTCCGATGGACCTGATATGACGGATGAGAAGAAAATAGGAAAGTACAAAGATGTGATCGAGTTCAAGAGCGACAATCATCGAGTCTTGACCTCCCATATGTTGAGTGATGATGGGCAGTGGCAGCAGTTTATGACAGCCCATTATTGGCGCAAGCAATAAGACGTATTCCTGGAAAAACATCCATGCGATATCCAATAGAATTTGCCATTTGGGTGTCGCGTGGATCTTTCGTTTCCACCATAGTCATCTAAATGCTGGATAATCGGGGAGAGAAGGCGTACCTCTCCAACGCTGTTGCAACAGATCTAAAAGCCGACTAGCAGTGCTGCACAAAGCAGGAAGTTGATGAAATGCCTGGGCTGTTGTAATGAACACTTCTAATCGAGCTAAAATTCGCTGACGAGTCGTTGAAATTCCCCAGTTTGAGTCTTTTTTTAGAGCAGATTCAAGATGCCGTACCAGGGTATTCAAAAGCCAAAAACCGCATATTTTGACTAGAGCAGATTCAAAGATGCGATCGTCTTGTGCGGCTAGACACCGTTGGCTCAGAATCGTCCGATAGGTGTCTTCCATTTGTTGAACGATAGGATGAGGCAATCGGTTCGCACACCAACAGCTAGGAAACATCATTCTGCCATAAGCGGCATCCATCAGAGCATGACCGAACCGACCCGTTTCAAAATCAATCAGCCGTAATCCTTCACCGGTATCTAAAACATTATCGGGGCAAGCATCGGCATGGATATAAGCAAGAAAGTCACCTGGATGATTGATGGCTTCTTCGATCGCGTTCAAGTCATGCAGCCAATGAGTCTCAGGCTGAATTCCTAACTTCTCTAGGATCGATTGATGCTGGTAAATGTTCACAGTTTCTTTCGCCGGTTTTACCTGGGGAGCAATTGTCTGAAACAGTTCCTCAAATTCTGCTGCCTTGCCGATCGTGGCAGTATGAAGTTGTCCTAAACAAGCTGCATACTGAAGCAGTGCCTGTTCTGCTTGATTGCGATCGTCTCCTAGAAGAGATTCAACTAAACGGGCCTGATGCGGCACATCCTCCAAAATAATGAAGCCTAACCTCAGATCGCCACCATAAAAGCGGGGGCTATGCGGGTACTGATCGGATATTGTGCTTAAGAATTGGGCACCGATCCAATCTCTGAAGAACCGCAATGTGTCCCACGAGGTTGGATCGTTTGGGTTATAAGCATTTGCTTCCACCTTTTTAATAATCAAGCTAGGAGGCAAACCAGCCTCAGAGGAACAATGACATCGTAGTAATAAATTTCTCCTGCCTCTTTTAGAAATAAACTCGACTTGCGTCAATTGAATTGGATGACCCACCGCCGTTGAGAGTATTTGCTCAGCAGCCTTAACAATCAAGGGATCGACTCTTCTGGGCAAATAGGCACAGGCAAAGCTAATGAATTGAAGCGGCAAGGCTTTTAACGGGAACCTGGGAAATTTTCGTGCCATGTTAAGCTTGCTCATCTTTCATTTTCCTTATGACTGCCTATTATTGGCGCAAGCAATCAGACGGATCGTTCCGTTGATGAAACCAAGTGCTGCACATAACCCCAGCCAAAGCATAACATCCGGCATGGCCCGAAATAATTGCTGGTAGTTGAAGATGCGATCGCTCGTCATTTCCACCAGCCAGGGCATTGCAAGCAATACGACTGTAGGAAAAAACATCCATGCGATGCCCGATCGGATCTGCCATTCGGGTGCCGTGTGGATTTTTCGTTTCCATTGAGGAAAATGCAGCAGGCTATAAATTGCTAGTGCGACGCCAATAGTTGCTAAAATGGCGAGACTGATACCCCAGAGATTAATGCTGAAACCATCTAGAGGAAGCGTCTCATCTGTGAGTAATTGAATTAATCCAGATTTGATTTGGGGCAAGGCAAACGCAATCAGCGATGATGCACTAATGTTGTAGAGCAGGGCAATGCCATATTTTTCATGCGGCAACACAGCAACATCGGTATAAAACGTGGACAAGATACCGTTATGTTGGAGAATTTGCCTGCCATTTTCTGTTGTAGCAAACCATCCCATTGCATAAGGGCTCTTGAGTTGCGTTGGTGGCGTCTGCATGAGAGCGATGCTGCCTGGAGTTAGCAGTTGTGTGCCCTCAACCTGTCCCCCATTACTATGCAGAATCAAATACTTTGCCATATCCTCTGCTGTGGAAATAACGCCAGCATTGCCACCCAAATAGCCTGATAGTTCTTGAGCCGCAAACGGAATTGCAAACGCCATTAAATGTCCCGTTGCCATATGGTTGGCTTGTTGCTGTGCTTCAGCCATTGTCGTAGCATGGAACGTCTGAGACATCTGGAGGGGTATGAAAAGGTGCGATCGCAAATACTCGTCAAAAGATTGATCACTCATCACTTCCACGACTCTCGCTAAGACATCGTAGTTGGGATTGAAATAGTGAAATTGAGTTCCAGGAGCCGCAACAGGATGGGCCTTGTACAGACTTTTTACCCGTTCTGCATTTGTAGTGGGCTGGGGTAGGAATGATTCAGAAAAACCGAGGTCAGACAATCCACTGGTGTGATTCAACAAATGACGGATCGTGATCTGATCAGCGGTTTTGGTGTCAGCCAGTGTAAAGTCTGGCAGGTATTTTCGCACTGGAGTACCCAGGTCAATTTCTCCGGCTTCCACCAATTGCAGCACTGCCACAGCCGTAAAGGATTTACTCAGCGAGGCGATCGGAAATTGAGTTTGTGGCGTGATAGGTTGCTGAGTATTCGCTTTGCCATAGCCTTTAACATGCAATATCTGATTGTCATGGGTAATTGCCAGAGCTAATCCAGGAAGATGTTGAGCGGTCATCTGGTGAGTAATAAAGCGATCGATTTTCATCTCAAGCGTTGGCTGAGCGGCAATTGTCCTGAGTTGGAACACCAACACAATCAACGTCCCGAGCAGCAGCAATCCGTAGCGCAGCCTCATTTTGTTTTGCATCATCGTCTTCCCTCCGAAATCCAATGCACGCCATACTGCTGAAGCGAGCCAGTCCAACGGGAAATGGGATAAATTGCAGGTTGACTAATCCTACTTCCTGCATGAGTGCGGAAAGTTCTTTTGGGCTAAAACATCGGTTGCCCCAATGCCATTGGATTAGCGTTCCGAGGAGTCCAATGCGGGTTACGATCAGCATCAGCGGCGCATTGGGACGAAGGATTCTCACCATTTCCTGTAATCCCTGTTTTGGGTCAGGCAAGTGTTCCAGCAGATGAGCACTGATGACCCCATCAAAGGAGCGATCGCCAAAAGGTAATTTGCTGACATCACTGCAACAAAGATGATGAATCACCCTTCCGTCGTTGAGTTTTTGATGGGCCATGTTCAGCATTTCAGATGAGAGATCGACACCCGTAATTTGCAGGGTTGAATGGATGGTTTGAACCAGGCTCAGACTGAGTGCTGCCGTCTCGATTCCACAATCACAAATATGGGAGTTGTTCTTCCAGAGAGATAGCATTCCTGTGTTTTTTAGCGATTGCCACAGTGCTCGATAAGCATAACCATAGCCCAGAAGGCGCAAATGCTGATGCCACCAAGAAGCGGCCCGATTATAGGTTTGCGAGAGTTGCTGAGGGGTGGGATAAACTCGTTGAATAGAAATCTGCCACCATCCGATCGTCCATTCCATCATGAAACCTCATTGATACGCAACTGTATGTTTACAATCGCCCTCAAATTCAATTTCATCCCTGACCCAACGGATAGTTGAAAGGATAGTTCTTGAGTTCTTAGTGATGCAACGCTATTGATCAAGAATCTGTTGAATATCTTCTGGAATAGACATTCTTTCTGAATCATTCACGTTCACTTTTCCACCTCTCAGCGATCGCATTTGTCCATAGAAAAGTGTGAGCGGAAGTGCGAGAAGAACTGGCATGAGTTGACCAACAACTTCTCGGAAATCTCTTTGCGTCCAGGCAAGTTTCAGCATATTCCAGTGGGCGATGGTGTGGGCGATCGCATCCCGTTGGCCCAGAAGATGAGCGCGTTGTAGCGCAATCCATGCGGTTTCAAAATCCTGGACTGCAATGGCTATTTTTGCTTTTTCAAGTTCAGCCTTGAAATGTTCTTGTAAAGCTGTTTTCATCATTTCCTCCAATATTTCTCTCCTAGGCCATGAGTGAAGTTGTGAGTTGTTCTAAAGTAAAGTAGTACGAAGCATCCCCCGTTTTGAACAGTCCATACCAGGCTTCTAAGATGGGAGGCTCGTAGAGGTCGAGCTTTTTGAAGATGTGGTAAGCAAACTCAAGGGGTGCAGTGGAGCTGGCTGTGATCACATTGCCAGAAGTGACAACGGGCTGATTTTGATACAGGGCTACCCCTCGATAGTTGGTTGCTTGCAAATATTCTGGGGCATTGCTGGTGTGCGGAATGTCATCTACAATGCCAGCACGAGCCAGTCCTGCAGTTGCACCACAAATCGCTGCAACAGGAATATCCGCTGCTAAAATCGCTTTCGCAGACTCCAAAATTTTTGAGTTTGAGGTTTCACCCCTATTCCAAGCTTCACCTCCCGGCAAAATTAGCATGGCACCGGGTTCCAATTCGTCGAGGGTGATATCAGGAAGGATCGTGATACCGCCGATCGTGGTGACAGGTTCAGCATCTAGGCCAACGGTTTGAATCTGATACCGTCCAGGCTGTCTTTGCATGTCTGGATTATTGATGCCAGCGACAGCATATCCCGTTTCCCAATCGGCAAGCGTATTGAACACAAACAGATGAATAATTTGTTTTTCCATAAAGCAACTCCTGATTTTTAAACCTGCACATGGGGAGGAAAAAGCCCAAACCCAATCACGCGCGCTGGAATGTCTTGGAGGAGAGGGAGTTTAAGGAATGCAGGGAATTGAGGTGGCTGACTATTGAGCGCATTTTTGATGATGTTTTGCTGAACCGAGGATTGAACAAACTGAATAAACTGAGTCGGTAGCTGCCGCTGTCGTTGCACTGTTGCCAGATGACGGGTCTGTACCTGCCCTTGTTTGAGGGGTTGACTGAGATAATTCGCCGTCGCAACCGCATCCTGAATCGCATAGTTAATGCCTACTCCACCCACAGGAGACATGACATGTGCTGCATCGCCAAGCAGCAGCAGCCCTGGACGATACCAGCGATCAACAAAACTGGACTCCACCGAAAGAAACGCGACCTGCTGCCAATCTTGTAACTGCTGCACTCTTTCTTTGAACTCTGGCAGAATCTCCGTAATATTTTGACGGAGGACTTCTAATCCTGCTGCCCGCACCTGTTGATAGCCACCTTTCGGAATCACATAGGCAATTTGCCACTGTTCTCCGCGATCGAGCAAGATAGCCATTCGTCCCTGCCCAATCCGCCCGTTTAAGCCTTCCCCGTCTCCGGGAATGTGCGGTAAACGAAACCACACAACATCCATTGGTGCTGAAGTAGGCACAGCCTTCAGTCTTGCTAATTCTCGTAGTCGTGAATGGCGACCATCTGCCCCAATCGTTACTTGTGCCCGAACTTCATGCCAACCACCCTGCCCTCGATATCTCACTCCGCGAACGATGCCATCTTCTTCAACCAATTTCTGGACATTTGCGCTTAACACCAATTGGAAATTCGGATACTGCTTTGCTTCTGCCACAATGAAGTCAAGGAAGCGGACCTGGGGCATGACCGTCACGTAAGGGAACCGAGTTTTAAGGTGAGCGAAGGTCGGAGAGAAAAGGACACGGCCATCACTGGCTCTCACAGTAATGCTCCGCAGTTTCGTATGAGGTAGTTCCAAGAGCCGATCCGCCAACCCCATCTCCGCCATGATCTCCATTGCCGAGGGTTGTAGCGTATCTCCCCGAAAATCACGATCGAAGTCTCGGTGAGCTTCCAGAAGCATGACCCTGATGCCCTGACGGGCTAGAAGTAACGACAGAACTGTACCTGCCGGACCACCCCCAACGATGCAGCAATCTACTTCTTGGACATCTACTATTTCATGGGTTTGGGAAGTTGACTCAGGTTGAGGTGAACTAAAGTGGACTGACATTGCAAAACTCCTTAGAGTGCTTTGATCGCTCTTCCAAAAAGCCCAATTAGCAGAATCTCGGCAAAGGAAATCAGTGCTGCCACGCTTCTCTGGTAAGCTGCCACTCAATCTGACTCCATCCTCGCAGACGCATCCAGTCAGGACCAGGCCGTACACCAGAAGCATGGAATCCGTAACGTTCTGCTAGCCGGGATACCCTCAGGTTAGCACTTACAGAAATACCGAGAATTTCCTTCAGTCCCAGATCGCGAAACCCGAAATCAATTAGAGCTTTCCCGACTTCGATCGCATAAGCATAGCGTCCCCAATACTGCGGTGCTAGCTCAATCCCAAGTTCTGCCTGCTCAGCCGCATAACTCTCCAACCGCAATCCGCCACAGCCAATTAACTCCTGATTGCGGCGATCGACGATCGCAAACTGGTAATTGCGTCGCGGCTCTTCGGTGGCCCACTGCATGAACCGTTGAAACAGTTGATGTGTAAAGACAGGTGTCACTTCTTCTGGCGAACAGAACTCGGCATAACGAGGATCAGCATGATAAGCAAGAAAGGCAGGCTCATCCTCTTGAATAAAATCACGGAGAAGAAATCGTTTAGTGATAATCTCCACAGCTTCTTACCCTTCGATTGCTCAATATCGTTATTCATTCGGTTTATCCAGTCTGGCGCGATTGCGACAACACTTCACTATCCGAAAGGATAGATCTCCTTAAGAAGAGCGGGGTTTTGCTGGAATAGGTAAATCGTATAAAAACAGATGTAAGATTTCCAAAGGCGACACGGGAGGGCTGTGAATCATAAAGTCATCGCTTCCTGGATGCACATGAAATCGCATACCACGCTCTTCATTATTGTGGTCAGGCAAGTTAAGATCAAACCTCAGAAACCTAACTTGGCTTTCCTCTGGAAATCGAATTTCAAAATCAAATCCAATAATCTCTGCTGGTTTTAGAGTTTCATCTATCAAAATTGAAAAATCAAACCAACATCCATCAGTTCGCTCAAAATGAGGAACCTCTCTAGTTCTTTTAAAGTTACGTTCTCCTCCAAAAATGGCAGTCTTGCCTTTATCCGAAGTAAGTTTTAGAAGCTTATAAATTTCTTTAAGCTCGGTTCTTAAAACTCTCTCATCACGAGCATTATTGAGACACTTAAAAATTTGCGTACGAAGTTCGCTCACTTTTGTAACTGTTAGTGGAGTTGATTTGATAGAGCGATGCTGAATGTCATTACATATTGTCTCCCACGTTTTTCTACCGCTCAATTAAATCCTCCCGTTCCAGAAGAATAAGCCACTCTCCATACTCAGGATCAGATGGTAGATTGTGCGCTTCTGCCAATGCAATGATCTCTGCATCAGATTTTCCTGACCATATGCGGAGTGCTAATAATCTTGTCTGACGTTCCTCTAGAGATAAGAATTCCGTATTTAGAAGAAGACGGAATATTCTAGAACCAAGCCAACTTGCAAAATTGGGTGCATGGTTAAGCAAGGATTTAGTAGCTTCTAAAGACAGTATTAAAATTCCTCCACTCTTTTCTTGATCTAGTCGGCTCCTGAAAGAATCAAACTTTTGCCAATCCTCCTTGAGCCATGATTCAAAATCACGGAGGAGCAAATAATCTTGCGGAGCATGGCTGATCTGCTCAAAACAACTAATCACTCCACCACTCGCAGAAATAACTCCTATATCACATTCTATAAAGATATTGAGCATTTCTCGCAATTCATCGACAACATCATCAACGTCCAACGACGATACGATAATAGCCAACCATACATTACTGGAAGGTTGCGCTCCTACTCGTTGCAATAACTCATCGAGAGAAATAGATTTAATTTTAGAACTCATCGTTAAAGTCGTATTGTACGTCTTGATTTGGCTGAACTAATTTCAGTACTGGCAGAATTGCGGGATGAACCGCGTAACGCTTTTCTGGGTATCTGTACTCAAGAATACGTCCTGTCGCTAAAAGTTTAACTTCCTCATCTGTTCTAGGAAGGAAAATATCCTCTTCGAGGATATTTACAAGGATCTCAACCTCCAGATCTAAAAGTCCTAAAATTTTCGCCTTACCAAGTGAAGCAATTGAAGTCTCAATATGTTTCTGCTGCAAAGTATCATCATCTGCTAGGTATGCTTCCTCTATTGAGGTTTGTGTCAAATTAATTAGATCACGTAAAACTCCACCAGAGCAACGAATTAAGTTTTGTATTGCAGCTTCTTCTATGAATCCTTCAGATGCACGAGTTCTTATAATACTTTCAAAAAATTTTTGAGAATCTATATCATTTTCAACATCAAAACATGATTGATAATCAAAGTAATTTACTGCTTGCTCAAGGGTATCACGGCACTCGCTATATAAAGCACGCAGAGGACCAACTAGAACGATTCCAATACCTATAGACGATAAATCTCTTAGATCAGTAGTAACGACTTGAGAAAACATTTGCATATCGTCAAGTCGATCTAAGCCATCTAACAAAAGAACGATTTCTCCATATTCTGATGTAGCAACTTTATCAAGTTGATTAATAGCTTCTATCAGTTTTCTTTGTTCATTACCAGGCTTAGAAGTAAGAATACCTTCATGACGTTCAAGAACTACACGAGGTTCAAAAAGTTTGGGTGATGATGTTAAGCCTGCGAGTGGATCTATCACTTTCCTTTCTGAGTAACCGTATGCAAGTTTCTGAATCAGAGCAATATTTTTCTTCACAAGCTCTTTTTCACTATCCTTCATTAAATCAGAAATTACTATCCCAGCAATCGCTGTGAGGACTCCAGCAGAAATTTCTGAAATGTCTGTATACAAACTCACGTCAATATAGTAGGCGTGAACATCCTCTATCTCTTTGTTGATGAGATCGCGGGTAACCAGGAGCTGAGTTGTTTTACCAGAGCCTATACCACCTAGCAATAAATGAGTCGAAGATGGGCGAAGTCCAACACGGCGCGAGATCAATTCTGAAACTGACTTTCGAGGTTCAGGTACGTAGTAGCCACTTTCAAGTGCTCGCTGAGGATCTACTGCTCCCTCGAAGGCAGCCATCTGTTCTCTAAAAAACTTAAGCCGATTAGACATCTTCAATACCTGCGGCAGTTAGGACTGTGACAGAGTTAGCGTAGTTAACCAGGATGTGTCAAGAACACGACCTAAGCACATACCTCCATCTAGTTTATCCCAAAACCCCCAGTTCCCTGGCTCTTACAACTGCTTGCGTGCGATTATTCACCTCCAACTTGCCGTAGATATTGCGAGCGTGCCATTTAATCGCAGCAAGGCTAACAAATAGTTGATCGGCGATCGCCTGATTCGACATCCCGGTTGCTAAATATTGCAATACTTCCAGTTCACGATCGCTTAACGGTTCGATCAGGGCATCGCTGAGATGAGTAATCCCTGGTTTCTCTGGAACTGAGTTGAAAATTTTCAATAATCGTTTAGCTTCATCGGGATGAATCTTCTTTGATACAGCCGTTTGGAGTAACGCTGCCATTGGCTTTCCCTCATCCAGAAACAGACGAATGTAATCACCCTGATGAGGAATCTGCAAAGCCTGGTTCAGGGCATCCAGCGAACACTCTAAATCTCCCTGAGCCAGCAAAACTAAGGCTTGTAAAAGCGAGGCTTCCATGACTCGGATCGTGCGTCCACCCGCGTGAGCAAATTCCTGTAGTCGAGTCAGCAACTGCAAAGCCTCTTGCGATCGCCCCTGAGCCAGCAATACTCTCGCATAAGTTAGATAATCAAGTTCAGACGCTCTGGGAAATTGATCAGTAACACTGTAGTGAAGTTCATCCTCAATGCTCAACCCCCTATTTTCTGCCCAAGCGATCGCCCCTTCCAGGTTTCCCTCTGCCAAATATAATCTCGCCTTGCAAGCCTCAACCGAGAGGATTGTAGACCAGAGCCAGGGTTGGCAACGTTCAGCCGCTTGGATAGCTGACCATGCTGCCTGAAAATCTCCCTGGGCCTGCCGCACTCTCGCTAAGGTGATGTAGCCCATCATTAATCCAGGTTGACGGTTCTGGATGGCGCGATCGATGCTTTGGATGAGATGGGCAGCAGCTATGTCTAACTGATTTTGCTCTCGCAATAAATCTGCTAACGCCACCTCGACCAATACTCCCGCATACGTAGCTAACCAATGTCGTTCTGTGGCTAACTCTAAACCTTGCTGACAAAGGGAGGTGGCTTTATTGAGTTGTCCCCTTAAGGCGAGGAATTGGGCTTGTAAGTAGAGCCCTGCGATCGCTGGATCTGCTGTTCCTCTGGCCTGACCTATGCGACTCACTTCGGGAAGTAGCTGCTTTGCGGCGTTGTAATTGTCCGCAACAAAATAGGTGACGCCAAGGTTGAGCAAGATGAGCGATCGCAACCAGGAATTATCTTGCGGCAGCAATTTCAAAGCTTCTTCCATATACTCGATTGATGCTGCGGTGTTGCCTTGATGACGGGCTTGCATTCCTTTCAGGGCGATGATCAATCCCCAAAGTCGATCGGCATTTTCAGTTTTCGAGGAATTCTCATTGAGATATTGTTCAAGCATTTGAATTGCGTCGATTGCCTCGGTGAATTGAGAAGAGGTAAATCCAACCCAAGCCTTTGCCACCAATAGCCAAGGACGACAATCGATCAACCGAGCAGGCAGTTTATCCAGGGCATGTCGTAGAACGATAACGTCAAAGCGAGGATTTTCGCTAGTCTGGATTTCTTGTTCAATCAGCTGTGCTGCATACTCGAACAATTGGGCTGATGTCGCATGCTGAATTGCTTCTGCAATCAAGCCCTGCTGCTCATACCACTGGGCCGCACGTTGATGATAGGCCGAAATGCGATCGGGTTCTGTGTGTTGTAGAATATGGCGCAGTGACTCTGCAAAGAGATGGTGGTAGCGATACCAGATCTGATCCAACGGCACCAAAAATAAATTGAGTCGCTCCAATTGTTCTAATATTGCGGCTCCATTGATTGTCTCTTCTCCCACAACTGCTTCACAGAGGGAACTACACATTTGCTCCAAAATACAAGTTCGTAGAAGAAAGGTTTGAATTGGCTGGGATTGATATTCTAAAACTTCTTCAGCTAGATAATCCAGAATATGAGGCTGGTTGCCCTTAAATGAGTCAATTAAACTGGCAGAATTGGCTGTACTTTGAAGGGAAAGGGTTGCTAATTGTAAGCCTGCAACCCATCCTTCCGTTTTAGTTTGCAGCGTTGAAATTTGGGACTCCGTTAATGGCTCTGATAGGGATTGGTGTAGAAATAGCGCTACTTCTTCCTCTGTAAAACGCAAATCATCAGCACCTAATTCTGTGAGTTGAGCACGAACTCGTAATTTTGCTAACGAGAGCGGTGGATGAATGCGAGTAGCGATCGCTAAATGAACTTGATTCGGTAAATACTCTAAGACAAAATTCAGTGCATTATGAATGCTAGTCGTAGTGATGACATGATAGTCATCCAACACCAGAATCAAAGGAGTTTGCAGTTGGGCAAATTCGTTAATTAGCGGCGTCAAAAATGCTTCAAAAGAAGGGCGATCGGGCGATAATGAAGCGCTGCTATTCTCAGCAGAACGCAACATGGCCAGGGTCGATTCTCCAATTTCTCTTTTGCTTTGCTGTAGAGCAGTCACAAAATATGTCCAAAAGCGCGTTGGGTCATTGTCCCTCGGATCCAATGAAAGCCAACTGACGGGCACTTTGGTTTGTTCTGCCCAGACGCTGAGCAGGGTCGTTTTACCAAAGCCTGCTGCTGCTGAAATCAAAAGTAACTTGCGACTTAATCCTGGATTTAATTTCTCTAGCAGACGGTTTCGCTGTACCAACGGTGAGCGAGTTGACGGCAGATGCAACTTGGTCACGAGTAACCCACTAACCATGTTAAACAGCTTGAGTAGCGAATTCTTCCTTCAAGGTAACGAATTCAACTCGCAGCATCCATCTATCCTTAGTAAAAATCACTTTCATGACTTCAAAGTTTTGGGGAGGTCATAGACCTGCCACGACTGAATGTGGCAACGACGAAGAATGGGTTCAACAGAAGGAATTTGGTTCTCAGTTGCCTCGATGATGACTAAGCAATCTTTCTGTTTAAATTGTTCTCTGTAAAGAGAGACTTGTTTTTCAGGGTCTATGCAGCCCCAAAAAGCACCATATAACCCACTGGCAACAGAGGCAACACTACTGCCTAAAAGTGCGGTCAGGATGCTCTCGAGGGCGAGGACTGGACCCACTCCAGGAACGAATAAAATTCCTAATCCAATGGTGAGTGTCGTTAATCCAACTCCCACACTTCCTAGTATGGCTCCTGCTTTTGCCCCCTCGATACGAGTGGTAGGGAACTGATTTGCTTTGTCTACTGAATTCTTGGATGGGTCTGAACTTCTGGGCACTACAGAGATTTGATGCATTGGGAAATTGATGCTCTGTAGCTCCAGCAGTGCTTGTTCTACTTTTTCCTGATGTGGCAAAACGCCAATTACTTGTTTAGGGTTATTCGTATTCATGGTTGATTCAACCAATAAGGGTTTAGCTGTAGTTCTTCCAATATCAAGGGAGTATCCAAAACGGTTTCTCTTGAAACTACTACTTGAGGGGAGCGAACCGCCTGAGCAGTGTAGCTAACCCAATCATGGGTAATCCGATCGCAATACACAGGAGCGCCTGGTTTAAATTCAATGCGGCTGTGTCAAAGAGTTGATTCATCACGTTCCACTGGCTAAACAGCAGTTGGAAGAGAAATGCTGCGCCGAGGCCAGATAGCACGGCATACCCAAAGGGTTCTGTTTTACCGCGCATTTTGGCAATGATGGCTGGGACAAATCGACTGATGCTCAGGAGGTAAAATGCTTCAGCTGCCACCAATGCCTGAATGGCCATCGTCCGGGCCAGAGCTTCGTTCCCAGTTGTTCGAATGGCCCACTCGAAGGTGCCAAAAATCACAACCCAGTTCAAGAGGGAAACGGCCAGAATGCGAGTAATCAGACGACCAGAGAGGAGCGGTTCATGGGTTGGACGAGGTGGGTTTTGCATCACATCGGGAGAGGGCGGCTCAAAGGCTAGCGGCACCGATAGCGCGATCGATCCCACCATATTGAGCCAAAGAATTTGCACCGGCAGAATAGGCAGGGGACTGGCTAAAAGCACCGCAATGAGAATCGTCATCGACTCACCCCCATTAACGGGCAGGATAAAGGCGATCGATCGCAACAGATTCTTATAAACAGTGCGTCCTTCTTCTACTGCGCGTTCAATAGAGGCGAAGTTGTCATCCGTCAAAATCATATCTGCGGCTTCTTTCGAGACTTCGGTTCCGGTCACTCCCATTGCGGTCCCAATGTCTGCCTGTTTCAGAGCGGGTGCATCATTCACGCCATCCCCGGTCATGGCGACAATTTCCCCTTTCGACTGAAGGGCTTTGACCAGGCGGAGTTTTTGTTCCGGGGCCACTCTGGCAAATACATTGCTTTGTTCAACAACGTTTTCCAGTTCTGACAGGCTCATTTTTGCCAGATCCGATCCTGTGAGGATAGGGGCATCATCTGTCTGATTGATTCCCATGCGTTGAGCGATCGCAGCGGCTGTTTTAGCATGGTCACCCGTGATCATCTTCACCTGGATTCCGGCAGATTGGCAGGAGCGAATTGCTTGAATCGCTTCTGGGCGAGGTGGATCAATCATGCCCTGAAGTCCGACGAAGATCAGGTTCTGCTCAATATCAGAATGGTCAAGGGAGGCTTTGGAGCGAGTAGGCATTTTTTGGGCGAAAGCCAGCACTCTCAGTCCCTGGTTTGCCATGCGATCGACCATTTGTTCGATGGTGGCTGCATCAAGGGCTGTCGTCTCTCCCTCCGCATCAATCATTTGATGGCACCGCTTAAGGATCGCCTCAATCGAACCCTTGACGTAAATCAACTGCTTGGAACTGCGATCGTGCAAGGTTGCCATGTACTGAAACTGGGATTCAAACGGTAGGGTCGCTCTGCGCGGCAAGGTTTCTGTCAGAGATTCGGGGTTTAGCCCTGCCTTACAAGCCGCTGTCACTAATGCGCCCTCGGTGGGGCTACCTACCACGATCCAGTTGCCCTCCTGCTCCTCAATATGGGAGTCATTGCATAACAGTCCTGCTTGCAGGCATTCAGAGAGGGCAGGCATTTTCGCTAAATCAATGGGCTGTCCTTTGCGCGTGATTTCTCCCACCGGTGCGTAACCACCGCCACTAATCTGATAAAGTTTCCCTCCGGCATAAANTTTCCTGTACCGTCATCTGGTTTTCGGTAAGCGTTCCGGTTTTGTCGGAACAAATGACGGTGGTGCTGCCCAGAGTCTCAACGGCTGGCAGCTTGCGAATGATGGCATGATGTTTTGCCATCTGAGAAACCCCGATCGCCAACGTCACAGTCAGAATTGCAGGTAAGCCTTCAGGAATGGCACTCACGGCGAGTGCAACGGCTGCTTTGAATACCTCAACCCAGGAGAATCCTTGAGCGACTCCCACCGCAAAGGTGAAGGTTGCCAGAGCCAGAACGACATACAGCAGGGTTTTGCTAAATCGATCGATTTTTCGGGTTAGTGGGGTTTCCAGACTGTGACTCTGCTGCATCATCTGGGACAAATGCCCGGTTTCAGTCTGCTCACCCGTGGCGACAACCAATCCCTGCCCTCGCCCAAAGGTGGCTAAGCTGCCGGTATACACCATGTTTGTCCGTTCTGCCAGAGGGGTTTCTGGTGGCAGTGGGGTGAGGCTTTTCTCAACCGGAGCAGACTCTCCCGTCAAGCCTGATTCATCGATCTGGAGGTCGTAAACTTCAGTCAGACGCAAATCAGCCGGGACTTTATCCCCTGACGACAACAGCACCAAATCTCCTGGCACCAGGTCACTAGAAGAAACAACTTGTTTTTGTCCATCCCGCAGGATGGTGGCTTCCGTCGTGACGGATTCTGCTAAAGCAGCGATTGCATTCTCCGCTTTTGATTCCTGGATAAAGCCAATCACTGCATTGAGGATTGTGACCCCAAAGATCACACCAGCATCGATCCATTCGCGCAGAAAAGCGGTGACAACGCCTGCCGCCAGCAAGATGTAGAGCAACGGCTGGTTGAATTGCTGGAGAAACCGCACCCAGGCATTCTGATGTTGCTGGGCAGTCAGTTCGTTAGCACCAAAGCGATCGCGCCGTTCCTTGGCTGTTTGGGTAGAAAGACCTGTTTCAGGGTCAGTTTCCCAGGCTTGAACAACTTCGTTGACCGTCAGATGATGCCATTGATCCTGTGTTGACTGTTTAGTTAGCGTTTCAACCATTCCGTTTTCTCTACTCGAACTCGGTAATCACACAGCGGCAAGGCTGTTTCCCATTACCTCTAGCGTCGATGAGAAAAGTGAACTAAATATGATCGCCTAATTTGAGCAACTCACTTTTCGATCACATTTGTTCAGAGTAAACGGCAAGCAACCGGGGATAATGAAGGGACAACAAACCGTCTTCAGTTTTTCATCATGACCGATCTGTCACCTTGGGGTACGTCTCTGACCACCACTGCTCAACGGCTTCTCTTGCTTGGCTCTGGCGAGCTGGGTAAAGAAGTTGCCATTGAAGCGATGCGTCTGGGGTTAGAAGTCATTGCAGTCGATGCCTATGCAAATGCACCCGCGATGCAGGTCGCCCATCGAGCCCATGTGATTAATATGCTGGATGGAGCAGAGGTGCGACAGATTGTTGAGCAGGAAAAACCGGGGCTGATTGTGCCGGAAGTCGAGGCGATCGCCACAGCGACCCTAGTTGAACTGGAACAGGAAGGCTGGCGAGTTATTCCCACCGCTAAGGCAACTCAGCTCACGATGAATCGAGAGGGGATTCGCCGTCTGGCTGCCGAGGAGTTAGGGCTGAAAACCTCGCCCTACCGCTTTGCCGAGACGAAAGCAGAGTACCATCAGGCGATCGCAGAGTTGGGCTTACCCTGTGTCGTGAAACCTGTCATGAGTTCTTCTGGAAAAGGTCAGAGTACCATCCGCACGGAGGCAGAAATACAAACTGCCTGGGAGTACGCTCAAGCCGGGGGGCGCACTAAAGGCGGGCGAGTGATTGTCGAAGGCTTTGTCCCTTTTGACATTGAGATTACCTTACTGACGGTTCGTTCAGCCTCAGGAACTCACTTCTGCCCCCCGATTGGTCATATCCAGGTGAGTGGCGATTACCGAGAATCCTGGCAACCTTGTGATCTGTCCCCTCAGACGCTAGAGCGGTGTCAGGAGATCGCTGAGAAGATTACGACGGCACTTGGGGGATGGGGCATCTTTGGAGTTGAACTGTTTATTCAGGGAGCCAGCGAAACCGCGCAAACCGTTTACTTCAGTGAAGTGAGTCCCCGTCCTCACGATACCGGGATGGTGACGTTGATTAGTCAGAATATGTCTGAGTTTGAGTTGCATGTGCGGGCAATTACCGGGCTACCGATCGGCGAGATTACCCTGATCCAACCCGGGGCATCGGCTGTGATTCTAGCCAATGGGGCGGGCGACAATCCCCGATTTACCGGAATCAGCGAAGCATTGCAGATACCGACGAGTAAAGTCCGTTTGTTCGGCAAACCTCGCGCCTATCGAAATCGTCGAATGGGGGTAGCTTTGGCTCTGGGCGATTCAGTGGAGCAGGCCAGAGAACGAGCAAAAGCAAGCGCGGCGGCTGTCACCGTTTTGGTGGATGCTGCTGAATAAATGAGTTCGAGATGGGTGCAGATAGCAATCTGACAACCTTGCCCTATGTTTACTCAACAATGCCTACTCAATAATCTCGTAGCGAACGAGCTGTCGAATTTCTTGCCGTGACAATTGCAGTTCTGTGGCGATCGCATCCTCAACTTGTTCTGGATTAGTTGTGGCAAGTTCTAATTCCATCCGTTTCAAAATCGATTCTGCTGTTTCTACCTTCACTTGAGTAATATTCTGATTTCGGTTAATCACAGCATTGATCAGCAGAATATTCACAGACACAACGGCTTTGAACTGAGTGTCTGCCTGGAGCTTTGTTGCAGTAGGCTGAGATTGCTGTAATTCTTGAGCCGTCAAAATGCGGCAACCAAGCCAGAACACCATTGCCACTAATGGAAGCGGCAACCAAAATTCTGCCCCTGATGCCTGTAACCAACGTTTGATCACTCTCGATCGCGGTTCCTGATGCGCAGCGCGTTCACCCTGATTGTAATCCAACTTCTGGCGACTTTAAATCTAGCTTTGAGAAGATGTGGTATCCCATCTCTACCCTTAATGCTAGAACTGCAAGCTAGGGCTAAGCGGGAAGATGAAGGTATTGCTAGTCGAGGACGATCCGAAACAACTACTTCCACTCCAGATTGCATTGTCTCAAGCAGGACATAGTGTGGATGGTGTCAAGGACGGAAAAACGGCTCAGTGGCTTTTATCTGAAAAGGACTATGATTTGTTGGTGCTGGACTGGATGTTGCCGCATGTCAGTGGCGTGAATCTTTGTCAGCATTATCGCGCGCTCGGAAAAACGGCTCCCGTTTTAATGATTACGGCAAGAGATACCACACCTGAAAAGGTGACGGGGTTAGATGCGGGAGCTGATGACTATTTAGTGAAGCCCATTGACTTAATTGAGTTTATGGCGCGAGTGAGGGCATTGAGGCGGCGATCGCCCCTGTGGGTTGGAGATATTTTGAATGTAGAAGATTTGTACCTTTACCTTGACTCGCTGACTGTCAAGAGACAGGAGAAATCAGTCACCCTTTCCAGCCGTGAGTTTCAGTTGCTAGAACACTTTATGCGCCATCCCCGGCAGGTTTTGAGCCGCACCCAGATTGAGCAAGCCGTATGGGAATGGGGGACAGAGCCAGACAGCAATGCGATGACCGTGTTAGTGCGTAAACTCCGTCAACGCTTACAGGCTGTAGAAGCCAGTGATTGGGTTGAGAGTATTTATGGCATGGGATATCGGCTGGCTCCGCCTGAAAATTAATCCTTACCTGAATCACAATCTTAGTCGTAGCAGAATTTGTTTAATCAAAGTCGCCGCAATTTAGCCCGCTGGTTCACCCTCTCAATGGGGAGCATTCTGGTGCTGTTCGCAGGCGTCATTTACCAGATTGAGGTGCAAGACAAACGAGAAGCCCTCGATCGCCTACTGCTCGACAAAACCCGAATTATGGCGGCAAGTGTTCATTACAATATTCACCAGAATCAAACGGCAGTAGATCTCACTAATGTTCCTTTGCTTGGCAGTGGATCTCATCCGCTTGCCGAAGATTTAATCTATGTGCGTTGGTACAATGCTCAGGGTCGCGTGGTCCGGTTTTTTGGGGTTGCTCCTGCTAATCAACTCAATACGCCTCTGGGCTATCAAACAATTCAGCCTACTGATCGTTGGTTGCAGCACCATCGCTGGTTGCGACAGATTACGCTACCCGTTGAGGGGCGCACCGGGACACTGGGCTACCTTCAGGTCGCAGCCCCCCTCACAGAAACTCACAATCAGCTGCAAGAGCTTCAGATGGCGTTAACGCTGGCAGTCCCGATCGCATTAGGCGTAATTGGCTTCATGGGCTGGCTATTGAGTGGAATTGCTATGCGGCCTATCCGTCGGTCTTATCAACAGCTTCAACGCTTTACCGCCGATGCTTCCCACGAGTTGCGATCGCCCTTGTCGGCTATCTTGACCAATGCTCAGTTGGGGTTGATGTTGGCATCGGATGATGCTCGGTTTCAGCCACCCCTGGAAAACATCGTCGAGAGTGCTAAGTCAATGGGTTCCCTGGTAAATAATCTGTTGCTCCTAGCACGTCATCAGGGAAAGCTCGCGCCTGAGTTGCTCAAACTACTCACCCTCAACCCATTTCTAGCGGAAATCGTTTCCCAGTTTAGGGGACTGGCAGAAGCACAGGGCATTCAACTGAACTATGAGCAGCCAGAACAGGCGATTCAGGTCTGGGCTGATCCAGATTTGCTGAAGCAGGTGATTGAAAATTTGCTCAGTAACGCCTGTAAATACATCTCAACAGGTGGGTCGGTGCGACTAAGGCTCGTTCCCCATCCGGGTTGGGCAGTAGTTCAAGTCATCGATACCGGAATTGGTATTCCAGCAATGGACCTACCCTATATCTTCGATCGCTTTTACCAGGTTGATACGGCACGATCGTTTGATAGTGATGGATTTGGGCTGGGACTGGCGATCGTTCAACAAATTGTTCAAGCTCACAGCGGACATATCCATGTCATGAGCGTCGTCGGTCAAGGTTCAACGTTTCAAATTGAACTGCCGCTGAAACAACTTCAACTTCTCAAGCGGCCTTGATTGCCGATACGGTTGCCTTTACCGCTATACGGTAGAGATTTTCTATTCTAGATTTTGTCCCTTGACCCAAACATCTGCCCCATAAAAGCTGCCTTGCGGCTCCAATTCAAAATTCCCAAATAGCAAGCCCAGCCAAAGATCAACTCGTGAAATTCCTAAAGCTTGGGCAAGTGTCGTCAGGTTTATTCTGCATTGATGATGTTGCATCCAGTCAGTAATGGCCTGCACCCAGTCAGCCACGATTCTTCATGGGCGATCGCCCATCCCCCACTGACCTCTCCTATCCCAGTTGGGTGGTCCAGATTGACCTGAGATTCCTACTGCTCCGCCATTGCTAACACGACGGCTTTATCCATTTCCTGCACGATCGATCCTTCAGCCAGTGCAGGTGGCTTAGCCCTTGATTTGCGTGGCTGGCGAGGTAGAACAGGCTCCATTAAGTCCGTTAAATCGACTGCCATCGTTTGCCGCACCAGATCTGAGAAAAATCCCTGCTCCACGATCGGATCACGATCAGCCTCCTCCCACTGGTTCATCAATCGCTCTGCTCGCAAGGCGCACAAGTCTGCCAGTTGCAGCACCACCTCTCCAGCCATCTGCAATTGCTCTGCTTCGTCCAATGGAGCGATCGCCCGATCGATCTGGGCCAGCAATGCCTGTAGATTTGCCATTTCTGGCATCAATTGGGCCGCTTGCAATCGAGACACCCAGGCTTGTAAGTGTCTATTTTCAAGACGAAGCGTAGCTTCACAGATAGTGAAACCAATATCGCGATTCAGGATTCAGTGCAGCCTGATTGATGACTTAGGCACTTGACAGCGCATTCGCTTGAGTCATACTTGCTAGTTCTGCTTGAAATCGGGAAAACCCGAGTTGCGTCCAGTTTGCCAATTCATCGAGCAGATGCTTCAACGTAAATTTCTCAAAACGAGTATTGAGGGTGGCAAGGACACTCATGATAATGCTGTGACGCCCAGCACCGGATTGCGTTTTACTGGTGCGTCCCCCTTTGCGGACTTCGGCTTCACGACGCAAATGGCGCTCAGAGCGATTGTTCGTGGGTTCAACTTGAGGGTTGGCAACAAACACGAACAGCGCATCAATGCCCTTAATTAACTCATGCTGGAGTCGAATGAAAGTTTGTTCATCAATAGGCATTGTTTCGGGGTCAATCGTCTCATCCCAACGACGACAAAGTTCGTGTAGACGCGTTTTGAGGAGTTCTACTTTTTGCGCTCGTCCCACACTCAGGCGTTTATCCTGCTGCCAGCGCACCGCTTGTTGAGATGAGGTCATACAGCTCATCAAAAAACTGGTGATAGTGATTGTCATGGGGATGCTGAAGCATTAACTTAATCGCTTTTCGCAATAAATGGGCCCAACACAGTTGATGCTCACGAAACAGATACTTGTAAACCGCATAGTCATCACTGACCCCAATACCACTAAACTGCTCTCCCAAAATCGCCTGTGCTTCGGCTTTCCCTCGTCCTACCCCGTAGCGAAACAACACATGCATGGCTGCGGAAAACACCCAGGTGTAACACCCCTCTTTTCCCACCTGCCAATCCGTCTCATCGACGTAAATCACCAGTTGCTGGGCCAGTAATTCGGCGATCGTGTCGTACTCTTGCTGCCAATCGCTACTCAACTGATTCAACAGCGCATTCGCTTGCGATTTACTTAAATCCAGACTGTGAAAAATGCCATCACTTCGCACACATGGTCTAGGGATATCCCAATCCAGTAGTGTAAAGAAGCCAGTGTTAAGATGATTTCGATGCCGTATTCACTGCGACTGTTCCGTAGCCCGCTAATCGCTGGCAGTTGGGTGCTATTGGCAAACCATAGATGTGGCAGCACACATACTCGGCTCGACCCGATATGAGCCGCCATGCGTATTGTTGTCGCTGTTCAATGCATTCCGATTTCGTCACATCCCCTGGATAGATATCAACGTCGTAGCTCACCCAATCAAGCTTTGCATCTTGTGCACGTCGTCCTGTTGATTGTCGCCCCCGTTTCCCTTTGCCTCTTTGTTCGTCAACGCTATAGTTCTCTTTGAACGGGGGCGCTTTGACGTCCTTGGATGCACTCTGCCGATGTAACAAGTCCTTCAGATGTTTGTTTTCTGCTTCCAGTTCTTGATTGCGTGCTTCCAGTTCTTGATTTCGCTGCTCTAGCGCTTCCACACGCTTTGTCAGGCGATGAATCTCCTCAATTAGTCTCGCTAAAATCGGACTGGACTCATCAGACATTGCAGGTTTGACCGAGTAACTGAAGGGCAATTGCCCTGAAACTTAGCATACTTCTCCACAACTTTCACCTCTCGGAAAATAGACAGCTACGACCCGTTGAATCGTCCACAGTCGAACAGTGCTGCTCGATTGTGCGACAATTCGCCAAGCAATGGGAATCGTTCTACCCCGGTACACGACCCCAACCCAGACGATGCAGAAACAATTCCACACCAGTGTGGTATCAAGACTCAGATAGAGTCGTTCCTGTTTCCATTGAGACAAGGCTTGCGCTATGAGTGCATGATGGGCGCAAACCACATTAATTCTTCGATTCGACAACCACCGTCGAAATCGTCTTTGATGAGACTGGGCAAGTTGAGCACGACTGACGACATATACGCCAAATCCGTTGAGATGAACGTTTTGGCTTTGAATCATGCCAATCATCATCCAGCAAAGCGTTTTGAGGTGGCGAGCATCCTGCCACACGATGTCACATTGACGCAGAAAATCATTCAACGCATTCTAGAGTCGGGAAGTGGGAGTCATTGTTTTTGCTGTTGGGTGTGGTAACTTTCCAGCATAAACCAAGCTCTCCTTCCCTCCTAGCTTGCCTTTCATGCCCAGGCAATTTTGTCAGTCAACCAGTTAGCTTCAGGCTAGATAAACTAGTTATCCATCAACATTCACTTTTTATATTAAAAAAATTTACACTCATGAGGAATTTTCAGGTCGTCCTGATGAAAAAAACTGAAAGCGGTCTTGCAAGATGCGATTGAAGATTTACCCGATCGCTGGAATTGAGATGGAGTCTTCGCCCATAAGCATAGTAGGACTACGGGTATCAATAGAGCAATGTAGCTGAAAAACACGGTGTTGCACTCAAAACCACCTTGCGTAACCTAGCAATCCCAACTTATCGAACAGTTATGACTTTAAAGTGCTTAGCCTTACACAGCCAACAGTTACCAGAGCAACTTTAATCAATTTTAGCACAAAAGGTTGTAAAAGCAGGTTTTATATATTGCATTTCCATCAACGGAATGAAGTAAGATACATAACTGTTCACTTTTTTTTCAGCAAATGATACTCTTTTTGAGTTCCCCAGTTGAAGAATTCGAAAGTTGAGCATTATGTCAATCGTTTCAACGAATGGTCTGCTTTTGGCTTGCTTTGAAAGAGGTGATTTTAGATTTTCTATATTTTTAGATTTTCTATATTTAAAGATTTAGAAGAACTTGCTAAAGAGACCGGCTTTGTTGCACAAATTATTTTCGACCGGATTCATCTCAATTTAATCAGAACTAGTTTTCTACCTTGTAACTTTGGGGTTTGCCCATCTGGATCATCCGATTGAGTGCCCCACACTTGAGGAATAACTCCACTGCTTGATTGTCAAAACGACGACGACGCAAACTGCCACCAAAAATCGTCTTAAACCGAAACATCGTCGTCTCAGCTAAAGAACGGCGATGATACCCACTCTCTTGTTTCCATTGTTGCCGCCCGATTTCCTCAATCCGCTCGAGTACTTGATTGCGGGGATGCTCTGCTCCACTCTCACTCACTTCTTCCCACTTCACGGCATCTTTTCGAGGCGGAATGGTCGGCTTTGCTCCTCGTGCCTCAATGGCTCGATAACACTTCCGTTTGTCATAGGCCCCGTCCCCTGAAACTTGTTCTATCTCCTCAATCACACCGTCCAATACTTCCTCAAAAACCTCATCGTCACTCACGTTATGACTACTGACCACTGCGGCTAAAATCTCCCCCGTTGCTTCGTTTACCCCCACATGCAACTTGCGCCAAGTCCGTCGCTTGTCTACCCCATGTTGCCGCACTTTCCATTCTCCTTCTCCATACACTTTGACCCCAGTCGAATCCACCACCACATGAATCCTTCCACTGCTAGTGTTCAGTCAATTATTGATTGACGGGTAGAGACGCTTTAGCTTTACCCTGGCATCCGCAGTCGTAAAGCGCCAGTCAATCCAGGTTTCCTCATGATTGCGGTTGTCCTGCCAAGCTGCAACTTCCCGCTTGAGCGTATCCATATCAGGAAGGCGACGATCCAGACATTGACGACTGAGAATACTCAATTCAATTTCTGCCATATTCAACCAACTCCCATGCTTGGGCGTGTGACAGAATTCCAAACGACTCAAGATTCGCTGCGCTTCGGTTGGCTCAAAGGCTTTG
>LUGL01000001.1 GCA_002796835.1 Elainella saxicola E1 | reverse complement strand
TTTGGGATATGGGTGAGTTGAAAGATCTAAAAATGCATGTCATCATTCCAAATCTCAAAGCGGCGCAATAGCCTTTTGGGATATGGGTGAGTTGAAAGCTGTTTGGCGATAGCCCCAGGAAACGCTATGTAGGGGGGCGCAATAGCCTTTTGGGATATGGGTGAGTTGAAAGACGAATGGCTAACAATTATGGAATGTTTTTTCAGCTTGGCGCAATAGCCTTTTGGGGTATGGGTGAGTTGAAAGATTGCCTTGATGATCGTGCGGCCCAATCTGACTCGGTAGGCGCAATAGCCTTTTGGGATATGGGTGAGTTGAAAGTACAAGTCGCCGATCGTTAAACCCAAGGTGCCGAGGGCGCAATAGCCTTTTGGGATATGAGTAAATGAAAAGTATATGAATAAGAATTGAGTTGAGGCTTGGCTTGGCAATCAAAGACCATCAAGCCTCACGACACTGTGATTTTGCAGACCTCTGCCTTTTTCACTTTCCCTGATATTCATTGTAGAGAAAAAGTTAAGGCATTTCTTTGCCAAATGGCAAGACTTCCATATAAAGAAGCAGCATCTCCAATGGAAATAGAAGGAAAACTGAATTCTGTTTCCAGTTCTGATCTTGAGTTCGCATGAATTCATCTGTGAATTAGTTATTCCATTAGCATTTAATACAAAAATATGTAGACAATAACTAAAAAACTTGAATTCTCAACGCCCAATATCTAGGAGCCTCGAAAATTAAAGCTTCATGACTTCTAGTATTCTCATACTTAGCAAAGTATGCTTTAAGTTGAGGGTTACTCAAGTTATTTTTGCAAGGATCCCTCAGGCTATCATTGCCCTTCTTCTCTTAGATGGGATAAATTGAAGAAATTAGAAGTATGGATTTGGAGAACTAGACATTGTTGTAATTGGAGGCCTAAAAGGGTTATTAACTGTTTGAATAAACATCAAGTCAGCAGAAGATTTGACAAATAATTCTTCGCCGTTCCAATTAATTGACAGTTAATTCTTCACCGTTCCAACTAATTGACAGCTAATTCTTCGCTACTTTGACATTGATTTCTTCGGTTTTGACAAATAATTCTTCGGTGTGACATTTTGTGATTTCTTCGCCACGGACACTTATTTCTTCGCTCTTGTGAGTAATCAAAGAATATGGCACAATTCGTAAATTGCTGGCACAGCCCTCCAAAGCATGAAATCGTTCATTTATAGTGCTTTCGACGATTCTAGCTTTTCTGCTTCTCAGTTTAGGCGATTTGGAAATTGGTGGCACAGAGTTATTATACGCCGACAAAAAGGTTGTTTGTAGCCAAAATCTTGGCTTTTCTCAGTTTGAAAATTGGTGGCACAAAATTCTGTGCTGCTCAAACCACTGCACTGCAACCTTTTCAAACGCCGTCTTGTTCCGCATATGAGGCAGAGTTGGCAAAAGCATAATTCTTGCAGAAATTTCTTCGTCAAGGTTTTTATTAAATCAGTGGCACAAATTTTCGATTACGTGAAGTCTCGACTGACATTAGATTTCCGGTCTTAACTTAAGGGAAAATTGCTGCAAAAAGAGGGTCGGAAGCGCTCACCCTGCCTGTCAAACATCCCTTAACCAAGCAGCAAGACGCGATTACTCCCGCCAAATCAAGCATCAGTGTGCTTCTGCTAGACAGATCCTCGACTGCGCCTGACCATTTTAATGTTGTTTTGAGTCTCCCGTAAAAATGAGGTAGTCGCCGTCTGACTAGCCCGGAGCTATACGGTGTAATCGTGAGTGGCCGTATTGTGCAGTTGTCCAGTAGGGTGAAAGGCAATTCTGATACTAGTTTCCTCAAGGTATATGAAATCACTGGCAAGCCGGCAATCCTGCAACTTCACCTCACCATGTAGTCACCGCTGCCACTTGTTAAAACCTGACTATCGAGGCGAAAAGCAAAATTCGGAACGAAGAATCAGGGTTCCAGCATTATTCTTCAAATTGAATCTAAATTCTTGACAGGGCTGAGTTAAGGCCTTAGCCTCAAAAAAGGCAGGCTGAAACGCAATCGCATGAATGGCAACGCTGACACAGCTTGCAAGATTTTGAGACACCTTCTGGTCTCCCAGTTCCAAGGCTTCACACTTTGGTCGTTGCTGCCACTTGCGGTCGTCTTATCACTAGCATCAAGGGTCACTGACACCACTCAACTGGCGTGCTCAGTCGTTCTACTGTGCAGTCTCACGGTGTCAAACCCGCCTTGAATCAATAACTCGCTGAATCGTACATCAAAGAGGCGCGCTCTGAGCCGATCGATGACTTTGCTGTCTGCCCTGGCTCTCGTCGCATCGTTATTTGCACCAGAGATGGTTTTATTGTCAACTGCACCCGTTTAGCGCATTTGTCCTCGTGATTAGTCGCACTACGAAGTCGAGCACAGCAAACTTTCGTAAATCAGTGGCGCAAATTTTCCAAATCCTTTAAATTATTGACATTGTCCACTTTATACGCACTCTCCTGCAATGTCTGGCGATCGCCTCACAACCGAACTTCCTGAATGTTCTGCGGATGCTGTATTGCTGGACGAAAGCAGTTACAGCACGGATATTCACGAGTTTGTCAAGTATCTGGTAAACCAGGGAGTAGCAGAAACTGAATTTCGACCTCGCCTGATACAGTGGGTGGCTGATTCTCTCAATCAGTCCATCAAGAAAGGAAGAATAAAAGCTGTACGCGAATATTACAACAATCTTCCTAAACGTACCTTTTACAATTGGCTTAGTTCGTACTATAGGGGAGGGAAAGAAGCCGTTCCAACAGAAACTCCTCGCAAAAAAGGTGACCATTTGCTGACCCAATTGTGGAAGCCTTTCATCGTTGAAACCTGGAAGAAAGGCAGTACAAACGGCAAAATCATGAGTGCTGTGAAGGTTCATGAAAAAGTTGAGCAGGAAGCAGACAAAAACAACGCAAAAAATTTCCCTTCCTACACAACAGTACTTGGCATTGTCAAAGACTTAATTAAGGAGCGAGAAATTAAAGAAGGTCAGTGCAGTGCGGGTCAATGTCATGAGCCACTTCTGCCTACACGAGATGGTAAGGTGCTGAAGGCTTCCTATCCCAACAAAGTTGTACAGGCTGACCACACTCTAGTAGACGTGCTCTCAAATTATGAAAATGATGAAATCGTCTTGCAGTTTAAGCAAGTGAAGGACCACAAGGTGCCTCCTGAAGCGGGAGCAACGCGCCTATGGCTATCGATTCTCAAAGATTCCTTCTCCAAGTGTATCTTGAGTCATTTATTTAGTGCAAAGCAACCAGGGTCGGAAGAAGTTGCTTTATTAATTCGACGTGCAATTCTTCCCAAGTATTTTCCTGCTGACTACGATTTACGCGATGTAAAAATTCCCTACGGCTTTTTTCGTCACTTGTATACCGATGGTGGCAGAGATTTAGACTCGAAACACGTCAAAGCCATTGGCGAACAGCTAGCAAAGATTAGCGCAGAGATTGGATTTACCTGCCATTTGCGTCGAAAAGTCTCTGATGGAGGGGATATAGAAGCTGTTTTTAACGGACTGAATCATCAAGTTTGGAGCCAGTGTCCGGGGTACACTGGTTCTAACGTGCAGAAACGTCCGAAAAATGTTGAGTCAGAAGTATGTCTGAGTTCACGAGACCTCGACAAACTGGTGTCCTGGCATTTGTATGCTATTCATAATCACGACAATCATCCCAAGTTTGAGACGAGAACTCGCTATGAAGTTTGGATAGATGGACTCGATAAAGAACTGCCCGTCGTGATGGAGGAACGGAAGCTCGACAGTTGTTTGATGAAAGTCGTTGATGCGAAACTGTACCGTCATGGCACCGTTCGCTTTATGACACGGAAATACAGGGGGGAGGTATTAAAGGGCGTTCATGCTGCATCTGTCACGCTCAGATACAACCCGGACAACATACTCCGCCTACTGGCCTTTGAGAAGGAAGTGAATGAGAAGCCAGGGCGATTCCTGGGCTATGTAGAAATGCTCAGGGATGAGGTGAAGCTTCTCAATGAGTGGATTGATGAATTAAATCTCGACATTAGCAAAATCAATCTCAACAAACTTGATACTGAAACATTGAGCTTGGCTGATTTGAAGGAAATCCGAAAGGCTGTGGCCGCGAAAGCCAAACAGACTAAACAGTCCAATCGGGGCACCCGGTTAAAATATCAAGGTAATCAAACCGACTTGATCGACACAAGAAAAAATAATAAGAAAGAACAGCAAACCAAGGAACACAAGCGTTTACGGGCAGCCGCAAAAGCTTCTAGTCGCCCTGAAAACTCAAACCCCCAACCTGTAGAAGTCGCTATGGATCTCGTGACACCAGAAGTCACCACACCATTGAAGTCAGACCAGGGACTTACAGCAGCCTCTACGCTCACCCCGGAACCAGTGACAGTCTCGCAAAATCCCATTGTCTCGATTACTGGTGTAGACAACAGTCAATCAATAGCGTCGCCTACTGAATCCAGCAACGTGATCGATATGCAAAAGCGTCTTCAGGAAAAAAGTCAGGTAGAATTCTTTGAAGAGCAGCTAAAGCTAGCCGAGGAACAGCGGCCCAAGCTGATTGTTCCGCGCCGCACCAAACGGTTTTGATGAGGTTAGATTGCTATGTTACCAGAGCCAGAGACAAGGCGTGTTCCCTTAAACCACTCGCACCAGCCTGCGCCCAATGCCAGCAAGGTGAGAGCGCAAATCAAGGCGCTCATCAACCGCGAGTTCTTTGCTGAGACATCGCACTTAACTGAGTTGGAACAGTGGCTGAGAGAACGCTGTGAGGATAGACTGTGTGGTCGCATCATTGGACCCCAGAGATGCGGCAAGACCACAATTGCTACTGAGTGTGTCGATCGCATTAGTGGTCAGAAGGGGGCATTGCGACCAATTCCGTTGCGGGCACACTACACGAAGTGCCTCACGTCCTGGCACTCGCGAAAACTGTTCAATCAAATCACAAAGGAGCTAGGCCGGGGTGCCCGAGGTGGACAGCCAGAGGATTATCGCTTCCGAGCGTATGACGCAGCGGAATTATTCAGGCTCGAAGCGCTGTTGGTAGATAATGCTCACTATCTGACTGAAAAGGCCATTTGTGACCTTACTGAGCTAGCGAAGGACTGTGGAATTTCAGTTGTCTTGATGGGTCCAACCGGACTGGACAAAGTGTTGAAGAAACTCGACTTATTTGAATACTTCCAGCCGCACTACCCATTTAGTAACCTTTCCGCAACTGAATTCTCAGGTCTGATCAAAACCTTTGAGCGGGACTTTCTCAAACTGCCGGAGTCGGTCAAGCTTATTGATTCAAAAGCAACAACAAATTTATTTAATGCCTCTGTTGGAAATTTCGGATCGCTGATTGAAATCCTGATCCAGGTCGTTAAGAATTCCTCAACGGACGAAGCCTTCTACTTTGATGACCAGGTACTGAATCAAGTTTTGGAAAGATATGGTGAAATAACGGTAGCTGCGCCGAGCGATTAACTATCAGGGAACAAACCAGTGTACACCTTTGATCCAAACCACCCTTATACGATCGTCCACCCCCTGGAAGGAGAAAGCATTGCCAGCTTCTTGTACCGCTTCCGACGAGCGAAAGGCAATCGGATTTCGTCTGCCAGCCAATTAGGAGAGATCCTTGAAGTTGGTACTGCGATCAATCGCTGGGAGGATCTTCTATTTGGTGGAAGGAGACCCAAGCAAAAACAGGTAGAGGCGCTCAGCAAGGTTACGCAAGTCGAGGTTGATAGACTATGGCAAATGTTTCCTCCCAAAGGTGAGCGATCGCAACCCAACACCATCCGCATTTGCGCAGCCTGCTGTTTGGAGGACCCATACCACCGCATTGCTTGGCAGTTGTATTCAACGGGGGGATGCGATCGCCACAGACTGCGATTACTTCCCAGATGTTGGGCATGTGAGAAGAACTTTTCAGTTGAGGGACTATTAAAACAACAGGGGTGTGTTCACTGTGGAATGTCCTTCAAAAGCATGGTGAAGAAGCAAAAGCCCTATTAGAGGTTCTGAAGCAGCAACATGAGGTCCAGAGCTTAGATTGAATCAATATGTTTGAGCCAGCTAACAAGCTGTTCGACATTTTCTTCAAGTGAATGTCCACTATCCATTACTAAATCGGCTATATTTGCTAGCGCAGACTTTACCTGTTGTTCGGTAGAGTCGTGTTCCAAATGTTGATACTTCTCTAAATCGACCGTTCCTCTTTCAAGCAATCGATTCGTTCGAGTAGACTCATCAACAGTGACCAAAACTAGAAATAGTGGCATTGGCGCAACAATCTGCTTCAGGTTATCAAGCACTTCTACGTGACGTATGCCATCAATAACAAGGGGCTGTCCGAGTTGCCAATCTGCCTGGGCTAGAACTGTACGACAGAAGCCTTCCATATCCCTTTGAAGTAAATCTGCTCCGATCGCCTGTAAAACCTCTCGCGAGTTTGCAATTCCCCGATTTTGAGCAACCGACCGAACATAATCACCAAAACTAGCGCGCTTCCACTGGAATGTCTTAGCAACTTCTTGCGAGAGAGTAGACTTTCCACTGGCAATGCTACCCGAAAAAGCAATTACGGCTGGCTTCATAGGCTATAGCTCAAGTTTTAGCTGCTGATCGCTAGATTGCAAAACTACCCATCCCCGACGATCGCGTTTAGCAAATGGAATTGGCTCAATCACTTTAACGAATTGAATTCTCATGAGGGTTGCATAGCAGGCAGCCTGCCGCTGCTGCCAAAACTCTGGATCCTGAGCGCACAAAGCTTGGGCAAAGTCGCGTTGAATTGTTTCCCAGGATTCTGGGTCAAGTTGGTAGAACCAGCAATGCGTTACCTGGCAAATTCCAATAATAGGACCACAAGATTGCTTTAGGAGGATCACATCCCCTTTCTCAACCTGGTTGTACGGCGCAAATCGGCGAGTGGCAAATCGAGATTCTATCGTTTTTTTGCCCTCTAAAATGAACTGGAGATACGGCTCTATAAAAACCCCTAGATGTAATGCGAATGGGAAAGAAGCTTGCTCAGACAGAGGGGAGAGATAATTTTCCCAAAATAAATCTCCCTTCACAGCTGACTTCAGCTCATTAACTAGCGGCAAGAGTGAGGTTCGTATCGTTCCAGTAGTCATTAAAGAGTAAGTTCTCCTTTTGTTCCAGGCTGATCAGAGACAGAATTTGATTGGTTACTTCAGCAATCAGGACTCCTTCGTTTGGATCTAGCGATCGCTTCAAAAATGCTTCTACTACAGCATGAGGTTGGTCTCCGGTTGAAATTGCCTGCAAAACATGCCAAAGTATACCGCGCCCTTGGCATATAAAGACCCGGTTCCCAGATGTCCAGACGTCAGCTAACTGTCGTCGAGAATCCCGACGACTCACAGAGGTGAGTACATTACCTGGCAGGATTGGTACTAATTTTGGATTTTCAAATTCTGAACTAGTCCAAGGGCGAACTCGAATCCGCACACCGAGCAAACTAACTTCAGACCAAGTAGCCTGTTGCTGCGCCACGCCAGGACGGGAAACCTGGGTGCTGCTTACCCGTTGAAAAATTGCTAAATCCCCTCGTCTCCAGTCATGCTCGATTGCAGGAAGCCCTGCAACTCTAAAGGCATTGCGCTCGAACACTGGAGTTAGATAAGAAAGTGACAAGTCCTCTCGATGAACGAGTTTAAGCCCAAGTCGCTTTGCCCATACCAATGTTTCCTTCCACTCCTGGTTGATTCCAGGTCTAGTGCCAACGGGTGGGAGACTTACAAAAATATGCCCACCTAATTGACAGATTTGGCAAGCAGCCCATAAAAATGACTGAATGTGTTCAAAATACCAGGGCGGATCCATAACGACTGCAGCCCCTGATAATCTTGGGACATCACCATTCAAAAGGTCAGACCGCATAACTTGAGATCGGGAGGTCAGTGAGGTCAGATAATTTGTCATGGTTTTGTTTGCCTCAAGCAAAATCATCCGTCGTTGCCAGGACAGTGCAAGACCACCTCGAAATAAGCTAGGAGCCCCAAGTAGTACTATGGTATCATTTAGGTTCGTCAATGTCTCACAAGATTTCAACAAGTACTCCACCGATCCATCAGTAAAACGCCAGTCAAAGTCAAGTGGATGTGGCAGGGGCAATCCAATCTGGTAGTGAGAATAGGGAATCCTTGTTGAGGTCTGACTTGCTGAAGTGTTCAATTTTTCCCAAATATCTTGAGGCATGGTTGAATTAGAACTTAGTCTTCGCAACGTGTGAGCAATGATGATTGGATCAACACTGGGTAATGCCTTGACCAACTGATTGAACGTGCCTACTCCAGATGCAATCGCATGCAAAACCCATCGTTCAACAAACTGTTCAAACGCTTGTGACTCGATTTCAGTAATTGTCATAGAAGTTGCTTTGTGTGTAAGGAAATGTCTGTGATTGATTGCGATCGCTCAATACAGGAGTATCGATTTTCCAATTCTGTTTTCCAAGCTTCAATCGCAAGGTATTGGTTCCTTAATGCAGCTTGAGTGCCATCATTGAGTCGTCCTTTAACTGGGGTAAACGCTTGAATTTCCAGCGGAACCGTTCGGAGTGGAAGATCGTGATCTATTGCCTGGAGTCGATCGACAAAACGAGCCATATCTGCAACAATTTCTGAAGCTGCTGGTATTGTGAATGTTGCATAAGCGTAGATGTCAATTCCTAACTCCAGCAATCGCTTTATTAATTGAAACTGCCGATCAAAGAGATCAGGTTCAGCACAAGTATTAAATGCAAAAGACTCAGAATTAAATCCTTTAAAGCAGCAGACACGACCATACTTTGGATAAGTCGCGACGAGTTCAAGATCCGCGTCTGATAAAAACTGCCAGAAGTAGTCGTTGCTCAAGTTGTCGTCAGACCAAAGATAAACTTGGCGCTCTAAACCTCGCTCTTTCAGTTCCGCCATCATCCAAGGAACCCACTCTGGAACCAAGTCAGGTTGTCCTCCTGTTAAATCAATCATTGAAGGAGGGTCAGGTTGATCTAAATAAAGATCAATCAATTGAGATGGACTCATCCACTCGGAATATTTACGATTGGCAGACAGCAGCTCAAATGGAACGAAGCAGTACCAACATCGCCAATTACAAGCTGCACTTTGAAAAACTTGCGCTCGAATCATGTTGGTTGCTTGTAGACCCAGTGCTCTACAAGCTGGATCGATCGGTAATGGGTTGCAAGGCCAATCATTGTTGCTCGATCGCCTGAAGTGCCGAATACGCCCAAAGCCCTTGCAATTAGGAGGCTCTGTAAGGTCATTTTCTTGCTGTGTATTGTGGAAATTTGTAATCCGCAACCGCTTACTGTACAAATCCACAGATGCTTCTCGATAACGTGCAGATAAAGCCTCAGTGTCAATCACCATTGCAACTTTCACTCCGTCTGTTTTTGACCTTTGGTATTTGATTTGCCAGCCCGACGAATGGGTGAGACCTTCTCTCCTGTTTCAGTTAGTAGCGGAAATCGTTCACTGATAAATCTCATTCCCAATCTGGATAAATACGATATTTCGTGTTCTGTCAGCGATCGATCTCGAGGAATGCCATACCAATACTCTATACATTTGCGACAACAAGAAGCGGTGGCGTGCTGAGCAAAGTGAACTGCATTGACTTTGGCTGAATCCTCGGCGGGCGTTTGACGCCCATCAAAATCATTGGCAGGTGGACTCATAGAGTCGCGAATCCGCTTTTCTACTGCCGCCTCCATTCCTTTTACCCCCTTACGGCGGGCATAATTTTCAACCTGCTGAGGAATCTCATTTGTCCAGTAATGTTGGCGAATGAGTTCATTCTTCAAGGCAGCGATCGTATAGTCTAGGTCTTCGGGATCAAGCTTATGTAACCGCTCCCACTCAAAGGAAGGCGTCTCATCACAGGATCGACACTGTCCTACTGTATTTGCTGCCTTTTGTTTAGGTGTAGGTCTATACGAGTGATGCCCATTTTTGCAGTCTGAGCTAGTGCATTTTAGTTTGAGTGGTTTTAATTCCTCCTCAACATTCCAATCATCCGACATTACGTTTAACCTCCATAACTTCTAAAATTCCTGCTGAGGCAAGTTATCTGACAAAGCTCTGATCAAGAGTGTTTGATCCACATCATTCAAAACTTCAAAATTAATCTTCTCTAGGAGTACGTCACGAGCAATCTGCCACGGCTCAATATCTTCCGTTTGTAGATTGGTTGCAGCACCCCACCAGTTTTCACCTTGGAGTGATAGCCGATAAGCAATGTGATCAGCTAAAGCTCCAACTAAAACTTTTTCCCTTGCAGCAACTTTAAAGACGACATTCTTGAGTCGCTCAATACTACCTTTTGCTTCTTCGGTACACATCTCAACCAATTCCTTTTGGCGACCGTTGAGTAGAATGTGTTCGCCAAATCTTGTAGCCGTCTTTTCTTCAGGTGAGTCTTGCCGTTCCTGTGCAATATCCCCTTCTTCAACCACAGTTCGCTCAGTTCGCTCTGGTTCTTGAGCAGCATGCCAAAGTTCATGGAGAAGATCGAGCAGCCAGCGAGCCGAGGATCTAGTGCGCTGCTTTAGAACAATTACGTTTCGTCCGTTGACGCGCCAGAAGGCACCGTGAAATGCGCCAGCATCCCTCAGTGGAAGAACGGGTATACCCAAACTCCAGACATACTGCAAAGCATTTGAAAACGTTAGTTCACCATACGTTGAGCAGATGGCTTCACGAACTTGCTTTGGATCGGTTGGGATCGGCTTCGCTGGTAAATCTGCTGTGGCTTCTAGTACAAGCAATGCTAGGAAATGAGCATAAACTGTGTACGCACTTAATCGTTTCTGATTTGCTTTTGCATTAACTTTGAAGTGAACAGCTCCAAGGGGAGTTAAATCAAGCTGAAGCGGTCTAGAGCTAAATAGATCAGCCAATGACCATCCAAACACTCGCTTCAAAGCAGTTGCGGCACGAAGTACTAGGGCATTAGTAGAGACTTCATCTTCACCGTGTGAAGTCTCAGCACTCAAGTTGGGAAAGAAACGGTTGAGAATAAGGTCGCGATCGATTCCAGCCTGACTCAATCGGCTCAACAAATCAGCAGGTGAAACTCTGGGCAACAAGACTTCTTCGCGTACTTGAACGCCGATCGCACGACTAACTTCTAGCAACCGTGCGAAGCTGGCAGAAGCGTACTCTGTATCCTCATAACGTTGGACTTGCTGTTCCTTAATTCCCAATCGCTCAGCCAGATCCTTCTGAGTCAATCCAGCAGCAATCCGAGCTTTAATTAGGGCGTGTGGTAAGGCTTCAAGCGAATCCAATTCCAGGACTGCTTGTTGTCCCTCCTTCAATGCCTCATACTCTTCGACTTGGACGCGCAGTTCCGTAAGCTGAGATTCCAGTGACTCTCTTTCGGCTTTCCGCAGGATGGGATGGACAGACTGATCCTGCTGAGATGAAGCCGACAATTGAGTGAGGGCATTTGAAAACTTCTCGATTTGAGCTTTAGTAATGCGGTATTGCCGCTCATTCTTAATCATGACCATATCTCCCACAGGTTTAGGGCAACAATGCCTTTGGAGTTTCCCGTTGCCTTATCGATTTGAAAAAAATCTAGAAATATTTTTCCGCTCACTCCTTCAGTGGTTTGTGCCGGAAAAAATTCGCCAAGATACTTCACCTTCTGAGCAACTCGACTGTTGTTACGTAACAGCGGATCGAGTTGCTCGGGATTGACTCCCGTAATATCCCAGCAAATATCAAAGTCATTGGGATGTTCCTTTGCCGTCACGAAACTGCCATCGACGTAGACAACCTGGCAGCCAGCCCCTCGCAGCCCTAACAGAGCCACTTTCATTCCTGAAAGTAGGTTCTGTCGGTGTGGAGTGTGCCCAAAACGACGAGCAAACTCCTGCCACGAAGCTGCGGTGTGGATTCCGGGCGGTAATAATCCATCTTCGTTAAAGGGTGGAATCATAAAATCATCATAACACAACGAAAAAGTTGTCTTGCCGTTTTCCTGTGCTATAGTGCTAACACAACGATTTTGTTTTGTCAAACGTGCGCCCTTAAATACTGCGAATTTAGAGTTTGAAGATCAGGGCTGGCATTGAGGCGCAACGCTTATCAGCAGCCATATGAGGAGATTGGTGAGATGGGAAAAAGCTGGCTACCGTTTGCAAGCTACAATCTTTGGTCACTTTTTGCTTCGGCAGTCGGGCAGGAGCATTGGCACTGTGACATGAAGCGGGGGCATGCCAAAGTTCGGAAGCGAGAACCGGATGTTGCGGCAATCTTGGCACAAGACACCGTTCCGCAAACTATTGGTCTCTTAGCACAGCAGGGGGTTTATGAATTTCACTTGAACTCTCAACGACTTAAGGATATTGATGGAGTCGCACAGGTTTCCGAGATTCTTAAACTCGATCAGCAAGCTGATGAAGTGCAGGAACGACTGAACCAAATTTTGTCTCAGTATTATGAGAACCCTATTCTTCTCAAAAAGCGAATTTTTAGCCTGAGCCGAGGTAATGAGGGTTTCCCAGAACCCATCAAGCTCTATTACGGAAGCATAACCTTCAACCTCTTCGCTGCGATCGACTGCATCCTGCTTGAACCAGATGGAACACTACACATTCTGGATTTGAAGACGGGCCATTCTGATTTTGATGAACGACAGGCATTTGTTTATCTGCTGGCAGCCAGCTACCTCTTTCCCCGCAAACGAACGATCGCCTCGTTCTATAACCTTGAACTTTGCAAGTGGTCAGAACCAATTACGGCAACCATGAGCCAACTGAATGCTGTTCGGATAGAGCTAGCGCGCTTGGCTCAACGGCATGAGGCGGAGAAGAAACAGTACCGCAAGAACCCTGCGGAGTTCGATCGCATTTTTCCGCCCAACCCCGGCTTTCGCTGCCAATATTGCCAGTTCAACTCAATTTGTCAATTTGCTGCCCAGGAGGTCTCTGCATGACTGCTATTACCGCTGCTCCCTCACAAGCATTGGTCTTTCTCAGTGAAGTGTTTCCACTGGCGATCGCTCAGTCTAATCTTGCCAGCTTTACGATAACCCCTGAGATTGATCAAGAAACTGGAAATCGCTTGAGTTTCCATCTCTCGCGAAAACTAGAACACGCTGTTGTCATTTGGTATGAGTATCGGCTGTGGATACTCACTCCAATGCAACGACCAGCATTGAATTTGTCTCAGTGCCAGATAGCCCTCTCAGCACTCCAGCAAGATATTCCAGATTTGTGCGATCAACCTCTCCGACTTCAACAAGACAGTGCTGCGATCTCATCATCATCTGTTCTGTCCAAACTCGCGTTTCAGATTCTACGGATCAAGCAACCCTTCAGACCAATTTCTGTCACATCGATCGCAGGATTAGCGGTAAATCGCAAAATTAAGTTTTGGGCAGAAACGATCGAACTTCAAGGACAAGAACGCGCAGCATTGTCATTAGCAGTTCAAACTGAGATTGCATACTCAGGGAGCTTGGCGGATTTTTATGCCAACAATGCGGCTCAAGGGAATCCAGAAGATTTGCTAGTGGGCTTGCCCGTTCAGGATTTTGACATGGGCGGTAGTGGCAGTATTGTTCGGCTTGTCGGTGTCGTCAGGGAGCATCGCGATCGTCTGCTCAAACTTGCAGCAGGTTACTCAACACGGCACATCATCGAGACTGCTCATGACGATGAATTAGTGGTTGCAATCCAGTTTGGTAAAGGGAAAAAAACGTTTCACTATCCACTTTCCGCGCTTCGTCCTTCGATTACGGCTGAAACGGCAGGACGGTTTGGATTTGATTACGGACAGTTTTTACGATTCACAAAAATTCCTCATGCGGAACGGCAACGATTGCTAACCACCTTCAAAGCCCAGGCAACAGATGTGCTGATGCCTTACGGTTTTGAAATTGGACGGAGCTTGAACAGCCTGGAACATCCTGATCTCTTCTGGCAGCCAGCAACTCCTGTAGACCAGACCCCGTTGCTGTTTGGTAAAGGAGTTACGGGTGTTCGAGGGCGTATTTTACAGGGGCTATCAGCTGGTGGAGTTTACCAACGTCATCCCAATTTTCAACCTGGCATGATTCGGATTGCTGCGCTGAAGTTATGCGACGGTAGTGTGAACGGTTTCCTGGAAGCAGCTCAACAGCGACTAAAACGATATGGGTTTGAAAGTGAAATCATTGACCGCAAAGCTCTATCGATTAGCGGGCTTAGTGCTGCTGAGGCAAGAGCTGCTCTGGAGAGAACCGTCAATAAGTTAATCACAGTTCCAGTTGATATCGTGTTGACCTTTCTGCCACAGAGCGATCGCGAAGCCGATGAAGAGGATGGCGGCAGTTTTTATCATCTGGTCTACTCGCTGCTTCTGCGTCGAAATATCGCAAGCCAAGTGATTTACGATGGTACGTTAGCCGAGGTTGAGCATGGACAAATTCTGAACCAGGTCATTCCAGGAATTTTAGCAAAGCTAGGGAATTTGCCTTTCATTCTGGCAGAGCCGTTGGAAATCGCTGATTACTTCATTGGATTAGACATCTCGCGATCGCCCAAAGCCAAACTTGCTGGAACCCTGAATGCCTGTGCTAGTGTACGGCTTTACGGAAAGCAGGGCGAATTTATTCGTTATGTCTTGGAGGATGCTCTACTGGAAGGAGAAGAAATTTCGCAACGATTACTAGAACGCTTGTTACCAGCAACGCTGGAAGGCAAAACGGTTTTAATTTACCGTGATGGGCGATTCTGCGGTCAAGAGATTCCACATTTGTTGGAGCGAGCACGAGCGATCGGGGCAAGGTTTATTTTGGTGGAATGCAGAAAATCTGGCATCCCAAGGTTATATAACTTGAGCCAAAGAACTTTGGTTGCACCATCACAGGGCTTAGCTTTGCGGTTATCCTCGCGTGAAGCAGTGCTGATTACAACCCAAGTGTCTGAACGAGTAGGGTTAGCCAGACCCCTCCGATTAACAGTGCATGAAGCAGGGGAACCTGCACCAATTGAGCAAATTATCGATACAACGTTGAAACTCACACTGCTCCACCATGGAGCTTTGAAAGCACCTCGCTTACCCATGCCGATTTATGGCGCGGATCGGGTAGCTGGATTGCGGCTTCAAGGGATATACCCAAGTAGCTTGTTGGAGGGCGATCGACAGTTCTGGTTGTAGGAGTTAGGATGCGCTAGACCGTTAACGAGTTTGCAGGTCATCGTCACCCTAATTTGCAGCACTACCACTGAACAAGGGTTAACCGTTCAGACTCGACTCAATAAAAATCAATACCTAACAGGGACTAAGGCGACGGATGAACAATTCAGTGCGATTGCGATTCAGCGCAAGCAGTTTCATTGTGATTGGAACTATCAATTGTCCTAGAAATCTCAGTTAATTGCTCAAGTCATTTTTACATGACCCCTAAATTATTTTCTTAATCAATGCACCTGTCCCAGAAACCAATAAAAATTTGCTGCCCAGTTATAGCCTCAAGATTTGGATTCTTCCAAAGAGTTCGCTCTGAACCGTCACCCTCAATGTCCGTTCTTAAATCTCCACCATAAAGTAAGATCCGGCTGAGAGCATTGTTAAAAAGGCGACACACCACTTCAGGAAGATGCAGGCATCCCGCGCAAGCTCCGCCCAGAGTTTCCTCACAATACGGATCAAACATACAATCGTTGCGTTCTTCTAGCAAACTCTTGAAGGCTTGATCGAGCCGCTGTTCAAAAAATGTTTTAAGCCCACCAAGAGAAAATTCTTGTAGGCGATTCACGAAAATAAGGGATTGGTTGAGGCTAAGTAACAAGTGTTCAGATAATGCCGTTTCACCAAAACTGCTTTGGTCTGCGATCGCCCGAATCATAAGGTGTGTCGCGCTGTGAATGGCTGAACCGACCAACCAGGGAATTAGAAAATCGGAGTCAAGTACATCGCTGAAAGCAGGTCCACTTCGGCTGTGAATTCGACTATGGCGTTGAAGTAACCACAAAGTTGGTTCCGAAATGGTTTGAGGGTCGGGAGCAAGATTATTCGCATGCAACCAGCGCAAAATCCGCTTGGAGTCGAATTGGAATGATAGTGCTTCGGTTTCAAGCTTATAGACTGGTGCAGGTATCCAGTTTCCTGTTGGCTCGTCTCCTGCCAAATCAAACTTTGCACGATCAAACGCCCATAAAACGGCTGCTTCTGGCTGGTGGGAGAGGCGGGTGTAGCCATAGGCAAGATGCATGATTGGTAAATCCTGAATAATCTCAGCTTGGGTAATACCCAATTTAGTCCGCATGTCATCCCTTGCCTCTTCTAAGCTGAAGCTGAATGGGGAAGCGCTGAGGCGTTGGATCGTAGCGTCAATATTTTCCCGTTTGAGATCCAACAGAACACCTTGATTAATTAGCTGCTCGCGTAAAGTTCGGGCATTATCTTGTTTAGGGGTTAGTGGCTCTCCGCGATCATGAGTTTCCGCTTCTGCTTGAGCATCTCCTAATAAATCCATTGCATCGGAAGAAAGCTTCTGCAATGCCTGACGTACCTGAGATACGACCGGACCACCAACATTATTTTCTTGAATGGCTTTATTTTTTGCCAGAATGGTTTGTATCATGGCTTCGTCCAAACCACTATCTCGCATTGCCTGAATCAGCTGTCCTTCTTTAGCTTGATCTTCTTGGCTGCCATTACCAACAACTGTCAGGGCTTCATAAAGTTCCAGGAGAGGTTTGCCAGTCCAGCTTAGATATTCTAAATGAATACATAAAAGCACCTTTAGACTCTCTGGCAAATTTTTGAACTTGGCAAAGTTGGGAGTTGGATCAATGCGTGAAATCGAGTGAACCACTTGAAGCTTTTTGTCTGAAACAGGAGAGAGGCTCATCATTGGGTTAGGAAGTTTACCTGTTTCTTCTTGGACTCGGTTTGCAATTTGAGACTGTCGCATAAGGGATCGTGTCGATAGAGCACGATTAATTTGTTTGATATGGCTACAACCTGAAACTCGACAGCGCCAACGTTTTGAGGCAGTACGTTCCAAGATCAAAAATTTGTAGCCATGCTCTGGACAGGGTTCTGGCGTTAGTTGCAGCATCGTGCCATCAGCATGAGCAAACACAAATGGGATTTCATTCAACGTCGGATGCCCACATTGATGGCATGGAGCATCAGCTTGCTTGCGCCATTGTGGATCACCAGTATTACGAATAGCCCCACACTTGGCACATTCTTGCGTTTGAAGCCGATACCCCTGAACAGAAGCAATATCTACTGGAACTAAATCTGCTGTGTGATTCAGAAAAGCTTGCATCTGAGAGTCGAAATGCCGCCATCGCCTAAGTTCTTGCTCAACTGCATCGCGGAGGTCTGCACGGAGTTTACCTTGTCTCCGGGCAAAGTGTTTAACAATTTCTGCTGTTCCGGCAGGAGCAGTGGCAACGGCTCCTGGCTCGAATCGATGGAGAACCTGTCCTTTTGAGCGAGTATATTTTGGTGTAGCCATGCAAATTCTCCCCAAGGATTAATAGATGTTAATGTCAATGCCTGGATCCACATCCCGCAACGACAGCAAAAGTCGAAAATCATGAGGAATGTCTTCTTTGGTCAATCCACTAGTAACGTGGCTCTTCTCGTTAGGGTCTTGGACAATTTTTCTAACTTGAGATAGAAAAGCATCCTCTACAAGATTGAGCGGTTCATCAAATACTTGCCCTTCTGCCCAACCATCTGGGTTGAGGGTAGATCGGATTTTTGCTACAACAGTCTTCAAATCAATGGGCGATCGCCCTACTCCAGTTCCATCAATTAACTTCTGCACTTCGTCCAACTTATCCAGTTCGGCCAAATCAGCTTCTTGGTTGGCGGGTCGAGCAGCAGGACCATCAAGATGTAGCAGACGGCCAAGCATCAATCCAAAGGCTGTTCGATATAAAGCATTGTGGGCAAACCGATCAATTGGAACGGCTTCAACCATCTGGTCAAGATATTCATGTGCCTTCTCAAAATAATCAAAAATAGCGCGTTCACGAGCACGCTGGGGTCGAAAGAGAACAAACACTAATCCTGGCATTGTTCGACCAGCACGACTTGATGCTTGAATATACTCTGCTGTTGTAGTCGGCCAGCCAAAAAACAGCATCAGATTAAGGCGATCGATATCTACCCCATGTGAAATCATGCTGGTAGCTACCACATCAGAAAGTCGATTTGGGTCATCAACTGCCAAGCCTTTCTGAGGAGTTTCCATTTGCTTAAGAACTGACTTAACCGTTTCAATATCGTCATCGCCAGAAAGCGTGACCGCTTCGGGTAACATACGGTTGGCTGCATCTTCACCAAATTCCTCTCGCAATCCAGCTTTGACTTGCTCATTGATGGAGCGACGAATATCCGATCCATCATTTTTTGAGTTGACATAGGTACAGCACAAATCGTGATCATCGACTAATTTAAGGAATTCATCATCAGTCAACGATGCCAGCCCATATTCAGCTTTAAATATTGTGGGATTACCCCGAAGAATTTCTAGCTCAGTACGAATTGCCTGTAACAGTGCCATTGCCGTATCTAGCGGATTGGCAGATGTGGGACGCAGACCGACAAATCCCCGTGTGACATATTTACTGTGAGCGTTAGCATAAAAACTTCGCCCTCTATCTGGGCCACGTTCTGGGAACTGAGAGAGCGATCGCCAATACAAGTGACGAATTTGTTGTTCTGCTCCTTCAATTGTTGCCGTTGCCGCTAAAACTCGCGGGCGAGTTGCATTGCGTTCCTGATGGATTGCATCAATTAATGCTTCATAATGTCCATCAAAGGTGCCCAATTCCTCTCGCAACAAATGCAGTTCATCCTGAAAAATCAGGGGAATACCAGGATCGACAGCGGCTTTAGGTAAGGCTTTTAGACTCCTGCGAGTGCAGGTGCCAAATCCTTGCTTGTGGCAAGTATTATTAGCGACAAAACCATGAACTGAGCAAACATTAGATGCTGCACCAAAGAGTGTCCGACTCGCCGGACGGAAGGTAATGTTGGCAATCTTATCTAGAGTACCAACCACCAAAGTTGGTAATCGACTGTAAATATCTGAGTCAACAATATATAGAGGAATTTCCTTCCCACAAGCTTCTTTTGGCAGCGGTTCCCCAAGTGTTCCACAGCGGTGTCGTAATTCATTTGTATCTCGATCAATAAAAGTATGAACCTTCTCCGAACTGCAGTGCGGACAGCGCATTACCATTCGATATTGTTGAATTGATTCAGGAACGTAATACCCCACATCCGACAAAGACAAAAATTTTGGAATATTTTGAATGCCGTTATCTTGCATTCGCTGTTTCGCTCTTGAACCATATCGTTGCCGAAATTCTTCAGACAAGCTCTTCAGGTCATTCGGGCTATTTTCGCCCCCACCATAGTAACCTACTGTAAATTCGGGAGTTTTAGCTAAATCTGGCTGCTGTTGTCTCACTTCATCTGCAATTACTAGCGTATCGAGAAACCGCTGTAACTGTTGATAAGTCAGCAGGCGCAAAGGATAACGTAGCCAAGCCACAACACCCCAATCTCTTCCCCTTAGACGATCGAAAAATGCTTGGGTCAGAATAATGCCCATCACAGCTTCTGACTTTCCACCTCCTGTGGGAAAGTGGACAACTGCTGCATGGTCAATTTGTGCCAGAGAGTTTCCAGCAAAATCTGCTGACCACTGCCGTGATGCTAAAGCTGCCAAGTTACAAACAATGTAGACGATTTGGAAAGGTCGCCAATTCTGGTAGAGAGATTTTCCTCTGTCAGCACGTTTCTGGTCAATTGCAGCAAACGTTTGGTTCATTAGATTAAACGCTCGTCTCAAGCTGCGGTATTTGAAATTTTCTAGAACTTGGATGCCCAATTGAAATCGAGCAATTTCTGCATCAAATTTATCTAAATCGATTTGGGCATCGTTGGTATTGTCTGTGCCTCCCTTCTGGAAGTGTTTTTTGTCAATCAAGGCTTGCCAGTTGTTTCGATAAGCCTCCATATTCTGGAGAATTGTTCGCAGGACTTGAAGATCTACATCTCCTGTTGACTGAGCCAGTTTTTCGAAGGGTGCTTCAAAATTAGGAGCATACAAGCGTTTTTGCCAGTGCACAGGCAAAAACTCAGTCCAGATGGGCATCGGGTCTAAATCGGGGTCTACACCAGGAGTACAGTTGATGCCCTGAGCAGGGATACTAGAATCAACCTGATAGGAAATTTGAAAGCGAGAGAGTTCAATGGGCTTCCATAATGCTTTGGGGATAAGAATTTCAAGATAAGCACCAAATATTCCCCCATCCCTTGGATCGGTAAAACCCCCAACTGCATTCGTTTTATTTCGCAGAAATAAGCGGAGACGATCTTGTCCACTGGTTTCGCGCTTCTGTACTTCTACTTTAACCACGTAGTCTACAGAGGCGACTTGTCCCAGTTCTTCGTTTTTTTCAGTGTCTTCAGGCTTAGTTTTCTTGGTATGTTTGGTCAGTGCTCGTTGACGCAGTTCAAGCTGTAGCTTGCTCAGATCACTCTGAGCATATTCCACTTCCTTTGGCGAGAGGTCATCAATAGTGCGATCCAACCCATTTAGCCAAGCTTGTGGATCTTGATTGTGTTCGCTGATGATGGCAGATAACTGCTTTGAAATTTCCTGATTCAACTCTGCAAGAATCTGAGAGCCTGGTTCTATTAATGCTTGAATCGTACAGCTAGTACCAGCAGACACATCGTATCGTTGCCATAGAGTTCGGAGCGATCGCTGTGCAACATCTTTGAGATCTAGTTTTGGTAGAAATACACTGAACCGCACATTTACTTCGATGGGTAACTCCTGTTTTTCCCATGTAGGAGCAAGGTTAATTGCCAAACCGCAGTTGCTGGGACGGAAGTTATTTTGCTGCTGGCTGCTGGTAGGAACTGAGGAAGAAGGTGCCTGGGGTGATAGGTATGCTGTTGGCATTAATCGGCGTGGTTCAGCTGCACCCCGAATGCGCTCACGATGTTCTGAACTGCCCATAATGTGGCTTCGGATGCGCTTGTAGAAACTTTTCACAAACTGTAAATGTTTCTCCTGAGACAAGGCATCCAGGACATTCAAGCCATCATCACTCAGAATCATTTCAGGTTGCATCATGACGCTCCATTACGAAATAGCCGATTAATTGGATACGCGGGTGGACGTGAAATTAGCTCTGGTGGTCGAAGGACTTGAAGAATTTGCATTGCATCTCTTAACTCTCCAACCGTGATAAAGACCTGTTGATACTGAAAAACGATGTCATCGGCATCGCGATCGCGCCAGCCTTCCTGAGCACACTCGGAGATAACCCTACCTAATAACCTTCGCGCTTTCCGCAAGTCATTGGCGGTATTCCAGAATTCTTCAAAGCCTGTATGAGCAAGGGGTGGAATAAACCATAGAAAATGCTCTTTCAACCGTGGCAGCGTCAGTAAATCATCACCGTTTAGCCAAGTTTGGATTGCTGTTTCACTAATGTCAAACCCAGTTTCACGATAAATTTGACGGCTAATTGATAGATAGCTGAGTCGCTGTACTCTCTTTTTCACTAATTCGCGCCAAGCATCAAGTAGTGAGCGGTACAGCCAATTAGCCCTGGTTTCTTCCAGCAGTCCAGCCTTTTGAGCAAAAAGTTCATCCCGATTCATCCCCTCAAACAGGACAACCTTCGTGCCAGCAGCGAGTTCTTTCACAGAGACGACCTGAGCCTGTTTTCTGATCAATACCAAAAATTCACTATTGACGGAAACTCGGATTTGAAGATTGTGCTCAAACCTCACACAATAATGAGCATTCAACCCATTTGAAGTAGAGCTGCTGAAGCCAGAATCCAAACTGGAGTGGTTCAATTGGCTAAATTGTTCTTCTAGCCTAGAAACATCAACCCCTCGATGCAGCCTGATTGTACCCTCATGCTCAATCCTGACTGGTATGGGCTGATAGCTGTAGTCATAACGTCCAAAGAACTCTTGCTGGGTCAGAGATTGCCAAGTTCTGTTATGCCATGCTCTCGAATCGATCTCTAACCCACTCCACCAATGCTCTGCACGCTCTGCTAATACCGCCCACAGCAGCACATCAACTTTTTGGAAAAAGCACGTTTGTAGAAGGCTTCGATGACAAGCTTTGGGCTGCCCAATAACTACTAGGTGTGTCCCGACCTGCCCTTGCAAATCTTTCAGGGTAAAGACTTTAGGTGCTGAAGTATTGCATTGAGCTATTAAAAAATCTTTTAACGCATCCAACCGCGTTGTATCTGCGATCGCAATTGTCGTTCTGGAATCAAACTTTTCAAGCCATTCAACAAAAGGGTTACGAGAAAGCTTCTGAAACCTCATTGATAAGGACTGTAGAATACGGTAGAGTGCTAAAGCCTTTGGCTCACCACAACGTTCGGCTGCAGCTTCAAGCCGTTTCAAAGCACCCTCAAGAAATTGCTCCCACAATAAATGAAATGGCAAGACTGGAGCAGAGAGATCCCGCCAAATTCCCCATCCACTTGCCCAAACTTGCCTTAAATCTGGTCGATTCCCAAGTGCGATGAGCAAATCAGCCGCTTCCTGAAAGGCATCTGCTATCCTTCCTTCATCTTCTATACTCAAGCTAAAGGTTTTGAGCGTGATTTGGGCTGCCCCTAAAAACTCTCGTCGTTGATTAATTGCTTGGAAGCTCTTTTCAATGGGATGGGGTAGTGCATTTGTCTCAAACAGGTTGTTCTCGGATGGGTAGGAGCATAGAGCAGGGGCATCGATTGCCCAAAGTCCAATACCCATCTGGTGTTCGTTTTCATGCCGCTCTAAGGCTTTCATTGACCAGGGTGGCACCAAGCTAATCATTGGAATCTGTTTCTGCCGGCATAAGCTCGCCAGTTTGAATGCTTCATTGCCATACTGGGAAGGGGACGGACAAGTCCGTCCTAAATCGTCATCCAAAATCACAAGGGAACAGTATTTTGATTGCTTGAGCAGTTCTCTGCCCTCTTCAAGAGAACGAACTGTAACGACCTTGAGGCGGCTTTCCTTAATACCTTCATCGAATCTAGAACTGGGAATGCAGACGATGCGATTGCTGAGATTCACCACATCTTTCACCGTTCTGGCAATCCTGAGATTTTGAATCTGCCCATTATCGCGAGGGCGAATCCAGATCACAAAATGCTTGGGTGAAACAGCATGGTTTCCACTGAAGAGATCCCTTTCATCCCTTGATAAAGTAGCGTAATAAGCTACTGTTAAGATTCCCAAAGAGCTAGGGGAAACGGGCAGACTGAGGAAAAGTTGAGCTTGCTTTGCGATCGCGATCGCGATCAAGTAAACCAAGTCCTTTTCCAAACGATGGATTTGTAGAGGATACGTTCTCGACCAATTGCCAACTCTAATGGGTTTCCCTACCTTCAAGTGTCCCAAGAGTGGGTCAAATAGGCTTTGAATGCGTTCCCAGGGAATTTGACCATAAAACTCCTCTGCCCAATTCTGTTGATACCAACCCTGCATCATTTGCAGCCATTGGGGAGAAGGTGGCTGGTGCAGCTTCCGTGGCTCTTTGGGTGGAATATAAATCAGTCGTGGTCTTGGCTGGGTTACTTCAACGAACCTGGCAGGAGCAGGCATCGGCAACTGCACAGATGGCTGCTTGTCTGTTGCATTCTCAGAATTTGTATCTTCAGTAACAGATGGTATATCTTGAAGCTGAGGGATCTCAGATGAGACAGTATCGGATGCAAAATCAAGCGATAGCTGAACCATGCCATCAGCTAACAGCTTAGACTTCCGCCGCCATCTGACATGCTCTTGCACCTGATATACCCTGCTAACTCCTGGTTTACTAAGAGTGCCCATCAACTCCCATCAGTAAAACAACCGGGGGGAGGATCAGATTGCCCTAATCATGATGGTAGAAAGTACACCAGGGTTCTGCGCCCATACCAGGTAAGTTTTACCTCGCCTTCAAAAATCTTTTTGAATTGTGAAACCTCAATAATTTACTTCATCATTCCCAGTTGGCGAAGTAAGCCAGTTGTGATTCCTGTAGCCATTCGCGGCGGCACGGCGTTTCCGATCGCTTGCACTACAGCGTCGTGACCCTGACCAAGTTGAAATTTATCTGAAAATCCCATCAAACGTGCTAATTCACGAGGAGTTAGTGCCCGCTCATATTGATAATGGTAGGCAAAATCCGCATGTCCCTGAACGGTGGGGCTATGACCTTCTGGTAACAAACGACGATAAGCGCTGTAATGACGACGCTTTAACAAACTACTGGTTAAATCATGGGGAATTTTACGAGTCAGCGGCTCCGGCAAGTCACGCCAATTCCCCCCAGGTGGAATCGCCTCTAAACGAGCCTGAGTCTCAGGACGAATCAGTGGAACTGCATGACCATCCGGTTTACGAATTCCTTGCCTTGCCCACTTTTGATAAGCACTCTGAGCAGGGGTGGCATAGACCAGTTTGCCTGCTGAAACTCCAGGTTGAAGCAATGGTAAATCCGCGATCGCTTGCTCAACGTTAACTAAGCGCAGATCATTAGGATCTAGCAGAATAGATTTCCAAGGCTCTGATAATCGGGGAGAGTAAGTAATTTTGTTTTCTTCAACATTTCGCTGCCACCAAAACTGTTGATGGGGAATATCCAACCCGCGTGAAATGTCAGGAGTTTGCCCTAGGTCTACTCGAAAGCCCACGACGAATAGTCTGGTTCGACGAGATGGTGTGCCAAAATTCGCAGCTTCGACAACAGCATGACTAACCCGGTAGCAGCCTCTTCCCCTCAATCTGCCCAAAAATTTTGGAAACATGGAGAAACTTTCTAGCTGGGGTACATTCTCGTAGATGAATAGGAGCGGGTTCAAAGCCCGGACAATTTCAGCAAACTTCATTGCCAGACGGTTATGGGGATCGGACTGAGTATCCTGCCCATTCCGAATCTGGGTGAAACCTCGACAGGGACTGCCACCCACCACAATATCTACTTCATCACCGTAGAATCTGATTTTTTCAAGGAGTTGATCGATGTCTGAGCGTTGGGATAAATCAAGCGGCAGAACGTGGGTGCTAGGAAAGTTGCGTTCATACAGTTCTAGGGCTGGAAGGTGCTTATCAACTGCCCAAACGGGATCGATCAATCCCGTCGCTTGTATTCCCCACGATAACCCGCCCATGCCGCAGAATAAATCCAATGCTTTCAGACTCATTGCAGCGTCTCCAGCACAATTGGCTCAGCATGGCTCAATAAGGTTTGAAGGACAGGAATAAGCTGGTGCTGAATGACTGCTCCCTCCACCAGCACTCCAAGTTCTACAGCACGCTGCAAGCTACTCTCTGTCCAATTTGCCGACCCGATATAGGCAGCCCTATCATCCTGGACTATGATTTTTGAGTGAAATGTTTGACGCTCCGCTCCCTCATTCAGGTCTAAACTATAGACCTTTAACTGACTAAGGCAATGGCCAGGAAGCATAGAGCATAGTCTCCTCAGAGCAGGTAGCGCAAACTCCCGTCGATTCGGTGCGACTCTCCTTAATATCAGTCGAATCGAAATACTACCTTGCTGGAGACGTGAAGCGATCAGGGCGAACAAATTCATAACTTGAGGGCTGTCGATGCTGAAAAACGGATTGACAATCCAAAGATTATCAGTTGCCGTTTGAATTAAATCACGGAACACATCCTCGGTACGTCGAAGTTTGCTCTGTCTAATCCAATCAGGCTCTGTCATAACCAGTTGAATCCTGGGAGTTAGGGTTTTGACATCCGTATATGCCCACAGTGCTCCTTGAACCTGATGCATGAATATTTGAAATTCAGCCAGATCGAGGATGTTACCCTCACGATCGCACAAATCTAACTGAATCAAGCAGCTTTTCAAAATTCGTGTTCTTGTCGGGTCATTTAAGATAGGCATTCTCCCCTCTGATGCCGCCATTTCCAGAGGGGTCAGACCGAAAGGCGATTCAAACAAAATCCTGGCAACTCGTGCTACAAGTTTTGCGTAGTCATGATCCATTTCCCCATTACCCTTATGAGCATCACTTCATCAGTTGTCAGAACTTTTTCCCTCTTTTAGGTTTGGTAAGCAACCAAGTAAAAAGGGCTGCCATTAGTGCAGCGAGAAGGCTTACTAGCAGGGAAGAAACAAAAGGATGAATAGTTGTATTAGGAGAGAAGGGGGGCTTCCAGGGGCGATCGATAAATGCAGAGCTTGAGCCAAAAATTGCACCAACTCCTAAACCAACACCCACTACCTGAATGGTGCGTTCTAAGCGGCGATCGCTCTCGGTCTGTTCAAGTTCAGCTAATCCCCGAATGGTCTCGATCAGTTGTTGAAAAATGGCTTGTCCTGGAACCAGGTATTCCCGATCAACCTGAATTTGCCGGAGAAACTTGTTCTGAGCCAGATCAGAAAATTGCTGTAGAAAGATCAGGTCATTTCCTGGCAATCGAGCAAGTTTTGCCATCTGGCTCTGGTAGTTCTCAAGGTTGGTTTGAATTGTCGTGAGGTGATCGGAAAGGTCACGCAACTGACGGGCATACTCAAATGCCATTGGTGGCAGGTCTTCTCGCAGCCAAATTTGAAATTGTCGCAAATGGTCAGGGGCTTGAGCAACTTGGGTAAATTTTTGAACAAATTCCTGATCTAGTTTGCTGTAGATCTGTTTAGCCTGACGATCGCACCAACGGGATTGGTCATAGGCGTAAAGAATCTTATGACGGCAAAGCAGAATGTAAAGTAATGTTCCTGATACTTCATCAACTTCTGAAGCTAGGTTTTCATGGTTGAGCCAGACCAGCATATGACGTTGCTGAGTTGGATCGGTTGTCAGGGTATCGTACTCGAAGATTGAGCTACCCAGGAGTTTACCTTCGGCGAGGAATTCAGGCGTTGTTCGCTGATGAAATAACTGAGCAACACAGGCATCAGCGATCGCTCGATCCTCTTTCCGGAGGGAATCAACTTCGGCATACAGGAGTAGAGTTTGCCCCAGGGATGCCTGAATGTGGGGAGGCAGTAGAAGATTTTGAGGATTAAGCTGATGAAGTTGATTTAGAGGAATGGGGTTTGGAGAGGACAGAGTGAGGTCGATCGCATAGGTATCGTGGATGCGAAAGGGAACAAGCGAGCCATTGAATTCCAGCTCTCCATGATTGATTTGAGCAGCCAACTGAAAATTAAGGCTATCCTCTCTGTTCGATAAAAGGTTTTGTTGTCCCGGAGCCAACTGATCCTCGACGGATGGCTGATACCGCGCGGACTGATAGCAGATTAGCTTTTGGTGCAGGGATTGCAGCTTAGGGATTTTCAGCGTATTCCCCAGCTCCATTAACTGCTCCCACAATTGTGAGGCTTTGGACGCAACCTGCTCTGCTCCCTTGCTGATGTCGGTACGCAGGTGGAAGGCGTAAAGTGTCAGACTAGGGTTCTGCAATGTCTGAGCTGAGGAAATCTCGCTCATAGTTTAGATGGGGTTTGAGGTTGGGAGGATGGGGGTTCAGAATCAGGTTTGCTCTGACGAACAATATTCTCGAGCAATTCTAAAGCTTCTTTTGGAGTCAGACGGGGTGGACGGTTTCCTGGACCTCGTTCGCCGGTATCAGCTGGAGGAATTTCCAGAAGTACATTGAGGATGTGGGGATGATCTTCACACCAGAGGGCGATCGCATCTGAGATTTTCTCAACACTATCATCTTCTGAAAAGATCGCTTTCAATGCTTCTAAAGAGACACGATCCGAATCGGTGAAGAGGTTAGGATGCTCTTCGTAGATTTTGTAGAAATCCAAGATATTTTGTTCATATGGAGACATGGTGGGTTAATCCTCCTTTATTGACCAATCGCACAAAATGCTGCCCAGTAAAATGAAGCTTGAAATGGTTGTTCATCATCCTTTATTCTGTTTAACCAACGGGTTCTCAGCATTTGGCTCAAAGGTATCTTTCTATCTTCAACCCATTTCTTTAATTGCCAACCTGAGATATCTCGAAGCCAAGTCTGTGCTTGATTGAGGGCAACAGCAATAGGTGCTTGTTGCTGAAGATTATCATAAAACTTGATCATTAAAAATGCTGTAGAAAGGTCATTAACCGTCCATAGAGAGCTAACAACACTTGGGCTACCTGCATAGAGAAAACCGCTAGGTAAACCGATGTATTCATCACTGAGACTAAGCGGGTCAATCATACCTGTTTCACAAGCAGAAAGTGTAACCAGTCGGCATTGTTTTAGATTTAAACCAAAAATCTCTGCAAGAGTTAAGTAACCATCTTCTAGCTTTTGCTCGTGCAAACTATCTGATTTTACAGATTCTGCTAAAACCAAAGCCGAATTTAAAGGCGATCCTGGATCAAAGTAACCGTGGCAAGAAAAATGGCAACAATGTGCTCGTTCTAAATTTTGATTCATTTTGATAGCAACTTCATTGGCAGCCTCACCCGCCAACACTTCAAAGGAGAGGAAAGAGGTACGAATAGCTTCAACTTCTATGTTGGTGTAGTCAAGGTCATCTGTAGGATTCTGAATTGCAAAAAGGTGATGAAAAGCCGAGCGATATTGTTGTTGGCTCAGTTGCAGTAACTGGCAGCTAGGAGCGTATCGTACGCCCCTCTTGAAGTGGTCTAGAAGAGACTTATCCTGTTGATCAGGTAAAGGTAGAGCATGAAGAGGAAATGAGTGCAAAAATTGATGCGGAATGAGAATCAACTGGTCACATATTGCAGGAATTTCTAATAGGATTTCGTCTAGATGCAAAATCTGAGCAAGTTGTCTTAATTTTTGATTCAAGGTTGAGAGCCATTGATTCTTTTGAAATTGATAGGTGGTTAGATAATCATGACTAAAGTGCCAGAATGTGCGGGAATTTATACCGGTGAATTTAAGAACAACGGGATGTGGATTCTGATGAGTAATAATGAACGCGATAATTTGCTCTTTAGTGAAATACCATTCAACAATGGCTGTGTGTGGATCGATTAGATTTTTGATTTCATCAAAAGCGATTGAAGGAACCTGTTGAGAAAGCTTAAAACTTGAGTCTACTGCTGCAATTTTCTCAAAAAGTTGATTCTGCTGTTCCAACAATGTATCTAGCTCTGCCTGTAATGTATCTAACAGCTTCTGGTCTATTCGCTCTAAGCGTTGATTGCTAACCATCTCTAGCTGTCTTTGTTTGACTGGAATTTGCACTCTGAAAAAATCTAATTCGTTACAAATCTGTTCATACGATCGATCGGCATAGACATTGGGTTTGGGATAAAAACCTTTCACAGAAATGAGTTCAACAAGGTTCCGAGCTTTACTGCGTTCGGCAAATTCAATTGCGCGATCGTAGTAAAGAGGTTCTGCTTTAGCCAGTTCCAAACAAACCTCTACGATTCTTCTATAAAGCCCATTAAACTGTTCAGCAAGCTTTTGTTTATCCTCTTCCACAGCGGAACCAGATCTGATCGCGAGTCGCAGGGATTCTACGGTGCTAATTGCTTGTTCAAGAACTTGATAAGCATCATGGAATTGTTGAGCCGCCTGATAAATTAGACCGAGATTGAAAAGACATTCTATGTATCGATAGGGAAATGCTTGACAGGTAAAAACCTCTAGCGCAGCTAAGTAGCAGTGAATAGCCTGCTTAAGGTTGTCTAACTTATTCCCTAGACTTCGCTCAAAATAGGTTAAACCCAAATTCATGTGAGCCATAGACCATTCTTCAGGGAAATCCTGTCGAGTAAAAACATCTAACGAAGCATTAAAGCAGTGGATAGCAATCTCTAGATTGTCTGACCGCTCACCGAAAACTCTGTCGCTGTAAGCATTACCTAGATTATCCTGTAGTTCTGCCCAGTGTTTGGGATCTGTTTGACAGGTGAGAATTTCTAGAGCTGACTCATAACAGCGAATTGCAGCTTCTAAATTTTCTGCTCGTCCCCGTTGAATAATGCGTTTAAGCTCTTCAGCGTTGTAAGCAATACCTATTGATAACTCCTGCCTTGCGAGATCGCTTTGGATACGCCTACGATAAACACTACCTAAAACAATCTGAATTCTTGCCCATTCTTCTGGGAAGGCTTGAAGGGTAAAAACTCTCTGAGATTCTTTAAGACAACGAATTGCGATTTCCAGGTTCTCTGCTGAGTTTCCTCGAATGCGTCTATCATAAGCGACCCCCAAGTTCCATTGGGCATTAGCCCAAGCTCGACTTGGATATTCTGTGACGCTAAGAGCGGCGTTGTGGCTGCTAATAGCTAATTCAATATTCGCCGCCCGTTCTCCATAAATGCGATCGCTATAAGCTAATCCCAGGTTTATTTGAGTAGCTACCCAAAGTTCTGGCTCATCTTGATATTTAATAGACTCTAAAATCGATTGACAATGCTGAATTGCTTTTTCTAAATTATTACCTCTATCCCCTGAAACGTTCTGGTAATAGGCACTATATAGCTGATAATGAGTAAGTCCCCAAAGTAAGAGTAGATATTGCTGATCCAAGAAACCTTGAGTTGAAGAAGAGCTTGAAAGTACTTCTAAGACAACCTCATAATATTTAATGGCTTTGTCTAAATTGTGTTGATTCTTCTTTTCTAATCTACTATATGCCTCTCCTAGGCACAAAGTAGTTGTTGCCCATCGCATGAGATCACGAGCAGAACTTTTAGCCTGAGGTATAAATATTTGCAAGGCAGCCTCATAGCAACGAATTTGAAACTTCAAATTCTTCTTATGCACACCTTTGTTGCGTTCCCCATAAGCTTTACCAAGCTTGATTAGAGTCTCAGCCCATTTTTCTGGATAGCGTAAACTGTTCCGCCAATTGTATCCGCATAAAGCAGCTTTATAATAGCCAATCGCCTTTTCTAAATTTTCTTCTTTATTCCCTCTAATACGTACATAGTAAGCGTTTCCTAAATGGTTCCGCGTAGTGGCACATTCAGGAGGGGATTGATGAATCCGAACCTTTAATGCTGCTTCACCATACTGAATAGCAATTTCTATATTTTGTTCTTGATCTCCCTGCATACGTTCTGTATAGAGACTGCATAGAATACTCTGTAATCGCGCCCATTGTTCAGGGTGAAGCTCGTATGTGAAAACTCGAGTTGCAATTTCATAAGAGACAATCGCAACTTCTAAGTTGATAGTTTGATCCGTTGATGGAATGTTTTTGAACTTGTCTCCCAGGTCTGCAACCACTTCAGCAAAATATTCTGCCTGCTTAGGTTCCAGCCTAGACAATTGCGCAGTTGTCCAGTGCTTTAAAACAGTAATGAATTCCTCATCCAACAAGTCCTGATTCTGATTGATTAAGGGATAAACCAATGGTTCAGAATTCCAGCCATAACTGGGAATCATCTCTAGTAAATTCAGTAACAAATTCAATCGTGCGGCAATATCCGGAGGGAGGGGAGGCATCTCTGGAGATGGTAGCTGTAATGCTTCAGCAAGTTGGTAAGCATAGTTGATTAAGCGATCAGCTACTTCATTATTTCCAGTTAGTCCCTTCTCTTGAGCAGTTTTGAGCATTATCTGCAAAAAATCGCTATCGATCAAATTCTCATTGCCTAGCAGCATGTGTGCAGCTATGAGGCGGCTAAACTCTTCATCACTCTTAACCTCAAGAATTTTTTTGATAAGTTCTGTGCAAGCTTGGGTACGTTGTGTATCCATAACACTACCCTCCAGTTGTTTTACTATAAACTTCACATTTTAAACTCTGATTCTCGACCAAATTTACTTTCCTTAAATCCTCTATTCTTAGCTTCAATAAACTTCTGACTGCTTGAATGTGTGGATGAGTCGGGAGATTGATTTGTAACTCCTCTAAATCATTCAGTGCATTTTGAAGTTGAGCAGAAGAAGCATGTTCTGAAGCTGCCTGATAAATGCTCTGGGATTGCTTGTGGTTATTACCAGCCATATAGTAAAGTGCTAAATTCAATCTGCTGCACCAGTCTTGAGAGGATTGTTGAGATTTTTTAGTTTCCAGTTGAATTGCACCTCGCAGGTCTGCTCGGACAGCATCAATTTGATGGAGCTGAAGGTGAATTAATGCTCGGCGATAGTACCACCAACTTTTTTCTGGTTCTAGATTCAGTGCCTTATTAATATCCTTCAGTGCTTCCTCAAAATGTCCAAATTGAAAATAAGCTGTTCCGCGAATTCCGATCGCCCATGCATCCTCTGGATGTTGCTCAATCACCCGACTCAGGTCTGCGATCGCCTCTTCATACCGTTCCAACCGTCGGAAAGTCTCACCTCGATTCGCTAGAGCATCGGAATTGCCAGGTTCCAACTCCAGCACCCGTTTGAAGTCTGCCAGGGCTTGATCATATTGCTCCAGTTGCTGGAAAACGATCCCTCGATGGAAGAGTAAGCTTACGTTATCAGGATTTTGGGTGAGTCCCTGATTGAGATCGAGCAGTGCATCTTCAGGGCGTTCCATTGCTTGATAGAGTTTGCCGCGTTCGGCGATCGCACTGAGATCCCCCGGTACCAGTTCCAATGCCCGATCCAGGTCGGCTAAAGCGGCTGGATAATCCTCCACATCCCGATAGGCGGCAGCCCTGCTGACCAGAACGGCTTGAAAGTTAGGTTGCGACTTTAGGGCCTGGGTAAAGTTCTCGATCGCCCTACGGCAGTTTGCTTGAGCCGCATAAATAATGCCCTGGTAGGCACTTGCCTTAGCATCTTCTGGATTGAGTTCAATGGCTTGAGCCAAGTCTGACAAGGCTTGGGCGTACTGCCCATCCAACAGATAAACCAAGCCGCGATCGCGATAGGATTCAGCGGTTTGAGGGGCGAGACGGATCGCTTCATTCAAGTCGGCCAGGGCATCCGCATATTGTTTTGTCCGACCATACAGGTTTCCCCGCCAACGGAAAACGTTTGCCTGCCATTCAGGTTCAAGGTCTTTCTGTTTGAGCAAGACCGTGAAGAGGGCGATCGCGTCAGCTGGTGTGTCCTGATCATAGGCGGCCAGTCCGCGAACCATTTGTTCACCCCACTGGATTAATTCATCGAACCCTGTTTCTTCTCCAGCCTGCTGAATCGTATCAGCCCAAAGATGAGCAGTCAAAGGTTGGCGTTTGAAGGCAGCTAGAAACTCCAGAAGAGCGGACTGTAGGAATTTCTGGGGAGCCTGACAGAGTTGATGGTACAACTTTTCAAGCTGATAGGTTTGCCAGGTCAGGTTGTACTGGCTGATCTTTGCGTCCAGTCCTTGAATATCGCACAACTGCTGATAGAGTTGCGCCAGCTTTTCATGGAGTGTTACCCACTCAAGCACAGTACGTTGCCGCTTGTGGCGTACCATCATCTCTCGCATCAGGGACTCATAGCACCAGGTTTTTGTTTTCTTACTCACAAAGGGCTGTTTAACCAGCCAATCAAACAGGGCATCGGCTTGATCAGGGGTGGTGAGCGTGGCAATCACATCCTGATTCACAGATCGGGCAAGGGCGGCATCCAGTACCAGTTTGCGCTGCTGGGGGTCTTCAATCCAGCGGAGATAGCGATCGACTATATCTTCTGCCCGATCTACAACACCAGTAGAACTGGTCGGTGCCTGGACTGCCAGGGTATTGAGCAGAAGCGGGAGCCGATGGGACAACTCCAACATCTCAGTGACTAGAGAGGCTTCTGTAATGCCCTTGTGCTTGAGGAAATCCCGTGACTCTTGCTCTGTAAACGGCTGTAGGGGTTGGCGAATCACTTCTGGTCTAAAAACATCCCAGTCTGTACGGTTCAATTCTTGTTGCCCAGCAATGATCAGCAGAAGTTTGTCTGGAGTCCTACCATACTGCTCACCGACCAGAACCTCTCTCAGCCATTTGTCCAGATAGGAATTGGTTCGTTCATAGGCATCAAAACATAGAACGATCGAATGTTTGTTGGAAATACTGTGCAGACCTTGCAAGAATAATGGAGTTAATTCCTCAACTGGGGATTTGACGAGGCGAACGTCGTCTTTGTTGGTCAGCTTTTTGGCAACAAAGGCAAGCCATTCACCGCCTTGGGCTGCCAGAGTATTCTCATCGAACATTCCAACCACTACACCCAAACCGGGGATTTGTCGGGCACCCGTGACTAACCCTTTGGTTGCAGCTTGCCCAACGGCCTTTGTTAACCCTTGCGGTTTCTCTGGGTCTGCTTCTAGGCGCTGTAAACATTGGAGGTAAGTGTGGTAGCGATCGCTAAATTTCCGCAGGACACGCCCCTGTTGCTTGAATTGTTCGGCAATTTTGCCCATCACAGTAGGAACATCCGGCTCCGTTTCAGATGTTAGAGCCAATAACACTTCTGCGGTATCCAGCCGTTTGCGATACTGGCGCAGCAGTTCAGTTTTGCCAACCCCCGCCTGCCCGGAAATATTGACGATAAAACACCCTGGTTCACGAGACAATCGATTCAGGGTACGGTGAAACAGGTTAAGCTCTGCCTCACGACCGACAAAGCCAGAGGGCGGTCGCTGAGGGTATTCTTTGAAAAGGTTTTGTAAAACCATAAGCCACCTCTACTGCCCGATCGCACAGAACGCTGCCCAATGGAAAGGATGGTGAAATGGCTTGTCATCAGGTTTCAATCCTTTGAATAGAGAAATCCTCAGTGCTGGACTCAGAGGCAAGTTTCCTGCTTTAATCCATTGAGTTAATTCTGTTCGACTTGCATCTCGCAGCCAGAGTTGTGCCTGGTTCAGGGCAACAGCCAAAGACATCTGATGATGCAGATTCTCGTAGAATTTGATCATTAACAATGCTGTAGACAGGTCATTTACCGTCCATAGGCTACTCACCACAGCTGGACTTCCTGCCACAAGGAACCCACTGGGTAAGCCAATGTATTCGTCGCTGATGTTGGTGAAGTCAATTAATCCTGTTTCGCAAGCAGAAAGGGTTACAAGGCGGCATTTATCTAATTTCAGAGCGAAGACCGCATCTAAGGTCAGACATTTATCTAAATCAATCACTTCACCGTTATCTAAAAGTAGATGGTGCTCTAGATTGAGTTCATTAGGTGCAGGGCTAAGATGGGCATCTGCCAGAATGAGGGCAGACTTTTGAGGCTGCTTAAGGTTGAAGTAACCGTGGCAGCTCAGATGGGCACAGTGAAATGTGTTGAGGAGTTTGTTATCTATGGCAGCTTTAGTAGCATCTTTTGTGACAAGGATATTTGTAGCTACTGGATTGAAGTAGCTTTTGATGGCATCTATTTCGATATTTGTGTAGTACAAATCATCAGTAGGGTTTTGGACAGCAAACAGGTGAGTAAAGTCAAAACGTTTTCTGGTTTGAGACAGTTCTAGGAGTTGACAGCTAGGAGCGTAGCTTACACCTAGCGGAAAGCGGTGCATGAGAATTTCAGATGTCAACTTCCCCTGCTGACTATTAATCGGCAAGGCATGAAGCGGGAATAAGTGCAAATATCGATGAGGTATTAAGATTAATCTGTCGCATTCTGAGGGTATTTGCTGAATAATGTCATCAATGTGCAAAATTTGCGCCAGTGAATGTAGGCGATTACTTAGTTGGCTTTTCCAATCATTTTTTTGAGTGTAATAGCCTTGTAAATATCCATCTATCCAATTTGACAAATTTTCTAAATCTTGTGGCTGAGACTGCACAATGATAGGCTGCTGAGTTTGGTGGATGAAAATAAAAGTGAGCAGTCTATTCCCTGTAATGTAAAATTCGACAACGGCAATGTGGTTATCCAGCTTCTGCCAAAAATGCTCAAAGTCAAAGCCAGAACCGATAGGTAAATAGCAGTTTTGCAATTTATTCCGCTGCTGTCGCAATTCTTGTAGGTGTTGTACTAAAACTCCTGGATTCTCAGCTTCGCCGTGTTGGATTTGGTATTGCCCCACAGCTATGTCGTCCCTGTATTGTTCTAGTTGAGTGACAACTTCTGGGGGGAAGATAGTTTTCAGATCACGGCTAAGAATCTGTTCAACTAAGTTGCGAGTTTTGCTACGTTCAACATATTCTATAGCTTTACTGTAATACTGTCGGTCATATTGACCTAAGTCCAGACAGACATCCACTATATTCTGATAAAGCTGATTCCATTTTTCGGCTAGATTCTTCTTGTCACCTTCTATTGCAGAGCCGAAAAGTATTTCCTGGCGAAATTCTTCCACTATGTCAATAGCAGCATCAAAGGCAGTATAGGCTTCAATAAATTGTTGGTTCTCTTTATATGCAATGCCTAGATTGTCTTGAACTTCTGCATATCTTTGAGGAAAAGTTTCACGAGTAAATATCTCTAAAGCACTTAAGTAACAGTGAATTGCTGTTGTCAGTTCTTCCGTTTCATCCTTCTTAATGTGGTATCGCTGAAAATGAGCGGCTCCAAGATTCATTTGTGCCATTGCCCAATATTTAGGAAAGTCCTGACGAGTGTGCACTTGTAAAGCAGATAGATGGCAGCAAATTGACTTCTCTAAATTTTCTCCATTCTTCAATGGAAAATTACGGTAAGCCATTCCCAAATTACTTTGAACTTGTGCCCACTGTCGAGGAAATTTTTCATAAGTGAACACCTTGAAGGCATCTGAAAAGTATTGAATAGCCTGTTCTAAATTCGCATTTCTATTCTCATGGAGTCGGTTTAGATAAGCCATACCCAAATTTAATTTAACTGTTGCCCACTTTTCTGGAAAGTTTTCATAGGTGAACACTGTCAGTGCATCTGAAAGGCATTGAATAGCTTGTTCTAAATTTGATTCTTTTCTTCCCCTACTATAATTAGCATAAGCGATGCCTAAATTAGTTTTAGCCATTGCCCACTTTTCAGGTTGAATTTCAGAGCTAAGTACTTCCAAAGCATTTAGGTGATAGCGAATAGCTCTCTCTAAATTCTCTGCCTCTTCTCCCAAAATACGCTGGCGATAAACTTCACCTAGATTGCTCTGAAGTATTGCCCATTCTTGAGGAAATTTCTCACGAGTAAATACCTCTAGAGCGTATAAGAAATGCTGAATTCCTTGTTCTAAATTCTCTGCTGTCTTGCCTCGAATTCGGTGAATATAAATAAATCCTAAGTTATTAAAAATTTTTGCCCAACGTTTTGGAAAAGCTGGTCGCGTGTGGATCTCCAAAGCTTTTGAGTAGTAGTCAATAGCTAGTTCCAAACTCCCTGCCCTGTCTACTTCTCGCTGCCGGTACAAATCACCCATGCTGTTGTTTATTCTTGCCCACCTTAGAGGATGAAGCTCTTTGCTAAATACTTGTAAAGCTTGTTTGTAGGAAAATATTGCTAATTCAAGGTTTTCAGACTTATAACTTGCAGCATAATAATCACTATATGTGTCTCCCAGGTTACTTTGCAGTAACGCCCACTGCTGTGGATGTTCTTCATAAGTAAAGATGTCCAAGGCGGATTGGAAGTAGCTAATCGCTTGTTCTAAATTCGTACTTCTTTTGCCAGAGATTCGGTTACGATATGTTTCTCCTAAGTTATTTTGAGTTATTGCCCACTGTTGCAGATATTCCTCAGGCGTAAAAACAGCTAAAGCAGCCTGAAAATGAACGATTGCTTGCTCAAAATCATCAGCTCTTCGATTAGAAATTTCGGTGTCACTATAGATAAGCCCTAACTCTCCTTGAATCTGTGCCCATCGAGTTGGAAATGTCTCTTGGGTAAGGATCGTTAGTGCTACTTCATATCCACTAACGATAATGCTCAAACTACTTGGCTTGTTACGCAGTGAAGATTGCCAAATTGATTGGCTAAAATTAGCTACTGTTTCAGCAGTATCCTGAGCTTGACCAATCTCCATCTGAGGCAACACCATTGTTGCCCAAGGAAGCAAAAGCTGAGAAAACTTGTTGATCAACTGTTCGCTATCATCCTCATTCACTGCTGCAAACTCCACAATGAATGGTATAAGTCCGTTATGGATTAATTCCAAGTTTGCACCGAGAATCTGATATGCCTCCTCATTACTGCTGCAATCTAGGAGTTCTTGCGTTACCTGAGAACAAGCCTCAAACTTTTGTTCATCCATCAGAGCACCTTATGAATTTAGGTTAAATGCTATACAGCAGGACAAAACAGTACTTAGTGTGTAACTAAGCGGCGTACATCTCTCAACTTGCGACAATTTTCATTATACAGAGGTAAACTGAACTCAAATAGTACCCTTGCAGGTACTATTTGAGTTCAGCCAGTAAGTAAACATGCTTGCCTGACTAGTGATATCTGTTCGGGCGCTTCTTGAGCTTACGATTGCCCGATCGCACAAAATGCTGCCCAGTAGTAAGGAAATCGAAAGGGGTGCTGCTCTTGCCTAAACCTTCGTTTCAAGGACAGCCGCAGGGTCGCACTTAGCGGCAACGGCCTTTCCTCTATCCACTGGTTTAACTTATCCCCAGTTGCATCCCGCAACCAGCATTGTGCTTGGTTCAGAGCGACAGCCACAGGCATCTGGCTTTGCAGATTCTCATAAAACCGACCCATGAGAATTGCCGTAGAAACATCACTAACCGTCCAGAGAGAACTGACCAAGCAAGGAGTACCGGCATACAGAAACCCGCTCGGCAACCCCACATATTCATCACTCAGCACCGTAAAGTCTGTCAGTCCCGTTTCGCAGGCAGACAGGGTGACCAAACCACATCGCCTCAAGTCCAGATCAAAGATTTCGCTCAACAAGAGACGCTCTCCCTGTGAGGAGGGTTCGCCTTGCTCCTGTGCTAGTATCAGTGCGGATTCCAACGGTGACTCCAGATCAAAGATGCCATGACAGGCGAAATGAACACAATCAGCTTGGATGTCATCCGGATGAGTGATTAAAGCCGTTTTAGTGGCTTCCCGTCCGGCTAAAACCTGAGCAGTTGGAAAGGTCGATCGAATGGCTGATACTTCTAAATCTGCATAGCTCAAATCCCCAGTTGGATTTTGCACTGCCCACAAGGACTCGAAAAAGAATGACTTTTTTTGATTTTGGGTCAAGTGCAACAACTGGCAGCTTGGAGCATAACGTACGCCTTGCGGAAACCGCTCCAGCAAACAGGAACGATCACGAAACGGCAACGCATGGAGAGGCAGGACGTGAAGGAAACGGTGGGGGATGAGGATGAGTTGGAGACAGTCTTCTGGTAGCAGCGACAGGAGCGTATCAAGATGCAGGATTTCAGCCAGTTGGTGTAGACGATCGCTCAAGTCCTCCTGCCACTGTTGCTTACGGTTGGTGTAAGCAGTCAGATAGCCATCACCCCACTGCTCCAGAGCCTGCAAATCTTCAGGCGAGGAACGCCAGACAAGTGGGGTTTCACGCTGGGGAAGGATCAGAAAAGCCAGTAAGGCTTCATCCGTGAAGTACCACTCGATCAGGGCTGTTTGTTCATTGGGAAGCAACTGCTGGATCTGTGTAAAGGAGATCGACTCAACCTGTTGGGTTAAACCGAACGTTGAATCATAGGGACGAATCTCCTGCTGAATCAGCGATTGAAGCTGTTGTTGAAGCTGATTCAGATGCATACGATCCGAAAACCAACCTTCAGCAGGCTCAATCAGTTCACTACGGCTGATTATTGTGGTACGAGAACGGCGTTGGTCGTTCTGATCGAGACGACGCTGTTCGATACCAATTTCTCGACGCAAGTTTTCCAGTCGATCTAGAACGTCAGGAGGAACATGACCTCTGGGCAAAAGGTTACGGGTGGCGAACAGTTCCACCAGATTACGGGACTTGCTACGCTCCACATATTCCAGTGCTTTTATTGTTGCATCACACTGTAGGCAAGCTTGTACTACCCCACTGTAGACATCAATGGCTGCCGATAGAATTTCCTGCCGCCGCCCGCTCGTACTTGCCTGCGCTCGACTTTTTTCTACGGCTTGTATGGCAATGTCAAAGCCTGCTATTGATTGTTCCCAGTCTGCAATGGAATAAGCAGTTCTGCCCAGATTCCGTCCCGTGATCAAGCACTCAAAGGGAAATGCCAAAGGAGTATAAACCTGTAAAGCAACCTGAAAACAAGCGATCGCCTCCGTCAACTGCCCTCCATCCCGATATACCAGTGCCAGGTTGTTATGAGTCTTCGCCCACTCCATCGGGAACAATTCGCAAGTGTGAACTTGCAGAGCAGCCTGATAAGCTGCGATCGCTCGATCCAGATTATCAGCTCGATTTCCTCGGACACGATCACTGTAGGCGTTGCCCAAGTTATTTTGGGTATCTGCCCATTGTTCTGGAAAGTCGGTTGGAGTACGCACTTTTAGCGCATTCTCATAGCAAGCGATTGCCTGTTCCAGAGCCTCAGATCGATCCTCTAAAAGCTGACTGTAATAGGCAATTCCGAGGTTATTTTGCACAATTGCCCACTGTTCTGGAAACACTTCGCAAGTATACACATGTAGGGCAGCTTGATAGGCAGCAATTGCAGCGTCTAGGTTTTCACTGCGATCGCCCATAAGTCGATCGCGATAGGTTTCCCCTAGGTTGTTTTGGGTCATTGCCCAATCTGACGGAAAGGCTTCCCATGTGTAAACTTGCAGCACAGATTGAAAAGCCTTGAGCGCCTGCTCTAGGTTTTCAGCTCGATCCCCTCGGATTCTTTCGCTGTAAGCATTTGCCAGATTGTTTTGTGTCTCAGCCCACTGGGTAGGAAACTGCTCCCGAGTGCGAATTTGCAGCGCATTTTGATAGCAGGCGATCGCTTGCTCCAGATTGTCAGCCCGATCCCCTTTGAGGCGGTTGTAATAGGCAATCCCCAGGTTGTTTTGCGTGGTTGCCCAATTTTCTGGCAGGGCTGCTCGAGTACGGACTTCAAGGGCTGCTTCAAAGGCTGCGATCGCATTCTCAACGTTATCCAGCCGACTGCCACTGATGTGCTCGTTATAGGCATTACCCAGACTGTTCTGAGTTTCAGCGCACAGTTCAGGAGAATCTGCCCGGTTACGGATCTGGAGTGCATTCTCAAAGTATCGAATCGATTGTTCCAGGTTTTGAGCGCGATCGCCTCGAATACGGTTGCGATAGAGAATCCCCAGCATGTTTTGAGCAGTTGCCCAATGTTCTGGAAAGGCTGCACGGGTCAGGATAGGGGCAGTTGCTTCACAGGCTGCGATCGCAATTTCTAGATTGATGGCTTTATTCCCATGGGGAAAGCTGCGAAGACTGTTTCCAAAATTTACGAGTGCAGCGGCAATGATGAGTGCTTGAACTGGTTCAACTTGGGGCAAAGTAATTGCTGCCCAACGGCGTAACACCTCAACAAAGGTGTCATCCAACTTGTCAAGATTAGCTTTTAGGCGAGGATATACCTTCTGTGGCTCGGTTTCGTGGTCTGCGATCGTTTGCAAAATCTCCAGTAGGAAAGCAACATAGGCTTCAAGTCTGAGTAACGCAGACTTGGAGTTCTCACCTTCTGCCGGTTGCTCGGATTTCATGGCTGCCCAATGGCGCAGAATGCCGCCCAGTAAAATGGTTCTGCGAAGGGGCAAGTATTATCAGGTATTTTGTGTAGTCGTTGCCGCAACATCAATCGGATCGTTGGACTCTGATAGAAGGGTTGATCCTTTATCCAGGTTTCCAAGTTTGCTTTGCTTGAGTCTCGCAGCCAGCATTGTGCTTGGTTAAGCGCGATCGCAATTGACGATTCAGTTCGGAGATTCTCGTAAAACTTCGCCATCAACAACGCCGTGGAAAGGTCGTTGACACCCCAGAGAGAACTAACAACACTAGGGCTTCCGGCGTAGAGGAACCCACTAGGCAATCCAATGTACTCATCGCTGAGAACGGTGAAATCCGTCAGACCAGTCTCACAAGCAGATAGAGTGGCTAAACGGCATTGGCTCAGATTGAGGTTAAAGATTTCTTCCAGAAGAAGCCGAGTATCTTGCATCTCGGCACTACTTCCTTCTGCCAGGAATAAAGCTGATTCTAGAGGCGACTGCAAATTGAAAATGCCATGACAGGAAAAGTGAGCACAGTGAATCGTTGATAAATCCTGATTCATAAATGCTAACTTCGTAGCATCTTGGTTTTTTAAAACTTTCGCTTCAGGAAACATTGATTGAATAGCTTCGATTTCTAAATCAGAATAAGTGAGATCTATTGTGGGATTTTGTATTGCAATAAGATTGTGGAAATGAGGATGTTTTTGCCTTTGACTGATCTGTAGTAACTGGCAACTTGGGGCATAATTCACTCCCCGAGGAAAACGATCCAGCAAACATGAGCCATCAGCAAGAGGCAGTGCATGGAGAGCAGGTACGTGAAGGAATATGTGAGGAATGAAGATCAGTTGATTACATTCTTTAGGGAGAAGGGAAAGAATATTATCAATTTCTAGAATCTCAGCAAGTTGATGGAGCCTAACATTCAACTCAGACTTCCACTGTTGTCTATTGTTGTAGTATGAGTCGAGATATTGACCTACCCAATTCAGAAAGGCTTGTAAGGTTTGGGATGAAGACTGCCAAACAATAGGCACTGGAGTGTACTTGTTAACAACAAATCCTAGTAGTTTCTCTCCAGTTATATACCATTCTATTAAAGAAGTGTTTTCATTAGGTATCGATTGTTGAATAGCTGAAAATTCAATCGCTTGAACTCTTTGTGTTAAGCTAAAATTGGGATCATAAGGCTGAATCTCTTCTTGGATTAAACTATCGAGTTGTTTTTGAAGATAGTTGATTTTAGAGCGATCTAGCAACCAGTTTCGGGCATTATCTTGACTGTCATTAGCATCTTGAATTAGTTGACTAGAAGAATAGACCTCAACTAATTCAATGCGATTTTGTTCAGCAATGACTGCTTGTCGTAATTGTTTCAAGCGAGCGATGATAGCATCAGGAATATCTCCTTTTGGGAGCAAGTCTCGATTATATAAAAGCTCAACTAGATTGCGAGTTTTGCTACGCTCAACATATTCAATTGCTTTTATGAACTGTTCAGTATTAATGTAGGCTAAAACTATATTGGCATAAATATCAATTGCCTCAGACATAATCTCTTTACGTCTCGCACCCGTGTTCGCCCAAGTGCGACTTCTTTCAAGTGCCTCAACAGCAATTCCATATCCCTCGATTGCCTCTGACCAATGTTGAGCATTTATTGCATTTTTGCCAAAGTTTCGTCCAGCTTGTAAACACTCAGTAGGTGAGGTTTCTGGCTTAAGAACACTCAAGGCTAAACGATAGTACTCGATCGCCTCAGAAATTTGTCCACGTGCACTAAAAACATTACCTAGATTATTGTGAGTTTTAGCCCATTGCTCAGGAAAAGCTTCCTGTGTCCTAACTTGCAGCGCAGTACGATAAGCTTCAATAGCCAAGTTCCAACTTTCTATTGAATTCTGCTTAACCAGATCACTGTAGACGTTTCCCAAATTATTTTGGATAGTTGCCCAATGCTCTGGAAAGGTTTCCCGCTTATAAACCTCTAAAGCAGATTGGAAGGCAGAAACTGCTTGTCGTAAGTTTTCCTCATGATTGCCTTTAATACGATACTCGTAAGCAATTCCTAGATTATTTTTCACTCTTGCCCAAGGTTCTGGAAAAGCTGATTGTGTGTAAATCTGTAGCGTTTGGTTAAACAGTCGAATAGCAAATTCTATATTTTCAGCTCGCTCACCACGAACTCTGGAGAAGTAAGTGCAAGCAAGGTTGAGGGTCGTCATTGCCCAATCACTTGGATAAGTAATTTGAGTATAAATTTCCTGAGCCAATTCATAAGCAACAATTGCTCTCTCTAGATTTTCTTCTCGATCACCTTGAATACGATCTGTGTAAGCATTACCAAGATTATTTTGGATCATTGCCCACTGTTCTGGAAAATCTTGCTGCGTATAGATTTGCAATGCTTGCTGAAAATGTGCAATGGCAGTTTCTAGATTTAGTACTCGTTCTTCGCAAAGTCGGTTACGATAAGCCTCGCCTAAACAAATTTGAATCATTGCCCATTGCTCTGGTAAAGCCTCCTGCGTAACAACCGTTAGTGCATTTTCATAGGCAGCAATTGCCATTTCTAAATTTTGGGTTCGATTACCGAGAACATGTTCACAATAACAATTCCCTAAATTAAGCTGTGTCATTGCCCACTGCTCAGGAAAATCCTGTTCGTTATAAATCTGTAATGACTGCTGATAAGCCTGAATAGCAAGTCTTAGATTTTGTGATTTATCTTCTCGTATCCGCTGACAGTAAGCTGCTGCAAGATTATTATGAGCCATTGCCCATAGAGCAGGCGATTTTTCCTTTGTGTAAACATGCAGAGATACCTGATAAGCCTCAATTGCCTGTTCTATATCCTGGGATCGATCTTTATGCATCCTGGATATGTAAGCATTGCCTAGATTCAATTGAGTCGCTGCCCATTGTTCCGGAAAATTCTGTTCCGAGAAAACTGCTAATGCTAATTGGGCGTATTCGATTGCTAAATCGATATTCTGAGCATGACTTCCTTCTATTCGATTGCGGTAAATCTCACACAAGTTCGTTTGAACAGATGCCCATTGCTCAGGATAAGTTTGCTGAGTAAAAAATTGCAGTGCAGACTGACATTTTTCAATTGCTAATTCTAAATTTTCTGATCGGTTTCCTCGCACTCGGTACAAGTAGGCACCACCTTGATTCATCTGATGAAATGCCCATAATTCTGGATAAGTATCTCGGTTAAAAATAGAGGCAATTGCTTCATATCCTGCTAGAGCAATTTCTACATTGCTTGCTCTACTTCCTAAAGGAAACTGCCATATTAAGTTACTAAAGTTACCAATATTTATTGCAATACTTTGTGCAACCTCTGGTTCTACACCAGCTAAATTCTCTTCAGCCCAACAACTAACTAGTTGAGCAAAATTATCATCGAGAATATCAAGATTTTGTTGCAGTATAGGATATAAACCATTTGGATCACCATTACTTTCAGCTACTCTTTGAAAGATATTCAACCACAAGCCGAGAGCAGCTAGAGAAGATGGTGATAATAATGCAATCTTTAATGTAGATACTAAGAGTGTCGCAAGATCTCCTAACCATTTAATCAATTTCATAAGCCAACTTAGTAGCAAAACTAAGTTTAGATTTTAATAAATAAACTATCTACAACTTCTTTCAAAGAAAGAGCCAAATAAACAATTTTATACTCTTACAAGTGACGTTGAATCCACTCTGACTGTTATTGCTAGCTATCTACTTGCCAAAGTCTAACAGTGCGATCCTTGCTTGCACTAATAAGGTTTAAGCTATGAGCAAGAAAGGCAACGCAGTAAACGCTTCCATCATGCTCACATCGATCAAAAATCTCCTTCTTTTCATTGAGATCCCATACTTTAATAGTTCCATCATCACTACCACTAGCAAGAACCTTACTATCCGAACTGAAGGATAGAGTGTTAATAACACCTTTGTGCCCTTCAAGAGAAGCCATAATCTCCTTATTGCGAACATTCAAAATTTTTATAACTTTGCTGTTACCAGCACTTGCTAACATTCTACCATCCGGGCTATAAGTTAAAGTTCGAATAGTGCCGTTATCTTGGAAGGAAGAATACTCTGAGGCTAAACTTTCCTCTCGTATCTGGACAAATCTATCCTCTGGTAAAGACAGCCTAAAAAGTTTTACCAAACCAGTATCACCAGCAATAGCGATTAAATTCTCATAGGGATGAAAGGCGATGGACTGAACTTGTGATATATCTACAGTCCATTTGTATAGTATTTCCCTTGATTCAACTCTCCAAACCACAAGCTGGCTCAATCCTTCTGCATCTTGACTAACAGTCACAATGGATTGACCAGATGAATCAAAAGCTATAGAATTTGCTGCTTCTAATGTTCCATTTTCTTGAAGCTCAATAGGTGGATCCCACTGAGGGGCGTCTCTAATTATCAGATAAGGAAGTTTCTTCAAGAAGCCTTTTTTAATACCAAAAACTATAGATTCCTTCTTAGGGTGAAAAGCAAAAGTATTTACATTACATAACCCAACATTACGTGAAACAGAATAATTATTTTCAATGCCTAAGGTATATATTTCAACATCATTTTCTACTGTCTTGTAGCAAACAATGAAGAACTTAGCACTTGGGCTGAACCCAAAGGCTTTAACAGGATACTTCCCATGGAAGATTTTCTGAGATTTCCAATTTGATGGAACTTTTATTTTAGGAGATATATTAAAAGGTGACTCTTCCAGTAAAGCTAATGCTTTGCCCTCATGTGCTAAAGAGATGGCTTCCGAAGGCTGAACAGTAAAAAGACTTGTTTCATCTTTCCAGAATTCTTGATATGGTTTTTCAAGCTGAGTGTGAGCTTTAAGAAATAAATTATCTGTAAATACAAGATCAGAAACAGGAGCTTGCAGAAGGACAACTCCCTCTATAAAATCAATGGGACGTCCATGATAATCGCGTAGTACCCCTTCTTCCTCATCTCCAAGAAAACGCTTATCTGCACGTACTACACGAAAAACTAGAGTAAGTTCTCCAAATGGAGAACCATGAACCTCTCGATAGATAGCAAATCCTTCTCTTGTTAACTCCCCTCCTGCCACCTCAGCGAGTAGCATATGCATTTTCTCACTGACTAAGAAATCAGGAGCGACAACTGTACGATAACCAAGATTTTTATTGCGACTGACTAGAAAGGGCCATACTTTGTCACTCATATTGCATAGCCTTGCGTTATATCTAAAAATGAACTTAGATGGAAGACAGGTTGGATTCAGGAAAGTCTCGCTCAAGTACGCTCACGAGATAGCCAAAACTACGTATAGCATGTTCAATTGCTGTCTTATCATCCCGAACTAATTTGAGCGACTCCTCTTTCTCAAGACGAAGTTCCTCGGAACGCTTTTCTGCTTCCTCACGCTTGCCACGAGCCCCCATTTCTGCGTAAGAAATTAGAAGTTTTAATAGATTATCATCGAGCTGAAACTCATCACGTAGGTATTGTCTTACTGTCCGAAGCCCTGAGCCAATTAATTCCCCAAAAATATCCCATAAACTTAAATCAGGTTCAGTTTCTATTGATTCTGATTGAATTTTCAATTCTTTTTCTTTTATCTTTTCCAATTGAGTCTTCAACTGATCTGGTAGGACACATGCGAGAGGCATTTCGACCTGAAAGGGTTTTGGCTGAGCCCCAGGAATTTTACGCATCTCGCCATCTGGTTGAAGTTCAGCAAACCCATTTCCAACAGAGCTTATGGGAATCAATCGGAGTGGGAGCTTCATTGTTTTTGATCTCTGTTTCACAAGTGCTTTAAAGTCTTCGTTCTTCAAAAGTTCGTCACGAACTTCCCCAAGAGAATATTTACCATCCAAGAGATCCCATTTGGTAATCACAAAGTGTCCCGGACATCGAGTACCTTGCATAATATCAAGAATGTTTTGCAATTCCCTTAGAAGAAATATTTGTGAATCACTTTCTCCTCTCATGAGTGATAGGATTCTTCGTCCATCAAGAATTCCTACAAGAGCATCTGCTTCCTGCAATCTAGTCTCAAACTCAGCTTCTGCAGCACCATCTTGCTTTGCATCCACAATTCTTTCTCCAGCATAATCAAGGTAGGTAAACTGAAATGCTGGAAATTTGTACTGACTTTCGTTTTCAACACATACTCTAAACTGCCATTCAGATATCTCTCTATACTGTGTTGGAGGGGGCCAATCTCCTGGTCCAGCGATTTGAGTATATTTATTAATCAGTAGCTTCCGTTGCTCTGCGTTTGTCTCAAGGAAGAAAGAAGTGTGCCCCTTTTGTATAGAGAGTGATTTATACATACTTGCAAGGTAAACAGTTTTCCCTGACCCAGATGGACCTAAGACGATCACATTGTAATTATGCATAAGCTTAGTTTCTCTTCGTTCTTGAAAGAAGTGAGAGTTTTACATAAGGTCTTTATAGTAGACAATCGTAATCTATAAAATTCTAAGGAAGGCAATTACTTAATTATTTTTTTGCTCAGCTTAAACTTTTGTGACTCTATCTGAGTCTTCTATTGTCGTGAAATGTTTAGAAAATTGTCATTTTACAAGATGGCTTCAAACCCTGCCCAGTAGTAAGGTGATTGAAATGGTTGTTTCTGCTTAAACCGTCGCAATAGATCTATCTTTAATGTTGGGTTGAGGGATAACCGCTTATTCTCCACCCATTGTTTTAGCTCATTTCCCCTCACCTCCCTCAACCAACATTGCGCTTGATTAAGCGCCACTGCAACTGATGACTGAGTTTGCAAATTCTCGTAAAACTTAGCCATCAGCAACGCTGTAGAAATATCCCCTACCGACCAAAGGGAACTGACCACATTCGGACTACCCGCATAAAGAAACGCACTGGGCAGTCCAATGTACTCATCGCTGAGGCTGGTTGGGTCAGTTAACCCTGTTTCACAGGCAGACAGCGTGACCAGACGGGCTTGTTGCAGATCCATTGAGAAGATTTCGCCTAGTGTCAGTGGTTCATCTGCCAGTTGCAAAGCTGAATTTAGCGGATTGATGGAATCAAATGAACCGTGGCACGAGAAGTGCGCACAATGAGTGGATGCTGTGGACTGATGATTGACCGCAATCTTAGTAGCTGCTGTCTGCTTCAGGATTTTTACCAACTCAAAGTACCCCTTAATCGCTTCAATTTCGAGGTCAGTGTACGCCAAGTCTGGATCATTAGTCGGATTTTGCACAGCGAGGAGATGAGTAAACTGGGGACGCTGTCGTATTTGAGCCAATTGAAGTAACTGGCAACTGGGAGCGTACCGCACCCCTCTAGGAAAGCGATCGAGTAAGCAGTTGGAAGATAACGGAATGGTATACCCACAATTGCTCAAGTTCTCTGGGGAGGAGCCTTGCTCTAACTTACTTTCCAAGGGTAAGGCGTGTAACGGCAGCAAATGCAGAAATCGGTGGGGAATGAGGATAAGTTGGTCGATCGCCTCAGGCAATTGGTGCAGTACAGCATCTAAACCCAGAATTTGGGCAAGTTTTTTCAGGCGTTGTGATAACTGATTACGCCACCATTGGCGATTTTTGCGATAGTAAAGTCGCCAGTAGGTTCTTGACCAGTTTTCCAATGCTTGCAGTTCAGCCGCTGTATGTGATGCCACCCAAGGTTGGGAATTAGAGCCAGTGATGATGAAGGTGTAGAAGCCTTGACGAGTGATGAACCACTGGATAATAGCAGTACGCTCATCCAGGTTAGCCTGGGTCTGCTTGAGGCCAAAACTAGAACCAATCGACAGATAACGATCCTGTAAGTCGTTGCGCTGTTGACGTAACTGCTGCAAGTGTTGAGCCAGAGCAGATGGGTTTTCAGCAATCGCCATCTGCAATTGATGTTGATTGCTGACGATTTCCTCCTGAAGTTGCTGCAAGTGGCTGACTACATCGGGTGGAAAAATGGAGGCAAGGTCTCGGCTGAGAATCAGATCTACTAAATTCCGAGTTTTACTGCGCTCGACATAAGCGATTGCTTGATCCACCTGTTCTAAAGCCAGACAAACTTCTACCATTCGCTGATAAAGCACGTTCCATTGCTCAGCAAGCCTCTGCTTGTCTTCACCTCTGCCAGAACCTGTGATGATTTCACCTCGCAGCGATTCCACCAGGTCGATTGCTGATTCAAAGGCAATATAAGCATTTTCAAGTTGCCCAGCCTCTTGATACGCAATACCCAGGTTATTCTGAGAAGTCAACCAATCTTGGGGAAAGGTTTCGCGAGGATAAATCTTCAAGGGTTGCAGATGACACTGAATTGATCGTTCTAAGTTCTCGGAGCGATCGCCTTTGATTCTCAGTCGGTAGGTGATGCCAAGATTGCTTTGGGTATCCGCCCAGGCTCCGGGAAAGTCCTTGTGGGTGTAAACTTTCAACGCCGCAGAGTAATGGTGGATGGCAGTTTCTAAGTTTTCTGCCTTATCTCCTTGAATCCGATCGAGGTAAATATTGCCCAGATTGTTCTGAATTTCTGCCCAACGTTCGGGCATTGCCTCGCGAGTCCGTACCTCTAGCGCGGCAGAGAAGTAACGGATAGCGGTCTCAAAATTTTCCCCAGCTTCATCCTGCCCGTAGTCGTAGTAGAGACTTCCCAGGTTGTTTTGCAGCAAGGACCACTGTTCTGGGAATGCCTCTTGAGTACACACGTCCAGTCCATCCAGGTAACACTGAATTGCTGCTGCCTGATTCTCCTGTGCTTGTCCCCGAATGCGACGTTTATAGGCTCCCCCTAAATTGGTCTGTGCGATCGCCCATTGCCAAGGATATGTTTCACGAGTGTAGACCTGTAATGCTGCCAAATAGGAGCGGATCGCGGCTTCCAAATTTTCTGCTTCTTCTCCTCGAATCCGCTCCTGATACACTAATCCCAGATTGTTATGCAGTTCTGCCCAGTCTGCGGGAAAGGATTCCTGAGTGTAAACTTCCAGGGATGCCAGGTAACAGCGTAACGCCACTTCTAGGTTGTCTACCTGCTCGCCCTCAATTCGCGACAGATAGACCACTCCTAAATTTTTGTGGACTCGTGCCCATCGCTCAGGAAATATTTCACGGGTAAATACACCCAATGCCGAAGTGTAATACTCAATCGCTATTTCTAGGTTTTTGGAGCGATCGCCCTGGATCAGATCGGAATAAACATTGCCCAGGTTCTCCTGGATAATTCCCCATTGTTCTGGATTAGCTTCGCAGGTGTAAATCTCTAAAGCACCGCAATAACAGCGGATAGCCGTTTCCAAATTATCTGCTTGATCTCCGTAAATGCGATCGGCATAGGCATTTCCTAAACTAACCTGGGTGGTCGCCCACTCCTGAGGAAAGGCTTCCTGAGTTGCCACGATTGTTACTGCTTCATAGCCAGCGATCGCAATTTCTTGATGAATGGCTTGCTCCCCATAGGGATATTGCAGAATCAAATCACTGAAGCTAAAGACCGCTGCTGCTGTGCCCTGAGCCTGAATAGGATCAAGTTTAGGTAGCGTAGCGATCGCCCAATTTCGCAGCACTTGAGCAAAGTTTTCGTCCAGGTCATCTAAATGAGCTTCCAGCAGCGGATAAACAACCTGCGGATCTCCGTCGCTGTCATGAACCGCTTGCAGGATTTGTAACATTGTTTCGAGTTGTGTAGCCATCACTGTCCGATCGCACAAAATGCAGCCCAGTATAAAGGATTTTGAAAAGGAGAGGAATTTTTCAAGATCCGCTTGAAATTCACTCTTTGTGTAGGTTGCATTTGGGATAAATCCAAAGGTATTTGATGCTCTCTAATCCAATCATCTAACTCTGGTCCGCTAACATCCCGCAACCACTTCTGAGCTTTGTTCAGTGCTACAGCAACAAATTCGCCCTCAAATAAATTTTGGTAAAAACGGATCATTAGGAAGGCGGTCGAAATATCATTGACTGTCCAAAGGGAGCTAACGATATTAGGACTACCCGCGTAGAGAAAGCCACTGGTTAACCCTACATATTCGTCACCTAGGCTGCGAATATCGGTCAAACCTGTTTCACAAGCCGATAGTGTCACTAAACGGCATTGTTGTAGATTCAGATCGAAAATTTCGCCCAATGTCAAACACTTTTCCAGATCAATCTCCTCAACCGAAGTGCCAGCCAAGACCAAGGCAGAGCGCAAAGGTGTGTCAAAATCGAAGACCCCATGACAGGCAAAATGAACGCAGTGAGTGCTTTGAAGATCTTGAGTGCTAAAGGCTGTTTTGGTTGCCTCTGCTTTCGGCAGAATTGTTGCATGAGGTTGAAACATGGATCGGATACAGTCCATCTCAAGGTCGCTAAAACTCAAGTCATTGGTCGGATTCTGTATTCCAATTAGATGGCTGAACGAGGGAGGGTGAAAGTCTTGAGTTAGTTGCAGAAGTTGACAACTGGGGGCATAGCGAACCCCTGCCGAGAAGCGATCCAGTAGATAAGTGTGGTCAACCAGCGGCAGCGCATGGAGGGGTAACAGATGCAAAAAACGATGAGGAATCATGACCAGTTGGTCACAATAAGAAGGCAGGTAAGCCAGAATTTCTTTGATATGGAGAATCTGAGTAAGCTCATTTAGCAGGGGTTCCAAGCTTTCCTTCCAATCCTGCCGAGACGGCTGAACATATGCCTGTAAATACTTAACCACCCATGTCTTCAAAGACTGTAAATCTTCTGGTGTGGACGTCCAAACCTTAAATTCAGATTGATGTCCAACGACGATTAGAACCAGAAAGTAGTCATCCAACAGATACCATTCAAGCAACGCAGTGCGATCGCATAACAAAGCCTGAATCTGCTCAAAAGAGATAGGCTCAANCCTGCTGGATAAGACTGAAACTCGGATCGATCTGCTTAATCTCTTGAATGTCCTGATACAGTTGCTGCTGCAATTGGTTCACTTCCTGCCGGAGACGTGAGGACTGCAATCGAAGCACCTGAGCGTCTTGCTCTGTCCCTCCTGCAAGACTTGTTTCTACCAACTCGATCTGACGTTGATGATTGACAATCGCTTGACGAAGATCATTTAGGTGCACCAGTGTTGATTCTGGGACATTGCCCTTAGGCTTCAGTATCCGATTGGCAAAAAGCTCGACCAGAGTACGAGCTTTACTGCGCTCCACATACTCAATTGCCCTTCTGTAGTACTCTGGTTCATCCCTGGCTAGCACCAAACAAACTTCAACCATATTGCGGTAGAACTGATTCCACTGGTCTGCTAGATTACGCTTAGCCAAATCGTCGGAGGCAATTTCACTTCGCAGGCTTTCTATTGTTTGGATTGCCGATTCCAGCGAGGCGTAGGCGGAGTGAAATTCATGGAGCGCCTTGTAGGTTAACCCCAGTGAAAACTGGGTTGCGGAATAATTTCGAGGTAGCTTCTGCTCTCGGAAAACTTCTAGCGCCGATTGATAATGCGTAATTGCAGTTGCTAAATTCTCTGCCCGATCACCAACTGTGAGTTCTCGGTAAACGTTCCCCATGTTCTGCTGAGTTGCTGCCCACATCTCAGGGAATCGCTCTCGCTCACGGACTTGCAAAGTTGCTTGATGGTACTCAAGCGCTTTATCTATGTTTTCAGAGCGATCGCCCTGTTGCCGTCGTAAGTAGGCAATTCCAAGATTGTTATTGGCTAATGCCCATTCCTCTGGAAAGGTAGTTTGAGTGAAGACCCTCAGCGCATTTTCTGAGTAATGAATTGACTGCTCTATATTCTCAGAACGTTCTCCTGCTTCACGTACCATGTACACATTTCCCAAATTGAGCTGAATCATTGCCCATGCTTCGGGGAAATCAGCCTCAGTATATACCTGAAATGCACTTTGATAGTGTTCTATCGAGACTTCCAGGTTACTGGTGTAGTCACCACTGATTCTTTCTTTATAAGCGTTGCCTAACACCTGTTGAGTTCTCGCCCAAAGCTCCGGTGTAGAAAGCTGATCAAAGATTTGTAGTGCTTGTTGTGCGTGATCAATGGACTTCTCCTGATTCTCTGCTAAGTCACCGTCTACCTTCTGTACATAAAGATTGGCTAGAGTACTCTGGATATTTGCCCAGAGTTCAGGATTTGATTCTCTGGTTAGAACTTCCAGTGCTTGCTCACAATAGTCGATAGCGATTTTGAAATTATCGACACGCCTTCCAGAGATGCGCTCCCTGTAAATTCCTGCCAGATTGTTGCAGTTCACTGCCCAGTTAAGCGGAGAGTTTTCCCTCGTAAATACATTGAAGGTATTCTGACAATATTGAATAGCGGTTTCAATATTGCTAGCGCGATCGCCTCGAATCCGACATAGGTAGGTCAAAGCTAATCCTCCTTGAAGAATTCCCCATCCCTCTGGGGCAGACTCCTGCGTACACACTTCTAATGCTTTCTCATAACAGGCAATGGCGGTTTCAAGATTGTCAGCATGATCGTCCACAGTGAGTTTACGGTAGGCAACCGCCAGTTTCCCCTGGAGGTCAGCCCAGGATTGTGCATCGTCTTCCCGGGTATAAATTTCTAATGCCTGATTGAAATGTACAATCGCCTGTTGCACATTGGACTGTTTTTCAGACAGCAGGTAAGCTCCACCCAGATTGAGCTGTGCCATTGCCCATTTACCAGGGTTAGAGTCACGCGTATAGATCTGCAAAGCATGGTAATAACAGGTCACCGCCTGATCAATATTGCGATCGCGGTCACCGTTCATTAGATCCTTGTAGGCATTGCCAAGATCATGCTGAGCTTCTGCCCACTTCTCTGGTGTCGTCTCTCTGGTAAAAAACCTAAGCGCATTCTGATAACACTCAATGGCTGCTTCCAGGTTATCCAGTGGACTTCCCTCAATCCGACTTCGATAGGCAATTGCTAGATTGAGCTGCGTCGTTGCCCAAGGTAGAGGAGTGCTTTCGATAGTGTAAACCTTGAGAACATTCTGGTAACAGGCAATTGCGATTTCTAAGTTTTCCTTCCTATCACCACGTATCCGATTTCTATAGGCGATCGCCAGATTGTTTTGGGTACTTGCCCACTGTTCAGGGGTGGTTTCGTAGGATCGAATCTGTAGTGCATTTTGCAGATGCTGAATAGCCAATTCAAGGTTATCTTCCTTATCCCCATAAATACGTTCTGCATAGGCTGCGCCCAGATTGCTTTGGGTCATTCCCCACTGTATAGGTTTTGTATCGGGTCGGAAGACTTCCAACGCATTTTGGTAATGGCGTATTCCGGTTTCTATGTTGTCAGCTTTGTTGCCACACAGACGATCGGAATAGGCTGTGCCAAGGTTTTCCTGTGTTTGCGCCCAATGGAAAGCCATAAATGAACTGGTTTCAAAAACAGGCAAAATACTTTCATAGCCAGCGATCGCAACTTCTAAATTTTCTGCTTTATCTTCACCAGGAAATTGCTGAATGTGGTGACTAAAGTTATATAAGATAATGGCAAGCATTCCAGCTTTAGTCGGCTCAGCCAAAGCAATTGCAGACATCCAGTTTCTTATAGCTTCAGAGAAGTGGGCATTAAGCTTCTCTAGATTTGTGTGTAGAAATGCAAAAACAATCTGAGAATTGTTTTTACTTTTGAAAGTAACTTCTAAACACTCAAGTAAAAACTTCTCCTCAGAAGTTTGTGTTATCTGTAACTCGCTGAAATCACCCAGCATCCTACTAGCTAAATGATTATCAACTTGTTGAACTAGCCCTCGAAGTACCTTAGTGGCAAAACTAAACAATTCCATCGTCTTACCTACCTAGCTAACGAGTTATACAGCAACCCAAATTAACCTATTGAGTAGAAGCTAGACCAATAAACTGGATGATGAAACGGTTTTTCAGCCTGCTGAAAGCGGCGCTGCAAATAAAGCCTTTGCGTCCGATCCATCAACAACGTTTTTTCCTTTATCCACTGTTTTAACGCATCTCCGGTTGAATCGCGCAGCCATCGCTGTGCCTGATTCAGAGCCACTGCTACTGAGCTACTTTCTGGTAAATTTTCGTAAAACTTAATCATCAGCAATGCTGTTGAAATATCATTCACCGCCCAAAGTGAACTCACCACACTTGGGCTGCCTGCATACAAAAAGCCACTTGGTAGACCAATATATTCATCCGTTAGGCTTCTAAAATCGGTCAATCCTGTTTCACAGGCAGATAACGTTACCAATCGGCACTGTTCCAGGCTCAGCCCAAAGATTTCTCCTAAGGTCAGACACTTCTCCAGTGCGATCGCCCCTCCCATAGAATCAGTGATCGTTTGCTTTTCCTCCTCATCTTGCTCAGATTGTCTAGTTACTGCCCCTGCCAACACCAAAGCTGACTTTAGCGGAAACTCGAAATCAAAATAGCCATGACAGGCAAAGTGAGAACAGTGCGCGCCTTGGAACGCTGCAGAAACGGCATTTTTCTGAGCTGCATCTCCCATTAGAATTTTTGCTGTGGGTTGAAATCCTTGTCCAACCACTGACACTTCTACATCGGCATAGCTCAAATCACCTGTTGGGTTTTGCACCCCCACAAACTGACTAAAATTAGGACGCTGACGGCGTTGAGCCAACTGTAGAGCCTGGAAACTGGGTGCATAACTTACCCCCTCCGGAAAGCGATCTAGCAGTGCTTCGTTGACTAATAAAAACTGTTGGGACAGTTCAGAACAGCGAGGTTCTTCCTCCAAATTCTTGATTGGAAGGGCATGAAGCGGCAACAAATGAAGGAAGCGGTGAGGTACTAGAAGTAACTGATTGCAATCCTCTGGTATCAACTTCAAGATTTGCTGCAAATGCAAAATTTTAGATAATAATTGAAGCTGTTCTGCCAAAGTTGCTTTCCAGTCAGGTTTGTTTTGCAGATAACGTTGAAAGTAATAATTCACCCATTCCCGTAGCGCATTACGCTCCTCTCTTTCCAGACGAATTATCTGCGGAATGTTACATCTATGGGTAATAATCCAGGTAAAACAATCTTGTTCAGTGACGTACCACACTAAAGCGGCTGTAGTCTCATTCAAAAGCGCCTGGATTTGAGTAAATTCAATAGCATCCACCTTTTGTGTTGCGCTAAATGTGGGGTCAATCGGTTTGATGTTAACTTCTACAAAATGATCCAGCTGTTGACGTAACTGATCAAATCGACTGTAATCCTCTGTTTCTGACATTTGCAGCGATCGCTCCTCAGTCGCCAATGCTCGACGAAGTGCTTGCAACTCCTGCATCACAGTGTGGGGAATCTCACCCTTGGGTAACAACTCCTGCTGAGAGAGCAATTCCACCAAAGTGCGAGCTTTGCTGCGCTCAACATATTCCAAAGCTTGAATCAAGTAGGGCGATTCTGCGGCTGACAGTTCCAGGCACAGACTCACCATATCTTGGTAAAGTCCGTTCCATTCCTCCGCCAGCTTTTGCTTAACGCTATCTCCTGAAACGATCTCACTACGGAGAAACTCTAACCTCTCAATGGCATTTTGAAATGCAGTGTATGCTTCTTTCAACTGTCTCAGTTTCCAGTAAGTAGAGCCAATACCCCATTGAGTTTTTATATAATTCTGCGGAAAAGTTGTGGGTGTATATACTCGTAATGCTTGTTGGTAGATAGTAATTGCCTGCTCTAAGTTTATCCAGCGATTTCCATGACTGTGTTCACGCAGTGCATTACCCAGGTTATTGCAGGTGCGCGCCCACTGCTCAGGGAGAGTTTCGTAGGTATAAAACTGAAGCGCTTCGTTGTAGCAGGAGATTGCTCGATCTAGATTTTCTGACCGATCGCCATACAAACGAATAGTGTAAGCAAGACCTAGCGTATTCAGCGTCCGTGCCCGTTGCTCTGGAAAGGCTTTAAAGGTTAGCACTTGTAGTGCTTGCTCACAGCAGAGAATTGCCTGTTCCAAATCATTTGCTGCTGCTTCCTCTTTTTCTCGGAATAGTTGAACGTAAGCCAATGCCAAGTCATTAAGAGTCAATGCCCAATCCTGAGCAAAAACGTCTCTTTGATAAACCTGTAACGCCAACCGATATACCGTAATCGCTTGGTCTAGATTACTTGCTCGACTACCGCGAATTCGATTTCTATAAGCATTCCCCAAATAATGCTGAGTTCGTGCCCAATCTTCAGGTGACTCTTCTTTAGTTAATACTTCTAACGCCTGTTTGCAGCAGCTGATAGCCTGTTCCAAATTCTCTGCTGGGTCGCCCTTCAAACGGTTACGATAGGCATTGCCCAAATTACTCTGGGTAGTTGCCCACTGTCGGGGTAGTTGTCCACGAGTGTAAACCTGAAGCGCCTGTTGATAGCAGGTAAGAGCTGCCTCCAGATTATCCGAGCGATTACCATGGATGCGAGCACGATAGGCAACGGCTAGATTGTTGATAGCCATTGCCCAATCTAGTGGAGAAGTCTGAGGGCTGTAAACCTTCAATGCATTTTGACAGCAAGCGAGCGCCAATTCTAAGTTCTCAGCTCGCTCTCCCCTGAGGCGGTCAATGTATGCAACTGCCAAGTTAGATCGCACCAAAGCCCAAGTCTCTGGAGTATCTGATTGATTGAGTCCTTGAAGCGCATTCTGGTAACCAATGATGGCTTGTTCCAAGTTCTCAGCACGATCGCCTAATTGGTGATTGCGGTAAGCAATGGCTCGGTTGATTTGAATAGATAGCCACTGTTGGGAAAAATCCTGCTGGTTAAACACCGCTAGTGCTGCATCATAACCTGCAATTGCGATCGCTCGATTTGAAGGAGAGAACTGCTGCATCAAATCGCTAAAACTCACCATTATGGTGGCAAGAGCAATGGCTTGCTCAGGCGTGAGTGTCGGCAGAACTGCTGTGATCCAGTAGTCAAAGAGGTAGATGAAGCGATCGTCTAGCTTGTCTCGATTTGCCTGCAACAGGGGAAAGATTACCGATGGATTACTCTGACTATCTTGGGTAGCTTGTAAAACATCAATCCAAAAATTTAGATGGTCAGCAGAGATAGTGATTCCAGGTTCAGCGTTAGGTTGATCTATCATTGCCCTGTTGCACAAAGGCTACATGGTAGGGAGGCAAATCGTAGGGAAGCTATTGGTAAGCTATAGAAGAGTAGCCGAGTAAATTATAAGAAGCCTATTAGTCGTCTAGAATCTGTTGTGCTTTCTGCAACTTTTTCTTCAGATTGTCTACCTGGCTTGTTAGCAACTGATTTTCATTGTTTAACGCTTGTTGCTTTGTTTCCAGAAGTTGCTTTACTTCTCTTAATTTTTGATTTATCTCCAATAATTCCTGATTTTCAAATTTCAAGTTCTCGTTCTGTTTCTCTAGGGATTTAGAAAAGGCTAACTGTTGCCCCAGAAGGGCATTCAAGAGAAGAGATGCGATAAGAACCAATGCTAAGACTTTTTGAGTAAAAGAAGTTCTTACAAATTCCCCAATTCTATCTACAACAGACGAAGTTGATTCATAAAACTTGGTTTGGCTTCTAGTGATTTGTGAAACTTCCCATGTTTCCTCTCCAGGGTTAATCTCTGTTGATAACCCACGCCAGATTCCTAGCTTTTCTAAAGTGTTTCTTTCACATATTCCTGTAACTACTATTAATAAACCCTCTTTTCTTGGAAATTTCTTTAGCTGAGAGATTTCCGTAGCCAAAGCATTAATCCTTAAATCTAAATTCCCAAGCTTTTGCTGTACCTGTGGTGCGAGTTCACCTTTAGATCCTTGTGGAAGCAACTTTAGAAGTTCACTTGGGATAGTTTCGAACCCATTATTTCCAGAAGATTGGACAGTGTTATCTACTATTGTTGCCAATTCACCTCGTAAAGCTTGAACTACAAGTGTCTGTATGACCTCCTCATCTTTTGAATTGGAACTCACCCATGTTACTGAATTCTTGATCTCACGGTTACGCTCATCTTTGCGTTGACGGGATCTAAAACCCGTGACGTATAAAATTAATTTACCGCTGGATCGACCCAACACAAGTGAGAGCGAAGAAGCATCACTATCAATCAACTCCATAAATTGCGGAGGAATAGGGGGATCTTCTTGGCTTGACTTCCCTTCCGAAGTTTTTAACCATCGATAGCCCTGAGAAACCCCTCGACTTCGAATATAGATATCCATAATTAATTTCTTCTAGTAATCCCAAGTAAAGCCCCACCCTGTACAACCTCAAAACTATCATTGTTCTTGCAGCCATTAGCAACATTAAGCATGGCATCTCTTAGCGCTGCATCTTTACCTAGAAAATTTAAAAGTGGATCAAATAGCGGGATTCTCTGCTTATCAATGTAGAGCCGTAATAGAAATCTCAGAATATATCTTAAGGGCTGTTCACTGTCTTTAGGAGCGTACGGAGAATCAGGATCTGGTTTACGAAAGTAGAAGCGAGGTTGACTGTCATTAACTTCAACCCTCGAGAAAATTACGCTACCAACAGTTTGAACTGGTGTAATGACTACCGCAACCTTCTGCTCCAGAGCACTAGCGCGAAAAAAATCAAGTAGTGTTGCATATCGTTCTTTAATACGCCTCAATAACTCATTAGCATCCTTAGCATTTTGAACGTATTTTTCACACTTAACAGGTGCAAGTATTATGAGTCTTGGTGAGTCAAGATTTTGATAAACTTCCTTGAATAAATCCCTGACAATCTTGGGCTTATTTATATAATCGTGCCATCGACCTTCTTGTTCCATAAGTGCTGGAGTATCAATTGCTAGCAAAATAGCAGCTGACTCCTTCATAAACCTTTTAATAGTTTTCATCTCTTTAGAAGCAGCTTCGGATTCGAGGTACTCACCAGGATAGTCTTGAAATCGAAGCTGTAAGGCTGATGGAGTAGTACCTGTTCTACCTAAAGAGAACAGAAATTCACGCGGTTCTACCGTTCCAGGAACTCCACCCCTTACTCTAATCTTATCGCCGACAAGATTTTTTAATTCTGCCAAACGATCCTCAAGAATTTTTCTGCTTTCGTTCTCAGCCGTTAGTTGCAAGTCGGTNATATCCAATAACTTGATCGAATTGATCATAGATTGCTGCTAAAAGGCTGGTTTTACCTACACCATTAGGGCCAAGCATGGTGACTTTTAGAGTTTGCTTACCTGCACCTGCGTATAGAAATTTTGCTAATAAAAAAGAAGGAAGACCTAAACCTAATAGAAATATAGTTGCGATTGATTTATCTGACATCGAACTTGACGCAAGTAGATTGATCGCTTCAAGAGGTAGCAATATCAAAAAAACAAAAGCAAGCAGAATGACTGAAGTGCTTTTCTTGACTATGTTCATATTCAAAATCTGGTAATCAAACTTCTTTCTAAGACTGACCGGTATAAATTCTGAACTGTTTAGCTCAAGAAGGATAAATTCGGTGGCTCAATAATGGATGATGCCTGCTTTACTAAATTTAGCCACTCAGCCCTTATATGAGCATTCTCAATCATTGGGGCTAATTGCTCAGACCATAATTGATCGCGGTTTTCCCGTAGAAATTCTTTCCATTCTCTTTCCACTCTATCTGCACGAAGTACCTGATCAACAAATTCTTCTACCATCGCAAAGGCAGCTTTACTAGGCTCAGTAAGGAAATCTTGCAAAGCTTCTTCACATTTGAAAACTACTTCTGAATGCAGTTCAGTAAGTGTTTCAAAAACATCTTGTTCTGAAGGATTTTGCGGTAAGCGAAGAGTCAAGTCAGGAGTGAGGAGATCGAGATGTTCACGAATGCGATGTTGTATTAGTCCTCGATAGGAAAGATTGAAATCAGAAATAATTTGAAAACCTAATTTGAGATTATGCAACTTGCCAGGAATTAAATCGTTAATCCTTTTAAGAAAGGCAGAGCCGCGTTCGTCTGTCAGCTTCCCTAAATTTCCTGACTCCACAAGGACATCTGTGACTAAAGATTTTGCTTCTTCTATGGAACGTTTCAATCCATCATCCAAATAGAGAAAGTTTTTGGATAGGTGAGTTCGAACTTTGTGTAGAGAGTTATTATAGGTTGTGCCAAAAGCCCCATATAAATTGTTTTCAGTCTTAATTCTTTCAATCGTAGGAATTCCTGTACTATCTTTGCACTTCTGTAAAACATCTTGAACCTGGCTCTCAAGGAAATCATCTTGAACATCGCGTTGCTCCATAAGCACTTTAAGCAACTCTTTAAGACCACTAGTAATTTCGCGCCAGAAGTTATCAAATAAGTCATCAAAGAGAGACTCTATTCCGTTGTTATTTGAATTGCCAAAAATGCTTTCTGCCTTCTCAAATTCAATAGCTAAATCTTTTTGAAGCTGATACAAACGCTGTTGATTGATCGATGCATATTGCTTGTCAAGCGTAGTAATATTAGCAGCTAGATAAGTTAAAATTCGATCCAGAATTTTATTAGAATCTTCTGCACTTGCACAATTAGCGATAGTCCAATCAAAAACATTGATATTCTTTCTAGCTGGTTGACTGACAAAACTCAGGAACTAAAACTGTAGGATTTAATGGTGAATTCACGCTCCAATTGCTTTTGTGCTTGTTGGTTTGAAGCAGAGGCAGGCTCAGGGTCAACGACACCAAAGAGAGAAATCGTTTGAAATAATCGCCATCCTTGATGCAACACACCCTTGAACCAATTCCAGCCGATTCTCAAGTAGCTATTCCCTCGTTGCCAGTGAGCATCCACCCACCGCCGTTTTCCATCGGTAACCACCTGCTGTCCTTGTACCGTTAGCACAAGAGTGGCAACCGCCATCACCAAGCACAGACGGGACAGAGCAGGAGCAGAGCGAATCTCGGAACGCTCCAGTTGAAATCCATTGGATTTTTCGTCGAGCAGTTCTTCTTCAATCTGGAATCGCTCGCCATACTCCCGGAAAGTTTGCAGGGTCGTGGGTTGGTCGGAAACCACCATCCAGAGTTGACGTGAGAGAGGATCGCGCGCCAGAGCCAGGTGAAGTCCGGCAATTGCCTTGGTTTTGGTCAGAGTGACCCCCTGCAACAAAACGACTTCACCCAAGTTCAAATGATACTGGTTGAGTTGCTTCCATCCCTTGCCCGGTCGATGAATCCAACCGTTGCGCTTGACGCGAATCCGAAAGTGCCAATGGAGTTCA